>NZ_PJIZ01000073.1 GCF_021596505.1 Nostoc sp. CMAA1605 | reverse complement strand
AATATATTAAAGCCGCTTTACGGGCTTATGACGTACAGGCAATTGATACCCTAATTGGAGATATTCAGCCACCCGCATCCTTAATGCAGACTCAAACAGACAGAAAGATTGCGGAAGAAGAACGCAAGACTTACGAAGTACAGCAAATGGCGCAAACCCAACGCCAACAACTGGTGCGGGAAACAGCCTTAGCTGATATTCAACAGGAAATGGTGAAATCTGAGCAAAGCGTTCACATCGCAGAACTCAAAGCTCAAGCGCATATTAAACAAGCGACTGGGGAAGCAGAGTCTACAAAACTCCGGGCGATGGCGGAAGCTGAAGGGATTCGCGCCACAGGTAACGCTAAAGCCGAAACCTACCGTACTGGTGTGGAAGCCTTGGGGACACAAGGTTATACAGCTATGCAACTGATGCAGATTATTGGCGATCGCAATGTCCGTTTAATCCCTGATATCTTAGTTGGTGGTAGCAACGGCAGCACCAACGGTTTAGTTGATGGTTTGCTGTCAATGATTCTATGGAATCAAACCAACAAAAATGGTGAAGTTACACCCACATACCCACAACCAGTGGTGACTCAAACCCCACCAACTAACGGAACTAGTCAATTTATCGTGGACTTACCGAAAGATAAATCGTTATGAACCTGAATGGGGAATAGGGGTTTCAAACAGTAAAAGGAGTTTGAGCATCTGTTAATTTTTTAAACACTTCGTTTTCTAGTAAGTAACCCCAGTTTTATTGAGAAAACTGGGGTTATTTATTGTTCAATATCAAATTTCAGGATAACGGCCGACTTTCAAACCTGTTCCCTAATTTACTTAAGGACAATACAAAGTATCTCTTGTATCACGCCCAGTAGTCGGGTTAGTCCCTTTAGCTACCTTACACAATTTTTTGACCTCATCTGGACGCAACAGCACATCAGTAAAATCTGCACCGTCAATAATTGCGCCATCAAATTTGGCGTTAGCAGCAAATGCTCCTTCTAAAATTGCATTTGTCAAGTTAGTTTTAATCAGACGAGCTGAATCTAGGGTGGCATTTGTTAAGTTTGCACCTTCCATATTTGCCGATTCTAAATTGGCTGCAAAGAAACTCACACCCTCTAAATTAGAGTTACTAAAGTTACTCTGACGCAGATTTGCTTTGGTAAAACTAGAGTCTGTTAAATCACGCCCGGAAAAATCAGCCTCAATTAAAATTTCTTTGTTGTACTCCAATGCGGAAGCTGGAAGGGAAAAACCGACAATTGTCGTCATTCCCACTACTCCCCACAGCAATAAACTGAGTATACTAGCCAAAATGCGCCGATATTTTTGACACCCTAATCCGTTGTAAGTACGGCATAAATTGGGTATAGAAGCTAATATGCGATCGGCTACACTGGGGCGTAGCCCATCATTTAACTTAGAATTCATAACTATATCTTAGCCAATGGTGAATCCTCCTTCATCACATTATCCCGATATCGGCGACATAGGAGAAGAACTTGTAACTCAATGGTTACAATCTACAGGCTGGTTAATTTTACAACGTCGCTTCTCTTGTCGTTGGGGAGAAATTGACATCATCGCTCAATATCCTGATACCACAGAGAATGAGCTAACATCGACACTAGCTTTTATAGAAGTAAAAACTCGTAGCGGTGGTAATTGGGATAACTGGGGCAAAAGTGCCATAAATTCTAAAAAACAAGCGAAAATAACTCGCACTGCGGGGTTATTTTTAGCTAAATATCCTGAAAAAGCAAATTATTCTTGTCGATTTGATGTAGCGATTGTCAGTTGTCAGCCAATATCACAAAAAAATCTTAATTTCTCTGCAACTCAAACAGCCTTAGCGATCTCATCAGTTGCAGGCTATCAATTCCAGTTACAAGAATATATTGCAGGTGCTTTCGATGTAATTGATGAAGCTTAAAGATTAAGTAGTTTTACTATAGGCTTTGGGAATCATCCTTAAATAAAGGTTAGTAATCCCAAATCCAAAATCTAAAATCGCTATGTTCGGTAATTGGTCATGAATGAAAATTCGCGCTCAACCAAAGACCAATTACCAAAAATTACGTAACGTCTTTAGATACATAGGGTGTTAAGCCAGAGTTTCTGGACAGTAACCCAATCCTCGAACAAACTGTTGTCGAAAAGCTTCAATTTCCTCTTTTTCAGGACTGCCATGAGAAACTATCGCTACCTGATAGCGACGCATCACATCTACAGGACATTGCCCAGCTTCTAAACTCCAAAGTGCCATTTGCACGCGCATTGGTGGTTCATAGGTAATTCCCAATTCATTGAGGAAAGCCCGAATATCACCATCGTCTTGCGGCGAAATTTGCTCTTTTAGTTTGATCCTAACCACCCAACCATCTATTTGATGAATTACGGTGACGAAAGCAACGGGGATTCTAGGTCTAGCGTGCAGGTGTTGAACAACTCTGAGAGTTAGGCTGGCATTTGCCAGATAATACAAGTATTCCATCATGGTGCTTTTGGATCAAAGCCAATCCTACATCTCTATCTTCTTTAATTCCCCCACTTTCCGGTAGGGTAAATGCCCCCGTTTTGGCATGGGGAGTTTTACCCAATTTTGATTTTGTTGTGTATCTGTCACTAATTCTTGTAGTCTAGGCAAGGGATTGGGGATTGGGGACTGGGGATTGGGGATTGGGTACTGGGGACTGGGTACTGGGGAGTAATCAATACCAATATCTGAAATTAAAGATTTTGTTCCCTTTTCCCTGTTCCCTAATGACTGATGACTAATGACTAATGACTAATGACTAGTTAATCACAATCAAATGTCTAATCAAGGAACAAACGATACAAATCAAGAGCCAAACTTAGATTCTTCATTAGCTGGGTATGATTATGAACTACCTCCAGAACTGATTGCACAAAATCCTGCTGTTCCCAGAGATAGTTCTCGGTTGTTAGTAATCAATTCTCAGACTACGGGTAGTACAACAGCACCATTACATCACATTTTTCGTGATTTACCAGACATCCTGCGCCCTGGTGATTTGTTAATCATGAATGATACTAAAGTCATTCCTGCTCGATTGTATGGGCGGAAGTCAACTGGTGCAGAAGTAGAAATTTTACTTTTAGAAGAACGTCAACATAACAGTTGGTTAGCTTTAGTCAAGCCTGGAAAACGCTTTAAAAAGGGCAGTAAAATATTTTTTACACCTAGTGAATTAGGTCTTGCGTCACTTCCCAATTCTCAACTCACAGCTACGGTTTTAGAAACTGACAAAGATACAGGGGGAAGATTACTAAAGTTTGATTTGCCTGAACATCAATCTTTGGTGCAGATTCTAGATAAATTTGGAGAAATTCCGCTTCCGCCTTATATTACAGCCTCCCAAGCCGCAGATGAGCAGTATCAAACAGTTTACGCCCAACAGCCAGGAGCGATCGCAGCTCCCACAGCTGGATTACACTTTACCCCAGAACTAATTGCCAAGTTAGGCGATCGCAATATTCACCAAGCTTTTATTACACTGCACGTAGGTGTGGGAACTTTTCGCCCTGTGGAAGTAGAAGATGTCACCAGCCACCAAATGCACGAAGAATGGATTGAAGTTCCCGCCGATACAGTAGAGAAAATCCGTACCACTAAACAAAACGGTGGTCGTATTATTGCTGTAGGTACAACAGTAGTTCGTGCTTTAGAAGGTGCCGCCGCCGCTTCTGCTGATTTACAACCCTTTTGTGGCAAGACAAACCTATTTATTTATCCTGGCTACCAATGGCAAGTCGTAGAAGGTTTAATTACAAACTTTCACTTACCCCGTTCTAGCCTATTAATGCTAGTGAGTGCGCTGATTGGCAGACAAAGATTATTAAGTATATACAAAGAAGCGATCGCCTCTCGATATCGCTTCTATTCCTTCGGCGATGCCATGTTGATTTTACCAGAAGCGAAAGGAGTGATGAGTGCTGAGTGCTGAGTGATGAGTGCTGAGTGATGAGTGCTGAGTGCTGAGTGCTGAGTGCTGTTAGCGGAGGTGCGGCGTTTAGTCGGTGCTGTGTAAAAATCCCAGTCCCCAGTCCCCAGTCCCCAGTCCCCAGTCCCCAATACCCAATCCCTCACCTTCACAAATTTTTCTTCGGTGATTTTTAATTTTTCATGTAGTGGTGGGTACTCTGACTTATAAGGATTTAAACCTTCGTACAGAGATTCCATTATGTATAAACGAAATCTTGTTAGGCAGTGGTTCTGCGGTTTGTCTCCCATACCTCGCGATCGCGCTTCTCGTTGGCAAAAACCATCACTCGGAATTCTCTGTGTTGCTTCTGCTGCTGTGATGTTAGTTGCACCGACAGTTGTGAATCTACCTGCATCTCAGGTAATGGCACAAATGCAAACGCCCATTTCTCAAGATTTAGAAGCTGCTATTGCTTATCAACAGGGAGTAACACGCTATAACCGTGGTGATTGGCCTGGTGCGGAATTTGCTTTCCGTCAAGCATTACGGCGAGATCCAAGTCTGGGGATGGCGAGAAATTATCTTGGTAATATATTTCTCATTCAAAATCGCTTGGATGTGGCAGTACAAGAGTACAGTGAGGCGATTAGAATTAACCCTAGTTTGGGGGAAGCTTACTATAATCTGGGGCTGACATTGCAGCGTCAAGGACAAAAAGAAGCTGCTATTACAGCTTATCGTCAAGCTTTGGTAGTAGAACCAACCAGGGCAGCAACACAGTATAATTTGGGTTTATTGCTTTACGAACAAGGGCAATTACCAGAAGCGATCGCCGCTTACGAACAAGCGATTAATTTTGATAGTAGCGATGCTAACACCTATCATAACTTGGCGATCGCTCTGCAAGAATCTGGCAAAATGGAGGAAGCGATCGCCGCTTATCAGCAAGTTTTGAAACTAGACCCCAAAAACAGTGCAGCTTACAGTAATTTGGGTAGTTTAATGGCACTCCAAGGTCAAACAGCTGAAGCGATCGCCGTTTATAACCAAGCTGTGCGCCAAGACCCCAAAAATGCCTCAGCTTATTATAACTTAGGTGTAACTTTATACAATCAAGGCGAACTCAAAAAAGCCAGTAGTGCATTAAAACGCGCCCATACTCAATACCGTGAACAAGGGAATCTTGAACAAGCACAAAAAGCTGAACAACTAATGCAGCAAGTGGAGCAAAAAATTGCCCAACAAAAACTCCAACAACAACAAGCATCTAGTCCTCAGCCATCAACAAACCCCGCCAACAACACCGCAGAATCTAATTCACAACAACCAAGTCAATCAGATAATTCTGGCGGTACACCAGTTTCATCAGAACAGCCTGTGTCTCAACCAGATCAACCTGCTGCTACACCAGATCAAGCTGGTGGTAACGGCAAAGTTTAAAGTTGATAAAGACTTGAAGTATCCGTTTCTACTGGTCTGTCGCATTAATCTTAAAGTTTGTAGTTGGGCTTTAGCTCTTAACTTAAGCGATAAATCTCAATTACGAACTCATCATATAGGACTCATATTTGATTTTTGAACAGATACGTAGATGCGTAGGGTGTGTTAGCGACAGCGCAACGCACCTACCACCAAGGCCTTTGGTGCGTTACGGCTTACGCCTAACACACCCTACATATACTTAGATTTTTTCAGAAATCAAATCGGATTCCTATATTAAATGAGACAGACCACTAATTACGAATTACGTTAGCGTAGCGGGACGTACCACTTTGTGGAAGCAAGCTACGCGTTAGCGTCTCGGAGAGAAGTCCATTACGAATTACGAATTAGGTTGAGATTTTAAATCGGTAAGCGATTGATATCTTTATTACAACCAATCACTACCATTGCTGAACCCCGTTCCAAACGCTTATAGGGATCAGGATTAATTTGAAATTTGCCATCATTACTCACAGCTAGCAAATTTAAACCATAGCGGTTACGTAGTTGGAGTTCAGCAATAGTCTTGCCGTGAAATTCATCAGGTACAATGACTTCGACAATACTGTTATCTGGGTCAAGGTCAAATCTATCTAAGATAGATGGTTTAGTGAGTGTCCTTGCTAAAGCACAACCAGCTTCATATTCAGGAAACACCACATGATCAGCACCGACACGTTTTAACAACTTGTGGTGAACTTCACTAGAAGCCTTAGCAATTACATGAGGTACACCACCTTCTTTGACATTTAAAGTGGTGATAATACTTTCTTGAACATAGTTACCAATCGCTACAATTACTGTGTCAAACTCAAAGATTCCCGCTTCCTTTAAAGCAGCAGCTTCGGTAGAATCTAACTGGAGAGCATGACCAACTATATCTTCTGTCAATGCTGCACAGACGCGTTTTTCATCAACATCTGTTGCTAACACTTGATAGCCTAATTTATGCAGTGTTGAACAAACAGAACGACCGAAACGACCTAAACCAATTACGGCGAATTGGTGGTTATCTCTACGTAAAGAGCGAAAAAAGCCTAACGATGAAAGATTCACAATGTAATCCTTATTATCAATCCCTGTATGAGTTATTAGTCAACATTTTTACCCCTCATTACCCCGTACCCTTAACTAACCCACAAGTAAATTTTCTTCGGGATAGTGAATTCTGGTAGGTTTAGGGTCTCCTAATATAGATGACATCAGCAGTAAAACGCCTACTCTACCTATATACATGGTGATAATTAAAATGATTTTAGCTGCTGGAGTAACACTACTGGTGATGCCTGTGGAAAGTCCAACGGTAGCAAATGCTGACATGACTTCAAACAAAATTTGAATAAAATCTAGTTCTGGATCTGTCAGAGCTATCAGAATCGTGGAGATAATTACTGTAGCGATCGAACCTACCAGTACGCCTACAGCTTTTAAAATTAGAGAAACTGCTATTTTGCGGTCATATAATAATACTTCTTCTTTTCCTTGCAAAATTGATTTAGTACAACTTGTTAATACTCTGACAGTTGTGGTTTTAATCCCACCACCTGTTCCCCCAGGACTAGCACCAATAAACATTAGGGCAATTGTAATAAATAGACCCGCAGTAGTCATTTTGCCGTTGTCTATAGTATTGAATCCAGCCGTTCTAGGGGTAACTGATTGAAACCAAGCTAGCATTAATTGGTCGCCAAAACTTTTATTCCCAAGAGTTTCAGGGTTTCTCATTTCTATAAATAAAAAGGCAATTGTCCCTAAAACCAAAAGTATTAAAGTTGTGCTAGTTGCGACTTTAAAGTCTAGAGAAAAAACTAAAGTTGCCTTTTTTTTAAGAAAGCGATCGCGCAACCAAATATAGGTTTCTAAAATGACCTGATAACCAATCCCGCCAAAGATAATTAAACCAGTAATTGTAAATACAACTATGGCAGATGACTGATAGCCAATGAGATTATCTTTAAACAAGCTAAAACCTGCATTATTCCAAGCATTAATACTATGGAAAATTGCCAACCACAGCCCTTGACTCCAGCCATACTCAGGCACAAATGCAATTAGAAGTAAGAATACCCCTGTAATTTCAAAAATCAATGTTGTGGCAATAATTGAGCGGATAACTTGCGTACTACCACTCATTCCCGGCCTATCTAGGGCTTGTTGAATGGCGATTTTTTGTCTTAAATCAAACTTGCGTCCAATTAATAAAATCAAAAAGGTAGTGGTTGTCATGTAACCCAAACCACCAATCTGTGCTAACAAGGCAATAAATAGCTGTCCCCAAAAAGAAAAATAGGTACCAGGATCAACTACCGATAAACCTGTAACACAAACTGCGGATGTTGAAGTAAATAATGCCACAATGGGATCATTCCAGCTACCACTGCTAGTGGAAAAAGGCATCATCAATAAAATAGCCCCGATGGTGATGACAGCCAGAAATCCTAAACAAATAGTGCGAGAAACTGTCATAAATAATTCAAAACATCCTACGTGCAATCTTGTATCTAAGTAACATAAAACACCATTGTTATTTTAAGTAATTTGGCAAGGATTATCGTATGAGAAGATACAACGAGTTAGTTAACTTTTCCTGAGATGGTTGATGAACTTTAATTTCCCAAAAAATGAAAACTTTCTTATTTAATTAAAAGCCCACATGGTAGCCTACGGATATATTTTTTTTCATTTCTGTTTTGTCTTAACACTGATTTATTCATGAGTGCAACACTTTACCAGCGAATTCAGCAATTTTACGATACCTCTTCTGGCCTGTGGGAGCAAATCTGGGGTGAACATATGCACCACGGCTATTACGGTGTAGATGGCAAGGCTAAAAAAGACCGCCGCCAAGCACAAATAGATTTGATTGAAGAATTGCTGAGTTGGGCAGGGGTAAAAACGGCAGAAAACATCTTAGATGTGGGCTGTGGGATTGGTGGTAGTTCTTTATACTTAGCAGCTAAGTTTAATGCTCAAGCTACAGGTATTACATTAAGTCCAGTACAAGCCGCTAGAGCTACAGAACGCGCTCAAGAAGCGAATTTGAGTGATAAAAGTCAGTTTTTAGTGGCAGATGCTCAAGCTATGCCCTTTGATGACAATACTTTTGACTTGGTGTGGTCACTGGAAAGTGGTGAACATATGCCCGATAAAACTAAGTTTATGCAAGAGTGCTACCGGGTGCTGAAACCAGGCGGGACATTAATTATGGTGACTTGGTGTCATCGTTCTACGGAGGAATTACCCCTATCAGCAGATGAGCAAAAACACTTAGAAGATATTTATCAAGTCTACTGTTTACCCTATGTGATTTCCTTACCAGAGTATGAAGCGATCGCGCGTCAACTACCATTAAATAACATCCGCACGGCTGACTGGTCACAAGCTGTTGCCCCTTTTTGGAATGTAGTGATTGATTCCGCCATCACTCCCCAAGCCATATTCGGTTTACTGCGTGCCGGCTGGACAACAATTCAAGGGGCATTATCACTAGGATTAATGCGTCGTGGCTATGAGCGTGGGTTAATTAAGTTCGGCTTATTGTGTGGAAATAAATGATGGGCATTGGGCATTGGGAATAGGGCATTGGGCATTGGGCATCGGGCATTGGCTTAAATCTCCCCTGCCCCCTGCCCCGATCCCAATATCCAGTCCCCAGTCTCAATTCATACCAAATGCTGCAAACGACTTAAACGCTCTGAATAATTTTTAATCACCATCAAGGCGAACATAGGTGTTTCTTGAACAGCAAAGAGAAATCTTTTTTCGTCTAAATAGACTAACGTACAATTTGTTTTGGCGATCGCAGTATAAGTTCTCTCTTTGACACCTACTAGTACGCCAGTACCAAAAACATCACCAGTGCTAATGGTTTCTACAACCTTACCATTGACTAGTATTTCTATCTCGCCCTCCGCAATGCCATACATATATTCTCCAGAGTCGCCCTGAGAGAAAATTACTTGACCTGCGGCAAAAACTTGAGGGTCATGTTGTTTTTGAAATATACCAACTGTAATTACAGGATTTGACATAGTACATCTACATAGTTGTTAATTGTCAGTGAAAATCTGCGACTAAGCACAAAAATCACAGAGTAAAGTATACTACTTTACTGAAAGTAGGGTAGACTCCGAAAATATTATTAAGCACTTACCCAAAAACGAATTTTTGCCAATTTGGCAACCATAATATCGCTAATACTGGTATTATTTATTTAGTGCAAGGGGTGTAGCAAAAGTAGCCCCGACCGTAAGGTTGGGGTGACTTCTGCAAAAACTCCAGAAATCGATTCATCGATAACCCCTCGTCTTAGCTAGACTAAGCACTTATTTTTAGAGTCAGCAGCGATCGCCTTCCACAATACCGCTACAAGAGCCACCTAAATTCAGAATTTACACCCCAAGACCACAACCATCCCCCACACAGCATAGTTAAGAATTCGCTAAACTCTGGATATAAAGACGATCTAGGCGCAATTGGATCTAGGATCGATTTAATAAGTCCAAAAGATAACACTTTGGAGCATAGGTTTGTAGTAGACTTTAGCACTACAACATAATCTCTTATCACCATTGTTAACTTATCTAGGTATCACACGATGGAATTAACAGTTGAAAACGTTGAAAAAGTTTTGGATGAAATGCGTCCTTATCTAATGTCTGATGGTGGCAATGTGGAACTTGTGGAACTCGACGGGCCTATTGTCAAACTGCGTCTGCAAGGTGCTTGCGGTTCTTGTCCTAGTTCTACCATGACATTGAGAATGGGTCTGGAACGTCGTCTGCGGGAAATGATTCCCGAAATTGCCGAGGTTGAGCAAATCCTCTAACGGCAAAAACTCAAGGGAAATGGGACTGTGTTTTGAACGAATTATGAATACGCAGTTGAAATCATTCATAATTTATCATTATTACCCAGTCCCAAATCCTTAATCGGTTCCCATGTCTCACCCACTTTATGTAGCCTTTATTTGGCATCAACATCAGCCGTTATACAAATCTCCCAACGACGGCGTTTCGGAGTCTTCAAGTCAGAAATACCGTCTGCCTTGGGTACGTCTGCATGGCACAAAAGATTATTTGGATTTGGTGTTAATTCTGGAAAAGTACCCTAAATTACATCAAACGGTGAATTTAGTACCGTCGTTAATCTTGCAACTAGAAGATTATATTGCTGGTACTGCCTTTGATCCTTACCTGACAGCCAGCTTAACACCAACAGAACAGCTAACTCAGGCACAACAAGAATTTATCGTTCAACACTTTTTCGATGCCAATCACCATACATTAATTGACCCTCATCCCCGCTACGCCCAGTTGTATTATCAAAGACAAGAACAGGGACAGGCTTGGTGTTTAGCTAATTGGGGATTGGCTGAATATGGTGATTTGCTGGCATGGCATAATTTATCATGGATAGACCCCTTATTTTGGGATGATCCAGAAATTGCAGCTTGGTTACAGCAAGGACGTAATTTTACGTTAAGCGATCGCCAGCGCATTTACTCTAAACAGCGCGACATCCTCAGCCGCATCATCCCTCAACACCGCAAGATGCAAGCCGCCGGGCAATTGGAAGTCACCACCACACCCTACACACACCCCATTCTGCCCCTACTGGCTGATACCAACTCTGGAAGAGTTGCAGTGTCAAATATGACTTTGCCAGAGTACCGCTTTCAGTGGAGTGAAGATATTCCCCGCCATTTACGTAAAGCTTGGGAGCTATACACAGATAGGTTTGGGCAAGAACCTAGAGGTTTATGGCCTTCCGAACAATCAGTCAGCCCCGAAATTTTGCCGTATATTATTAAACAAGGATTTAATTGGATTTGCTCAGATGAAGCTGTTCTCGGCTGGACACTGAGACACTTTTTTCATCGAGATGGGGCGGGTAATGTCAAAGAACCAGAATTGATGTACAAGCCTTACCGCCTGACAACTCCAGCAGGAGATTTAGCCATAGTTTTCCGTGATCATAGATTATCAGATTTAATTGGCTTTACCTATAGTGCAATGCCAGCTAAACAAGCGGCTGCTGACTTGGTGGGACATTTGCAGGCGATCGCTAAAATGCAAAGAGAACGTCCCAGCGAACAGCCTTGGTTAGTTACCATTGCCTTAGATGGTGAAAACTGTTGGGAATATTACCCCCAAGACGGTAAACCCTTTCTAGAAGCTTTATATCAGAGTTTAAGCAACGAACCCCACATCAAACTCGTTACCGTCTCCGAATTCATTGAAAAATTCCCCCCACAGCCACCATCCCAGGAGAACAACTGCATAGTGGTTCTTGGGTAGATGGTAGCTTTACCACTTGGATTGGCGACCCCGCCAAAAACCGCGCTTGGGACTACCTCACCCAAGCTAGAGAAATGCTAGCCAGTCACCCCGAAGCCACAGAAGAAAATAACCCTGAAGCGTGGGAAGCGTTATACGCATCTGAAGGTTCTGACTGGTTTTGGTGGTTCGGCGAAGGACATTCCTCCAATCAAGATGCCATCTTCGACCAACTATTTCGCGAACATCTATGCGGTATCTACAAAGCCTTAAATGAACCAATACCGCCCTATCTCAGACAACCAGTGGAAGTCCACGCCGCACAAGTTGACCACTCACCCCAAAGTTTTATTCATCCCATAATTGATGGTAGAGGTGATGAGCAAGACTGGAACAAAGCCGGACGCATAGAAATCGGTGGCGCAAGAGGCACAATGCACGTTAGCAGTGCTATTCAGCGTCTTTGGTATGGAGTTGATCACCTGAATTTTTACCTGCGCTTAGATTTTAAAAATGGTTCTGCACCAGGGAAGGACATACCCACAGAGTTGAATTTATTGTGGTTCTATCCAGATAGAACAATGCACAATAGCCCCATTCCTTTAGCAGAAGTACCAGATACAGCCCCCTCAATTACCTGTATCATCATCACTTAGAAATTAACTTACTCACCCAATCAGTACAATTTAGGGAAGCTGGAGAAAATTATCAATGGCATCCCCGCAGCAGTCGCGCTCAAGTTGCTATAGAATCTTGTTTAGAATTAGCAGTACCTTGGGCAGATTTACAAGTTCCTCCCGATTATCCTTTGCGCTTGGTTTTAGTCCTCGCTGATGAAGGATGCTACAAAAAATATTTACCGGAAAATGCTTTAATTCCGATTGCAGTACCTTAGTTTTTTTCTTCTTAAATTAATGAGGGCTTTAGCCCTCACTACAAACATGAAAATCAACCTTTCACACAAACAACTTGCTTGAGTGTGGCTACAACTTCTACCAAATCGGATTGATTTTTCATGACTTCATCTATCGGCTTATAAGCACCAGGAATTTCATCTAAAACATCCTTATCTTTGCGGCACTCTACACCCTTAGTTTGCTCAATTAAATCATCGAGGGTGTAGACATTTTTAGCTTTATTTCTCGACAATAAACGACCCGCACCATGAGAACAAGAACAGAAACTATGTGCATTTCCTTTACCTTTGACAATGAAAGATTTTGCTCCCATTGAACCAGGAATAATTCCATAGTCTTCTTTATCAGCACGCACCGCACCTTTACGAGTAACATACACATCTTCGCCAAAATGTACTTCTTTTTCAGCGTAATTATGATGACAATTTACCTGTAATAAAGGTTTAGTTGGCTTTCCTCCTGCTAGATGTTTCTCAATGATGCGTTGGAAACGTGCCATCATCACATCACGGTTGAAACGTGCATATTCTTGCGCCCATTGTAAATCATTCCAGTAGGCTTGGAATTCTGGTGTACCAGCTACAAAATAAGCCAAATCAGGGTCAGGTAAATTATTATCTGCCATCTTTGCTAATTCTTTCGCTGTATTGATATGACACTGGGCAAGATTATTGCCAATGTTCCGCGAACCGGAATGTAACATCAGCCAAACTTGGTTCTCTGTATCTAGGCAAACTTCAATGAAGTGATTCAATTTGTTACTGATTGCTTGCTTAATTTGTTAAGTCTCCATAGTCTGAGTTCGATACTATTTCGACTTCTACTAAGCACTCTTATTGACCGTTATTGTGAGATTCCATAGAATCACAATATCACACATGAAAGTCGCAATCGATCAAGTCATTTCTGCTTGATTCTATACCTTCCTCTTCGGTATAGTTCGGAGCACACCTTCATCCTAATTTATTCTAGGATGCCCAAGTCCCTCTGCTCTCTACGGGGCGTTTTACCGCTTCCCTCGGTATTCGCAATCTCAGCTTCCACCGATTTGGACGAGTTTTGATTACTGTATTACTACAGTAAGGGGCAATCTTTTACCCCCGCCTAGAGAACCAATTTGTTTCATTGCTTTAGTTTGTAAATCTTGCACACCACGGTGCAAGTCTTGAAACTCTCGCCAATGCTGCCAATTAGTGACAGTTTTTTCTATCTCTTTATTTTCATTAAAACCTGTGGGAATGGCCGCTTCAATATCGAGTCGAATTTTTTTGAGTTTTCCTTCTAATTTATCACCTGTAAATGGTGTTTTGATTGCACACATACCACAGCCAACATCTACGCCCACAGCAGCAGGAATAATGGCTTCTTTCGTAGCAATTACAGAACCAACTAAAGCACCTTTTCCTAAGTGAACATCAGGCATTAATGCTACGTGTTTAAATACAAAAGGTAGCGATGCCACATTCTTAGCCATCTTGGTTTCTTCTGTACCCAAAGGGTGATTTGCCCAAGATAAAACAGGTGCTGGCGTATTAATTTCTAACTCTTCGTAGGGCATTTTTTTCTAAAATATTAGGAATCAAAAGTGGAAGAGAATCAGCTAACAAGTTTAAGTTACAAAATTACCTGTATTACAAATGTAATGCGTAAGGATTTGAGTGTCAACAGCAATCATCACTAGTTAAGTCTGCCAAAAAATCCAGGCATTTGCTAAATACACTACAATTTGTAAAGACCATGAATCAGCCGAAATCAAACCTATGGAGACACGTCAGAACACCATTTGGGAAAGCTTTTTATCGCCCGTAGTCCGATTTTTAATTGATGAAGAAAAATTGCAGCGTTACGCCAAAAGTATCGACTGGGAGAAAGAAAGCGAGAAGTTCCGGTGTGATGATGTGACAACACCGGCGTACTACATCAACCAAAACTTTCACGGCATCAAAAAAGGATATCTAAATCCTGGTGCTGCTGTCAGTTATGATCCCATTACCGCCTACGTCATCCCACCGAATGAAACTTGGGTGCGTCAAGCTGTAATTGATGCAGTTAAAGTCAAACCCAGACGCATACTCGATTTAGGCTGTGGTACAGGTTCTACAACTTTGATGCTAAAACAAGCTTTTCCCCAAGCTGAAGTCATCGGTTTGGACTTATCACCCTATATGCTAGTAAGGGCGGAAGATAAAGCCAAAACTGCTGGTTTGGATATCAGCTGGCGACATGGAAACGCAGAACAAACTGGTTTTCCCGATACTTCCTTTGATTTAGTGACGGCTACTTTACTTTTCCACGAAACACCAGTTGTAGTTTCCCAAACTATTCTTCAAGAATGTTTTCGCATATTGGTTGCTGGTGGACAAGTATTAATTCTCGACGGGAATCAGAAAACCTTACGTCAGCTAGACTGGTTGAATAATGTGTTTGAAGAGCCTTACATTCGTGAATATGCGGCGGATAGTGTAGATGCGCGAATGGGTGCGGTGGGGTTTGAGGCGGTGCGAACAGAAGAAGTTTGGTGGATAAATCAATTAAGTAGTGGTGTTAAACCTTTGCCTGTCACAGATGCAACTAATCAAGCAAAGGTGAGACAATATAGACCTGCAATGGATAATAATAATTTGGAGGGTTTAGAGTCTCCAGCTTTTGGCATAACGGCATGAGTTTAAAGGCAATTCTGTTTGATTTCAATGGCGTAATCATTAACGATGAACGCATTCACCTAAAATTAATCGATGAAATTCTGGTTCAAGAAAATCTGCAACCCCAAAAAGTTAAAGAGCGTCAAGCTTCTTTAGGACGTAGCGATCGCGCTTGTTTTCAAGAATTGTTCGCCAATCGTGGTAGAGTCGTGAGCGAAGAATACTTAACTCAGCTACTTCGCCGCAAAGCTGAAGCCTATGTATTGGAACTAGAGAAACTGGAAAAATTACCCATATATCCAGGTGTGGAAGACTTAATTTATCAAGCGCGCTCTCAGCATCTCAAATTAGCTATAGTTAGTGGTGCGCTCCATCAAGAAATACAGCTAGTATTAGAGCGAGCTAAACTAGCAGAGTATTTCCCTGTGATTGTTGCTGGGGATGATATCACTACCAGTAAACCCCAACCAGATGGTTATTTACTTGCACTCACACGCCTAAATCAAGAGTATCTTGATTTAAATCTAAAACCTCAAGAATGTTTGGCAATTGAAGATACCCCCGCAGGTATTCAAGCAGCCAGACACGCACAGATGCAAGTATTAGGTGTAGCGAATACTTACCCGTTTCATATGCTTCAGCGTTGCTGTAACTGGACAGTAGATTATTTAACAGAATTAGAACTAGAACGAGTCCAACAAGTATTTTCCGGCAAAGAACCACAGCCCACCGCCAGTGAATGTTAGAATGTTCTCTAAAAGCAGAGCGTTGATGCAATTGCTGATACTTTGATTAACTCAGCACGCGCAACTCAGCACTCAGCAATACTTTCAGGGGAATTAGCTCAGTTGGTAGAGCGCTGCGATCGCACCGCAGAGGTCAGGGATTCGAGTTCCCTATTCTCCATATGTACATTAAATTATTATTGTCAGTTTTAAAGAATTATTGTCCAGTTTTACAGGGTTGAACGACATAAGTTACGTATTTCCTTGGCTTTCAGCCATCGATCCAGTTTGAAAGAATTATTGTTCAGAGTTGAAACCAGTTTTAAAGAATTATTGTCCAAAATTACTAGGAAAATTATTAAGAAATATGGACTCTAATTAAAAATGTCACAAAGTCCTACATTAACATTGTTAGTCGAGAATATTTTTATAAGACTGGTGCGTTAAATCGTGCGATCGCAACGCTCCTTTCAAACCACCCTAATCAATAATTATACGATATAAAAAGGTAAAACTTAGCTCATACACAACTAAGTAACGGGACGTAAAAATTTTTGAGTAGTCAAAAAGCCTCAATCCTATAGAGCGTCAGCAAATAAGCTAGTAAGTTTATTAATCCACCGCCCACTGTGAGGGTTGTTGAAACATTCGGTACTTCTACCTCTTCGCCATCAATTACGGCACTTTCAACCCACCGCCCACTGTGAGGGTTGTTGAAACGCCCTTCACAGTTTTAATGTTGCGGTTGGCGTACACCCTTTCAACCCACCGCCCACTGTGAGGGTTGTTGAAACCCTGACTTGTCAAACGCTTATCCTCACCGTTTTCCACAGGAAATTTTGGCAAGTCTACTTAAAAGCATATTTTCTATCGCCAATAAATAAACTTTGATTCGCCTGGAGAATCATAAAATTCAGTCAAGATAAGAGTTTTAGCAATTTGGCGTATCCCTGGGGATTTTGCCCCCACTTTGACTTGCCAAAAATAAAAATTAGGGGGTGGAAGTTCGGTAGCCACCGTGACGGTATACCCGTACCCTTACTTTGTTATAAACTAAGAGGTATAAGTTCCTCGTACAACCAAAACCAAAGATTCTAGTCATACAGGCCGCTCTGTCACCCAACACCAAGCTAAAAGAGTCTGATGTCAAGAGCTAAGGTTCTGGGCTGTTTGAAACCCTAACACCTCATACTTCCCATGCGTCTCGGTGCGAGTCCTTTCTCATCTAACAGCAGCATTTGCTTACCCAAACAACTACTGCTAACAAACACTTAGATGAACGCATAGGTAGAGTTGGCAGCTACCAGGGCCAGAAAGAATACGCTGGTCAAAGCGTTAAACTAACCCATTCTGACAGTATCTAATCAAAGGGGTTGATACTGTAGCATCTTAATATGATGGCACCGATTTATTACACTTGATAATACAATATTTAGGTAGAAATTTATCTACCAACAGTATTAATTCTGCTTTGGTAAGTAAACAAGACTAAATCTCTGGCTTTCTCTTCCAGAGTGCCATAAGATGGCTGTACACCAAACTCAACACTGATTTTCAATTCGGCAGCTTTTGACTTTATAGATTGTTGAAGCCTTCTGTAGCTCCAATTGTGTATCTGGCGATTATATTCCTTGACATATAATTTTTGTGCATTGACATCACCGGGAAATTTGGTTTCTGCTTTTGCTCGAATTACACTGGTACGATTTTCCCTAATGCCTTGTAACCCAGGTAAGACAATGCTATCAGCCTGATATTCCTTAGCGACTTCCACGATTCTTTTTGCCAGTAATTTATCAACATATTCCCCTAGCTGTGACTCTCCTAGATGACATGGGGAATCTTTTTTCTGAGCTTTTTCCCTCTCCTTACGCAAATGCACTTGTTGTCTTCGTCTACGGCTTAATAGTGAAAAAGCATTGCCCAGTAACTGTTTGAGCGTTTTACATATCAGTATTTGTTGGTTAGTTACATCAACTACAGAAAGCGTTACTAACTCAACCGGATGAAAACTAACTCCAACAATTATGTTAGATTGACCTCGATAAATTGGCTTACTAGGACGAGTAAATGAATTATTAAGACGAGACAATGAAGCTATATTTTTACTGAGCTTCTTCTGTTCTTTGCTATCAATATCTTCATTGTTTCCTACTTTATCTACTTGTTTTTGAGCTTTCTTAGTTTTTTCCTGTCTTACTTCCTCTGTACCCTCTGCTGTCCATAAACGAGCATCATACGTACAATGTAGGGTTAGTTTATTTACTTTCCAGGGTTGACCTTTACCTTCCCCTTGTTGCCATAATAACTGTGCAGAACGTAGTGTAACCAAGCTACCAGAGAGTTTTTCTTCTCCCTTTTCACTTTCCTTAACAGCTTTGTAGTCTTCTAAAAAACGTTCAAAAAAATGAAGTTGGCGTTTATCACAACAAATTTTAAAATGATATTTAGACCAACCATTGAAGTAAACATAAATGTTTCCATTATCATCTTTATACCAACTTAAATCTCCATATAAATAATCTATAGGATAAGGTAATGATGCTTTTTTACTTAAAAAACAATTTATCCACTCTGAATATTCATTATTGTCTTTTGGAACTTGATTTATGAGATTATCAAATGCTTGATTATATATTTCTCCAGTTATATCTCTACCATGAGGTAATCTACTATTCTGTATCTGTTTGTTTAAGCGTTTAATCTCTACTTCTTTTTCTGTGCGCCGCGTTTGAAGCTCTGTGATATCTTCTTCTATCTCAGTAACATCATTCTGATTCTTTATCAGGTAGGTTACTGCACATCGCGTTAGAATATCCTGTGTTTCCCTATGAATTTCATACAAAATCTTAGTTACGCTTTTCGGAATGTTGTTATTGACGTTTACTTGAGATACTGAATTTTGGCTTTGTCTCAACAATTCTTCTGCTTGTCTCAGTATTTCTTGTGCTTTGCAACGTATTGTCTGTAAATCACAATTACTTTCTTCTACAAGTTCAACATCACTTTTAAGTATATTGTTGAGAAAGTATTCTTTACCTTCTTTCTGCTTCTGCCGTTTTTGGTATAGTTGAAGCCATGAGGAATAAACCTCTGTTACCAAAGAGTCTGCTGATGTGCGGAGACGACCTGACTGGTATTTCAAATCAGAATCTTCTATTAAAATTTTACGTAAATTAGTGATTTCCTTTTTAGTTATTGTGCCATTTTCTTTATAGGTTTCAAATTCTGGTTGCTCACTTACACATTTCAATAATTTAACAATTAGGGGCGTATTTTTTTGAGTCATTTCTTCCCATACTTTACGAAGTACATCTTCTGTAGCACATAAATCACAGCTTATAGTTCTTAAAATTGGGGTGGTATAAATTTTTTCAGTAGTGTGGCTCATAGTAACAACAAATCCATAGAATTAAATGTTTTTTATTTGTGCAATTAAAGTTAACTGGTGATTGACCTCCGCCAAGGCAAATTTTTGAACATGGAATTAATGTGTAGGAATGTTTTTAATCTATCACATGAACATTGCCACACATTGTTAAACATTATTTAGCCTTGTTACAAGGTTGTAAGGTTATGATGGATCGGCGACAAATCCTTTTAAAATTGATGAGCCAGAGCGATCGCGTACAAACTTCGATATACTTTCCCAAAGATATTCATGAGGCTTTGGTGAGATGGGCGCAGGAAGAAGACCGTCCCATCAGTAATCTTGTAGTGCGAATTGTTAGTAAAGCTGTTGAGGAGCGGGAGAAGCAACAAAACTCGCCGCACTAAAAGATACCTGTCGCAGATAGGACAATTTGCGAATTCCTGATATACGATATATCCTCAGCCACTACATGAGAAAAGTCTTGATGCGTGGTATGTTATTGATTCTTTGCACGATGTAAAAACTTCAAGGCAAAGTGTCAGACGGACTTAAGAACCTCTGGCAGAGTTGAGCAGGGGATATCTGTTGCAGGCTACACGAAATGGCGATTAAGAAAAGTGAACTTTATAGTTCGTTATGGAAAAGCTGTGATGAATTGCGGGGTGGTATGGATGCCTCGCAATATAAGGATTATGTACTGGTATTATTGTTTGTTAAATATGTATCTGATAAATATGCTGGTGTGGTAGATGCCCTGATTGAAGTGCCTAAAGGTGGAAGCTTTCAAGATATTGTTGCCCTGAAAGGACAGAAAAATATCGGGGAAGGTATTAACAAAATTATCGCCAACTTAGCTGAGGCTAATGATTTAAAGGGTGTTATTGATGTAGCTGATTTCAATAATACCGACAAGTTGGGCAAGGGACAGGAAATGCAGGACAGGCTTTCCAACTTAGTACGTATTTTTGAGAACCCAGCACTGAATTTTAGTAAAAATCGCGCTGATGGTGATGATATTCTAGGCGATGCCTATGAGTACCTGATGCGGAACTTTGCCACACAATCAGGTAAAAGTAAGGGACAATTTTATACTCCGGCGGAAGTCTCCCGTGTAATCTCTAAGGTTATAGGTATTAATTTAGCCAAAAGCTCAAATGATACGATTTACGACCCTACCTGTGGTAGTGGTTCTCTGTTGATAAAGGCGGCCGATGAGACAGATGTAAAAATAAGCATCTACGGCCAAGAAATGGACAACGCTACCCGCGCCTTGGCTCGGATGAACATGATTCTCCACGGACATGATACGGCCGAGATTTGGCAAGACAATACTTTATCAAGTCCTTACTTTAAAGAAGCGGATGGTAGTCTCAAAATTTTTGATTTTGCTGTGGCTAATCCTCCCTTTTCTTCCAAAGCTTGGAGTAACGGAATTGACCCGATAAAGGACAAATTTGAACGCTTTAAAGAATATGGCATTCCTCCGGCTAAAAATGGGGACTATGCTTTTTTACTGCACATGGTTCGCTCTCTCAAAAGCAACGGTAAAGGAGCAATCATTCTGCCGCATGGGGTGCTGTTTCGGGGGAATGCAGAGGCGGACATTCGGAAAAATCTGATTAGCAGGGGCATAATCAAGGGGATTATTGGGCTACCGCCGAACCTGTTTTATGGCACGGGGATTCCTGCCTGCATTATTGTTTTAGACAAGGAAGATGCTGAAAATCGCCAAGGCATTTTTATGATAGATGCCAGCAAGGGGTTTGTTAAAGACGGCAATAAAAACCGTCTGCGAGAGCAGGATATTCATAAAATTGTTGATGTCTTCAACAAACAGCTTGAGGTGGCGAAATATTCGCGGATGGTGTCGCTTCAGGAAATTGAGGCGAATGAGTATAACCTGAATATTCCCCGTTATATCGACTCTCAGGAAGAGGAAGATATTCAGGATATTGAGGCGCATCTGTTGGGGGGGATACCCAAGCCAGATATTGAAGCTTTGAGTGATTACTGGCAAGTTTACCCGACGCTGCAACAGGATTTATTTGCAGTGACGGATAGGCCAGGTTACTTGATGCTGAAAATTCCAGCTTCGGAGGTAAAATCTTGTATTTTTGCCCATCCTGAATTTATCAGCTATGGGGAAGAAATCCGCGCAGTGTTTGAAACATGGCAAGCGAAACACACACCTTTGCTGAAAGCCATCCAGGTGGGCGATAAGCCCAAGGCTATTATTCACTCACTTTCGGAAGATTTGCTGCAAGCGTTTGCGAGTAAAAGCTTGATTGATAAATATGATGTCTATCAGCACCTAATGACTTATTGGGTGGAGACGATGAAAGATGATGTTTATCTTTTGGTAGAAGATGGCTGGAAGGCGCAACTGACAGCAGTGACGAATAAAAAAGGTCATATTACAGATTATGTCTGCGAACTGATTCCGAAGGAGTTGATGATTAACCGCTATTTTCCAGCAGAACAGGCAGCAATTGAAACTTTGGAAACGAAAAAAGATGACATTGTTCGCCAGATGGAGGAATTGCAAGAAGAACATGGCGGTGAGGATGGTTTGCTGGAGGAAGTCACTAATGACAGTGGGAAAATTACTAAAGCGAATGTGAATGAACGCATTAAGAAAATTAAAAATGATGCAACTTTTGCGGATGAATTGAAGGTGTTAAAGGCTTATTTAAAGCTGATTGAGCAAGAGGCAGATATTAGTAAACAAATTAAAGTAGCGACTGAATTTTTGAATAATTATGTGTTAACAAAATACGGGGATTTAACAGAGGATGAGATTAAAACCCTGGTGGTAGATGACAAGTGGTTGGCGACGTTGAGACAGGCGATAAATTCGGAAATGGAGAGGATTTCGCAACGGTTAACACAGAGAATTAAGGAATTGGCAGAACGATATGATACACCTTTACCGCAGTTGACGAGTAGGGTGGATGAGTTGACAAGTCGGGTTGAGGGACATTTGCAGAGGATGGGTTTAGTGTGGTAACGGATCAACAGAGAGAAAACTATAAAATTTATCTTGATGTTTGTTGTCTAAATCGTCCTTTTGACGACTGGACACAAGAGCGAATCCGTTTAGAAGGAGAAGCTATTCTTAGCATTATGGAGCGCATTCGTACTGGAGAATGGCAGCTTGTTACTAGCGAAGCCATCAGCGTGGAGTTAGAGAGAATGCGTAATCTCGACAAATTGGAGAATATCTTAAAATTATTAGAATTTGCTGTGATTAGTATCAACATAGATGAAGAGGTGGATTTTCGCTCGCAGCAATTGGAAGGATTAGGTTTTGGTCTTTATGATTCTTTTCATATTGCTTGTGCAGAAGTCGCTCAGGCAGATATTTTACTTTCTACTGATGACCGATTACTGAAGAACTCACTACGGCATCAAGGTTTGTTAAAAGTGTCTGTAGATAATCCTGTAACTTGGTTGATGAAAACTTTTTTGAATTAGGAGGATAAATAAATGATGACACCAATTGAATTGAGAAAAAAAGGTTATCAGGTTTTAGTAGAAAATTTGGGTCAAGTTGACGCTATTAGGTTTTTACAACAAGCTGGATGGGGAAGCGGTGACTATACACAAGAAAGAAAGGAAATTTTAGATCAGGTGACAAGAGAGGAGTTTTGGGAAGACATTAAGCGGATTAGAAATAGAAAGGTTAATTAAGATTTTTGAATGATTAATACAGAGGATTCAGGAGTTAGCGGAACGGTATGATACGCCTTTGTCGCAGTTGACAAGTAGGGTGGATGAGTTTACGAGTAAGGTTGAGGCACATCTGCAAAAAATAGGGTTAGTGTGGTGATAGAAGAAAACATACCAGAGGGCTACCAAAATACAGAGTTAGGGATTATTCCTGATGATTGGAATGTTAGGGAATTAGGTAGTATTTCCAAAGTTGTGAGAGGTGGATCTCCAAGACCAGCAGGTGATCCAAAGTTTTTTGGTGGAATCTCTATTCCTTGGTTAACTGTAGCAGCATTGACTAATATTCCAGAGTCTTCTATATATGTTTCACAAACAATCGGATTTTTAACAGAAGAAGGTGCCAAGTATAGTAGAACATTAGAAAATGGAACACTAATCATTGCAAATAGCGGTGCAACTCTAGGAGTTGCCAAAATTCTTGCAGTAAAATGCTGTGCTAATGATGGCATTGCTGCATTTATAGACTTAAATAAAGACGCTGACAAACTATTTTTATACTATGTTTTGAATGCCAAAACCAGAGAGTTTAGGGAAGTAGTAGCAACAGGAAACGGTCAGCCAAACTTAAATACTGCTTTAATTGGTTTAACAAAAATATCTCTCCCTCCAACAATAGAAGAACAAAAAGCGATCGCCCAATCTCTCAGTGATGTCGATGCCCAGATTACAGCGTTGGAGCAACTCATCACCAAAAAGCGCAACATCAAGCAAGGTACAATACAGCAACTACTCACGGGCAAAAAACGCTTGTCCGGTTTTAGTAAGGTAACTGACACAAATGTATCAGACAATTACAATAATACTGAGGTGGGTATTATTCCAGATGATTGGGACGTAAATACTCTTGCCTCTATTACACCTCAAAATATGAAATATGCCATTGTAGATGGCCCATTTGGTTCAAATCTTAAAACAATACATTATCGCAAATCAGGTATTCCCATTATTACAAGTGGATACGTTACTGATGGATTTTTTAAGGCTGACAATTACCTCTATGTAGATACAGATAAATTTAATCAAGAAAAAAGAAGTTCTGTCAGTGGTGGTGATATTGTAATGGCAAAAATAGGAGCAAGATGCGGTGCAAGTGCCATCTTTCCAATTCATCATGAAGTAGGAATATTATCTGGAAATGCTTTAAAAATATCTGTTGATAAAACAAGACATAATACATATTTTGTATGGCAATTACTATGGAATTTATATGTAACTGGAAAAATTGAATTACTAAGAACAACAGGCGCACAACCAGCAATTTCAATTGCAACCCTTAAAAAATATAAAATACCCCTTCCCTCACTTCCAGAACAAAAAGCGATCGCCCAAGTCCTCAGCGACATGGACGCAGAAATTGAAGGCTTAGAACAAAAGCGCGATAAATACAAAGCCATCAAACAGGGAATAATGCAAGAACTACTCACCGGAAAAACGAGATTGCTATGAACCAAGTCGGACAACCAGAACGCCAAACCCAAAACCGCATCGTGCAACTATTCCAGCAACAACTAAAATATCGCTATCTGGGTAATTGGCAAGACCGACCGAACAACAGCAACATCGAAACCGACATCCTCACCGCCTTCCTGCGCGACAAACAAGGCTACAGCAACAGCCTCATCACCAAAGCCTTGTATGAACTCAACAAAGTCGCAGGCGACCAAAGCAAAGGTCTTTATGACATCAACAAAGAAGTTTACAGTTTCCTGCGCTATGGGGTGAACGTCAAAGAAGAAGCTGGCGAAAACTCCCAAACTGTTTGGTTAATTAACTGGGACGAACCCCTAGAAAACGACTTCGCCATAGCCGAAGAAGTCACCGTCAAAGGTGAAAACACCAAACGCCCAGACATTGTACTGTATGTTAACGGCATCGCCCTTGGTGTCCTGGAACTCAAACGCAGCACCATCTCCGTTTCCCAAGGTATCCGCCAGAACCTCGACAACCAAAAATCAATTTTTATTAAGTCCTTCTTCCACACCATGCAGTTTGTCATGGCAGGTAACGACACCGAAGGACTCCGCTACGGCACTATAGAAACCCCAGAAAAGTATTACCTCACCTGGAAAGAAGATACTCACAGCGATATCCCCAACCCCTTAGATAAAAATCTGTTGCAACTGTGTGAAAAACAGCGTTTTTTAGAACTCATCCACAACTTTACCGTCTTTGACTGTGGTATCAAAAAACTCTGCCGTCATAACCAGTATTTTGGCGTTAAAGATGCCCAAGATTACATCCGCCGTCAAGAAGGTGGCATAATTTGGCACACCCAAGGCAGTGGTAAAAGCCTGACGATGGTTTGGCTCACCAAATGGATTCGGGAATATAATTCTAATGCGCGTGTCTTAATTATTACTGACCGTGATGAACTCGACCAGCAAATTAAAAGCGTGTTTCTAGGGGTAAATGAAAACATCTATCGCACTAAAAGCGGTAGAGACTTAATTACCCAACTGAATAATACTACTCCTTGGTTGCTCTGCTCCTTAATCCATAAATTTGGCAGAAAGGACGGTAAAAAAGGTAAAAAAACTCAAACCCACTACGACAACTACATAGCCGAACTCAAGCGCAGTTTACCCCAAGATTTTCAAGCCAAAGGCGATCTTTATGTCTTTGTCGATGAATGTCACCGCACCCAATCAGGTGATTTGCACAAAGCCATGAAGCAAATTTTACCCAATGCTTTGTTTATCGGTTTTACTGGCACACCCCTACTTAAAAAAGATAAGAAAACAACTATAGAAGTTTTTGGTGATTACATTCACACCTACAAATTTAATGAAGCAGTAACCGATAACGTTGTCTTAGATTTGCGCTATGAAGCTCGCAACGTTGACCAATATATTACCTCACAAGACAAAATTGATAAGTGGTTTGAAGCCAAAACTCAAAACTTAACTGAATCTGCCAAAACGGAACTAAAAAGACGCTGGGGTACGATGCAAAAAGTCCTCAGTTCCAAATCACGACTAGAAAAAATTGTTGCAGACATCATTCTAGATTTTAATACTAAAGACCGCCTGCAAAGCGGTCGGGGTAACGCCATACTCGTCAGTAGCAGTATTTATGAAGCTTGCAAATATTACGAATTATTCCAAAATACTGGCTTTACAAAATGTGCAATTGTCACTTCCTATGATGCCTCTCCCCAGAGTATTAAAGGTGAAAGCACCGGAGAGGATGAACTCACCCAAAAGCTAAAGCAGTACGAAATTTATCAAAAAATGCTCAATGGTAAAACGCCAGAGAAATTTGAGGAAGATGTTAAAAAGCAATTTATCGAATCACCCGCCCAAATGAAGCTATTGATAGTAGTTGATAAACTGCTGACAGGCTTCGATACTCCCCCTACCACCTATCTTTATATTGATAAATCCATGCGTGACCACGGATTATTTCAAGCCGTTTGTCGCGTTAATCGGCTAGATGGGGAAGATAAAGAATATGGTTACATTATCGACTACAAAGACCTATTTAAAAGCTTAGAAAAATCAGTTAAAGACTACACATCTGAAGCCTTTGAAGATTATGAAATAGGTGATATTGATGGATTATTAAGCGACAGATTAATCAAGGGTAAGGAACGCTTAGAAATTGCTAGAGAAAGCATCAAAGCTCTGTGTGAACCAGTAGAACCTCCCAAAGATACAGATGCTTATGCACGTTATTTCGGTGGCGCGAACGATGAGCCAGAGCAGCGCACAGACAACCAGCAAAAACGCCTTGCACTCTATAAATACACAGCAGCTTTAATTCGAGCCTACGCCAACCTAGCTAATGACATGGAAGAAGCTGGATACACCCCAGCAGAAATCACAATTATTAAACAAGAAGTTAAATATTACGAACAGGTACGCGCCGAGGTAAAACTACGCAGTGGCGATTATATCGACTTAAAAACCTATGAACCCGCCATGCGTCACCTGATTGATAGCTATATCGGTGCAGAAGAAAGCGAAGTTATTTCCGCCTTTGACGATATGACACTGATTCAGTTAATTGTCGAACGCGGAGCTAATGCAGTTGACGCATTACCCAAAACTATCAAGCAAAACAAAGTAGCCGTAGCCGAAACCATCGAAAACAACTTACGCAAAGTCATTATTGATCAACAACCAACCAACCCCAAATATTTTGAAAAGATGTCCACCCTGCTGGATGAATTAATCCAAGTCAGGAAAGCTGCTGCTCAAGACTATCAAGCCTACTTGCAGCAAATTGTTGCATTAAGTAAACAAGTTGTTGAACCTAGCAACTCATCACAGTATCCTCAATCATTGAACTCTCCCGCTAAAAGAGCGTTATACGACAACCTAAATCAAAATGAAGTATTAGCTCTAGCGATAGACGCAGCGATTCGCAAAACCAAAAAAGATGGTTGGAGGGGAAAGACAATCAAAGAACGCGAAGTAAAAAATGCCATTAAACAACATCTAGATTCCCCAGAAGATTTAGAACGCATTTTTGAAATAGTCAAAAGCCAAAGCGAGTATTAAAATGCACCCAATAACAGTCGGTGAACTCGTCATAGACGTTACCAGAAAAGACATTAAAAACCTACACTTGGCAGTACATCCCCCAGATGGTCGAGTACGTATTGCTACCCCATTACATCTTGATGACGAAGCAGTGCGTTTATTCGCCATCTCCAAACTAGCCTGGATTAAAAAGCATCAAGCTAACTTTGCAGCACAAGAACGCCAGTCACCAAGAGAATTTGTCTCTGGTGAAAGCCATTATTTTCAAGGTAAACGCTATTTACTGAATGTAATTTATTACCAGGGAACTCCCAAAGTAGAAGTTAGAAATAATACTTATATTGACCTGTATGTGAGAGAAGGAAGTAATCAAGCGCAACGCCAACAAGTCATGATGTCCTGGTATCGACAGCAACTAAAACAGGAGATTCCCCCATTAATCGCCAAATGGCAAAAAAACATAGGCGTTCAGGTTGAAGACTGGGGGATAAAACTGATGAAAACCAAATGGGGTACTTGCAACATTCAAGCCAAACGCATCTGGCTCAACCTGGAACTAGCGAAAAAAGACAAGCACTGCTTGGAGTATGTTGTAGTTCACGAAATGGTACATTTGTTAGAACGTCATCATGGCGATCGCTTCGTAGCTTTGATGAATAAATTTATGCCCAATTGGAAATTTTACAAGGATGAGTTAAACCGTTCTCCCCTCAGCAGTTACTAAGTGCCATTGCTTGGGGGGGAGGGGATAGTCAGGGATATTTTATTTCAATTTATATTTTTAATACCCAGCCTGGGTTTGAGCTTCGATAGCAGCTAGAATATTTTGTACTTCAGCATATATTGGGGCTGATTGAGTTGTGTCTTCTAAACGAACAACCACTGCATAAGGAACAGGATTAGCATTTTCTCGACCCCACTTTTCGTATACTGCTATAGCCAGAGTGTAGAAATTTTCACTGTGTTCTTGACGATGAATCTTCCACTCAAAAACATCATGTTGTACTGTGCCTCTAGAACGTAAAGTCACGCCTAGTTGAAACCTTAACTCTTTTGGTGAATCAGCTTCACCTTCGTCTACAGATATCTCATTATTAATATCCTCAAACCCTAATTCATCTTCTTCTAAAGACATTTCCTTTTTAATATCTTCACGCTCCACATCTCCCCTAAACATACGCCACTTTAATGTTGTGCCTAAATATCTTTCTAATCCCCAACGTTGTACTTCAGGGGCATGAACTACAGTGACTGTCAAACGTTTAGTACCCCTGTCTGCTTCTACCAAGCAAACAGGTACGGGGATATCAAAGTAAGCAACAGTGTTAGGAATTATTTCTCCTTGAAAAAAAAGGATAGCTGAGTATGGGTCACAATAGGTAGCTCGATTATGATCTGGCATACCATAACCAACAATATTTAGCCAGTGTTTAGGTTGAATACTATTCATTTCGCTACGGAAATACTCAAAACTTGGCTCTTCAGGATAAGACGCTGAATTTACTATAAATGCTTTAAGTAATGGTGCAGAGATGTAGTCTAAACCAAGAGATTGCAGGTCACTAAGTATTTGTGCCAATTTATGAACTACACGAGGAGCAGCGAAGCTAGTTCCTGAGTTATGAGCAAGTGCAGGAGTAATTTGATTACTTGCCATCACTATATTAGTACCTAAATTTGTACGAATAGAATTATTTTCATCAATCAAATAGTTACCACCGAGTTCAACAAGTTCGGGTTTTATTTCTTGACTAATTCCTGGCCCACAACGGGTAAAAGGAGATGGTTGTTTTTGTTCAGCAATTGCCATTGCAGTTGCTACATTACCTGCGGCTAAAGTTGTGGCAGCTAAAGAACCAACAGTAAGTGATAAAGCAGATTGAGCAGGATCAAGAATACTTGCTTCTTCATCAACAAAGTATTTTGGGTAAGTTATTCCATCTTGCCAGTAATATCGGATTTCATTTGTAAGAATATTTCCTGCACTAATAACGAAAACTATATCTTTTTCCCTTGAAAGTCTATCAATAGTCCTCGCTATCCAAGACCGCCGAGGAACTGTTCTTTTGGCTTCCGCATTCCATTTCCTATTAATTATGCCAACTGATAGATTAAAAATTCGCACTCCTAGCGGAGCAAATGTATCCACAACTTCAATTATTATTTTGGAGAAAAGACGCTCATCTTCTAACGAATTTTCGTGATCAAGAACCCTAGCACTTGCAATCCAAACTTTTCCTTCGTTATCAGAGCCAGGATAACCATTTAAAGCATAATAAGAAGCTAAAGATGCTACTCCAGAACCATGTCCATGTTCATCATAGGGATTATCAAGAGCAGATTTTAAGAATGAACGAACAAGATCCTCACGTACTACTGGCTGGAGAAATGGATTCCCAGGAGTAACACCTGAATCAACAATACAGACAATTGGAGCATTGTCTGGTGGACTGATAAATTGTCCTAAGCTTTGAATATTGAAATTGTTATAAGTTTGAATAAAAGTCTCGAACTCTGGACGAGCATCAAACCAAAATATTTTTGTTTGCCATTTTTTATCTTCTACTAGCTGTTGAAACACTTGTCCCGTACAGCGAATCACAGCACGACAAGTTCCTTTTATTTCCTCATGTTCAAAAATATTTCCATAGGGAGGTTGTCTCAACAATTGTTCTAATTCAGCACGAATCGCTATAAGTTCTTGTCTTTGCTGATTTCTACCCTTTTCTAAAGACATTATTTCTATTTCGCAAATAATCCATTCTTGCTTAATTAGTTCATCATATTGCTCGAAAAATACTTGGCATAAACGGTCTTTAGGTTCTCCTTGCTGTATCTGATTAATAGCAGCTAAGTATTCGTTAGGAGCTTGACCTTTATTCAAATCTCCTGTGCCAAAATCTTCAACTTTTTTGAGTAAATTATCAAGCCTATCTATTTCGGGGATTATTGCTAAAGTTATGTTTTCTGTTGGCTCTGCTACAGGTTTTATTCCAATAAGTTTAACAGGTCTTTGATGCTTAATTTTTACAAATACTGACTTTCGCTCTTCATCCGGCATTTCTCTAAGCAAGTTTGCCAAAGGTTCAATTTGATTTCTTAAAATGTAAGCTATTTCTTGCCGACGAGCTAATACTTCTGGAGGTAGAGGAGGAAGACGACGACTTTTCTCAGAACGACGTTTAACTATTTCAGGTTGAATCAAAGAAAAAATCGGGAAGTCATTATTCATTAATTACTACCTCAAGTTTAGACTTCGCAGCACTTGTAGCCTTTTTATAAGCTTTGATTTGTTCCAAAATATCACTACTTTTTAGACTTTCTCTACCTTCAAGAATCATAGTCTTAACACCTTCAACAGTCACAGTTTTAATCTCAGCATATGAAAAAGAACTCATATTTTTCGATAAGTATGCAACTGAACCATCAAAATTAACTCCGTTTAGGAGAGTTTTCAGATATAATTCTCGCTCTGTTTTATCTGGCAGAGGAAAGTGAATAATGTCATCAAAGCGTCGCCAAAGTGCAGGATCAAGGAGATACTGATGGTTACTTGCAGCAATAATAACACTTTCAGTAGACTGAAATGTATCCATAGCCTGTAACAAACTGTTCACAACCCGCTTTAGCTCACCTACATCATTTGGATCATCACGGTTTTTCCCAACTGCGTCAACCTCATCTAATAACAGAACCATAGGTGTATTGTTCGCAAGGTTGAATACACGCTGAAGATGAGATGCGGTATCACCTACAAAACTAGAAATAACCGCACTCAGTTGTAACATTCCTACAGGCAACCCAAGTTCATAAGCCAGGTAATTGGCTGTAAATGTCTTTCCGCATCCGGGAGACCCCCAAAATAATAGTTTAGTCTTCGGCGTATAACCGTATCTCGCAAGTAATTTGCGCTTTCGATGTTCTTCTAGTACCCGTTCTATCTTTGCTTTAGTCTCTTGACATAAAATAATCTTTGTTGCGTCTACTGAACTTTCATGAAGAGTTATGAGTTCTTCTCCACTACGTTTATCCTTGGGTACTAATGTAAATAAGTTGCCAGAATTTTTAGCCAGTTCTCGATACGACCCCAAAGCTTTTTTTAAATCACTAGCCAAAGAATGATGGTTAGCTGCCAGTTCTTCTGCAATTAATGCCTCTGCTGCTTGATAGAAAGCAGCGTCATTGCGATTGCGAAAAGCCTGAAAGAGTTTTTTCAGTTGTTCATTGGCTACCACCATAATCATGTTAAGTTTATCAATTAGATTTTTGAACAGGTATATTTGCTCTAAGAACAATTACTTCAAATTATGTTTACTTGTTTGGATAATATACTAATTTATATTTCTTTTAATAAAGTCTTATAAAAAAGAGATTTTTTAATGAAAAGGTTTGATGATTCAGTTACATATAATTATGCCTGAATTTTAATTGAATAGTGTAATTTGCCTTAAAACATAAAAATTATAGACATTTATAAAATAATTTTCAGAATCAAGTTTCAAACACTAGGGATAAAGGTTTTTATTGGTCAGCGATGCTTTTCAGCTAATTTATAGACTTATTTAGCATCATAATTCATGAAGACGTAAAGGTTTTAAAGTAAAAGCTTGACTGAAACATAGTGAACGTCTTTGTATGGGTTCAAAATTCTAGTGATGCACCAATAATAGAAAAACTAAACACTAACGTTAACTTTAATAGTACAATTATACTATTAAAATGCTAGATACATCCCTAACCTGGGGTGTGAACTTTAAAACCTTTAGCTCATAAGGCTTCATGCAAAATATGTGCTGCTTTCTTGTCCTGGGAATCGAAACACTAGGTTCAAGAGATAAAAATTGAACAAAAGTATTATCTAATAACCTTTTTGTCGCTTTTTCATACTCCTAAAAGGCGCGTGACATTTTTGACATTCTCCATCTTCCCATAAAGCTGGGATAGCAAAACGTTCTTTGCAAAAGGGACATTCTGAAAGCAACCGTAGCCGATGTCGCTCACAGCCTGCCGTAGATTGAAACTGCCACTCTAATCGATGATATGGTTGCTCTGCATAACACGCAGCACACAAGCGTATTGGCTCTAGTTTCATTTTTTCACCCTTGGGTGGGAGCATTTTAGCAATTCGGTCGGCATCCAAGCCGATTAATTTACCAATAGCTTCTAATTCCTTTTGACTGGGAAAGGGATTAAACCGAAATTTCTCCCATCTTGCTAATACTGGGCCAATTCCTGCGGCTTTACTTAAAGTTCCAGGCGACGATACGCAAACAGCTTCGTGTCGCCTAAATCGACCGAAATAGTGACTGATACTCTCTCCCTCCTGGGGTTCGATGTACCAAGGTGGATGTACAACAACTTCTCGCTCCATAACTTACATTTAATCACTTCAAAGTCTGCCATAAACGAAGAAAACAAACCTTTTGACCAAGTACCAATGCCATCAAAGTTCAGTCGGGTATCTTGGCAGCAAGCTGGTTAAAATCTGAATGCTTAGATTTATATTCGGTAAACCGAACCTAAATATTCGGTTTACCGAATCAACCAAAGCAAGAACGCACCCAAGAACTTCAGGAATCTTTTCTCAGAGTTACCAGATATTTGCTTCTCAACAGTTGTGCTAACTAGCCCAATGTTTAACAATGTTTAATAATGTGTCACAATGTTTGTTTGCTAAAGTAGCAATACTCGAAAAAATTAATTTACTGAAGAATGCTTGATAGTTTTTGAGATATAGGAAAGTCTCTATGTCTGATATCCTCACCCAAATACCGCCAGTCGCTTTACCAGAAGTAATTCCAAGTAATTTACCTCAGCAGAAATTTTATATTGGTGAATGGGTGCGCTGGTTTCAAGTACCCAATGGCGACTTTGGTTGCATCATTGGAGTTATCTACACCCACCAAGCTAGTTGTATGGCCACTGGGTTACACTACTTGATTCTTTTAGATGAACACAGTCCTTCTCGTGAAATCTGTACCTGCGACTTCGCCTTTGAGGAAGATATCGAACCCCTAGACCAGTCATCCTTGGAACAGCTTAGGGGCAATTATGTCTGATACCGAAAAATCCCAGAAATTGCTAGAACTGCACAACCAAATGTTCATGTCCCCCCAAGACTTTAGCTACCGTTGGGGATTCGGTTATGAAGAACTAGCCAAAATCTGCTCCATCTCAAAATCCACCACATATCATTGGCTAGGTGGACAAGCCAGCCGCCGTGCTGCTGGATTACCTTACCAGAGAATTATGGCTGTCGCTGACTTTTTACTTGCCAACACGGAGGTCATTCAACCTCTGTTGGAACAGTGGCATCAGTCTCAACCGCCAAATTAATCAGTCAGTTTTTGCAAATTGACAAAACTTTTCTCTATCTCCTTGACCCAGCCAAAAAACAGATAGTAGGGTGCTTGTTATCGTCACCAGCTACCAACTGATTCATGAACCGCGCCACTCAGGACTCTTACTATCTGCCCTCTAGTATTGAAATCACAGAGAATCATGTCCTGATTTCTCGCATGGCTCTCCCGCTTCAGAATGCCATCAGCTACCTCAAACAATTTCCCCAGTCAGAATATGAAGATATTTGTCTCGATGCCTTTGAGTTGGGATTTCTCTGCTTGCAAACTACTCAAGCTCGTAACGGCAACGAATTAGTCAAGCAGCAGATGGAATCTTTATTGGTGGAATTTCACCAAGCCGTCAAAGTGATTGCTGAATCTTTCCAGCAAGAATTGGTTAGTCAGATTGGCACAGATAATGGTCAATTATTAGCCCCACTGCAATCCCAAATTAGTCAAACTTCAGCTATTCTCACAGAGAAACTCAATAGCGTCAGCACTTTGCTGACACAGGACATCGACCCTGCCAAGGAAACCTCTGTTGTTGGTCGCTTCCTTCAAACATTACGTCATTTATTAGATGCCAAACGCTCAGATTCTATTCAAGGGGCATTCAAAGCAGCATTAGCAAATGTCACTACTGAAAACGGTACTTTGGCAGTGACAGTGAGAAATGTAGTTGCTGAGTCTATCAAACCCTTGATTGAACAAGTGGAAAAACTGACTCTAGAAATCCACGACACCCAGGTGACACAACAGGTACTTCAACAGACAACAGCAAAAGGTACTAGCTATGAAGAATTAGTTGTTGGTGAATTACAAACTTGGTCAAAGTCTAATGGCATAGAGGTAGAGCATATTGGTAACGATAAGGATACAGGTGATATTCTCGTCAAGTTCACTAGTAAATCCCTAGCGGCAATAGAACTATCAATTGTAATTGAAGCGAGAAACAGACCTTCCAAGCCGTTTGGTCGCCAAGCAATTGCTCAACATTTACAGCAGGCGATGCTGCGGCGTTCTGCAAATGCAGCAATTTTTTTAAGTTATTCCCGTGAGGGACTAGCACAGGAAATTGGTGACTGGGCAGAGGGTGTGACTGAAGCTGGTTGCTGGATTGCGACAACTCAGCCATTTTTGATTATTGCGATTCGGTTTCTAGTCATTCAACAACGAGTGACTCAACTGCGTACTTATCAGTCAAAGATAGATGTGACTGTTATTGAACAGCAGCTTGAGCAAATTCGCACAGCTTTGGGACGCATCAGAACTATCAAAAAATCCCTCACAGATATTGGTAAGGGTGTGACCTTAATTCAAGCTGAGGTGGATGCTCTCAATAGGGATATTCAATCGGCGTTAAAATCTGTTGAGCAAACACTGAGTTTTGTTGGCAGTAACAGTATGGACTAAAGTCTTAGTGTTAGCCTGTAGTAAATATAGTAGTCTACAAAATAAGTGCCTCTCATCCAAAGATAAATTTTAGCTTTTGTTCTGGAATTTAACTTTCGGATTTTTGCGTCTACCAAACTTTTTAATCAAATTATATTGATTCAGTTCAAAATGTGGCTCATCTATTTTTAGTATTGCAATCTTACGAAGTAAATCATACAAAGGTTCAATCAATCCTCCAGACTTTATTCGTAAATAAGAGATTGCACTATCAATTTGCGTAAGACTTAATCGACGATTTTCTGGCAGAACTTGTCTCTCCCAATCGTCCACAACTTCAATTATCTCCTCTTCAGTTAAATTAGGAAATTCATATGACTCTAAAAATGAGTCATGAACGCGCACGTATGGGAGACTTTTCCGTTCAAGAATATTTTCACCTAAATAGTAAGTCCCAACTAAGATAACGGGGATTCGTAGTTTCGTGAAAATATCAATTAGCTCATTAAATGATTCTAAAGTTAGATAATCAGCATTACCAATGATGAGGATTTTAACACCGTAGCCTCTAAGCGTTCCCCATGCACGCGATCGCAAATCTCGCAGTGTTCCCACATGAGCAAGGGGATGACCAATTTCTTCCATAATGGAGCAATATAAATCTGTTGGGCCTCCATGCTGTGCTATTTCGGCGTAAATTACTGTCGCTGGGACTTCTAATAACGTTCCTCTTCGCTTTACATATTTTGTCCTGTACAGTTGACAGGCTTTTAGTAAACCAGAACCTGTGGCTGATGTAACATAACCACAGAGTTTGGCATCACGCTGATCATCAAGCCAGTCAAACAATTCTGTATCGCGGTCTAGGGGATAGTAAGTGTTAGCTTTACCAATTCGCTCAACCTCAGCTTGTGCTTGGGGCGATCGCCGTTGTTCCTCAGCAGGTTGAAAACTTCCAGCTACCTGTGGCTGAAATTCTAAATTGGCACGAGCTAAGTTTGTCTCTGGCATTGCATTCACCAATGATCCCTCATGAATTGATTCCAATCATTAACACCAACTCTGGGTCGTCGTTTAGCCTTTGCTGTTTGACTGGTATCAGTTGTACTCTGCTGAATTGGCTCGTCTATTGAATTTACATTGTTGTGTGTATCAGAGTCAAAGTTAGTATATGTTACATTTTCTTGTGAAATTAAGATTTCTTCGGCTGGTTTATTTTCGGGAAATATCTCATATACTTTTGATTTATTAGTCTTAACCTCATGTTCTTGCTGGGCTTTTTTACGGCGTTGCCTGCGTCTTCCCTCACGAGTTTTTTGAACATCCTCGAATCTAGCCAAGCGTTCGTTTAAAATGGATGAATTATCAACTTGTTTACCTTCATCTCGCAATTTCTTCTTGATGTAATTCAATTCACCCAGAGATACTTTTTCTCGCTCACAGTCTCTAGCCTGTATAGTACCAATAAACTCTCCTGGTTCACCATTAACAGGTCGAGTATAAGCAAGAACAGTTGTAATATTACGCTTGTCATATCTTAAAGAAACTTTGTTTCCTACATAATTTACCAAGCAATTACCCTGATATATCCAACCAAGAAAGTTTACAGAACCATATTTTTCTACATTGCGGATCGCAATTTTCATTAAACAAATATCTAATTCGCGTTCATCAATAAGCTCAGGTTCTTCTAGTAAAAAGCCTGATTTCCATCGTTCAATACGTTTTTGATTTTTGACTCTTGGATAATCGTGATAATTATAATGGTCTACAAAATATCTCACTAATATTTTCTCTAGCTCATCCAGCGTCAAACAGGCAGTTCTTTCTGCTTCTGGAGGACGTTCCTCAATACTAGAACCAGTGTATCCACCATATAAGGATAAAATTTCTTTATTAATTTTGTCAAATATCGACTCAATTAAACCTCCAGCTTGAGGAAAAGCACGTAAACGTCGTGTAAAATCCAATTGTAGTGAAATTTGTCTTAAATGCCCTGACTTAAATTCTTTAGCACGGTCTGTCACTACATATTCAGGAATTCCATAAATCTCCCATGTTTTTTCAAGCTGATATTCTTTCGTGTAGTGTTTTGGAAGAATTGCATGACGCAGAGCCAAACCAACTTCATGTGAGCCGGCAGGTTCAAAACCTAAATGAAATCCTGTGACACACCCAGAATAACTATCCATTACCAACGTGATATATGGACGACTAATAACTTGTTTTTCTTCCTCATCAACTAACAAAATATCTAATTTAGTATGGTCTATCTGCCAAATTTGGTTACTGTGAGTAATTTCTAAAATCCCATCTGTTGTTTGAATAATTTGTCCTTTTATCGGGGAACCAGGATGGCGAACTGTCTTATTTTTTGCTTCTAGATAAGAATTTATGACTTTATAAACAGTGACATGAGAAGGATGCTGTCCTACAATTAAATCCTTCCTTACTTGAGAGTAGCCCTTAAAGCTCTCATCATAATTCTTGTTTTGCAGTTCTATTCCTTTAGAAGCTAAAGATTGTAAGAACCCAAAAATCTGATTGTGATTAATCCGGGAACCTTCTCTGTTACCCCATTCATGAAGTTTTACAATAAAATCATGCCACTGTTTGGAAATACGATATTGTCCTTTATCCTTGCGCCCAACAGCTAGAGTTGCAACTCCTACCTGCTCGACTTTCTCTACCATGCGCTTAATAGTTCGAGTGCTTTTACCCAAAGCTTTCGCTGCATCTGCGATCGCATCCTTACGAGCTGCTTTGTTAGGTGCTTGACAGATGGCATCTATCAATTCCACCTTTTTGAGATATTCTGGTGATTCTTCGTTAACTAGCAGATACTCTGTTTCTTTTTCTTCACTTTGGGCTGTATCTTCAGTCTCAAATGCTGAAAAGACTTGACTGGTAGACTTTCTGGGCATAATCTACTCCCAAAAAAATATGACATCATTTACTTTAAAAGTTTACAGGATTTATGACATCATTTGATTTAAACTTCACCAGAGAATAATTTTAGAATCGAAATACCATAACCCTTATATATCAAGGATTATGGCGATTGGGTGTGTATTTGCAGAGATGACAATAATTCTTTAAATTGGACAATAATAATTTAATGGACACCATATGTACATTAAATAATTATTGTCAGTTTTAAAGAATTATTGTCCAAAATTACTAGGAAAATTATTAAAAGATGTGAAATCCAATTACAAATATCACAGAGTCCTGCATTAACCTTGTTAGTTGAGAATATTTCTATAAGGCTGGTGCGTTACACAGTGCGATCGCAACGCCACTTTCCAACCACTCTAACCAATAAAAAAGCCTCAAGCCACATTTTGCACTCAGCACAAAAATGTGTGTACACCTTAGCCTAGAAGGAGAGAGGCTTTAATTTTCCCCCTTCCCTACTAGGGAAGGGGGTTAGGGGGTTAGGTTTTACGATAACTGTTCACTGACTCGCATCTAATAAACGCTGAATTTCCTCCTTGGTGAAAGGATTTTTACCAGCACGGAGAGCATTAACCCAACCTTTGACTTGTTCATTATCATTCGACTTCAGAAATACCTCAAAATCTTCAATTGCTCCTTGAGTATTGCCAGTCAACGCCCTAGCAACACCACGACTCTGACGAATTTCTGTATTTTCAGGCTCAAGTGCCACCGCTTTATCACAGGCAAACATGACATCTGCGGCATATTCCCTCAAACTGCCATCCCAACAGAGATTATTCCAAGAATTAGCAGATATTTTCAAGTTGGGGTCGAATTTTTGTGCATCTGCGTAGGCTGCAAGAGCTTCCTTGACTTTACCATCTTGAACGAGCTTTTCTCCCTGAGTAACCAGAGCCGGGGCAGCTAACTGTCTGACTTCTGTTGTGCTAGGGATAGCTACGTTAGAATCCAATTTTCGGGCTTGATTAAACTTAGCTTCCGCAGTTTTGATATCTCCATCTGCTGAAGCTATGGCTTGACCTTGATTAACCAGAAACTGAGCTTTTTCGCTGTTGCTCCATTTGGCAAGGTCGAGACAGGTTTGCGCTGCGGCTTTTGCCTCTTCAGTTTTAGCTTCTACAAGTGCAGGATGCTCGTATAACCTATCGCATCCCACTTTTAGCCAATCTTGCCAACCACCACCAAGCCACACCCGTAGCGTCTTGTCATAACTGCCACTGACAATGTACTGACCATTGGGACTGAACGCCAGTGCCGTGACAGGTTCTGTATGACCGTTGAAGGTGTGGAACAACTTGCCTTTTGTATCCCACAACCGTAGCGTATTGTCTGAACTGCCACTAACAATGTACTGACCATCGGGACTGAACGCCAGCGTCCAGACAGTAGATGTATGACCGTTGAGGGTGTGGAGCAAGTTGCCTTTTGTATCCCACAACCGTAGCGTGTTGTCATAACCGCCACTGACAATGTACTGACCATCGGGACTGAACGCCAGCGCATTGACACTTTTTGTATGACCGTTGAGGGTGTGGAGTAAGTTGCCTTTTGTATCCCACATCCGTAGCGTCTTGTCATCACTGCCACTGACAATGTACTGACCATCGGGACTGAACGCCAGCGCATTGACAGTACCTGTATGACCGATGAGGGTGTGGAGCAACTTGCCTTTTGTATCCCACATCCGTAGCGTCTTGTCCCAACTGCCACTGACAATGTACTGTCCATCGGGACTGAACGCTAGCGCCGAGACATATCTTGTATGACCGATGAGGGTGTTGAGCGACTTGCCTTTTGTATCCCACAACCGTAGGGAATTGTCAAAACTGCCACTGACAATGTACTGTCCATCGGGACTGAACGCTAGCGCCTTGACAGTACCTGTATGACCGATGAGGGTGTGGAGCAACTTGCCTTTTGTATCCCACAACCGTAGCGTATTGTCTGGACTGCCACTGACAATGTACTGACCATCGGGACTGAACGCTAGCACCGAGACATATCTTGTATGACCGATGAGGGTGTTGAGCGACTTGCCTTTTGTATCCCACAACCGTAGCGTCTTGTCCCCACTGCTACTGACAATGTACTGACCATTGGGACTGAACGCCAGCCCCGTGACAGTAGATGTGTGACCGTTGAGGGTGTGGAGCAACTTGCCTTTTGTATCCGGGGTATCCCACAACCGTAGCGTCTTGTCCCAACTGCCACTGACAATGTACTGACCATCGGGACTGAATGCTAGCGCCGTGACAATACCTGTATGACCGTTGAGGGTGTGGAGCAAGTTGCCTTTTGTATCCCACAACCGTAGCGTCTCGTCCCCACTGCCACTAACAATGTACTTGCCATCGGGACTGAACGCCAGCGCGTGGACAGTACCTGTATGACCGTTGAGGGTGTGGAGCAAGTTGCCTTTTGTATCCCACAACCGTAGCGTCTTGTCATCACTGCCACTGACAATGTACTGACCATCGGGACTGAACGCCAGCCCCGTGACAGTAGATGTGTGACCGTTGAGGGTGTGGAGCAACTTGCCTTTTGTATCCCACATCTGTATTGTATTCTCATAACCACCACTGAGAATGTACTGACTATCGGGACTGAACGCCAGATCCAAGACAGCAGATGTAGCTTTAAGGGTGTGGAGCAACTTGCCTTTTGTATCCCACAACCGTAGCGTATTATTCTCACTACTACCACTGACAATGTACTGACCATCAGGACTGAACGCCAGCGCCGAAGCACTATCGGTATGAACGTTGAGGGTGTGGAGCAACTTGCCTTTTGTATCCCAAATTCGTAGCGTCTCGTCCCCACTGCCACTAACAATGTACTTGCCATCGGGACTGAACGCCAGCGCGTGGACAGTACCTGTATGACCCTTGATGGTGTGGAGCAACTTGCCTTTTGTATCCCAAATTCGTAGCGTCTTGTCTGAACTGCCACTGACAATGTACTGACCATCGGGACTGAACGCCAGCGCATTGACATTATCGGTATGACCGGAAAAAATATTGCGCTCACGCACAGCTTCTATTGCTTTTAATAAACTAAATTGAACTTCATTCAAAACTTCCCCCAGTTGTGACTTACTTTCACCCGTTGCCGCAATTGCTGACATTAATTGCTCTACATTTGTTGATATTGGCAGTGTATATTGGATGTTTGTAGCTTTCTCTCGCAGATTGGCAATAGTTGCTTGTTCTTTGGCTATGCTTGCTTGTTTGCGAGACTCAAATCCAAAAATTGTTGAAGCAACTGCGCCTATAGCTACCACGCCTACAAAAGCAGCAACTACGCCAAACCTGAGCCATTTACTTGTGTTACGTTGCTGAATACTTTTCTGAACAAATTCCGATGCTAAATGCGACAGCAAACCGAGATCCCCATACTCTTGTAAGTAATTCTCTGCCTCTGCCAATTTTGACCCGGTAAAAAGATAATCTTTGGACTTGTTTTTACTTTCCCACTCCTCTGATGCTGCCTCAATCTTGCGCTCAACGCGGATGGCGGCTCGGTTTTCACTCACCCAAGCACGCAGTCTTGGCCAATGGCGAATCAGTGCTTCATGGGCGACATCCACCACTGTCACTGTCTTTTGACTCTCTCCCCGTGCTTGCAGTTCCGATGTTACAACTAATCTGGCATCTGTCAACTTCATCAGCACTTGTTCCACCACTTCAGCCGATTGCTGGGGGTTGACTAAATCTGTCTTAAACACCTGTCTGCGGGTGTCTTCTGTTCCTTCTCCCAACTGAGTTAACTCGATGAATATCCGTTTAGCAGTCGGTTGTTCTTCTTTGGAGTCAAGTGCATCATAAACTTCATCAGCCCGTTTTTGTAGCGTGCCTTTGACTCCACCAAGTCTGCTATATTCTGCCAAAGTTAAGCGATTTACCTCTCGCTTACGCCACAATTCTGTTAGGGTATATTGCAACAAAGGTAAACTACCAGGGCCTTCGACATCGGCTAACATTTGTTCTACTAGTTCCCGTTGCACTTCTAACCCGACTTGATAGGCGGGTTGGGTAATGGCTTGGGTCAACTCCTTTTGATTCATTGGGGTGACAGTAATCAGATTCTCTTGAATTTTCTGTGCTAATCCTGCATATTCCTGTTCGGCACATTTGCCAAAGAAATCTGCCCGCATCGTTATGACTACAGTCAACCCAGAATTATTTAATGCCCCTAATAAACACTCAAAAAACTGCTGTCGCTCGTTTTCATCTTGACAGAGAGTGAAAACTTCTTCAAATTGGTCAATAACGAGAATGAGACGCTGGTAAACTTGATTTTGTAAGGGTAGAGTGTTGGCATCAGGCTCTAGCTCATGCGGTACTTCTACTGATTGCAATGTGGCTTGAACTAATTGAGTTAATCCGCTTGTACCCTTGTTGAGTAATTCTTCTGTCTTTTCTAATTCAGATTTCGGTTTATCTGTCTGCGTTTGGGCATCCTGAACCGGGCGGGGAGTTATGTGATCTGCAAATACTCTAGCTAAACTTTTGAGGGGATGCTCTCCGGGGCGAAAAATCTTGATTGCCCATTGGTCACTTCCTCCCAATCTTTTGCCTAACTTCAGTTGATGCAGTAAACCTGCCTTGACTACACTAGACTTACCACTTCCAGAAGCTCCGACAACCGCCAAAAAATTCCCTTGCCGAATCTTCTCCAAAAGCAAATCAGTTAAAGCGGTGCGTCCATAGAAATATTTGGGGTCTGATTCGTTAAAATCAAAAGCTGCTAGACCCTTGTAAGGACATAACTCTGCCATTAAAACAGCACGGTCAATTTTTTCTTTTTGTCCCGTAAGGATAATTTCTCCGCCAGTGTTATGAAAGATGGGGCGCTGACGGGCAGTTTTTAACTGCTGCTTGATTAAGTCAACCAGCGAGTAATTTGTCACCCAGCCTTCAGCATGACTTTCAGGTTTTAGTGCTTCTACTAATGCGCCACTCAAAATCCCATGATTGCCACTCAGTTCTTCATAAGCGACTTCAAATCCACGAGAAGCGGTAATTAAACATCTATCCTTTGTCTCAAAACTGCCAGGATCGGCATCATCGAAACTCAATAACTCACCGCTATAACAACAATCTAACCAAACAATTTGCTGCCGCACTGGGGAAGATTGTAAGAGTTTGCGTAACCAGTCTAGAGAAAGTCCCCACTGTCCAATCACAGGACAAGTATCGCTGGCAGCTAAAAAACCTTCTGTGACTCCACCGATATCTTTGCGTAAACCATGCCCCGCAAAAAACAGCAACGCTGTATCAGGAATGCTGCGTCCAGGGGGATTGAAAAGTTGAACAATAGCTGTTTCTAAGTCTTTAAGTGTTAGCTGCTGCTGAGGATCGACAAAACAAGACCCATCCTGATTATAAGCTGCTGGTAAACGCTCGACATGGAATTTACCATAAGTTTCTAAAATTTGGGCTATGGCTTCGGCATCAGTAGCTGGGGCTTTGAGATGCGGCGGGCGATCGCTAGGTTTTTCTATCAACGTCGGATAACGATTAATCCCGATCACCAATGCTTCTCTTTCCATAACCACAAATTAATTTAAGTATTTACGCTAGGCTAGTTAATCATGTAACCAAAAAATCCTAGTAATTTTCCTTATGGAAACTACCAATCTTAACAATACTTTATTAGCTCTGTTACTAGCCCTGAAAGATTTAGAAACTCCTCTAAGTGATACGGAACAATCAGACTTATCCCAAGTTGCTGAACAACTGTCTGTCAACCCAAAAGCTTGGGAGATACTCATCAAACCCCGCTTGTTAGCGATGCTCGAAGCTAACGAACCTTTAAATCAACGGTTTCAAGCCGCTAAATCTCTTTTAGATAATTTAGGCGATACCATGCCCCTCAATTTACTCCCTAGTGAGGCTGAAGTAGAACAAATTGCACCACAGCAGAAACTTCAACCAACAACCCGTGCTATTCCACAAGTTAGCTCATCAGACTTGAGAAGCAATGAAATTACCAACATGGCTATCAGGGTTATGGCAACTCCCAATCCTTCTGAAACTGCTAAAAAATTAAGTCGCTTTGAGCAATTTCAACAATTTTTAAACCAAAATCTTGCACAAAAATAACGCTATCCTCATTCATCTATAATTTGCCTTAACCATAGCAACTTTATTCTCCTTAACCCCACCTTTGAATAAGGGGGGTTAATTCATCCCTTCCCTTGCGTAATTATCAATAGACTACTAAACTAATGGCAAAACATATCATCATGGGTTAAAACTATGACTGATAATCTATTTCAATAAATTTGATTTCTCAGGCAATCAATTTATTTGTTCGCTGACTAACTAACAAGATAATAGCCTCATGTTTTAACAGATAAAAAATTATCTGTGTTGACCATCCAGAATCCAAAATATAAATTATTTCTTGGAATGACTGACCTTATTTATCCCACCATTGACCTTTTTCTTTATGACTTGAAGTATAGTTTGGGTGATACTCCAGAAGAGATTCAGCAGAATCAACAATCTTATTACAATAAAATTCCTGAATACATTCACCCATTATTATTAGAAAATGAGCAAGATTTTCCAGGCGAATATGTACATCTTCTCAAAGATGTATACGCACTGACAAAACATCATCATGAACAATATGAAGGCTATTTCTATCCTGTGCTACTCGGTGATAGTTATGGCTTACTTGTAGAGTGTGCTTTCAAAAATAAAACTAATGCTCAACCTGCTAAATGCTTTGCAGATATCAAGGCTGAAATTGAGCGAATCTTAAATAGTCAAACAGCTACTATTGGGCAAACCTGGATGCTCTCTGGCTGGCTACCTCCTGCTCAACCCAAAAACTCTGAAGAGATTGCCCAAGCTTGTTATCAAGCATTAATGCCCGGTTTAGATTGGGAAGGAGATTTGCAAGGTCAAGGACACTTTCTCGGAGCAAATATTTTTGAACTAACTCAAAACAATCAGCATTTTATTATCATAATATATCCTGATGAAGCTACTTTAAACGAATCTGGCAAATTTTATTCTGACTGGATACGGTTATTTTATTATCGGCACAAAATAGTTTGGGCTTATAGTCAAAGTCGTCTATTAAAACATTCACTACAAACTTATTTTACTAAAATTAGAGTTGGAAGTGATGCTATTGAGCAAGCTAGAAATAAAGGCAGCGAGTTAAATACATTATATGAAACATTAGTTGATGTGCAGAATACACTCAATGAATACACAAGGGAATTAACTATACTTGATTTTCAAGGCGGTACAATTGATATTAATTTAAGTAATTATGAAAAACGCTTAGGCAGAATTAAACAAAAGTCTCACAAAATTCAATCAAATCAAGAAACAGAAGTTAAGTTTTTAACAGAATTTAGTAAATTAGTTAAAGATAAATATCGCCTACAGATAACTAAAGACTCGGAAAATCTGGAGCGAGGTTTAAAATTACTATCAGATACCATTAACGCCGTTCGTAGTCGAGTTGAAGTAGAAAAAGCTGAACGCGATCGCAATTTTCAAAATTTCGTTACCCTCCTAGCTGGAGGATGGGCTTTTGGCTCATTTGTTGCAGGGCTACCAGGATTAGGAGAAAAGAATAATAACCCTGTTAGGTCTACCTTAATCAAATTAAGCGATTTAAAGCTGAGTGTACCACCAAAACCAAACGAACAAGAACCCTGGTGGTTAATGCCAGCAACTAAAGGGATATATACCCTAAGCGGATTTACTATTGCTATTTTAGTGTTGTTAATTTGGCGGCGTTTCTGGAGAAAATATAGTTCACCCGTAAAATAAGAAATCAGTTCAAAATATCTATTAAATTAGCTAACGTCGTATTGTTTATTCATTAGCTGTCAATGTACATTTGAGAACTTGTTGCTTCTGGTTCATCATCATTATTTTCAAAAAGCAGAGCTATTCGACAGTTGCAATGACACCAATTCTAAGATAACTAAATACACAATTCTCAACTAAAATCAACAGTATATAGTTGGTTTAATTAATTACTACAGGTTATCATGTGCAGATATTTAATTACAACAGATTTCCCCAGGAGTTACAGTATCAATGAATAAGATGGTCTTAGTGATTGCCGCAGCGATCGCTTTATCCCCTTTCACTTTAGCCAGCACACAAAATATTTCCTTGGGTAATGAACAAATAAAACAAACTCAAGGCCATCAAGCTGAACAATCAGCACAAAAAGCTTTTACAAATCTCATTAAGGCGATTGAGGAAAACAATTACGATCAATTTATTTCTCAAGGAGAGACTGCCTTTAAAGCAGGTATAAACAAGGAACTATTTACAAAAGTTCATAGTCAGTTTGCTCCGCGAATTAAGAAAGGATATTCAGCAGCTTTCTTAGGAAAACTAAATCAGCAAGGGTATCAAGTATATTTATGGAAACTGACATTTAAAGACCGCAGTGATGATGTGTTAGCTAGACTTAGCATTAAAGATGGCAAAATAGGCGGTTTTTGGCTGAATTAATAAATGTAATTGCATCCTGATTTGATTTTTTGATGGCAACAATATTTACTATAAGTGCAGAAAGCGGTGTGGATGTTCCTCCCGCTTTGTTTTTTGATGTGCTTGTACTCGATATCCAGGATTGAGGCAAAAGCTAAAAAATATAGTTACTAACTTCAGGGATGAGTGGTAAAAGTACCCATTCCTAGTAAAGTAGTGAAGGTTATGCAGCTAATAGCCATACCAACGAGGTTTTTGGTGCGATCGCCTGCTGTTTTTGTCATTCATAGATTTGATCGTTAAGTTCTAAAATCGAAAATTTTTCCGTATTTTGGCAACCATATTCCTGGGAGTAGATCAACATGAAAGCAGTCCAACCATTTTTGTTTGTTACTGACTTAGACCACACCTTTGTGGGTAATGATGCTGCTTTAGTGCAGTTGGCTCAAATTTTAGAGGAGCATCGCCAAGAATATGGGACGAAGATAGTTTATGCTACTGGGCGATCGCCTGTTTTGTACCAAGAACTCAAAGAGGAAAAAAATCTCCTCCACCCCGATGGGTTAGTGCTTTCTGTGGGTACGGAAATTTACTTAGATGGCAATGCTACCCCTGATCCTACTTGGTCGGAAATTCTCTCCGTTGGCTGGGATAGGGAAATAGTATTATCTGTTACACAGAAATTTGCACAACTCACACCACAACCAGACTCAGAACAGCGTCCCTTTAAACTCAGCTTTTTTCTGGAACAAGAATTAGCTATTGATGTCTTACCACAACTTGAGTCAGAGTTAGAAAAATATGAAGTAAATGTAAAGTTAATTTATAGTAGCGGTATTGACCTTGACATTGTGCCGCGTAGCAGCGATAAAGGTCAGGCAATGCAGTTTCTACGTCAAAAGTGGAAATTTGCAGCAGAACAAACAGTTGTCTGTGGTGATTCAGGTAATGATATTGCTTTATTCGCTGTGGGCAACGAACGGGGAATCATAGTCGGAAATGCTAGACCAGAGTTGTTGGAATGGCACAGCGAGTATCCCGCAGATCATCGTTACCTAGCACAAGATTTCTGTGCAGGTGGAATTATTGAAGGTTTAAAGTATTTCGGTTTCCTAGAATGATTAGCTATCTCAAAGGTATAGTCGCCGGTATTCAAAATGTAGGCAGTAATCGCGTGCTGTTGACGCTCGAAGTCAACGGTATGGGTTATGATTTACAAATTCCCCAACGGTTAGCCAAGCAATTACCCACCACTGGCGACCTAGTACAGATTTTCACCCATTACCAAATTCGGGAGGAAGTACCCCTACTTTACGGTTTTGCTTCCCCAGCCGAAAGAGATTTATTCCGCCACTTATTAACTGTCAGTGGTGTAGGTGCAGCTTTAGCGATCGCCCTGTTGGACACCCTGGAATTACCAGATTTAGTCCAAGCCATCATTGCAGCTAACACCCAGATATTAATTCAAGCCCCTGGTGTGGGTAAAAAAATCGCTGAACGCATTTGTTTAGAACTCAAAGCTAAATTAATCGAATGGCGCAAATCAGCAGGCTTCTTCGTCGCTACCGAAGGGCCAGCCCCTGGGATTCTTGAAGAAGTGCAAATGACTCTATTCGCCTTGGGCTACACCGCCCACGAAGTTAGTCACGCCTTACACGTAGTCAGTGAAGATATTGGTTTACCCAAAGATGCCTATGTAGAAGACTGGATTAAACAAGCGATCGCTCATCTTAGCAGTAGCGAACAAGTTAGTTAATAGTCATGGAATTTTGTTCTTTTTATTGAAAAGAGTTGTCTATTCTTAGAAGTTTGCAATTATTTTTATGTTTTGAAGATAGTCTCAATACGGTTTTTCAGAGTCTGATAAAATAAGAAAATGTATTGAAGTATCAACTCAGATATGGGTACTTTGCCAGAGATTGAAGCCGCGATCAAACAATTACCAGAAAATGATATTCGTCAACTAGCTGCCTGGCTGGAAGAATATTTAGAAAAAATGTGGGATCAGCAAATAGAAAATGATTTAACATCAGGAAAATTAGATCGACTAATTGCGAAAGCTGAAGCTGATATTGCAGCAAACCGCGTGCAATAATTTAAGTCATTCTAGCAAGAGAAAAAAGCCTCAAAAATACGATTTATTAATATGCCCAATCCCTATGATTGGTTACAACAATCTCTTGAAACGATTCATCGCGCTGATTGGTATCGGGCGGTAAAAACTATACATGGTCTGTCAGGCGCGACTGTCATATTAGATGGGCAGGAAGTTATTAATTTTGCTAGTAATGACTATTTGGGATTGGCTGGGGATGAACGTTTGATTGAGGCGGCGGTGGCTGCTACAAAAGAGTTTGGTACAGGTAGCACTGGTTCTAGATTACTCAGTGGACATAGAGAATTACACAGAGAATTAGAACAGGCGATCGCTAATTTAAAACAAGCCGAAGATGCTTTAGTATTTAGTTCGGGGTACTTGGCGAATCTGGGTGCGATCGCGGCTTTAGTAGGTAAGCGAGATTTAATCTTATCTGACCAGTATAATCATTCCAGCCTGAAAAATGGCGCGATTCTCAGTGGGGCAACAGTTATAGAATATCCCCATTGTGATGTGACACAACTGCATACCCTCTTAGGTGAACATAGAAAAAACTATCGTCGCTGTCTCATCTTGACTGATACTGTTTTTAGTATGGATGGCGACTTATGCCCGTTACCGCAACTTTTAGACTTAGCTGATGAATTTAGTTGTATGCTGCTAGTTGATGAAGCTCATGCGACTGGGGTAATGGGTGAAACTGGTGCGGGTTGTGTGGAATATTTTGGTTGTAGTGGGAGGGAATTAATTCAAATCGGCACATTGAGTAAAGCTTTGGGTAGTTTAGGCGGTTATGTGGCTGGAAGTGGTAAATTGATTGATTTTTTGCGAAATCGCGCCCCTAGTTGGATTTACACCACTGGACTCTCACCCGCAGACACAGCAGCAGCTTTAGCCGCAGTGAATATAGTTCAACAAGAACCACAACGCCGCACTCAGTTGTGGAATCAGATCAATTATTTAAAACAACTGCTACAACAGCAATCACTCAAGCTGAATTTATTACCATCAGAGTCACCCATTTTATGTTTGCAGCTAGCCAGTGCAACAGCAGCATTGCAAGCAGGTGAAAAACTCAAAGCCTCTGGGATTTTTGCCCCTGCTATTCGTCCCCCTACTGTTCCCACCAGTCGCATTAGAATCTCTCTCATGGCCACTCACCAAGCAACACACATTGAAAAATTAGTAGCAGTTATCCAAAGTTTGTCAGTCTGGGAATGCTAGAAAGTAGAAATTTTTGTGCAAACTGTTGCATAAGTTAACTTTTATTTCACGCTTTTTCTAATTATTATTAAGTTTTAAAAATCAAGTTAGTAACCTGTTATAAAGCTGGATAATTTAAATAAAAAGTATGATAAATTTTGCTTTTTAAATCTCATTTTCGCACGAATATTCAACTAAATTAAAACTTAGCATCTAGCTAAAGAAGTCTTTTTTGATCATGAGAGAATCTATCTAGAGATAAGTTACAAAAGTATGCAAACTAGCTTAGGTTAAATAAATCATCTGCAATCAGTATTGGTTGTTCTAAATATCCATGCCCTACACTGCTCTTTCTTCTTTGTTACGCGTTGGCATTGTCGTGGTAACAGTAATGTTGGCACTCATATTCATGCTAATGCTAGAACCTTGGGTAGAAATGAGTAGCACTCCGTTTCTACTATTTTTTAGTGCTGTTGTCCTAAGTGCTTGGAGTGGCGGCTGGAATTCAGGACTATTAGCAACTGGCTTATCTGTTGTCATCAGTGACTACTTTTTTCTGCTGCCGAAATTTGAGCTATCTTTTGATATGGCTCATCTTGTCAAACTTACCTTGTTCATTTTACAAGGGTTACTTTTGACTGTTTTGTTTGTGGTTTTAAGAAATGCCAAACATCGAGATGAGGTCAATTTACAGAAACTCAAAGCTAGTGAGGCTAGGTTTAGATTAGCATTAAGTAACTCGGATATTATAGTATTTCAGCAAGATCAAAATTTGTGCTATCAGTGGATTCATAATCTCCAAGGCACTACGGCGGATGAAATTTTGGGAAAGTCTGATGATGAATTATTTCCCCCTGAAATAGCAGAGCAGTTAACAAGTATTAAGCGCAGAGTTTTAGAGAATGATGTTGCTGCTCGTGAAGAAGTGCGTGTAATTTTGCGGGGACAAGTTCTTTATTATGATTTATTGGTAGAAACTCTGAAAATCAATGAGCAAATTCAGGGGATTACCTGTGTAGCCATCAATACTACTCAGCGTCAACAGGTAGAACAAGAAAAAGCAAAATTGCGACAGAGTTTGCAAGAAGCTATTCAAAAAAAAGAAGAATCTTTAGCATTAATGAATGCTTGGTTAGCCAGTTCTCCCGTAGCCCTGGCTTTTTTAGATACAGAACTCCGCTATGTTTATGTGAATGAAGCACTAGCGACGATTAATGGTGTGCCACAAAGTCAACACATTGGACGTACTTTCCGAGAAGTTTTACCACAGTGGGCTGATCAAATTGAGCCAATTTTATCTGGAGTTATGTCCACAAAAGCACCCTTACTGAATCAAGAAGTTAAGGGAGAAACATATCCATCAGGGGTTTATCGTTGGGGGTTGGTAAGTTACTATCCTGTTTGTTTACCTGATGGGCAATTACTCGGTGTGGGTGTGACTGGTCTGGATATTACACAAAAAAAGCTCACAGAACAAGCACTCAGCAAGAGTGAAGCTTTATTTAGGGCGATGTTTGATCAGGCGGCTTTAGGTATAGCCCTCATTTCTTTAGATGGGCAATTTCTGCAAGTCAATCCAGCTCTTTGTAGACTGACTGGTTATAGTGATGAAGAGTTAATTCAAATGAGATTTCAGGATATTACTTATCCTGATGATTTAGTCAATGATTGGAATCATGCTCAAAGAGTTTTGACGCAGGAGATTAGCAGTTATTCTCTAGAAAAACGATACATTCGCAAAGATGGTTCGATGATCTGGGTAAATTTGACCTCATCGGCAGTTTGTAATGATGAGGGAGAGGCACAATATGCTTTTGGGATTGTAGAAGATATTAGCGATCGCCAACTTGCACTCCAAGAAACTCAGCAGGCAAAACAAGCCGCAGAAATGGCTGCAAATCGCACAGCCAGGTTACAAAGCATTACTGCTGCTTTCTCAGAAGCCCTGACTCCTCAACAGGTGGCTGATGTGGTAGTTAATCAAGGAATTGGGGCTTTGGGTGCTGTGGCTGGTTCTGTGGTGTTAATCGAAGCGGGTGGTAAGTCACTCAAGATTATAGAAGCTATCGGTTATCCTGATTCGATTAGAGAAAGTTGGACGAGTTTTCCCATCACAGCCAATGTTCCCATCGCAGTAGCAGCAAGAACAGGAAAACCCATTTTTTTAGAAAATATCGCCGCCTTAGCCAGTCAATACCCAGCTATTGCTAATGTCCCCTATCTTACAGGTAATTGTGCCTTTGCTTGTATTCCTCTGATTGTCGAACAGCAGACAATTGGAGTTCTAGGATTAAGTTTTGCTCAAGAGCAAGAATTTACGGACGAAAACCAAAGATTTATGTTGACGTTAGCACAACAAGCCGCCCAAGCGATCGCACGCGCTCAACTTTACGAAGCCGAAAAAAACGCCCGTGCAGCCGCCGAGTCAGCCAACCGCGTCAAAGATGAATTTCTCACCGTCCTTTCCCACGAACTCAGAACCCCCTCAATCCGATTTTGGGATGGGCAAAGTTACTCCGCACCCGCAAGTATAATGAAGCCACCATCACCCAAGCATTAGAAACCATTGAACGCAACGCCAAATTACAGACACAATTAATTGATGACTTACTCGATGTCTCCCGCATCTTACAGGGTAAGCTCAATTTAAATATTCGCCGAGTAGATTTACGTAGCACAATTTTAGCGGCACTAGAGACAGTACGCCTAGCCGCAGACGCTAAATCAATTCCCATTCACACCTTACTCGATGAGAATATTAACCCAGTCATAGGGGATGGCGATCGCTTACAGCAGGTAGTCTGGAATTTACTCTCCAATGCCGTAAAATTCACACCCCCAGGGGAGAGGTGGAAGTCAGATTAGAAAAGATAGAAGAGGAAGCCCAAATCCAAGTAATCGACACTGGTAAAGGCATTACACCCGAATTTTTACCCCATGTCTTTGAATACTTTCGTCAAGCCGACTCAAAAACCACCAGAGTGGAAGGTGGTATCGGGCTAGGGCTAGCAATTGTTCGTCATTTCGTCGAAATACACGGTGGTACAGTCAAAGCTGAGAGTCCCGGCTTAGGGCAAGGGGCAACTTTTACGGTGAGATTGCCTTTGGCGAAGACTTAGGGAATGGGGCATGGGGAATGGGGCATGGGGCATAGGGCATGGGGCATAGGGCATTGATAATCAAGTCTATTTCTTACTATTTCCCAGTCCCCAGTCCCCAGTCCCCAGCGAAGCACTGAGCTTGTCGAAGTGTCCCCAGTCCCCATTCCCCAATAACTATTGACTAACTATTAATTTTTCAAACAGGAACTTTATTTTAAGGATTAATAACTATAAAGTTATATAAGGATGTGTGGATAAATGGTAATTTATCGTTCGATTAGCATCCTCATCATAACTTTTCATCAATATACGGAGTGGTTAGCGTTGATTAAGATCCGCGACTTTTTTCAGGAAGTCGGGGAAGCAACCTATCTGACTTTTCACGTTATGTCGAAAAGTTAACTTAAAACCTAACCCCCTAACCCCCTTCCCTACAAGGGAAGGGGGAAATTTAAAGCCTCTCTCCTTGTAGGGGAGAGGTTTGGAGAGGGGTTTTCTAGATACCAGTGAAAAGTCAGAGAAAACTACAGGATAGCACTAGCTTGACGGTGCTGTTAGCTGGGCATTGAGCAGTGTAAAAATCCCAGTCCCTAATCACCAGTCCCCAGTTCCTAATTAGGAGGTAGATTATGCGGATCATGATGATTCAACCCAATTATCATTCTGGTGGTGCGGAAATTGCCGGGAATTGGCCACCAAGTTGGGTTCCTTATGTGGGTGGAGCGTTAAAGACAGCAGGCTTTAATGATATTCGCTTCATTGATGCGATGACAGATTATATTGCTGATGATGCTTTAGCCAAGATGATTGCTGAACATCAGCCGGATGTGGTGTTAGCAACAGCTATCACCCCCATGATTTATCAATCGCAAACCACTTAAGGATTGTGAAAGAGGTTTGTCCCCCAAGCGAAAACCATCATGGGTGGGGTGCATCCTACTATATGTATAATGAGGTGTTTCAGGAAGCTCCTTGGGTAGATTATATTATTCGGGGTGAGGGCGAAGAAATCACGGTGAATTTAATTACCGCGATCGCCAATGGTACAGATGAGCGCGATCGCCGTAATATTTTAGGTATCGCCTTCATTGAAAATGGACACGTTATCGCCACACCCGCCCA
>NZ_PJIZ01000072.1 GCF_021596505.1 Nostoc sp. CMAA1605 | reverse complement strand
ATTAGTTCAGCTTCTAAGCGGTTAACTGTAGCTTGTTGAGCAATTTTTTCCGCACTTAATTGAGCAGCTATGCGCGTAACTGTAGCTTGTTGGGCTTCGCTTTCACCGCGCAACTGAGCCTGCAAACGTGCAATTACTGCTGTTTGCGCTTGAATATCTCTAGGTGAGCCAACTCTTACCTGTGCCAAATTAGCGCGGCTTTCTAAGAGTTTGGCTTTTGCTTCTTCTACAGCCGCTAGCTGAGTATCATGATTATCTAAAATAGCGATCACTTGACCTTTTCTGACACGTTCTCCCTCTTTGACAAAGAGCTGTTTAACTCGTGAAGCTGATTGTAATCCTCCTACTGGCGCAGAAAGTCTAATCACTTCTCCTTGTGGTTCTAAACGTCCTAAAGCACTAACACTACTAGCAACTGGTTTGATGGGTACAGATGGGTTAAACTTGCCAATTTGCTCTATTTTTGCTGTAGCTAGTAGGCCGGCGGCAACTGCTACTGGTAGAGCTACAGCAAGACCCCACCAAATCTTAGGTTGTTCTAGCTCAAGTGGCTGCTCTCTTGAACTTTGCTGTTCAGTCACCCTTGACATGGTTTTTTTGCCCGTTTATCTGAAATTTCCCTAATGAAAAGAAGGCAGGAAGGAGGCAGGGGGGCAGGAGGCAGGGGGGCAGGGTGCAGGGTGCAGGGGAGAAAAATCCACCAACTCAGCACTCACTACTCAGCACTCACTACTCAGCACTCAGCACTCACTACTCAGCACTCAGCACTCACTACTCAGCACTCACTACTCAGCCTATACCTGATAAATATTTAACTTCACAGCTTGAATCAGCTATGAGGTGAGATGCAAATTTTGGATTTTAACTACCTATAGTGACTAGACTTAATCACCCTGGTTTCTCTACTAAAACTGGGTTACTGTGTCTCACGAATAGTTGAGTATTCGTAAGTTATTTAAATGAAGAATCTGATTTTGCAGATAGATATCAGTTTGCTAAACTTTGCCAAAATTTTCTGCAACTTATATGACTTTATGGGGCTGTTTTAGCAATTTGATGCCAAATTTATCATCAAAATATCACACCCGCAAAGAATTTTGGTTCTACATAGTAACATTTGACTGCAACTATTTTGATAACTTTTTGAACATAATTAATCATTAATGGTAGGAGAAGAATTATGTTGTATTTGCACATAGTTTTGTTACTTTAGCAGTGATTTTTGTAGTTTAGCAATAGCATAAAAACTTATTTTTAATGATCTATTACTCACAAGTCATCACTTCTTTAAAAAAAATGAACCACGTTCTATTAGGGATGCAGTATTGATGGAAACACAGCCGAAATGTTGCGAAATCTTGAGTAAATTAACGCTTAGAGGAATCAAGCTTGAGGAAAAGTTAAGATACGGAGTATAAAAAGTAATTTTAGGATATAGTGTGGCAACCATCGAAGACTACTTAGAATCATAAGTTATGCGTCTTTTTTTATGCTCTCTTCTACTGACTCTTCTGCTTTTATTTCACTTTGCACCACTAGCACAATCAAAAACACCTTTTGCAGAGATTGAGACTTACTTAATTAATGCTCAATTTCAAGAGGGAGAAGCAGCCTTAGTTGCCAAGATTCAAGAGAACCAAAATGATGATCAAATGCGGTTTGGTTTGGGTGTTGTACAACTGATGGGCGCGACTGAAAAGTTAATGCAATCATTGTACCGTTATGGTTTACAGCAAAACGGCATTACTCAATTTTTTCCTATTTTGCGTTTACCTGTACCCGCAAATCCGCAACCGCAACCAGTTACTTACACAGATGCTCGCAATATTTTACAAAACTTACTGGATGATTTAACTAAAATCAGAGCCACCCTTGAACCTATTAAAGATAGTCAAGTTAAATTACCTGTGCGGCTTGGTTTAACACGCATGGATTTTAATGCTGATGGGAAACTAGAAGAAAATGAATCTTTCTGGAAAACTTTTAGTTTATTATCAGGGATACAAACCACCGAAAAAGCCGCCGAAAATTTTGCGATCGCCTTTGATTTCGGCGATGTCATTTGGCTCAAAGGCTACTGTAATTTACTCTCTGCTATGACTCAAACTGTTTTGGGATACGATGAAAGTAAATTGTTTGATTCTACAGGTCATTTAATTTTTGCTAATGCTCAATCAGCTTATCCATTTTTAGCTAAAGGTACAGGTATATTCAGCTTCGGTAATATTGACATTAGTGACATTGTAGCCTTTGTTCACCTGATGAATTTCCCCGTGGCTGAACCAGAAAGGTTAAGGGCTGCAATCCAACATTTACAAGCAGTGACAGCCTTAAGTCGTCAGTCTTGGGATGCCATTTTAGCGGAAACTGATAATGACCGAGAATGGCTACCCAACCCCAAACAAAAGGCTGTAATTCCTAACGCGGCAGTAACTCAAGAAATGATTGATAGTTGGCTAGCATTTCTAGATGAAACTGATACTTTACTCACTGGTAAAAAGTTAATTCCCTTTTGGAGAAAACGCGAAGTTAGAGGTATTAATCTCAATAAAGTTTTTACTGAACCGCAACCATTTGATTTAATTTTGTGGGTTCAAGGAACTGCGGCTGCTCCCTATTTGGAGTTTGGTAAACAAACTGATGCAGCGACTTGGCAGAGATTATTAGAAGTTTTTCGCGGACAATTTTTTCAATTTGCAGCTTGGTTTAATTAGTTATGTACTTAAGAACAATTTTTCTAGCGATCGCTACTTTCAGCCTCACATTTGTTGACTACAATATTAGTTCAGTTAAGGCTATCAATGCTCATCCTTTCATTGCTCAAAATATTAAACAGCAGACAAAAGGCATTACCACCAGAAGTTTAGAGGTAGGTAGAATTAAACTTTCCATGTCTGAGCAGGTAGTGAGGAGGCTTTTAGGTAAACCATTGAAGGTGGAAAATAGTTTTTCTCATGCAATTGGTAATGTTCGGACTTTGAAATATCCGGGCATCACTATTGATTTAGATGAAGGTGTACAGCCTCGTTACTTTAGTGTCTATCAAATCAAAGTCACTAGTCCTAAATACGCCACTGTAAATGGGATAAAAGTCGGAGACAGCCAAGCAAAAGTGCTGAAAGTTTACGGCAAACCTCCCAATAGTGAAAATGGACAGTTCACTACTTTAAGCTACGGAATTGAATCACCTAGTCCCGCCGGCTTAAATTTCACCATTAAAAATGGCAAGGTAACAGAAATTCTCTGTTTTTATCTCATGAATTAATAGAAGGAAGAAGAAGTTCGTAGTAAGGACTTTAGTCCTTACTACGAACTATTTATTTATCTGTACTGTATTGATTGATTATGTTAATCACCACCAGGTGAAGCAGCATGAATTAAGTCTGGTTTCTCCTCCACGGGAGGACGTTCAATCGATTGATCTGATGTGGGACGTTGATCCCGTTCAAGAGTTGGGATTTTTACGGGTTGACCTGTGGCAATAGATTGATATAGTGCTTGAATAATTCTGACATCAATTAGTCCTTCAATACCGTTTGGTTCGGGTTCTTGGTCTGACAAAATGCAGTCAGAAAAATAGGTAAATTCAGCTGCTAGCTGGTCGTGGCGGGGAAAATTCCGTTCTTGAGTTTGACCCTCAATTGTTAGATAATGCTTGATTTCTCCTTGCCATGTATAGGCGGATTCAACAAACAAATCGCCTTGAGTTCCCACAACTTGATAGTTAGAAACTTTTGCGCCTCCAAAACTACAGGTAAACGTTGCTAGGCGTTCATTAGGAAAGCGGAGAATCACACTAGTCATTTCTTCCACTTCGCTGAAGCGTTGTTCTCCCTTAGTGGCGGCTACTGCAAATACTTCTGTAGGTTCATCTTGAAATAAGTAGCGTGCAGCATTAATGCAATAAATGCCAATATCGTAGAGTGTACCACCGCCAGTAATGTCCCGTAGACGAATATTACCCTGTTCTACTTGTTGGGTAAAAACTGAGTTAAAAGCCCGTGCTTCCCCTATTTGCTGGGAGTTGACTATTTCCACTGCTTCTAGATTTGCGGGTTCTAGGTGTAGTCGGTAAGCAATCATCAGTTTGACACCGTTGTCGTTTGCAGCCTTAATCATGGACTCGCATTCTTGTTCTGTTATAGCCTTTCCCAGTCTGCTGAAGTACAATTGAGCAAATAAAGCTGTACATACTAGTCTAGGGTAAAAATGAAAGCATATTCCCTCGATTTGCGTCAAAAGATACTGGATACATATTTAAAAGATGGAATATCACAACGAAAGTTAGCAGAAAGATTTGGTGTAACTTTAGGATTTATAGAGAAATTACTGAAACAGTATAGAGAAACAGGAAATATCGCACCGAAAGTCAGAACACAACAAACGCCACCAAAGCTAAACTCTCAGCAATTGAATGTGCTTCAGGAAATAGTAGAAGCCAAAAATGATGCCACTTTATCAGAAATTCGGGAGCTACTCAAACAAAAAACAGGAATAACCATTGGAATTTCGACAGTAGACAGAATGTTAAAGAGGATGGAAATTAGCTTAAAAAAAAACATTGCACGCCGCAGAAAAAGATACTCCAAGAGTTCAATCGTTAAGATTACAGTTTTGGCTACAAATACGAGGAATACCAGCCCAAAAGCTGATATTTCTAGATGAAGCCGGAGCGAATCTATCTTTGGACAGACAGTCTGCTCGTGCCAAAAAAGGTGAAAGAGCGCATGGTCAAAGACCGCAAAAACGTAGTAAAAATGTTTCGATAATTGGTGCAATTGGTTTGAGAGGAGTCGTTAGCCAATACAGTATTTTAGGAGCGACTGATGGTCTAACATTTGAGGCTTATATTTCGCAAAAACTAGTTCCGAAACTGAAGAAAGGTGATTATGTAATCATGGACAATTGCTCAATTCATAAAGGTGGGGATATTGAAAAACTCATCGAATCTGCTGGAGCTAAGTTGATTTATTTACCACCGTATTCTCCTGATTTTTCACCCATTGAAAATTGTTGGTCAAAGATTAAGAATGCACTCCGTTCTATCGGTGCTAGGAGTTATCCAGATTTAGTAATAGCAATTGAAACTGCTTTTAGCCAAGTCTCTTTAGATGATATTTTTAATTGGTTTACTCATTGTTGTTATTGTACTTCACTAGACTGAGAAAGGCTATACCGCCATTGGCTTTTCACACAAAACATGAATTGCTTGATTAGCAGCACGCACAGTGTATTCACAATGTAAGTGATTGGGTAATGCAATATAAACAGCATCAATTTCATCACTGGCTAGACAGTCCTCATATTCTTCATAAGAGTAAGTATGGTCAACGCCATACTTTTGGCTGAGTTCTTCCAGTTTTTTGGGGTCATCTGAAACTAGCGCGGCTAATTTGGAATTTTCACTGTGAGCAAATGCAGGTAAAGCGGCTTCTTGAGCAAACCAACCCAAGCCAACCACAGCATAACGGATTTGGCGATCGCTTTTGCTGTTTGTCATTATTTGACCTCTGTATGAAGAACTTGTATCAAAATTGCTCTTCTACTTTCGTCAAGTTTTTCCCGCATTCCATCTTACGGATGAAATAAATGCTCGTCGTACTTAAGTTGGGGATTGGGGACTGGGGACACTTCGACAAGCTCAGTGCATCGCTGGGGATTGGTTAGAGGAAAACTTTTACTCATTTCTCGTTTTTTGTTCTCTCTACCGCAGGTTGGTGATTTATTTTTACTGTGATTTTTTTTACTAGGCGACTTGAAAACTAAAGTTGAGACTTGCCCAATGATTTACGTCTAATATATAAGTATCGGTAACTGTACTACTTATATCAGTCTTGCTACTACTAGCATTGTGTAAGTCTTGCAGTAAGGCTTGGGCAATTACTAAGGGATTGACTAGTGTACTAATGGGTTGTTGGTCGCCTGTGGGAGATTTGGCAGTTTCTAAGGCTTTCAGAGTTTCTTTAAAGGGTGCGGTACTCAAAATTAATTGGTATTCGCACTCATAAGCAGGCCCCGAAATTGTCCAGCCCGATGTTGCGGCGGTTTGGGGTAAGGTGATGGTTTCACCAGGGGCGATAATTATGGGTTGGAGTTGCAGTTTATTGTCGGGGGTTTCGGTTTCTGGGATAGTTTGCCAAGGATAAAATGCGATCGCAGTCCGATTATTTTTCATCCCCAATAGCATTAAATAAATTGGGTTTTGGCTTTTGTTCTGCACTCGATACTGTATCCGGCTCCCAATGGGAATTACAGGAGTTTTAAGGGTAGCATACTGGCTACTAGATGATTTTTTAGTAGAAGTTTCCACTACAGCATTTCGTAGGGTTTCCCGTTGTAATACTACTCTTGGTGAAATTCCTACTACTTCTAAGCTGGCTTTGACAGGTAAACGCGATGAACCTTCATTTTCTGTCAGTCGCCATAACTTTGCAGCTAACAGTGCGGGTAATTTCTTGGCTAACCGCAGTGCAGCTACCTTCACAGCTTCGCTAAATTCCCCTGTGGTGCTGGGTATGGGTTCACCACCCAGGGAAAATAAACCGTAGCGGCTGGGGGTTTGGAGGAGTTTACCAAATATGTAATCTGCTGGTTGTTCTCCCTCGACTACGGTGGAAACGTGGGGAACGGCTGCAAATGCACTAGTAGCATCTACCCGTTCAATTCTTTCTAAATTTGTATTTAAAGCGACTGTTAAATTAATATTTCTCGGTAATATCCGCAGTGTTTCTTGCAGGAGTTGTCCAGCTTGTAGGGGAGTCGCATCACTGATTTTAGCAAGTTGTGCTTTGGCAGTTAATCCCGTGCGCGATCGCACCACTAATTCTTCCCCTGTAGACAAAGCCAGCCGAGAATTACTGCCGTAGTATTCTAAAACCTGGGCAGGTAGTCCTCCTAGCCATATCTGCGCGGTTTTGCCCTCTTCTTCTGTAGCGATGATTGCACCTTCAGCCCCATTATTACCATCGGGAAGTAGATTTTCTATAGTTACTCCCGCTTGATTTTTCTTATTACTCACAAGTGCAGGTTGTTGTTTACTCCCCAACTGAGACATTGCACTAGCAACACGAGAAAAACTGACTTGAATAGTAGTAGATGGGGTAGACTCCCATAATTGTTGGGTTAAAGCGTAGGTAAATAACCCTGCACTAAATCCAGATAGTAAAACTTCCCTGGCGACTTGCTGTATATCTGAGGTAGCCGATAGCACCACAGCCGGACTATTGAGTTCTACATCTGGAGTTTTGCTAGCGGTTTGGGTTTTGAGTTTTTGTAGAAAAGCTAATTCCTCTGCGGCTAATTGCGCCTGTGCTGATGCCGGAAAGGCGCGAATTCTTAAACCTTTAGTTTGGATGGTATTTGGGGGAGAATAACTAGTGTCTAAAACTGCCGTGACTCGATCTGTAGAGAGCGATCGCAATAATAATAATAAGGTTTCTTCTAATAAATAATTACCTACTGGAGCATTTTGTGACGCTTGATTTTCATCAGTAGGGACTAAAGCATTTTGAATTTGCTCCGGTGCTATCTGAATCCTTGTCCCATAACCGCTAAAATGGAAAACTACCACATCTCCGGCTTTGGCTTGCTGGGTGAGGTGTTCACTAAAAGCCGCTTCAATGAATTCTCTGCTAGCTTGTTCATCAGTCAGCGTCAGAATATCTGAAGATTGAAAGCCGAACCGATGAATTAACAGTTCTTTTTGCAGTTCGACATCAGTGAGACAACCATTGAGAGCAGAAATATTTTTGTAATTATTAATACCAATCAATAAAGCTAATTTGCGGGGTGTTGGTTGGGCTAAAGCTTGATAATAGCGTCCACTAACAGTCAACCATTCAGCTTCAGTCACACCCAAAACAGCGAGTATTGAGCCAATCCTTTGTATAAAACTCCGACGCTTCATAGTTTAGGGGTGTAAGGGTGTAGGGGTGTAAGGGTATAGGGGTGAATCCTGGCTAACTCTTCAATTTTGAATTTTGAATTTTGAATTTTGAATTGATGATACCCCCATACCCTTATACTCCTTTTAGGCCAATACTTGTACTCGCATTGCCCTGGCTAATTCTGCGGCTACTTCGGGACGAGAAAATTCTGGTGGGGGTAACTCACCACGACGCAGCATTTCTCGAACTTTTGTCCCCGATAGGTGAATGCGTTCTTCTGGTTTGCTGGGGCTGGTTTTAGTAGTCGCCATTTGTTTGGTGCGAGTGCAGTAAAACGCGTGTTCAAACTTCATGGGGACAATACCCAATTCCCCAGGCTCAAATTCATCGAAGATATATTGAGCGTCGTAAGTACCATAATAGTCACCCACGCCTGCATGATCACGACCGACGATAAAGTGGGTACAACCGTAGTTTTTCCGCACTAAAGCGTGGAAAATCGCTTCACGAGGGCCAGCGTAACGCATAGCGGCGGGATTAATTGCCAAAATTACCCTGTCCGCAGGATAGTAGTGTTCTAACAAAATCTCATAGCAGCGCATCCGCACATCCGCCGCGATGTCGTCTTCTTTGGTCGCACCAACTAAGGGATGTAAAAATAAACCATCTACTGTTTCTAAAGCGCACTTTTGAATGTATTCATGGGCGCGGTGGATGGGGTTGCGGGTTTGGAAACCGACAATTGTTTTCCAACCCTTATCTCTAAACATTTGGCGTGAAGCCGCAGGGTCAATTTGGTAGGCGGGGAAATAGGGGTGGGAGTCGCGTTGTAATAACCAGACATCACCAGCTAAATTCACCGCACCTTGGTTATAAACTACCTGTACCCCTGGGTGTTTTGCATCATCGGTACGATAGACGTTAATAGCTTCGCGGGTTTTATCGTAATGATATTTTTGTGTCAGCTGTAAAACCCCGACATATTCGCCCTTGGGGTTATCCAGACGCACAAGACCACCTTCTTTTAAAGGTGCAGCTACTTCCTCTGTCACCGAGAGGGTAATCGGGATTGACCACACAGTACCGTTAGCAAGCCGCATTTCGGCTACTACGCGGTTGTAGTCCTCTTCATTCATGAAACCAGTGAGTGGACTAAAACCACCGATCGCGATCATTTCTAAATCAGAAAGCGAGCGATCGTCAAGTTGTACCCGTGGTAAAAACTCGGCTTTAGAAAGAAACTCGGCTTTTTGTTCTGGTGTGGCAATACGATTGACTAACTGTCCACCGTGTGGTGCAATGGCATCTGGACGCTGACTCAACTTACATTCCCCCTTGGCGATAACTACGATATGTTGCGAACTATGTACTAACTTATCAAAATGCTGGTACGACTCAAAAAAATAGTTTGGTGAAAATTGCAGAATTGGTCATCGGGTATAGGGCATGGGGCATAGGGAATGGGGCATGGGAACATAAAAAATGAGAGGATGTCACAAGAGGGATGGGAGCAGGGAGCAGGGAGCAAGGGGGAAGACTGAGCTTGCGCCCCCTCATAAGTGTAGGTTTTTTACCCAGCAGTGAGTGATGACTCTCAGACTAACGAGAGAATCATCGTTTCACTCACCCCTACACCCTTACACCCCTACACCCCAAAACCAAAGTTTTTGGTACACAACGTAAAAAAACTACACCTGTCAGGCTTGCTCCCCCTGCTCCCTGCCCTCTTCCCCTCTGCCTCTTCCGTCAAGTCTTACTGACAACCACTACAAGATTGTTACAGATCATCTACCTATGAAAAAATACTCTCAAAAATTACTGTTGATAACTGGAATGCTTTGTAGTTTTAGCTTGTCACCCTTGTCAGTCCAAGCACAACAGCAAACACAAAATCCTCAAATTTCCGCAATGGTAGAAGCTTTGCGCCTAGCTGCACCGCAAACAGGCACAGCTAACGATGCCTTGTATACTGATTGGCAAATTAAACCAGAAACCCTCAAAGCTTGGTCAAGGAATTGTCTGAAAAGAGAAGTTAAGCCAGCACAGTTTGAAAATGACCCAAAGCTAACGCGCCAAGTCGTTGGTTGTATTATAAGCCGTGAGTTAACTCAGCAGTTTCGCGCTACTAATAATGAAATTGCTGCCGTACGTAACGCCGCCTGTTGGTGGATGACTGGTAAATATACAGGCTGTAACAGTGGCTTTACTGGTAGTTATGTACAAAAAGTTGTGGCTTTCTATCAAAAGGAACGGGCGAAAAAATAGTCAATAGTCAATAGTCATTAGACCTCTTGCACAAATAATTGAAGAGTTATTTATTTGCGTTCTTCTTTGCGTCTTTGCGCCTTTGCGTGAGCTTTTAAATAATATTTTTAGCAACACCCAAGGATTCATACAAGAGGTCTATTAGTCATTAGTCATTAGTTATTTTCTCCCTGCTCCCTACCATTCACTTAAACCCCTTAACGGACTTTTTCGGCTTCTTATCTTTAGGTTTAGACTTATTTACCTCCGCGACAGCAGATTGAAATAATTCGTGCAGATGTATGGGTACACTGGCGATTTCTGGTAATTCTGGTTTGAGAGGTTTTTGGAATTCTTGTAGAAGTTTGTCTAAATCATCATCAAGGCTAAATTCTGGGCGTTGCAAATAATCTTGCAGGAGTTTTTCTAAAGCACCGGGATAATTTTTGGCTAAACGATGCCAAATGAAAGCATTGATATATTTATCTTCTAAGTAATGACGAACTAATTTTTCTGCACCTTCGATAGTTCGCCAATCTTCTGTGGTTAATAGTGTTTGGAATTTAGTATAAGTTGGTAAAAACATTTGTCCCCAACGGGGATGAGAAATGGCTGTGACTTGTTCTGCTTTTTTTAATTCCGCAGGTAAATCTACTTTTGGCATGACCATTTTACTGTTGCCATTTTGTTGATTCATTAGCTGTGATATTAATTTGCTATCAGCACCAGTTTCTTGAATAGCTGCTTGAATTTCTGCTTCTGAAACGCCAGCCTCGGCAGCTAATTCACTCAGTGATTTATTGGGATTAATTCCCATTGCTGCCAGTCGTTGCTCAGAAATTAATTCTTGAAATTCACCAATTTTTTGATTGAGTTGATAGCCAGGTAAGGTAATCTCGTCACTGCCAAAAAAGTTAATAAATTGCTCGTGATAATGAGATACAGATTGCCAAGCAGCTTCTAATAATTCTGGTGCATCACTGTAAAGATAATGTGGATATTTCTCTTTAAAGTTGCCAATGGCTACGGCTAGTTTAGGCTTACCTAATTTACCGAGTAGGGTATATTTGCCAAAAAATGTCCAGTATGTGTCAGTTACAGGGGCAATACGAACTAATATAATCTCTCCGATTTTTAAGCGTGAACTTTCTTGTAAAGTTTGATAGTTGTTAATTCCAATAATATAATATTTATCTGTTAACCAGTTTTTTAACTCTAAGCGATCGCCCTCAATTTCAGTAATAGCAAATAAACCAATAAAACTGCGATGCCAACTATCAAGTAACAGGCGATCGCTCTCTGTAATATCTGAATATTGCGCCTTAAATAAATCTATAGGTGATTGGTCTTTAACTTTCCCTTCTATTAAAAAGCTATCAATAATGAAATCTTGCTGTGTGTTATCTTGCCCACGGCGAGATTGTTCGGCTGAATAGGTTTCTAAAGCTTGAGCTAAATCTCCTTCAGCATCCAGCACAAAATCTAATAAAGCCTGTTTTAAAAAGTGCGATCGCTCTAAAATTGTATGCACAAGTCTATCTTCTGGTACAACATCTGTAGATTAAGACAGACAAGAGAATCACAGCATCTAACAACAGCTAGATTTGCCATAATATACATTTGGTAGGTTGACTAATTGGTAATACTCTCCTCCCTTGTCACCCGTGTCTACCTTATCTATCTTGTCTCCTCTACACCCTAAAACTCCCATGATTGCAAACCCCAGTTACACCTACATCTCCCCAGAAGACTATCTCAAAGGCGAAGAAACCAGCCCCATTAAGCACGAATATCGCCAAGGCGAAGTTTACGCAATGGCTTGGGCGAGTAATACTCATGTAATTATTGCTGGTAACTTGTTTGCTATGTTAAGGACTCATCTACGTGGAAAGGGATGTCAAGCTTACATTTCAGATACGAAAGCCCACATTGAATCACGGAACATTTATTACTATCCCGATATAATTGTCAGTTGTGACCAACGAGATAGAGCCTTTGAGAATTTTATCCGTTATCCTTGCTTAGTTATCGAAGTGTTATCACCTTCTACAGAAGCCTTTGACAGAGGAGATAAATTTGCTGACTATCGACAAATGGAAACACTGCAAGAATATGTTTTAGTCAGCCAAAATCGCATAAGTATTGATTGTTTTCGTCGTAATCAAGATGGACAGTGGGTACTTTATCCCTATCTTAAAGAACAGGAAATCCATTTAGCTAGTATAGATTTTCGGTGTGCGATCGCAGACGTATACGAAGATGTCACCTTCGAGTTACCCCAACCTCCAACCTCAGAAACTCCACTGACAAGAGAATAAAACAAACCCCATGCCCTATGCCCCATGCCCCATGCCCCATTCCCATAGCTTATTATGAGTTGAGAAAACCACAAAGCGTAAGTATATGACAACTGTTGTTCAATCACCCTACAGCAGCGAACAGATAGCCGCTTGGTTGCGGGGACTGCTAACTATAGCTTGGGCAGACGGTAACTTTGATGAACAAGAACAGCAATTAATTGCTAGTATCACCAAAGATGAATTAGCCCCTTGTCTGGAATGGGACTCACTAGAAGTCATCACCCCAGAAGAATTAGCAACAGTTTTAGGGAAAAATACACCAACTGCGGAGAATTTTTTGCGTACAGCTGTTATGGTAGCGATCGCAGATGGTACCTATTCCCCCAGTGAAGATCAAGTCCTACATCAATTTTGCCAAGCCCTCGGTGAACCGGAAGACATTCTATCAGCCCTACGCCACACCCTAGAAGACAAAGCACAAGCCACTCCTGTTCTCACCACACCACTGACAGCACCCACACCAGACGCACTTACACCCTTACGCGACTGGTTAGATGGACTAGATGTCCAAGACCCCAGAGTTGCCAGATTTTTGTGTAAAATGATTCCTTCCCAATGTCCCTTTGAGCGAGATGTCACCCTATTTGGACGCAAAATTGTCCATATTCCGCCATTATGTAAAATTAACCCCCTCTATGAACAACTTGTGGGCTTACGCTTCCGCGCCCTCTCCTACTTAGCGGATGATTGTAAAGAAGATGTTTCAGAATATATTTAGTTCTGAGTCATTAGTTATTAGTCATTAGTCATTAGTTTGGCATAATAGCAATAAGAAGGTCTAAGGCAAAAAAGACTAGTTATAGAACATAGAATGTTGAAGGTGCGTTCATAGCCATGACGCACCATTGTTATCAGTAGATAAAAATTTCAGCAGATAAATAACTATTGACTATTGACCATTGACTATTGACCATTGACTAATAACTAATTATGCAATTTATCGACCAGGCACAAATTGAAGTAGAAGCCGGTAAAGGTGGCGATGGTATAGTCGCTTTCCGGCGAGAAAAATACGTACCAGCAGGTGGGCCTTCCGGTGGTAATGGGGGGCGTGGTGGTTCGGTAATTTTCATGGCTGTAGAAAACCTCCAAACTCTGTTAGATTTCCGATATAACCACATCTTTAAAGGACAAAATGGCGGACGAGGTGGGCCTAATAACTGCACAGGCGCATCCGGTAAAGATTTAATTGTCGCAGTTCCCTGCGGAACAGTGATTTATGATGCAGAAACCGGAGATTTCATTGGGGATTTAACCGAAAACAACCAAAAACTACTAGTTGCAGAAGGCGGTAAAGGTGGTTTAGGAAATCAGCATTTCTTGAGTAACCGTAACCGCGCCCCAGAATACGCCCTTCCAGGACTACCAGGAGAAAGAAAACTCCTTCGTCTAGAATTAAAACTCTTAGCAGAAGTGGGAATTATTGGTTTACCCAATGCAGGTAAATCTACCCTCATTTCCTCTTTATCGGCTGCGCGTCCTAAAATTGCTGACTATCCTTTTACAACGCTAATACCAAATTTAGGCGTAGTCAAAAAACCCACAGGTGACGGTACAGTGTTTGCTGATATCCCTGGACTCATTGAAGGTGCAGCCGAAGGTGCAGGTTTAGGACATGATTTCCTTCGCCACATTGAACGCACACGGGTACTACTGCATTTAATTGATGCCACCAGCGATGATATTATCGGAGACTACAATACAATTCAGCAAGAATTAACAGCCTACGGACGCGGTTTAGATGAAAGAATGCAAATTATTGCTTTAAATAAAATTGATGCCGTTGATAGGGAAACTGTAGATTTAGAAGCATTAGCAACACAATTAAATCATCTTGCTCATGTTCCTGTCTTCTTGATTTCTGCGGTGACTCGCACTGGTTTAGAGCCAATGTTACAAGAAGTTTGGCATATTCTCGACCAAATGAACACCATTGAAGAAACAGAGTTGTTGAGTTTAAATCAGCAGGTTTAAAGAAAAGTTGGTAGTGAGAGGCTATAGTCCTCTTTCTACTTTTTTGATTTATCAAAAACTTGCAGCCTTGGGGGTGGCAATATTATTTGATATCGATGCCAATCCTGAATCCGCGATCGCCTAGTAGAATAGGGTACAGATATGCTCTATGGAAGGGAGGAAGGGAAATTGGATGAGCTAAGGGCGGCGTTAGAGTTAGCCACCGAAGATGAATTGCAAGATTTAACAGCAATTTTGTTTAGCAGGAAGTTTAATCCTTTAGATTATCTCCAAACGCCTGAACCTATTGAAGTTCAAAGCCAAAATCGTCGTGCTTGGCTGGACTCCTTAGAAGGTCGCTTTCGATTTTTAGCCGCAGACGGAATGACAGTTTTACGCGGACGTACAAACCAAGTAACTTACCGTCAAGCACTAATTCAAGTCTGTAAATACTTAAAAATCCCTTATTCTGTCAATTTAACAACTATAGATTTAGAAGCAGAAGTATTTTTATATCTGCTAGGACAAGTTTGGAAAAAACTACCAGATAATGAAAAGCAAAAATTGACTGTACAATTTCACAATCAACTGGCAAAATCAGAACCTACAGAACCTCTACCACCCTTATTACAACATGATCCATTAGGTTTACTGCTAAAAGGTGGTAGTGCTTTAGCTGTGACATCTGTAGTTAAGCCTTTCATCCTACAACAAATTGCCCGACAATTCGCCATTCACTTTGCCACATATCAAGTAGCTAAGGATGCTGTAGTTGCAGGTTCTCAAGCCGCAACCACACAGTTTCAAAGCTACGTCACATTGCAAATGGCGCGTCGAGGTATGGCTTTGAATGCTGCACGTTATACAGCAGTTCGCAGTGTCTTTGCTTTGGTGGGGCCGATGATGTGGACTTGGTTCTTTGCAGACTTGGGTTGGAGAATGATTACCACTAATTATGGTCGAATCATCCCCACTATTTTTGCTTTGGCGCAAATTCGTCTCACCCGTAGCGAATGTTGGGAGTTAGCTTGAAGTTAGGTTTTGATCGTTATTCCCCTCATAATCTGCAATTACCCTGGAAATTACTGCAAATCGGGCTATTAATATTCCCATTAAGCCCTTTTTTGGGAGCTGTAAGTATAGGATTTGCCACTCTATTTAGTTGGCTGCGCCAAAACCGCAAAATTATCCACACTTCCATTAATCAGGGCTTTGCAGTTTTTACTATCCTATTGCTGATATCTTCTAGCTTGGCAGTAGATAAACCAGCCGCTTTTATTGGTTTATTTAATTTACTGCCGTTTTTTTTGGTGTTTGCTGGGTTGAGTGCCTTAATTCAAACGGGTAATCAATTAAAACGTCTCGCCTGGATTTTTGTGATTGGTTCTGTCCCAGTCTTAATCATGGGTTTTGGACAGTTGTTTTTTGGCTGGACATCCCAGTTACAAATTTTAGTGCTAGATGTGGCGATCGCATCCGGTGGAAGTCCCCCTGGGAGAATGTCATCTATTTTCATGCACGCCAACATTTTTGCGGCTTATTTAGCGATTGTCTTCACTCTGGGATTAGGGTTATTGCTGGAAAGGGGGATTGGGGACACTTCGACAAGCTCAGTGCTTCGCTGGGTACTGGGGACTGGGAGAACACGCAAATCTCTTAATCCCTATTTGTTATTGCCATTGATTTTAGTGGCTGATTTCGCAGCTTTGATTTTAACTAATTCGCGTAATGGATGGGCGATCGCGATCGTTGCCTGTTTAGCCTTTGCACTTTACCAAGGTTGGCGTTTACTGGTGGGTGCGGTGACTGGAATTGTCGCTAGTGTCCTATTAGCAGCTTTTGCACCTGCGCCAGTAGCTCAATTATTTCGTCGTATTGTCCCCGCTTTCTTTTGGGCTAGGCTCAATGATGAACTATACCCAGATCGGCCAGTGGCTTTAATGCGAAAAACTCAATGGCAATTTGCTTGGTCTTTAACTCAGCAACATCCGTGGACAGGGTGGGGTTTACGTAATTTTTCCGCCCTCTACAAAGCGCACATGAATATCGATTTGGGACACCCCCATAATTTATTTTTGATGCTTTCCGCCGAAACCGGATTACCAGCTACATTATTATTTTTTGGCTTACTAGGCTGGATATTATTTTCTGGTATCCAACTTCTGCAAAAATCCCATTCTCTAATTACAGAAAATCGAGTAATCATTTTTAGCTATCTTGTGGTTTTGATGGAATGGCTGCTATTTAATACAGTTGATGTGACTCTTTTTGATTTCCGATTAAACACCATATCTTGGTTATTATTGGCGGCTGTTTCTGGAATTACGTATCACTACCATCAGCATGACGCTAGGAAACATGAAATAGGTGACAGGAAACAAGGTTAAAGTTCTTTTGGTTTATGGCTTGATGCGACCAATTAATACATGATTGTCCGCAATCTGCTTTATAAAAAATCAACAATTACCAAGATGATTGCGGTAGTAGATACCACTACGAATTCTCAATAATCACCCTAATTAATTTTCAGTGGTTACACTGCGGCTATTTAGAGGTTTTTTTTAATAATATGATTACATTCACGTTTGTGACTGTGAGTGTGGCTAACTCAAATTAGCCACTGTTGCTGATTGTTGGGAAGGTGTAGGGAAAAACAATTTAGTTTTTTCCTGCATGACAGACATCTGAAAAGATGTCTTTTTTTATGCTTATTTTTTGATCAATCAAAGATATACCAATACGGCAATATTTAACGATGTTGGCAAAACATTAATTATAGAAATAATAAAAATACTTTCTAAACCTACAACTACACGCATATATTTACCCTCTGTAGAGACTACAGGAGGGTAAATATATGCAGATGCAAAAAAATGGTATTACTACACAACTTTAATTTGCGATGCCAGCAAAAGGACAACGACTAGCTGAGAGATTTACATCTGTTGTTTTTCTTTTCCAAGGTATAAATCTGCTGATGAAGTTCCATAACCTTTGCCATAGAGAAGATTTCTTTTTAGTTGCTAGCTGCTGTGTTTGATCATTGTTGGGTAATTTTCCACCTGCTGTGAGTTTATCTAAGAACTTGGTATTGTCATAGTAATGTTCTAAGCAGAGAATTTTTAGGTCATCTCTGAGATGAACTACACTAGTACCGATAATTTCAATGGTTTCACCTGTTGGGGCATAGTTTTTATATACACCTTTAAAAGTACCCCAGTGTCGCCATTTAAACACAACTCTTGGTGGAGTGGAATAAACTTCTATAACTTCCCATGCAAAACCATCAGGAAAAGCTGTATGAAAGAGATTAGTTGAAGTTTCAAAGTTTTCTTCACTGGCTTTGTAATGCTGGTTATCGCCAATTAATAGTTTATAAGTACCTGAATTAATCAAATCTGTAATTGTGTAACCATAACCGCCATTGGTACTCATGCGAAACTTGTCTTGGACAACAGTTAACCATTGAGATGGATTAGTTTTAAAGTTGGCCTCAATATCAAAGGCTCTGACCAAATTTTGAACTAATCTTTCTAGGGAGTTTTCGGGATGGTTTTGTATACTTTCTGCGGCTAGTTTTTCATCAGAACGGGTATAGTCTGGTTTTTGACCATAACGCCATTCTACATCGTTGCTATATTGCAACACAGTGTCTCTATCTTGTACCCAAAGATGAAGTTTACTAATGTCGATGGAATCCATAAATACCTACACGCAAAGGAACTAAGAAGTAACTGTAAATTAAGATTAATGGCAGAATTTTGCAGCGATCGCCCTCTTATTTAGCAGCAGCTTATACAGTTTTTCTGGTAGTTTTAATTAGTTACCATGTGGTAGCACCAAAGCTTGATTATTGCTCATGTCAGCATCTTCTATCATTATGCCAATCATGAATCAAGGATGTTCGCAAACATAAAGATTGGGAATTTTAATATTTTATAAATAAAATATCTTGCTAATTAGAACATATATAAAGCCAAAAAGAAGATACGTAATTATCAAATATATATCTTCTTTAGAGAAATATTTTAAAAAACGTTCAAGATTAACAATATACTTTACAAATATGTTATTTTTAAACTAAAAGTTTTAAAGCATAAATAAACAAAAAAAATAAAATAAACTTCTGCAAGTACGATATCTTTTATTGTGCATTGTCATAGTAAGGTATTATTCCTTACCTAGAATGAGCCTATGCTTTATCCAAAAGCTAAAATTAGAACAAACTAGAAACTATCTTGCTATGGTAGCCATCCCCCAACAACCGCAAAAAATGACAGTTGAGGAATATCTCGCTTGGGAACTCCAGCAAGAACTTCGTTATGAATATGTTAATGGCGAAGTTTTTGCCATGACTGGTGGTACAGTTCCTCACAATGACATTGCACTGAACTTTTACAGAGTCTTATACCCACATTTACGTGCTAGAGGTTGTCGAGTGAATGTGTCAGATGTGAAAGTGCTATTTAATACTAAAAATATCTATTATTATCCTGATGTGATCGTCAGTTGCGACCCTCAAGACCTGAATGCTCACAAATTTATTCAAAATCCCACAATAATCGCTGAAGTTTTATCCCCTGGTACGAGTAGCAAAGATCGGGGCGAAAAATTCACTAATTACTTAACAATTACGTCTTTACAAGAATATTTATTGATAGATTCCGAAAAAATCTCCGTTGAACGTTTCTGTCGCGGAGAGGGGAGAATGTGGCTTTACTATCCCTACACCGAGGGAGATATGATTACACTATCTAGCATAGAATTTGAGTTAGCCATCGCACAACTCTATGAAGGTGTCGTATTTGCACCAGCACAAGAATAGTTTATATTGCGATCGCATATTGGGAAAATCTGCTTTTGTGCGATCGCTCCTGAAGTTGTGCGAAAATGCGAATTGCAAATTGGTATTACACCCCTACTTGCTGCCAATACCGTCGCACAAATGCCTGTCACTCTCGCTGAAATTAGGATTATTTTGTAAATAACCGCGTATTGAATCACAATTGTTCTGTATTCATAGAGTCTAATTCCAAATTTGGAAGATTCCAGAGTTTGATGGTGTTGTCAGCACTGCCAGAAGCTAATGTCTTGCCATCAGGGCTAAAAATCACCCTATAGACACCATCACTATGCCCCTTCAAGGTGCTGATTTTCTTGCCTGTCTCTAGATTCCAGAGTTTGATGGTGTTGTCAGCACTGCCAGAAGCCAATGTCTTGCCGTCGGGGCTAAAACTCACACTAGAGACACTTTCACGATGCCCCTTCAGGGTGATGATTTCCTTGCCTGTCTCTAGATTCCAGAGTTTGATGGTGTTGTCAGCACTGCCAGAAGCCAATGTCTTGCCGTCGGGGCTAAAACTCACACTAGAGACGCTTGCACTATGCCCCTTCAAGGTGCTGATTTCCTTGCCTGTCTCTAGATTCCAGAGTTTGATGGTGTTGTCGAAACTGCCAGAAGCCAATGTCTTGCCATCAGGGCTAAAACTCACACTCCAAACAAAGTGATCATGCCCCTTCAGGGTGGTGATTTCCTTGCCTGTCTCTGGATTCCAGAGTTTGATGGTGTTGTCGAAACTGCCAGAAGCCAATGTCTTGCCGTCAGGGCTAAAACTCACACTAGAGACGCTTGCACTATGCCCCTTCAAGGTGGTGATTTCCTTGCCTGTCTCTGGATTCCAGAGTTTGATGGTGTTGTTAAAACTGCCAGAAGCCAATGTCTTGCCGTCAGGGCTAAAACTCACACTAGAGACACCTTTATCATGCCCCTTCAAGGTGGTGATTTCCTTGCCTGTCTCTAGATTCCAGAGTTTGATGGTGTTGTCCCAAGCACCAGAAGCCAATGTCTTGCCGTCAGGGCTAAAACTCACACCCCAAACAGGGCCATCATGCCCCTTCAGATCGCTTATTTTCTTCCCTGGCTCTAGATTCCAGAGTTTGATGGTGTTGTCACCACTGCCAGAAGCCAATGTCTTGCCGTCAGGGCTAAAACTCACACTAGAGACACCTTTATCATGCCCCCTCAGGGTGCTGATTCCCTTGCCTGTCTTTAGATTCCAGAGTTTGATGGTGTTGTCAGCACTGCCAGAAGCCAATGTCTTGCCGTCAGGGCTAAAACTCACACTCCAAATCAGGTCATCATGCCCCTTCAATGTGGTGATTTCCTTGCCTGTCTTTAGATTCCAAAGTTTGATGGTGTTGTCGAAACTGCCAGAAGCCAATGTCTTGCCGTCGGGGCTAAAACTCACAATAGAGACAGCGCCATTATGCCCCTTCAGGGTGGTGATTTCCTTGCCTGTCTCTAAATTCCAGAGTTTGATGATGTTGTCAGCACTGCCAGAAGCCAATGTCTTGCCGTCGGGGCTAAAACTCACACTTACGACATAGCTATCATGCCCCTTCAGAGTGGTGATTTCCTTTCCTGTCTCTAGATTCCAGAGTTTGATGGTCTTGTCACCACTGCCAGAAGCCAATGTCTTGCCGTCAGGGCTAAAACTCACACTAGAGACAGTGTTATCATGCCCCTTCAGGGTGGTGATTTCCTTGCCTGTCTCTAGATTCCAGAGTTTGATGGTCTTGTCACCACTGCCAGAAGCCAATGTCTTGCCGTCGGGGCTAAAACTCACATTAAAGACACTTTCACTATGCCCCTTCAGGGTGGTGATTTCCTTTCCTGTCTCTAGATTCCAGAGTTTGATGGTCTTGTCGGAACTACCAGAAGCCAATGTCTTGCCATTAGGGCTAAAACTCACACTAGAGACAGCACTATTATGCGCTTCTAGACAGTTATATCCTCTTCCTGGCCAAAGAACTGTCTGCAAAGCCTTCATTACCTCTGGGTTAGTTGTGTGTTGGCTTTCCAGGATTTCTCCCGCTTTGATTTCTTGAACAAACGCTCCTAATTCTTTACTTTCATTGAATAGAGACAAGGAATATCGACCAACAAATTCAGCTTGATTCAGTTCCGATTGGTTTTTCTGATTCCATGCTGTCAAACCCAAGCCACCACTAATCACTACTGCCACCAACGAACCCGCCGCAATACTCCAAGCAGTTCTAATTTCGCGCTTTCTGTGGGCTGCTTCGACTTGTTTGAGGCGATTTCTTGCTTGAATACTCTCCTCTATAAATTCTGTCTCATCAATCAAGTCTCCAGGGCGTTCCTTGAGTCTTTCTTCTGCTTCCGCCAAAGCTGCACCCCGCAACAATGAAGCAGAATCTCGCTGCGTTGCTTCCCATTGCGCCTTGGCTGCTCGCAGTCGCTCTTGCCAAGACCTAAAAACCCGGTCTTTATTCATCCATTCCCGCAATTCTCCCCAATTGCGAATCAAAGCTTCATGGACTACTTCTACCGTTTCTTGACTGGTAGCATTGCGACTTGTCACCACCAACCGAGCATCAGCTAATTGTTTGACTAAATACCAGTTTTGCTCCCCCAATTCCGCTTTCATCGCCACCCGTCGAGTATCTTCTGTTCCCTCACCCGGACGCACCAATTGCATAAAAATCCGCCGGACTTGTTCTTTCTGCACCTCTGTCAAGTTGCCATATTTCTCATCCGCATGACGAGCTAACGCACCTTCTACTTGCCCAATTTCTTCATAGATATTGTGAGTTAATTGTTTACCTGTGCGCTTATTCCACAACTCTGTTAAAGCAAACTCTAGCAAAGGTAAATTTCCTGGCTGGTTTTCCACATCCTCTAAAATGCGTTCTACCAGTCCGCTTGCAAATGTCACTCCTAATTTTTCGGCAGGTTTTTCAATGACTTGTGTTAATTCCTCCCGATTCATCGGCCCCAGTTTTAAGTCAGCATTTTGCAAGACATCCGCAAAAGGACGATAGGAGAGAGCATTTCCCAAAAAATCTGCCCGCATTGTCGTTACCCACACCGTAGCGGATGCAGATAAAGACGTAGAAGTTTCTAAACTAGCTAATAAACAATCAAGAAATTTATGGCGAGTTTCCTGATGATGACAGAGAGTATAAATTTCTTCAAATTGGTCAGCAATTAATAGCACCCGTTCATTAGGGTGATTTTGCCGAATTTTAGCAAAAACGTCTGAGATCAGCAGCGAGCCATCTTGCAAGTAACTAGCTAACTTCCGGGCTTGGGCAATTTGGTCAGTTGCATCTAGATGAGGTGTATAAAGTGGCACTAAAGCTACAGCCAGCGCATGGAAAGGATCAGCTCCAGGACGAAAGTGAGTAAACTGCCAATTTCCGGCTGTTTGCAACTTCGGAACTAACCCCGCCAAAACTACCGAAGATTTACCGCTACCTGATGCACCCAACACAGGAATAAAATTCTGGGTTTTAGTGGCACTGTAAAGTGTTTCGATAAATATTTCCCGCCCAAAGAACACATTCGCATCATTGGGGCCGAAATGAAACAACCCCCGATAAGGACAAGGCAGATATTCGTCAGCAGCTTCAACAGATGTAGGTTTGCTCTCTTCTTTATAGTAGAAATAGTTGTAGATAATGTTGTTGTTACCTACCTGCGCGTCTTTAACTTCTCCTTGAAACACTGCATTGTATTCACCTGCTGCTGACTCTTCCGGTTTTTCTTTTTTCAGTAATTCCTGCGCTAACTTAATAATTTCTGTATCTTGATCAATTCGTAAACTCATTAACTCTTCTTTCAGCAAAGCCTTAACTGCTTCTGAATCCAGCTTTTTCTCATGCTTGTCTACTATATCGCTATCATCTTCCTTACCTTGAGCAGCAAACCTCTGTTTAATCAAAGTCTTCAAACCCTGATAGGCATCTTTAACGGCTGTGCCTGCGGTTTCTTGAGTAGCTGCGATCGCACCAGCACCTAAAGCCGTAATAATTATAGAGATCGGTTCCATAGTTAAACTCCCATAATTTATCTAAGTGATAATATTTAGGTTTTCAGATAAAATGATAAATTTATGTGCAAATTATTACCTGTTATTATCTGAACTGTCAGGGCTAATGTGTAAAAAAACATTAAATATACTTAATTCATAGCTGGGATTGGTTTTCAGCCAATAAACACCTGATTGGTTAAAATTTTTGCACCCCTAATGAGACCAAGACTATATCTTTTGATAGGGATTTAAATCTGTCGAACCTACGTTAAACTACGAGTATCAGCCCACTCTGACAGGAAAGCATTGTGAAAGCTAAATGGATTATCACAGCAGTCTCAGCAGCGTTGTTTTTTGGTGGTAGCCTGTTTACCTCACTGCGCGATCCTTGGTTTCAAAATTTACAACGCCCTGACTGGTTAACTTTTGAATTCATCATTCCGTTTGTTTGGACTTTGATTTGGGCTTGTCTGACTATCTCAGCAATTATTGTGTGGGAGAAAAAAACTAGACAAGGTTCTCGTCCTTGGTTGTTGATGGCTGTTTACGCATCAATAGCCCTCCTCACTTCCACCTACAGTCCTGTTGTAGTAGAACTGCGAAGCCTCACAGGCGGAATTATTCTCGGTGGACTAGCTACGCTTTTAGTATATATTTTGGCTTTTGTGGTCAGACCGATTTCTCAAAAAGCTGCTTGGCTATTTCTTCCCTACGCCCTTTGGGGGCCATTCGGTACTTATTTAACTTGGTTATTATTGCAACTCAATCCTGGCGCGGCTGGATAAATCAACAGTCAGTAGGGGCGGGTTTTGGTAGATATTTACGTTTAAAAACAGATATTTTGTTTAAACCCACCCCTACAACAGTCAAAAATCAACTTATTTCATATCGTAACCAAACAAATTCGGGTCAACTTCACCTAACTGTAAATCCGCTAAACCATACTCAGCCCAGCGTCTATCTACCATTGCGGCTACATCTAAATCAGATTCTAAAGGCGCGCCCCATTCATGGTCTGTTTCTGGGGGAATTTTGGTAGTTGCATCAATTCCCATACGTCCACCTAAACCGATTTTCTCACTGGCAAAATCTAAGGTGTCAAAGGGGGTATTGGGGAGAATAAACACATCTCTTGTGGGGTCAACTTTGGAACTAATCGCCCATACTACTTGGCGGGGATCACGAATGTTAATGTCTTTATCAACGACAATCACAAATTTGGTGTAAGTAAATTGGGGTAATGCACTCCAAAAGGCTAAGGCGGCGCGTCTTGCTTGTCCTGGGTAAGCTTTATCAATGGAAATAATTGCGGCTTTATAACTCAAAGCTTCCATTGGTAAGAAGAAATCTACGATTTCTGAGACTTGTTGCCGCAAAATAGGAGTATAGATCCGATTGAGGGCGATCGCCATCATCGCTTCTTCTTTGGGGGACGACCGCTAAATGTGGTCAGGTAAACCGGGTCTTTGCGGTGTGTCATGCACTGAAAACGAATCAAGGGGGAATCTTCCACGCCGCCGTAATACCCCATGTGATCGCCAAAGGGGCCATCTGGTAATACTTCCCCTGGTGTGATTGTCCCTTCTAAGACAAACTCAGAATCGGCGGGAACTTCTAAATCTACGGTTTTACACTTCGCCAGATTGACACCAGAACCGCCGTAAAGTCCTGCAAATAACCATTCTGATAAATCTACAGGGATGGGTGTAGCAGCAGCCATGATAATTAAAGGATCTACACCTAATGCGATCGCTATTTCTAATTTTTTGCCTTTTTCGGCAGCTTTGCGTAAATGTCTCGCCCCACCCCGCACTGATAGCCAGTGAACGGTCATGGTATTTTTAGATTGCAGTTGTAAACGATACACGCCGACGTTTGGCGTACCTGTCTCACAATCCTTTGTAATTACTAGTCCGAGGGTGATAATCTTACCTGCATCCCCAGGGTAAGGACGTATTAAAGGTAACTTATTTAAGTCTAAATCATCCCCTTCAATTACTACCTGCTGACAGGCGGGGAAAAAGTCTCTCCCTGGTTTAGCTTTGACTACATCAAACAGCACTTTCCCAAAGTCGATGGCTTGGGAAATCTTTTTTGGTGGCTTTGGTTGTTGCAGCAGACTCAGCTTTTTACCCAGAGTTTCTAATTCTTGGGGATGCTGCATATTCATCGCCCAGCATATCCTTTCTACAGTTCCCATCAAGTTGACTGCAACGGGGAAGGATGCACCTTTAACGTTTTCAAATAACAAGCCAGGGCCACCTTGTTGTAGCATCCGGTTGGAAATTTCTGCTATTTCTAAGTCTGGGTCAACTGGGGCAGAAATCCGCCTTAATTGTCCTCTTTCTTCTAGAATTTTAATAAATCCCCGTAAGTCTCTGGCCATGGTTTTGTTTAAGCTAATGTTTAAGAAATGTGAAGCGTCTTCTTATATTATTAGCTTTAAATGTCTCACGCAAAGGCGCAAAGGCGCAAAGGTACAAAGAAAAGCAAGGGTAATTTTTGCATTATGTACTCTGATTCAGAAACGCCTAATTTTGAATTTTGAATTTTGAATTTTGAATTGAAATTAGGCGGTGGTGTGATAGACGAGTTTCCAGCTTACTCCTACTAGGATGGTGTAGATTACTAGTCTGAGGGTCTTTTGGGGCATCATTTGACAGAGTTTAGCACCAACTATGACTCCTGGAACTGTGCCGCACCAGATGGGGAAGACTAAACCCCAGTCAACTGTACCTAGAAAAATATGACCTAGTGATGTGAATAGGAGTAGGATGGCGGCTTGTGCTAAGTCTGTACCTACTAGTTTGCGGGAGTCTAAGCAAAAGAAGGTGATTAGAACGATCGCAAACATTGAACCTGATGATACGCTAGTCATTCCCACCATGCAGCCTAAAATTGCACCCACTACTAAGCTTTGGATTTTACCGCCTGGGGTATTTAAGTCAAATTTTGAGATTTCTGGTAACTTGACATCGGGGAAGAAGGCTTTTAAGAAAATCTGCACTAGTCCAATGATGGCGACGAGAAGAATCATTACGCCAATTGCTCTGAGCAAAATATCATCGAGGTTGAGTGTCTGTGTCTGTTTAATGAGGTAGAGAATTCCTACACCCAGGAGTGAACCAGGGACGCTTCCCAAGGCTAGCCATTTGACTACCTCTACATCTAAAGTCTTTTGCTGCCAATGTTTCCAGCCACCGATAAATTTCATCAGAGTGGCGGCGACTACATCCGAACTGACTGCAATAGATGGGGGAACTTGAAAAACGAAGATTAACATCGGGGTGATGAGAGACGCGCCACCAATCCCCGTTAAACCGACGATGATGCCAATAACAAAACTCAAAAAAGGTAGTAGTAAATAGTCCATGATTATTGAAGAGGAAATGGGGACTGGGGACTGGGAATTAGGTGAAATTTTGATTTTTATCTGTTGGTGCTGTCATGTTGAATTTTTAATTTTTAATTTTTAATTGCTATGACTGCCTAATCCCGATGTCCCGACTGAAGTTAATAAGTTTCAAGCCACTTGGGGATGAATATTCATCCCGAAAAAAAACCCCGACTAACTACCGGGGAATAAGTCTGGAGTGTCTAGAATCTTGAATTGGATGAGTGCCAGAATGACTAGGGTGTAGACAGTGGATGAAGCTAAACCCATTAAGAGTTCTTTTTTGAGGTTGCGTTCTTGGGGTTGATTTTGAAATACGTCTACAACTCCCGCCTGCATTAAGAGAATCCCGGCGACATTCGATAGCCAATACCCCGCGATCGCACAGGGAATTAACAAATCTTTATTTAACAAACTACACAGATAGCCAAAACCATAGGCGACAGGCAAATTAAAAAATAGATCATTCCACCAAGATAAAGGTGACAACATATACCCCAGCACAAAGAAAAATCCACCCCTGATTTTCTTCAAAATGCTTCCAAAATTAACTCTTCCAGTGCTTGTCTCTGATAAGTCCTGGGATATGTTTATTGCGTTTTCGTTTAATTCATCACTAAAATTTTGCGTATTTTCCATAAAAGTACCTTTTCTCTATCTACTTACCGTAGTTTAATATAAAAAGACATAAAAATCTATCAAGAAATACACATTCGTAAAATCAAAACTGTATTTCAAATCACGATTAAGACTTTTAAGTAAAAAATATTACTAACCAAATAATTATTTAGAGTATGTAAATGATAAACACAGGGTAATTTATGCGTTGATTACTAAATGTAAATGTTTATTTTATACATAAGTGCTGAGTGCTGAGTCATGTTAGCGGTAGCGGGGCGTTTAGCCCGTGCTGACTATTGACTAATGACTATTGACTAAGAATTTCCTCAAAAGCCTTAGAAAGCTTAGTTTGAAAACGTTGGCGATGCTTGAGTTTCAAAAAGGCGCGGACGATTTGCAAGTATTGCGGCTGGCGTGGGTTAGGTTGAGAGTGGTTATCGATCACCTGAATAGACCTTAAAGTACCCAATTGCAGTTCCTTCTTCACCATTAATTCAGAAATAGCTGCTGCACCAATGCCATTTTCGACTACAGCTTTTACCATTTCCCCACTATTCAAGATGGATATGACATCTAATTGCAGAGGATGAATACCCCAATTTTGCAAGGCTTGTTCAAATTGTTGTTGAGTTCCAGAACCGGCTTCGCGCATTATCCAACCGCTTTTGGATAAGTCGGATAAGGTCACTTCTGGATGGTCATACCAAGGATGATACTGACCGACTACAATTAATAAGCGATCGCCTCCCACTATCTCTTCCTCTAATACATTCTTGAGTGATGGCTTCACCTCTCCTTCCACTAAGCCTAAATCAAACTTACCTGTAGCAGTTCCAGCGCAGATTGTCTCTGCATTGGCGAGGGTGCAATTAATTGCGATGCGGGGGTATTTGTGTTGAAATTTGGTAATTTTCTCTGGTAGCCAATAATTACCGATTGTCAGACTCGAACCTAAATTAAGTTCTCCTCGTTGTAAATCATTCAATTCTCTGAGGGAGCGTTCTGTCAACGTCACTTGATCCATAATTTTTTGAGCTTCTACTTGCAGTAACTTACCTGGTTCAGCAATCTCGATATGGCGGCCAATCCGATGGAACAATCTCACGCCGTACTCTTCTTCTAAACTTTGGATAGCCGCACTCACAGCAGGTTGTGTAATGTAGAGTTCCTCTGCTGCACGAGTAAAGTGTAAATGTTCTGCGACAGCTAAAAAAATCCTTAACTGATCAAGCGTCATTCCTGCCATTCATATACCCAAAAAACACTCCCAACACCCGCATTGAATTTTACTCAGTAAATGTAAAAAAAAGATGTTTTGACGAATACGAAAAAATCGTATTTGCAGATACATTTTTTTGATGAAGAAGCCAGTCAAAATACTAGAAATCCTTACCAATTACCAGTCCCCAGTCCCCAATCCCCAGTCCCTATTAATAACTTCTATTTATCGAAATCACAAAAAATAGTATTTGATTCTCTAACTTAGGGGGGATAAATTAACACCTAGTCTTCAATAACAAGTGTTTGCTCTAGTAAAGGCTGTAACTCTTCACCGAAAGAATTAAGTAGTTGGGTAAAAGGATATGGTGTATGACAGCTGAAATCGAACTGACTCAAAGCGTTCATGGTTTAAAAAAAGAGTGTCTATCCTACGGTGAAGTTTTAGCGCAATCCATAGCAGTGATTGCACCTACAACTACACCAGCAGCGAATTTAGGATTGATTTACGCCTCTGCTGGTAACGGCACATGGTTGAGTTTTTTGATTGGTATGATGGGTTTGATGTTTGTAGCTGTCAACATCAATCAATTTGCACGCCGTTCAGCCTCTCCTGGTTCTTTATATTCCTACATCGTTAAAGGACTAGGTGTCACATCTGGTGTTTTGTCAGCCTGGGGTTTGGTTCTTGCCTACCTGTTTACGGGAATGTCCACATTATGTGGCTTTGCGATTTTTGGTCAGTCTTTGTTAACTCACATTGGGATTCATACCCATGTCCTAACGTTATTTGCTTTAGGAACAGTTTTGGCGTGGTATGTGGCTTATAAAGACATCCAACTGTCAGCCAAGATGATGCTGTTATTAGAGGCCTTTTCCATAGGCTTAATTCTGGTATTGGGACTGATTATTTGGTTGCAAAAAGGCTTTGCTTTTGATATTTCCCAACTGACACTACAAGGAGCAACACCCGGAGGAGTATCATTAGGAGTAGTTTTAGTAGTATTTGGTTTTTCCGGCTTTGAAAGCGCGACTTCCTTGGGAGATGAAGCCAAAAAACCCTTGAAAAATATTCCCAAATCGGTGATGCAAAGTGCGATTTGGACGGGTGTGTTTTTTATGATCATGGCTTATATCGAAGTCTTAGGTTTTAGAGGTAGTGCTGTAGATTTAGCCAAAACTGAGGAGCCACTTTCATTTTTAGCAGAACAAGCAGGTGTAGGATTCTTAGGCACATTGATTAGTGTGGGTGCGCTGTTATCATTCTTTGCTTGCGTTCTAGCTTGTATTAATCCTGCTGCTAGGGTGTTGTTTATGATGGCGCGTCACGGGTTGTTTCATACTTCTTTAGGGAAAGCACACGGCGCAAATTTAACTCCCCATACAGCGATCGCGTTATGTTCCCTGATCACATTTATCATACCCGCAACCTTGAATTTATTAGGCATTAAGCCGTTTGTGATTCTCGGTTATACCGGCACAATTTGCACCTATGGCTTTTTACTCGTATATATCCTAGTTTCCGTTGCTGCACCAGTATATCTGCACAGACTAGGAAAACTGCGATCGCTAGATTTAGCTTTCTCAGTCCTAGCCGTATTATTTATGATGATTCCAATCATCGGGACATTAGGAATCCCTGGAAGTGATTTGTTTCCTGTTCCCCCATCCCCCTACAACATCTTTCCTTACCTATTTTTGCTCTATCTCTTAGCTGGCTTTGGTTGGTTCATGATCCAACGCCTACGCTATCCCAAAATGGTCAAGAAATTAGAGCATTCCATTGATGCGATTCACGCAAGTTTTAGTGATGTTGAATAAATGGGGAATGGGGCATTGGGCATGGGGCATTGGGATATAGTTATTTTCCCCTGCACCCCTACACCCTTACACCCCTACAATCCCTACACCCTTACACCCCTACACCCCTAAATCTATGAGCAATTTCGTCACTGCCATTCCCTCTGGGATTACGGCTTTTACTGCAACTAACCTTGATGATTTGGTGATGCTGACACTGTTTTTTTCGCAAGTCAGCGCAACTTTCCGTCGTCGCCATATTGTTTTCGGACAGTATTTGGGTTTTACGGCGTTGGTAATTGCTAGCCTTCCTGGTTTTTTTGGTGGGATGGTTTTACCAAGGCACTGGATTGGATTATTGGGACTTGTACCAATAGCTATTGGTTTGAGTCGCTGGCTCAATCCTAGTAATGATGAATCAGAGGAGAATCAGGAAGATCAATCTGAGTCTGAACAATTGCCATTTGCCAGTTTTTTATCTCCCCAGACTTATAGTGTGGCAGCAATCACGATCGCTAACGGTAGTGATAACCTTGGTATATATGTACCATTATTTGCCAGCCATAATTTAGGGGGTTTGCTGGTGATTCTCGGCGTGTTCTTCTCGTTGATTGGGATTTGGTGCTATGCCAGTTATATGCTAACTCGCCAAAAAGCGATCGCTGAACTTTTGACTCGTTATGGTAATTATTTAGTGCCTTTTGTTTTGGTCGGGTTGGGTGTATTTATTATCTTAGATAGTCAAGCTTTATCGCCGTTGGCTTTAGCGGCTTGTTGTCTGTGTTTGGTGGGTTTGGTGAAAAAACCCCGACTCTCACCGGAAGTAGAAAATAATTGACGAGGTGAAAAATATTGTGATGGGTAGTGTTGTCAAAGCGATCGTCTCTGGAATTGTATCCTTTGCTGCTACCAACCTTGATGACATCATTATTTTGATGGTCTTTTTTTCTCAAGTCAATGCTAACTTCCGCCGCAGACATATCATTATTGGTCAGTATCTAGGCTTTAGTGCTGTGATTCTTGCTAGTCTCCCTGGTTTTTTTGGTGGTTTAATTATCCCCGCAGCGTGGATTGGTCTTTTAGGTTTCATTCCCATAGTTATAGGTATTAGCCGTTTAATTAATTTAAATCGGGATGAAAACGAAGTCCAGACAGTTTCAGAGGAATTAAACTCATCACCTGGAAGATTTGCGGGTGTACTTGCTCCCCAAACTTATCAAGTAGCGGTAGTGACTTTTGCTAATGGCGGAGACAATATCGGTATTTATGTGCCGTTATTTGCTAGTAGTAATCTCTTGAGTTTAAGTATTATTTTGAGTGTTTTTGTTATCTTAGTTAGTGTTTGGTGTTACGTAGCTTATCAGTTAACTTTACATCCAGTCATTGCCAGATTTTTAACTCGTTATGGTCATGCGATCGTGCCTTTTATTTTGATTGGACTGGGAATTTATATCTTAATAGATAGCGGCAGCTATCGCTTAATTAACATCGATTTTTAGCTTAATATTTATCTAGAAAACAGGATAAGAGAATATCACAACTAATACCAGTAATCTACCAGGAGCAAATTATGCGACTCAGCAAAATTATTGTATTATGTCTAATTTTAATCGCTAACTTCATGATTGCCCGTCCTTCATGGGCAGACAGACCGAACCTCACGAAGCTACCACAATATACCGAAGTTACCCAAGCATTAGATGATTTATTGACAGCCCAATTTTCATCAGAAGCATCGAGTTATACACCCACGGAAATAGAAAAAAAGATTGTAGAATTGCAGCTACAAAAATACATATTAGAATCTGCCCGTGGTTGGTCGCAGTGTCTCAATCAAACAGGGAAAGTTTTAGGGATTTATGCTCATAAACCCAAGAAATCTAATCTTGAACAAGAGGGAGATATCTACTTTTTGGGAGATGGACAAATTACAGAAAATAAATGGAACTGTGATGGAATTTACTTACCAATTGGCGCAAAAATTGCTGCGATCGCTCCTAGTGAAACCCAACCCCAAGAGTTAACCGAACCTTTAGTAGTAAAATTTGTGCCAGGAACACAATTGGTAGTTACAACTAACCAAAAAACTGGCACAATTGAATTTAACGTTCCTCCTGCCAAAATTGTCAAAACTGGTGAAGGTAGCTTGTCAATTCCCAATTTTTCTTTAGCAGAAATTGACGCACAAGTTCCCAATGCACCAACAGAACATTGAAGTAATTAATGAGGGATGAGGCTATCAAACGGGTGAAAGTCAAAAAGTAAACCAATCTATTTACTTATTCCCCAGTCCTCCATCCCCAATCCCTATCTTAAGGAAATAAATGTGAATATTTGGGAATTTTCTTTACTAGTTTGGGTAGGTTCATTCACTGCTGGATTAGTTGGTTCACTGACTGGCTTAGGTGGTGGAGTTGTAATTGTTCCTTTGTTAACTTCAGTATTTGGGGTAGATATTCGTTATGCGGTTGGTGCTTCGTTAGTATCTGTAATTGCGACTTCTTCGGGTGCTGCTTGTAGATATATTAAAACTGGCTATACTAATCTTAGATTAGGAATGTTTTTAGAAGTTGCAACTACTATTGGTGCAATTATAGGGGCGTTAATTGCTACTTTTGTCACAGTAAAAGCCCTCACCATCGTATTAGCAATTGTCTTGTTATATTCTGCATATCTTTCACAACAACCTAAAAAGGAACACCCTGAAGGTGAGTCTACAGATTCTCTAGGTAATTATTTCCAACTCAATGGAACTTATCCCACTGGTAATGGCTTGATGTCTTATCAAGTTCATGCTGTTCCGGCTGGGTTTAGCGTTATGTTAGTCGCTGGGGTAATTTCTGGTTTACTAGGAATTGGTTCAGGTGCATTTAAAGTATTAGCAATGGATCAAATTATGGGTATCCCATTTAAAGTTTCTACCACCACTAGTAACTTTATGATTGGTGTTACAGCCGCCGCTTCTGCTGGGGTTTACTTAGCAAGAGGTTACATTGATCCAGGTTTATCAATGCCTGTAATGTTAGGGGTATTACCTGGTGCTATTTTAGGTGCAAAAATCCTTGTGGGAACAAAAACACAAGTATTAAGAATTATTTTTGGTCTTGTGTTGGTAGTTATGGCATTGAAGATGGTTTACAACAGTTTCGTGTAGGTGGTAGATATGAGCAATTTTGATTCGGGTTTGCCTTGGGTGGTATCACCACCACAGGAGGATCAGATAGATGTTTTAGCTTTACCAAAAGAAGAATTAGATAGTGATATTGCCGCACTAGAACAGCAACAATCTAAAATTTCTGCTGGCGAATCTGATATTCATGAAAATATCACTAAAACAGACAAAGAATTGCAATTAGAGAATATTCTGAGTCAACTATTGAAATATGGTGTATTCATTGCCTGCGCTGTAGTTCTCTGGGGAGGATTATTATATTTAAATGTTCACGGTAGTGAACGTGCTAATTACCAATTTTTTCGAGGAGAACCAGATACATTGCGTTCGCCTGTGGATGTCATGCAATCTGCTTATTCTGGTAGTAGTAGTGCAATTATTCAGTTGGGATTATTAATATTAATTGCTACGCCTATTTTAAGAGTGATAATTTCTCTCTTTATGTTTTTCTGGCAGAGAAACTTTATTTATGTGATTCTAAATTTATTAGTCCTATCTGCTCTAATTTATAGTTTGATAGGCGCGTATTATTAATTAGCTTAAGTTCGTAGTGAGGGCTTTAGCCCTCTTTATTTTATAACAGGGTCAATATTAAAAAAATGCTAGGATCTAATTGGTTTACATCTATTCTAGGGAAACGTCTACAAACATTTACTACATTTTTAAAACAACTATTAATTACTCGTTGGCGTTCCTTATTGATATTATTTACAGGCGTATATCTACCTTTACAGTTATTTGAACTCATAGCTGTGCAGGTATTAGTAAAAAAAGGTGGTTTCCCTTGGGATGTTCCCATTTTATTGGCTATTCATCAAACAGCACAGCCACAATTAGATACTATTGCCGTGATATTAACAAAATTAGGTTCAGTGTGGACTATCGCGCCTATTTTAACTTTATTAGGAATCTTTTTGTTGTTTCGTAAAAAATGGCGATCGCTCACTTTTTTAATCATCACTGGGCTGGGTAATGCTATTATTAATCATGCCGCTAAGGTCTTACTACACAGAATTCGTCCACATCTTTGGGATTCTTTAGCACCAGAGTTTAGTTATGCCTTTCCTAGTGGCCATGCAATGAGTAGCTTGACTCTAGTCGCTATTTTATTAATTTTAACTTGGGATACAAGCTGGCGTTGGTTAACTTTATTTGGTGGTGGTTTGTTTATCCTAACTATTGCATGGACAAGACTATATTTAGGTGTACATTTTCCCAGTGATATTATCGCCGGATGGATGTTTGCAACAGCCTGGGTTGTAGCTGTTAACTTAATTATTCAGCCGAGATTTAGTCATTAGTCATTAGTCATTAGTTTAAAAATTGGCTGACATCGAATTTTAAACCGCCGTTGGGCATAATCTTTGGTAACTTACCATCCCACTTTTCTATAAATTGCTTTTGCAAAATATCAGGTGTTAAGGTTTCACGAATTAGCCTTTGTGCTTCTGTCTCACCTCTGGCTAAATTTATGTTGGCTTCGGCTTCTTTCATGGCTTTAAGTGCAGTAAATTCTGCTTTTTTAGCTTCTTGTTCTGCAATTTGTTTGGCTTCTACTGCTTCGCCAAAGCGTTCAGAAAAATGTATATGCACTATTGAAATATCATCAACAGCCACATGATAGTTGCATAATCTAAGAGTCAATAAATTATCTAACTCTGCTTTTAAAACTCCACGTTTTGTGATAGTTTCTTCAGCCGTGTATTTAGCAATGATCGCTTTTAGAACTTCTTCTATGGCTGGGTTGATGACTTTATCAATTACCTGTTGTGCTGTTCCTAGTTGCTGAAAAGTTGCATTTGCTGCTTCTGGAATAATATGCCAATTTAGTGCTACGTCTGTAAACACATCTTGTAAATCTTTAGATAAAGCTTCTGCTGATATTTCTTGTTTTTGGACTCTGACACTAATTTTTTCTACTGTATTCACAATGGGAATAATTATATGTAGTCCTTCTCCTAAAATTAGCTGTTGCACTTCTCCAAATTTCATCAATACTCCTCTTTCACCAGGATTGATGATGACAAGAGGCCAAAAAATGATAATTATCAGCAATAAACTTAAAGTTGATTTGATGAAAAAGTTACGTGTTTTAATATTATTCATGTTTGATTAAAAATAACTTTAATACCTAATTATCTCATTCATATTTTGCTGATGAAATCAATAGTGATCATCACATCACACTCTCTGAGATTAGTAAAATATCTTCAAAAAGTCATGATATCTTGACATTACCCTAAAATGAGAAAATATACTCATTGGTTTGTTGACAAAAATGCACTGTTAAGTAGTTAAAGATTATAGAAGCTTTATCCTGTAAAGCTTAAGCAAATATAGCCACTGACGATTAGCAAGGTGCTGAAGTCGAATAAAGAGGTAAGTCAAAGGCTAATTTTGTGTCGGCGGTGACAAAAATCTTCTGCATAATTGGGACTAATTCTGCATTGCAATATGCAAAAGCCTTGATAGAAAAGGATTTTTTCAATTACTAGCTAAATTTACTTTAAGTAGATGGGATTAGTGTCCTTAAATTGGCCGAGTTGTGTAAAACTCTTGATTTTCCAAAAATAAGGCTTTATCTTGCAATTTAGTACAGAGCAACAGACCCGATTAAAGCTAAGAAGTTACTTTTATGATCAACGAATCTATCTCCACCACAATGGAAGCCGCTAAACAAATTTGTATTGAATGCCAAACAACTTGTACTGACACCCTTAAGTATTGCAAAAATCAGGGCAGTACATCCATAGATATGGCAATGATGTCTATGTTGCGCGACTGTGCAGAAATGTGCATGATGTGCGTCAATATGATAGATGATGGTTCTGAGTTTATGGGCAATACTTGCGGTTTGTGCGCGCAAATTTGCGATCGCACTGCAATGGCTTGCGAACAAATGAGTAATGATCCCACAATGATGTTGTGTGCTGCTATTTGTCGTCAATGTGCAGAATCTTGCCATGCAATGAGTTTAAATGCTGCGGCTTATTTTCGTAGAGCCAGTTCAGTTACAGAAGCAGCACTTTTGTCTCGTTAAATAACAAAAATTATAGAGCGATCGCCCAAACTCATCATAGTGCGATCGCTCTTTAAAAATCTAACTCTTAGCTTCTCTTTTTCCTGCTGATTTACTTATACTTCAACAGCAGACTTTTCTATCTTTTGTCTTTGTCCAGTTGTGATCATCCACTTACCACCAGAAGGTGCTAAAGTTACGCCACGACGAATAGGTTTGACTGGATAATTCTCCACTAATTTTAAATCCACTTGAGATAATATTGTCGCTAACACCAATTTCATTTCAAACAGCGCAAAAGCCATACCCAAACAACGCCTGTTACTACCACCAAAGGGGAGATATTCATATAACGAGTATTGCTTTTCCAAAAACCTTTCTGGACGAAATTCTGCCGGTTGGGGATATAAATCTGGACGACGATGAACCAAGTATATACAGCCAAGTAACAAGGTTCCTGGCTCAAATTTTTGACCCATAATTTCTATTGGGGACTTGACTATGCGGGGGATAGTAATCATCCCGATGGGATAAATGCGGAGTGTCTCTTGACATACAGCCGTTAAATAGGGAAGACGGGTAATTTCATTGAAATCTGCGTTGTGAAAACTATCTAACTCAGCTAAAAGTTTTGCTCGCACTGATGGTAGATGGTGAATCCAGTATAATGCCCATGTTAAAGCTGAGGCTGTAGTTTCATGACCAGCCACTAATAGAGTCATTAATTCATCACGTAACTCTAAATCACTCATGGGTTCGCCATTTTCATCACGCGCTGACATCATGAGGGAAAGAATATCATTTCGTGATGAATCTGGATGATTTCTGCGTTCTTGAATTTCTGCATATAATAAATTGTCAATTTCTTGGCGTTGACGCAGGAAATTTCCCCAAGGACTCCAACCACCTAAATCTAAGCGTAATGCTGGGATAAAAGATAGAGAAGCACGTAAAGAAGAAGACATTAACTCTAAAATAGAGCATAAGCGTGTTTTCAACTGTGTATAGCGTTCACCTTCATTCAGACCAAACACGGCTTGTAAAATTACCCGTAAAGCAATTTCTTGCATGGAATCACGCACAGAAAAAGCCTTACCAATTTGCCAATTACTGATTACATCTTTGGTGATGTTGGTAATAATATCACCGTAGGCTTTCATGCGATCGCCATGAAAAGGCGGTATTAATAATTTACGTTGGCGTTGATGAGTCTCCCCCGATAGAAGTAATAAAGAATTATTCCCTAATAATGGTTGTAAAATTTGGGCTGAAGCTCTAGAGTCGAGGCTTTCTAAATGAGTAGTGAAAATCTCCTCTATAGCTTGGGGATGGCTGAGAAATACCATTGGTTGTTTGTTAGTTAACCATAAGGTAAAACAATCACCATGAGCTTTGGTAGATGCTTCCATCAGCTGTAAGGGATTGTTAATCCACTTGATTAGCTGCATAAATTTTGGCATTTTAGGACTATCTGGAAGTTGCATGACCAATGCTCCTGTGAGGAATATCATACTAAGCTAGCAAACATAGAAAAAACTGGAAAATTTCTCCATAAAATCTGCCTCTAGATATTTTATACAAACAAGCGATCGCAAGTAAACTGACAAAGCAAGGTTTATTTTTTATACATATTTATATGGTAGATATTTACATACTGGATCTACTGTTAATTGGTCTACTACTACTAGTAGTTACCCTATGTTCAGGTTGGATTACGCGCTTACCACTTTCCTTTGCTTTGATATATCTATTGGTGGGTATACTTCTCGGTTCTGAAGGCTTAGGGATGATTCAACTGCGAGAAAATAATGTATTTAATGCCAAAGTTTTAGAAAGGTTGACAGAATTTGTAGTGATTATTTCTGTTTTTAGCTGTGGCTTAAAAATTATTCATCCTCTGCGCTGGCGGGTATGGAATATTACAGCGAGACTGATTATTTTATTAATGCCAATTTCTATTGTAGCTTTGGCAATTGTTGGTAGATTTTTATTAGGGATGAATTGGGGAGAAGCAATTTTATTAGGCGCGATTCTTGCACCTACTGATCCAGTATTAGCCTCAGAAGTGCAACTTACAGATACTAACGATAAAGACGAGTTGCGCTTTGGGTTAACCTCTGAAGGTGGTTTAAATGATGCGTTAGCTTTTCCCTTTGTTTATTTTGGCATTTATGCCATGAAAGATCATAATTGGGGGAACTGGTTTAAAGATTGGTTACTAGTTGATGTCATATGGGCGATCGCATCTGGAATGGTGATGGGTTTTATAGTAGCAAAACTCATAGTTTGGGTAGATCAAAAAATTCAAAAAAAGCGTGCGGCTGATGCAATCATGGAAGATTTTGTTGCTATTAGTGCCATTTTAATCACCTATTGTTTAACAGAAATTATTAATGGTTATGGATTTTTAGCCGTGTTTGTGGCTGGATTAATTGTCCAAGATAGTTATAGAAATCCTGAAAAGCCAATGGCACAATTAGAATTTATTGAAAGACTAGAAAGATTATTAGAAGTAGGAACAATTTTATTATTAGGGTCAATCTTATTATGGCAACCAATGCTTAATTATGCCTCTCAATCTCTCATCGTTATAGTTTTATTATTTTTGGTAATCCGACCTGTAGGAGCTTGGATTAGTACCATTGGTAAACGCCCCTTAAATTCCCAACGCCGGAGATTTCATCCTGCAACCCGTTGGTTATTTGGCTGGTTTGGAATTCGTGGTGTAGGTTCTTTATATTATCTTGCTTACGCCTTTAGTAAAGGATTAAAAGGTGAAGTCAGTGAGCAGATTTCCTGGATAACTTACACCACTATTGTAGTTTCTGTAGTTATACATGGCATTTCAGCGACACCTTTGATGAATTGGTATGAAAAGCAAGTGGCGACAAAAGCATCGGTGACTCATAATATTATTAGTGAGTTAGGAGAGGATTAAGACCAATTCGCAATTCGCAATTCGCAATTCGCAATTCGCAATTCGCAATTCGCAATTCGCAATTCGCAATTCGCAATTCGCAATTCGCAATTCGCAATGGATTTCTCTCCGAGACGCTAACGCGTAGCTTGCTTCCCCTTCTACACTACAAACCTTTAATTATTTACTTTGTTCTACTTATGTGCATCTAGAAAATATTGATTAATCCAATCTAAAATCACTTGATTGATTTGCTCTGGACATTCATCATGGGGACAATGACCAACATTTTCTAAAGTCAGCAATTGCAGCTTTTCATTATACTGAGCAAATTGATTCGCTAATATCGGCGGGACAAAGCGGTCTTTTTGTCCCCAAATTAACAACATAGGAATGGTAATATTAGGTAGCAGTGCTTTGACGCTGGGACTAAAATTAATAGCGATCGCAGCTTTAAATAAAGCACTAAAAGCACGCGCTGAACCCCTATCTTGCGGAGGCCCGGCCAAAATTTCAATTAATTCGTCAGTGATGGCTTCAGGATTAGCATAAGCCAAACCAGCCCAGCGACGTAAGACACTGGGTCGGCGTACAAAGTAAAATACAGGCTTTAAAAATATCGGCGAAGCCACAATACTTTTAATTGTCTTCACCAAAGGACGCAAAACAGGCGGAATTGCTTCTTGTTCTAATGAAGGGTCAGGTAAACTCATCATCACAATCCCTTTTACCATCTCAGGATGTGCGGCGGCGGCAGCTAGAGAAACCAGAGAACCATTAGAATTTCCCACTAATACCACTGGTTGACCGATAAAAGCGCGCCAAAACTCATATACTTGCTCCACCCATAGTTCTATGCTGTAATTAGCAGGGGCTTTTTCTGAACCACCAAAACCCAGCATATCCAAAGCATAGACAGTATGATATTCGCCTAAAACCTCTAAATTATGTCGCCAATGCCCGATAGAAGCTCCAAACCCGTGTAAGAGAATGAGAGGGGTTGTATTCTGGGAATTTTGACTAGAGCGAATGTAGGTATAACGAATTTGCCAACCACGCCATACCCAGTCTCGTTGATTCCCTACTCGTTGTTGCCAGTTAAGTGCGATCATCCTGATATATTGAGGAGTTCAGTTCTATTTTAAATGTGGGGATTGGGGATTGGGGACTGGGGATTGGGGACTGGGGATTGGGACAAGGGAGACAAGGAGGACAAGGGAGTAGGGGAGAAACACTAGTGACTAATGACTAATGACTAATGACTAATGACTCTTGACTCTTTACCATTACCCTCGAATTGAAAAATAATTGTTACAATAGTTAATGCTTCTCTAGGTTATGTGATTTAAGTTAACTATTGCAGAGAAATCCTCTCAGAATGAGTAGAATAGCAAATACAGAGAAAACAAATTACTCTGTGGACTAGCTAACCTAAAACTATAGGACTCTTGATGAAGTCCTCAGTTATTTTAGTGTTGTGTTTGGTGTTGTGCTTATGAG
>NZ_PJIZ01000071.1 GCF_021596505.1 Nostoc sp. CMAA1605 | reverse complement strand
AACGCAATTCGCAACGATGCTCCCGCTCCGCTTCTCTACGAGATGCTACCGCGTAGGTTGCTTCCACAAAGTGGTACGCTAATGCAATGGACTAACGTCCCGCTACGCTAACACAATTCAGAAAGTCAGATAACATCTGGGTTTCAAGCTTTACACCTGTTGCCTAAGTTTGGAGAATTGGTATTATTCTCCGTTCCAGATTTTGACGAGGAAAGTTAAAACGCAGTTGCTCAAGCGTGTGGGAAAAATAATATCCTACACTCATATTGAGACTTTTTTGGGGAAATTAATTGTCCGCGATGATCAATAAACTTTTAGTAATTACTGAAAGATTTGCACCTGATTTGGGTGGTTTAGCCAGTAGTGCGACGCGTTTGGTGACAACATTATCTCAACTGGGGATAGAAGTTGATGTGGTGGCTTGGAGTCGCTACTTACAAGCAGGTGTAGTTTTACCTCCAGAATCTTTAGAAGTTCAACCCCGTGTCTATCGCATAGGCTTATATCGCCATTGGGATATGACTATGCCTCATACTTTAAATTTCTTGGAATGGCTGCATCAAACTCGTGATTATGATGCTGTTTGGGGTCATTATCTTTTTCCTAGTGGTTTTCTTGCTACATGGTTTGCCAAACTTCAGGGAATAGTTAGCACTGTCAGTGTGCGTGGTAACGATGTTGATAGGGAAATGTTTCCACCAGGAGATTTTGCGCGGTTACAGTGGACGTTACAAAATGCTGATGTGATGACTGCTGTGAGTGCGGATATGGCACGGAAGATTCAGCTACTATGTGGACGTAATGATATTTTAGTCTTAAAAAACACAGTCAATACCGAAATATTCTGCACTGGGAAGGAAACTGCGCTAGCAGAGTTAAAAGGAATAAATCAGCAACTTCGTCAGACTTTAGGAATTGCTGCGGAGGAAGTAGTGCTGGGGTTTTGTGGAGAATTGCGGGAGAAAAAAGGACAACAGTTTTTATTAGATGCTTTAACCACAGTCCGAAGAGAACGTCCGGCTTGTTTATTAATTATCGGGGAAGTGAGAGCAACTCAAGAATCTGTGGTGCAAATGTATGCACATCATCAGCCGGAAAATGCTCAACGTGTCATTGTGACTGGACATTTACCCCACCCGGAAAAAGTAGCTAGCTATTTACGACTGTGTGATGTTTATCTCCAGCCTTCACTATGGGAAGGTATGCCTAATGCACTGTTAGAGGCGATGGCTTGCGGTTGTTGCTGTATCGCCAGTGATGCGGGTGGGATACCAGAAATCATTTCCCATGGTGAGAACGGGTTTTTATTACCTCGTTCCCAGTTACACAGGTTGGGTGATGCAGTGTTGGAATGTTTGGCAATGCCATTAGCAGAGAAACAGCGAATTCAGCAAGCAGCACGCGATCGCATTCTAACTGACCATTCTATCACCCAAGAAAAACAACAACTTCAAACGGTAATTGACCGCTTGATGCCTAATTCTTGATAAGCATTAACCAAAGCCTCACCGGCTTGTTGCCAAGTATAGTGGGTGATAATGCGCTGGCGGGCGTGACTGGCTAATTTTATGGCTAATTCCGGCTCATGATATAGTCTGACAACCGCATCTTTAATGGCTTTGGCTGAACCTGGTTTGACTAATAAAAAATCCACCCCATCTTCCCCTAGTTCTCGCACTACTGGTAAATCACTAGCAATGACAGGTACTCCCGTCGCCATTCCTTCTAAAATTTTCAGGGGACAGCAACCTTGAACTAAATTGCGATCGCTCGGTGTCAGGGGAGATAAAATCACATTGGCTGCATGAATCTTCGTCACTAAATCTGATTGTGACATGGGTTCTAAAACAGTTAATCTATCTGCTACGCCAAATTTTAATGCCAGTTGCTTGAGTGCGTGGATTTGCACTTCCCTTGCTTGTCCGATAATAGTTAGATTTGCCGTTATATCTCGATTGATTAATCCCAAAGCTTCCACAGCTAAATTGACTCCTTGCCAGGCGGAAAGCGTGCCGAAATATAGCGTTTCCCAGGGAATATCAATTTTATTTTCAGGATGACGATAGGTAAAGGTATGCAAATCTACACCATTGGGAATAACTTGAATTTTGGTTACGGGAATGTTTTTTTGCTGTTGTAAATATGTTGCTGTAATGTTACTAGGCGTAATAATTAAATCTGCGGCAGACAAACAAATTTGCTCTTGGGAAGATAATTTATGTAAAAGTTCCCGATCCTCACTCACACGAGGATAGCGATATTTCAATTCTACGGAAGGCAAGCCATTAACTTCAAAGATTAACTTGTCACAATATTGATTTTTATTAACGGCAATGACAAAGCCCTCATAAATTGAGCGAATATGAATAACATCAAATCGCTTTCCTTCTAGCCATAATCTTAATAACCGCCGAAAATAAATCACTCGCTGAATTAAGTTGTCGCCTAAAGCTGGGAGTTTTGTTTGCTTTACCTGTGGATGAATTAGTGCAGATTCCTGCAATGTTGTTGTTGGTGAAACTGTCACTAACTGTACATCACCGAAATTTATACCTAAAGCATAAACGAAAGCCTGAATATGAATTGCTGCTCCTTTTGGTGCCGGGACAGTGTCAAAAGAAATATAGGCTATTTTTGGTAAGTTCATATAAAAAATTGACACATAATTTTCTGTTTTGATATACTGACGGCAAAACTAGTGTTTTTTAAATAAAGCCACTTTTTCTTAATCTTTTGATAACTTAATTAATAAAAATTAAAAACCTATTTAAACGGGTGAAATACTCATAAAATGACTATTGAAATCGAAGAAATTTGTAAATATCGCACCTATGCTGTTAAATCCGCCGTTAACAATATCTTAGAGGATTTACAAAAAATAGCGGAAATTGATAGCTTTGCTGAAAGCAAGCAAAAAAAGTATGGGAAATTATCACTCTTTTGCTTCTTGGGAATATTGGGTTTACTGGTTTTAACATTTATTCTGGCTCTTTTATTGACTAGTAATGAGTTAGTCGGCGTAGTGATATTACTATCTATAGTCATATCATTCCTCTTGTTGATTGGGGTAATTTACACGTTATTAATGTATTTTAAATTCCAGGGTTTCAACTTGAGTAACTATCGCTATGAATTAACCCAAAAAATTATACAATTACTCAAACGTGATCTTAAAGAAGATACTGTTTTAGATTTAGGGTTATCTTTTAAGTCTCTAGATAAAGTAGAAAATAAATTAGGAACAATTGATCATCCTTATAAAGCTGGATGGAAAATTGATAGTTATATTCAAGAATGGTTAACAATTAAAGGGCAATTTTTAGATAAAACACATTTTGAATTAAGTTTAACTGAAATTTTAAAAAAGCAGTATGGCTGGAAACGTGGTAGTAGTGGCAAGAGTAAATATAAATCAAAAAGTAAATCGGGAGGGTTAGATATTAGCATCAGCCTAACTTATCCAAAAAAACGATACGGAGCCATCAAGCTTTTGCAACAAGAAGTTAATCATGCCATTAAGCTACCGATATCATCGAGTCTCAGAAGATTGAGAATTACAGATGAAGCGATTTATATCACTGCTAGAGTTGCACCCCAATTTGTAGATGCTCAAGATAAAGTATATCAAACAATTACAGCTATGTTTTTGAGTAGTTATCAAGTCCTAAATTTAGCAAAGATGCTCACAAAATAAACATATGAAAAAAATCATTATTCAGGGTTTAATCTTCAGTATTTTGATTTTATCTTCTGTAAGTTGCGGTAATAATCAGGCGAATAATAGTCCACCTAGTCAAGTTAATACTTTACCACCTAATATTAATGAAACAGTAGCAGCTACACCTGTAAACAATGTTATAGACAAGACAGAAAAAATTAAGTTTAAAACAGAAGGTGGTGCTGATTTATTTGCTATTAAGCAACGTCCAGATGGAGCTAAGTTAGTTGATGGTAAAGATGAGGAATTAGCTAGAATTAAAACTGATGATTCTGGAAAAATTAAAGTCAAAAATGCCCAAGATAAAGTTTTAGGATATGTCATCAATGCTGATGGCTCTTGGACAATCCAAGATGCTGAGAAAAAAGATAAATATTTTCTCAAACGTAACAGTGATAATACCTATCAACTAGAAGATAATACCAAGAAACAATTGTATCAAATTACAACTAATAAAGCTGGCTTAGAAATTACCACACCGGATAAAAAATTAGTTTATCAAGTGAGAATTAAAGAGGGTAAAATTTCATTGAGAAATGCCTCTGGTGGTACTGTATTTTCTACAAAGTCAAATATGTCTCCTATTGCATTTGCCTGCTTTGGATTAGATTCTCTCACTCGCGAACAACAAGCAGCCTTAGCTTACGCTGTGAATTTAACAGGAGGTTGAGCAACCTTGCAAATAAAATTATCTTGGTTAGATCCAAATACAGGCGATCGCCGTGAACCATTATTACAAATACCAGTGGCAATTGGCAAAGAATTTACAGCCATGCCGCAACAAATTGCAGATCAAAGGGTTTCTAGAATTGTCATTAAAGACGATTTAATTGCTGATTATCATGCTCTAATTATTTGGCAAAATCAAGAGCTAGTTATCATAGAGCAGAATACCAGTAACGGGATCAAAATCAATGGTGTACAGTTAATAACTGGTAGTATTAATGATGGCGATCGCATTCAAATCGGTAATTGCGAAATCCTAATTAACCTGACAACAACAGCTGATTGGGAGTGCGATCGCATGGTGGGTTTTTTGTTCAAACGTCGCTGTGGACGAACAGACACCACCAATTGTCCCCACTGTCACCAGTTCTATGAAGAAGACTACGCTTACTACCCTGACTATGGCGATTATCGGTCTAGTTCGTGGAGTAGAGATTATTACTATAATCGCGATCGCTATGATTATGATCCAGAAACAGGTAATGTAGACTTTACAGAAGCCGACGGGATGAGTTTTGCAACAGAAAGAGACAGCGACTTTGAAACCAACATGGGAGCGAGTTGAAAAGGCAAAAGAGTGTAATTTGTCAGCCGGGGGACTGGGGATTGGGGACTGGGGACTGGGGACAAGGGAGATTATATATCTAAATCCTCAATGCCCTATGCCCTATGCCCTATGCCCTATGCCCAATAACTAATAACTAATAACTAATAACTAATAACTAATGACTATTGACTATTGACTAAAACTTGGTTAATTTACGCTCTTGGTGGCGGTTGGGGACATATTAATCGTGCTTTATCTTTGGGAAGAATTGCTGTTAACCAAAGAAGAATAGAAATTATCACTAATAGTCCCTATGCACATTACATTAGTAAAGAAGGTTGCTTATTACATCAGATTTCTGATAGTGACAGTTTTGCTGCAACTTGTTTAAAAGTCAGAGAAATTTTTCGTACTAATGCTACTAGATATGATTGCTTAATTATTGATACCTTTCCCAGAGGATTAGGCGGTGAATTAGCGGATATATTACCGCAACTACAAAACATACCAAAAATCTTGATTCATCGAGATATCAATCCTCGATATGTAGAAGTTAAAAATTTACGTTCATTTGTCACTGAAAATTTTCAGGCGGTAATCATCCCAGGAGAAGGAAAGAATTTACCTTTAGGAGATTTACCAGGAGTAATACACACAGCACCGTGGTTAATTCGCCACCCAGAGGAATTACCAGACCGCAAAATTGTGCGATCGCAGATTCTCAAAGTCAATGATAGCCGTAAAATTATCCTAGTTTGTGCGGCTGGGCAAATCTCCGAGTTATCCTTATTTACTCAACTTACCCTACAACTATACAAAGCCTTCCCTGAATGCGCTGTCAGAATTTTATCACCTCACTGTCCTAGCGAAGATTTACGGGACTTCTGGTTGTTTCACCATCCAGGAATCGAATGTTTAGCCGCAGCTGATATAGTTGTTGGCGGTGCTGGATATAACACAGTTTACGAATGTGCCTCTGTGGGTGTACCTTTAGTAGCACTACCACTACCAAGGCTGTACGATCGCCAACAACAAAGAGCCAGCAAAGTTTACCAGGTGCGTAACATCCCCGATGCACTCTTTACAGTCAAACAAATCCTCGATAAAGTCACAGACAGCCAGTTAATCCCAAATTACATCAATGGCGCGATCGCCGCAGTGCATCACATTGCTAATTTTGAGATATAAGTTATGAGTGTAATTCCTAACTTTCAACAACTCCTTATCTTTTACATATAACTGCATCGTGAATCTACGCAACCTGATTCCAATTTTTGATGATTCTGTCTCCAACTGGGCATTAGAAGCGCGGTTGTTGCGTTGGTTGACATTTATTTGGTTATTTGTCGGTTTGATTATCCTCTTTTCAGCATCCTATGTGGTGGCTGATGTTCGCCAAGGTGATGGACTATATTACTTTAAGCGACAAATTCTTTGGGTACTCGCCTCGCTGTTTGCATTCAACTTCATTGTGAACCGACCTTTACAGAAAATTTTAGGCGCGTCCCATTGGTTTTTAGGAATATTTTTATTATTAATTTTTGTGACTTTAGTTCCCGGTTTGGGGAAAAAAGCCTTTGACGCAGCCCGGTGGATAGCTTTAGGGCCAATTCCCATTCAACCTTCCGAATTAATTAAACCCTTTTTAGTGCTACAAAGTGCGCGACTGTTTGGACAATGGGAAAAATTAGCCTGGCGCGTTCGTTTAACTTGGCTAGCTATCTTTGGCTTAGTAATTTTAGGAATTCTTGCCCAGCCCAACTTAAGTACAGCCGCCCTTTGTGGAATTACTATCTGGCTGATAGCACTAGCTGGTGGTGTACCTTACAAATATTTAGCAGGTACAGCCATCGGTGGGTTTGCATTAGGAATACTCAGTATCAGTATTAAAGAATACCAACGCAAGCGCGTAATGTCATTCCTCAACCCTTGGGCGGATGCTACCGGAGACGGCTATCAATTAGTACAGAGTCTTTTAGCCGTAGGATCTGGTAAAACCTGGGGCGCAGGCTTTGGAATGTCCCAGCAAAAGTTATTTTATCTGCCAATTCAAGACACAGATTTTATTTTTGCAATCTTCTCTGAGGAGTTTGGCTTTGTTGGCGGTATTGTACTGTTACTGATGTTAGCTGCATTCGCCACCCTCGGCTTAATGGTAGCACTGAAAGCAAAAAACCCCATTCACCGTTTAGTAGCAATGGGTATCACCACCGTGATGGTAGGACAATCACTGCTCCATATTGCCGTAGCTACAGGTGCATTACCCACAACAGGTTTACCCTTGCCTATGTTTAGCTATGGTGGTAACTCGATGATTGCTAGCTTGATAGGTGCAGCCATACTTATTCGAGTAGCTAGAGAAAGTAGTGAAGCCGAAGTTGTACCCCTACACAGACCCCAACTAGAAAAGAAGCGTCAACGCCAACGGCGACGGATGTTTTGATCTAGGACATGGCGTTAAAACTTCCCCAAGACCTCAAAGCCCTGTATTTGTCGGGTTTCACTGCGTTCTATCCCTTGCTTGAAAACCATTGACGCGTGTGCTGATCGCATTTTGTAAGATAATCAAGAGAGTGATCGCACTAATAAGTAGATCGGTGAGAAAAAACCTAACTATCTTACAGAAATGTAAACTAGGCTAAAATCCTCTTTCCCCCTGCTCCCGGCTCCCTTACCCCCTGCCTAATCAGAACTACAAATATTTACCCTGTCCTACTTATTTTTTCAATCTCCTTTAGTACATCAGCTAAAAAAGGAGCAGTTGATTTAACAACTTTATCCTCACTGCCATCATGTTTATGATGAGGAAAAGTAGGAAGATTTAACTTCCGATGATGCTCAGTATTGTCATAGCGAAAAATTAGCTTATTCTCTGAACTCATATATTGATAACTATACATTTTTCTATCTATGGATATTTCTACATAAACAAATTCTCTCAAATGCAGCAATGAATTATCTGGAAATTCGAGCTTTCCCCTGATAAAACCTTCGTACATTCCTCTTCTTTCGGTTTCAATCTTAAATAATTGAACTATTTGCGAGGATTCAATTAAAATCTCAACCTCCTGAAAATAGTCTTCAATCAACAAAATGAATCTCCTCTATCGATTCTTTTGTTTGTTGTAAATGTACCAACATTCGAGCTTCTCCGAGCCATTCATCAAAGTCAAAGCTATGGGATAATTCATCATTATTAAAGCGGATGATAAATTCCTCAGTTGATAATTGATATTTAGTTTCAAATTCCTGAAGACGTTCTTCTGTTCTTTTAATTCCTGTTGTCACACTTTGTAATCTTTCTGACAAAGCACTTTGAATAATTCGTCTGAGGGAATCTGGATCTTTTGACCTAAGTTTAAGTTCAGCCATTATCTTTACCTTTGCCTGCTACTGTAGAGTTTAACGCACCTAACAAGAGCGATCACGCTTCCGAAAAACTGCACATTCATCTCAGCAAACCCTAATGAATTTTGACTTTTGACTTGATTTCACCCCTAGACCTAATTTTTTAATAATCTCCCAACCCCCAACTGTGGCACAATAAAGAACTGTAATAAGAAAGATATTATTAAGGTAATTTAGTGACTCCAACTGCTCAATCCACGGCAAGTGCGCGTCGCGTGGTGTTTCCATTTACGGCAATTGTAGGCCAGGAAGAAATGAAACTGGCACTACTGTTGAACGTGATTGATCCCAAAATCGGTGGTGTAATGATTATGGGCGATCGCGGTACAGGTAAATCCACAACTATCCGGGCGTTGGCTGACCTCTTGCCAGAAATCTCCGTAGTCGCCAATGACCCCTTCAACAGCGACCCCCGCGACCCTGACCTGATGAGCGATGAAGTCCGCCAGCAGGTTGACCAAGGGTCTGAAGTTCCCGTAGAACTGAAGAAAGTGCAAATGGTAGACCTCCCCCTGGGAGCTACAGAAGACCGCGTTTGTGGTACTATCGACATCGAAAAAGCTTTATCGGAAGGTGTGAAAGCCTTTGAACCTGGACTGTTAGCCAAAGCTAATCGGGGTATTCTTTACGTTGATGAAGTCAACTTGCTAGATGACCACCTTGTAGACGTACTTCTCGATTCTGCCGCTAGCGGTTGGAACACCGTAGAACGGGAAGGTATTTCCATCCGTCACCCAGCTAGATTTGTACTAGTAGGTTCAGGAAACCCCGAAGAAGGTGAACTGCGTCCCCAATTGCTTGACCGATTTGGAATGCACGCGGAAATTCACACCGTTAAAGAACCTGCCTTAAGGGTGCAAATCGTCGAGCAAAGGTCAGAATTTGACCAAAATCCGCCAGGATTCCTCGAAAAATACAAAACAGAGCAAGAATCTCTGCAAGAGAAAATTGTTAACGCGCAAAAGCTGCTACCAGAAGTCAAACTAGACTATGACCTACGGGTGAAAATCTCAGAAGTCTGTTCAGAATTAGATGTTGACGGTTTACGTGGTGATATTGTCACCAACCGCGCTGCTAAAGCATTAACCGCTTTTGAAGGTCGCAGCGAAGTTACGGTTGATGATATCCGCCGCGTCATTACTTTATGTCTGCGTCACCGTCTGCGGAAAGACCCCTTAGAATCAATTGACTCTGGCTACAAAGTAGAAAAAACTTTTGGTCGCGTCTTTGGTGTAGAAATTACCGAAAATGACACAAACCAAAGAAATGGCACAGGTCAAATGAAGACAGGTGTTAGATAGTCATTTGCTTTTGACGATACCGATACCAACATACAAATGTTTTTTCAGGGTTGAACATTGTTCAACCCTCATTTATGAGTTATTAGACACAATATTACTGAAATAGCAAAAAATAGCTGTAGAAATTACTGTTTACCCATTACTCATTACTCATTACTTATTACTTATTACTCAGCACTCATCACTCACTATGAGAATTTGGCGATTTTGGTTGAACAGTTTCATTGTAGCTAGCCAATATAACCCCCCTAGTTTAGTAGAGCTAATCATGCTGACGCTAGCGATAGCCATGTTGACAGTTGCGATGATTACACCAGACAAACCCTATTTTATCTTGTGTTTAAGTTTGTCAGTAGGGGCTGCTATGTCTATTTTAGTGCGAGAAGCGATCGCACCTTCGCCCCAAACCAAAGTCACCCAACTAGCAGCAATTATATTACTCCTCATTAGCTTTTATGGTCTTGCTGACACACTCAACACCCTTGATTTTATTAAAAGCAAAAATAATTGAGCATTTCTTTTCCCCATCACCAATGCCCAATTACCACCCTTGCATTTCCACCAATTCCATACACAAATCGTTAATCTTTTCTAAATTTGGGTGATGTGGCAAAGTCGATTTTTCATATACAGAATCCATTTGAGCCACTAAATCATTTGCCATTTGCATAACTTGTTCATAAGAATATGCACCCTTGAGAATAGCTTTTAAATCATCAACATCGCCTGCTACTCTCCTATCAACAATTACTCTACCTGTCTGCAATATTTCTAACCCACTGCGTAGCAGTCTAATGCAGTGCATTCCATGTTTTAAGTCAAAACCTGACTTTCTTTCCATTTCTGCTCTAGCAGGATTGCGATTTTCTTGCCATGATAGATAAGCTTTCCATTCTCTCAAAGCTACCTGATAACTTTGACTCTTTTGTAATAGGCGAATAAAGTCACCCCGACTATTAGTTAATTTTTGCGTATACTCCAAAACTTCATCTGGTAAGGTGTACTGTTTCAAAACACCTTTAAAATCAATATCAGCCGTCAGCAACTTATATAATTGTTCAGCTTCTTCTAAAAATTCGATTCTGCCTCTAATTAAGATATACAGGTACTCCAGAAAGGCATTCAATTCATCTTTAATTAAAGGTTCTTCGTTTTCGATGCCAAAATCAGATGGTAGGGGCTTTTTTTGTGGCGGATGTAATAACCATTTACGATGAGTTTCCATCTTTTTGATTTGAGCAAAAGCATAACCAGAATAAGTATGCTTGACTTTCTTACTCAAAAATAGTTTTCTATGCTTAATTAAATGCTGACCAACATCAGTTAAAACAGGATAATTAGGCAACCACAGTAATTCTAAAACATTGGGATTAGCACCAGCTAATAATTGCAAAACCTTTCTCAATTCATAAATAACTGTATCTTTATTGCCATCGATAAAAGGGAAAATCCCAGGTTCATCCCAACCAGCATCTTTTTGTTCAACCTTGTCAAATCCCAAATAATACTTTTTAGGTGCAATAAATACACCCCGAAAATCAAAGTCAGATTCAGGACGGTTTAAGCCATAGCCGTGGCTACCAGCTAAACCGATTAAAATAGTTCTGTTTTCAACGTCAACTCTTTTCATAGGCTAGTTTTAAAATGCCATTAATTCTGAGGTGGTATTTACGACTTGGGCTGTCATTTCACCCCTTTTCCATCAAGCGTATCTGATTCTATGTTAGGGACTTCCAGAAAATAAATTATTCACCAAGAGAGAATATTTTGATTTTCCCCCTGCTCCCTGCTCCCATTCCTCTTGTGAGTCAGGCGATCGCTCTCCATCAGCAGCACTTCCCCATAAAGAGAAAATCTGAGTCAGGGTAATCCTTGGCTCAGATTTGTTGGTGCTGTTCTGTGTCAGTAATAACTACATCTAGCTTTTTGAGGATTTCGTAAATTTTGGGGAAATTCTTCCATAAATTCTCTGTATTGGAATTTTCCTAGACACCAAAGACAATATCTACTAGTGAATAGTTGACCAAATATTGCTAAATCGCATATGATTTTAGATTGTCTGTCTCATTCCTGCTCGGATCAGGTAGACACCATGCAAAAGCTGACAAAAAAAATTTTACCGTCAGCTACCTGTACGGCAACCTCAAGGACAATTTCATGACCTACGCAATTATTGAAACTGGCGGTAAACAACTCAGAGTTGAGCCAGGCCGTTTTTACGATATTGAACTGCTCGCTGTCGAGCCAAATGAAAAAGTTACAATAGATGCAGTTTTGCTAGTACAGCATGACGGCGGAATCGACATCGGACAACCCTTAGTCTCAGGTGCAACTGTAGAAGGTACAGTCATGCGCCACTTGAGAGGTCGCAAAGTCCTGGTTTACAAAATGAAGCCGAAAAAGAAAACCCGCAAAAAACGGGGGCATCGCCAGGAAATTACGAGACTAATGATTGATTCCATTACCATTAACGGTACAGTCTTAACTGCTCCAGCTACAGCAACTGCTGAACCTGCTGCTGAATAATAGTCAAAAGAAGCAATAAAAAAAGGAAATTATGGCTCATAAGAAGGGAACAGGTAGTACACGCAACGGTCGTGATTCTAATGCTCAACGGTTAGGCGTAAAGCGTTTCGGTGGTCAAGTTGTACGTGCAGGAAACATTCTCGTGCGTCAACGTGGTACTAAGTTCCATCCTGGTAACAACGTTGGGATTGGCAAAGATGATACTTTATTTGCCTTGGTTGATGGCGTAGTTACCTTTGAAAGAAAGGGTAAATCCAGTAAAAAAGTCAGCGTTTATCCACCAGTTGCTGCTGAAGCAGTCGCTAGCTAAATTTCTAGTTGGGCAGAAATGCCCAACTACTAAAAGTTTTTGAAAGATGTTTCTAAAACCAAACCTTCTGTGTAATAGCTGTGTAAGCAAACGCACCTAAACCCACGCCTGCAACTGAAAAAACACAGGTAACTACAAAAGCTAGCCCTTCTCTAAATCCTGCTGATTGAAAGTCGATTCTGGCTAATATTGCCGACGCAACAATCAATAAGGTGTCAAGGAATATCCGAAACCACGCCAGCATCATAAAGAATAAAAATGCTCCCAACACAGCAGCCACAAAAGTCTTAGTGTTGGAACCGAGTAGCACAACCGAGTATTTAGCTAAAGTTGAATAGGGAGCTGTTAAGGTTCCCACTAAAAGTAACAAACTCAGCACTAGCACCAACCAGACAAACCACGGGGCTTGTGCTTCAGATAAAGACCAACCCAACGTCCCATAGGTAAGTATTAGTAGACCCAAAGTTATCCAAGGAATTCTATTTACAATCAGCATGGATTGGTGAATATCTAATTTACTTGTTACAAATTTAGCCTTGCCTTACTGAAATCATTGTGATCTAGGTCATAAATCACTCACATTCAAAGCGTTTTTGGTGATGAGCAGCTTTGAACCTAAAATTATGTTTGCAACCCCCACCTGGGAGATTATTGTTCAGCAGATTTTACTAGACAAAAGCTAGTTTATCTGGACACATTGTGGCGTTAATAGCTTAGACTATAACCTTATCATCCCATTTATTCTAGATGCAACCCATAGATTTTCATTCTCTGGCAAAAAAGTTCAACAAACTTTTGCAGAGAATTACAGGCAAAACTAGTTAAATATTTTCGTAAACATTTGTAAACTGATAGCAGCAGAGTAGCCGAGTATCACATCTTGATTTAAGGAATGATCATGAAACAGCTTGTTGTCTTTGAGCGCGTGTCCCTTATTGGTCACATTGTGTCAATGGTGTTTGGATTGGTAGGGATACTACTAGTTATACCGAATGCCGAAGTCATTCTTCATCTATCTGAGATAGGACAAACAGCCATGCAATGGAGTATGGCTGGAGGTGGAGTAGTCTACATGATTTTAGGGGCGGCTGCGGTATTTTTGTATGCCTTACGGACATTGGGTTTAGGCCGTACCTTGGGATTTATGCTGCCTGCGGTGTTAATTTCCTTAACCAGTGAACTTTTAGGAACAAGCACAGGTTTTCCTTTTGGTCACTACAGTTACTTAAGTGGCTTGGGTTATAAAATTGCTGGTTTAGTTCCATTTACCATTCCCTTGTCATGGTTTTATGTGGGCTGTTCTGCCTATCTGTTAGGACGTGCTGGTTTAGCAGTTGATAAAAAGCCGAGTTTGTTACGCCATATCGGTGCAGTTGTTTTAGGTGCGTTGTTACTTACATCCTGGGATTTTGTCCTTGATCCAGCAATGAGCCAAACATCTCTGCCTTTTTGGTATTGGCAGCAACCAGGTGCATTTTTTGGGATGCCTTATCAAAACTTTGCAGGTTGGATGGGTACAGGTTCAGTGTTTATGACTGTAGCTGCATTGTTGTGGAGAAATCAGCCGATTAAATTTGAGCGATCGCAGCTAAATTTACCCCTAGCGATCTATTTAGGTAACTTTGGTTTTGCAACTGTCATGAGTTTGGCGGCTGGATTTTCTGTACCTGTCTTACTAGGTCTAGTATCAGGCGTAGCCCCAGCAATACTGCTATGGTGGAAAGCTACAGTTGCCCCATCCGCAATTGCTGTTGAACCAGCAGCTACTGAGGTTTCTGTGGCTAGCGTCAAAGTGGCTCTGAAGTAAAAAAATGAGATGAGGGACTGGGAACTGGTGAGTCAGTTGGCAAAATAGGGGGTTTCCCCATCAGCAACTGACAAACCCCGAATGAGGGATGAGGGAAGTGAAAGAAAACATTCTATTCCCAATGCCCAATTCCCCATGCCCAATTCCCCAGGCAAAACTATATTCAAGATTTCAACTGCACAATATTTTTACCGTGGACAACGCTTTAATAGTAGAAAGCGCGATATCGCTATTTTTCCTACTCATCCAATTACCTGCGACAGCGATACTGCTTTCGCGTCTACTCAAGGGGCCAAGACGCAATCCCCCCATTCAACCACAACAGCCTACATCAGAAATTTTAGGCAGTGTGAGCGTTGTTATTCCCACCCTGAATGAAGCCCTCCGAATTAGTCCTTTATTGGCTGGTTTGAGTCGTCAGAGTTACGAAGTCCGAGAAATTATTGTTGTCGATAGTAAATCCCAAGATGGGACTCCCGAACTAGTAAAAGCTGCACAGCAACAAGACCCCCGCTTTCGCCTCATGAATGATGATCCTTTACCTACAAATTGGGTAGGTCGTCCGTGGGCGTTGCATAACGGCTTTTTGTCTAGTTCAGAAAATAGTGAATGGTTCTTAGGGATGGATGCAGACACACAACCCCATCCTGGTTTAGTAGCTGGCTTAGTGAGAACAGCAACAGCCCAAGGTTATGATTTGGTGTCTCTCTCGCCGCAGTTTATCCTCAAATATCCTGGAGAATGTTGGCTACAACCAGCATTACTAATGACTCTACTTTATCGCTTCGACCCCGCCGGAATTACTACAGAACAGCCGGAAAGAGTCATGGCTAATGGACAGTGTTTTTTATGCCGTCGGTCTGTATTGGCTGCTGTGGATGGTTATAGCAGTGCTAGTAGTTCCTTTTGTGATGATGTCACCTTAGCTCGTTACATTGCCGCCCAAGGCTTTAAAGTGGGTTTTTTAGATGGCGCAAAGGTGCTAAAAGTCAGGATGTATGAGGGAGCGTTAGAAACTTGGAAAGAATGGGGGCGTAGTCTTGACCTCAAAGATGCTTCACCTCAAGCGCAAATTTGGGGAGACTTATGGTTGCTTTCGGCAGTTCAAGGTTTACCTCTAATAATTGTGTTGAGTTATTTTTTGGTCAGCCTACTTTTACCTTTACCTGAAACATGGACTTTAAAGTGCTTATTGGGATTGAATTTATTTTTATTATTCATTCGCTTTGCCATGTTACTAGCGATCGCACCTTCCTATGATCGAAAAACGGCTACTGCTGGTTGGCTATTTTGGCTTTCTCCTTTTGCTGATCCTTTAGCGGTGTTGAGAATTTTCTTATCTGCATTACGTAAACCTAAAGAATGGCGGGGGAGAAAGTACGGGAATTAGTGCTGAGTGCTGAGTGGGGAGTGCTGAGTGCTGAGTGGGGAGTGCTGAGTGCTGAGTTTTGAGTAGGGAGTTTTGAGTGTTGGATAGGGAGTTTTGACTAGGGAGTGGGGAGTATTGAGTAGGGAGTGTTGAGTCGAGATTAGAGTCAAGAAGATTGAATGGTTTTCGTAGAAAAACTCAAGAATCAACATTTACAACCTGCCACCCACTATCTTTAACTAAAAAATCTAATCCTCTGCACTCATAACTCAGCACTCATAACTCAGCACTCACCACTTACTCTTCTTCACCTCCCAGGCGATCGCCTCGTTCTAGTTCCCAGAGTATTTGATTTCCTTCACGCCTTACCCGTGAAACTATCCAATTTCTCCATCGCCATTGGTCTCCTCGGCTAGTGACAGCACTAGCATGGACATCCATCAGGTATGCCAATTCCGAACTTGTAATCAGGTAGCCTTTAGCAGCAATTTCGTCAGCAATACGTAGAGTTTCAACTAAGTTACGGAGTTGTTCAACCCTTTGTTCAGGCAGCTGTTCTTCGACTGTAGCCGCAGCTTGTGCGGTAGATGGTTCCATAGTGGTTGTGTATGTTGCGGAAGGTTCGATTTCTTGTATAGTTTTGTTAACTATTGTAGAGGTTGTAACATGATTATGTACTTTTGATACGATATTTCCGTTATTGTCAGGTAAAGATTTATGAGTGTGATCAGTGAGTAATCGCTTCAATGAAGGGATTTTACCACTGGCAAAACTGCGAGCAATCACATCACAGCGTTCGTTACCGACGTTACCAGAATGTCCCCGGACATGATGCCAATTGACTTGTTTAGTATTGAGTTCATCAAGAGTTTCTAACAAGTCTTGATTTTGGACAGGATTACCATCAGCTTTTTTCCAGCCTTTACGCTTCCACCCTTTCACCCATTTAGTAACACAGTTAATCAAGTATTCGCTATCGGTATACAGAGTGATGGGTTGAATTTGTCCAGAAGCATGGAGAAATTGTAAGGCAGCGATCGCGGCTTGCATCTCCATTTTATTATTTGTGGTGTGGCTGGCTGCATCACCCATTTCATGAACTGAGCCATCATTGAAATAGACAACAACACCCCAGCCACCAGGGCCAGGATTACCAGTGCAAGCACCATCGGTGTATATACTTTCGATTATCGGTTGGGTAGACATAGTAAAAATATCAAACCGCATTGGTAAGCAATGACTTTAGCGGCAAAAGATGGGAAGCAATATATACGTTAACCTAGTAAAAATCAATCTTCCACTTAGCTTTAGAAAATATACTTAGGGTCTGTTGAATAACTTTAAAACTCTTTACTGGTAAGCAATTCGCGGTTATTTTTGGGAAAAAAGTGCAAGAGAATTGGGATATGAGGCTGAAAAAATTTGCATCTCCAATTTTTTGGAGGCAAAAAAATTGGAAAAAATTAGGGTAAAACTGTTCCCTGTTCCCTACCTCCACTAAAGGACTTTTTCAGCAAGCCCTAAGTAAAATATAGCGTTTCCTAGTCTACTGAAGTACAAATTTATCCGCTTACCCTGCGGGAAGCAAGCTATATCTGTGTTCATCTGCGTTTAATTATTGTCCTTTGTACGTCACTAGGGTAAAAAAGGCTATATTTTCTTGCGCTGGCAATTAATTGCTCACTGGGGCAGATATGAGAGTATGAGCAACAATACCAAGAATTTTATCTACTTCCCTAATAAAGTAATCCTGCTTATCAATAAAAACAGTATGATTACAAAGTTTTAAGAATTTCCAATCAGTTCCTGTAGTTACTACACCATAAATTTCATTAATGGGGTTTTCCTGTTGTTGGTTGAACAACTTAGAAGCAATCATTGTAGCAATACACTGACCTAAACCAGATTTAATACTTTCATTTTTAGCCTCCACAATCGTCACCACAGGAGCAGTAATATCATATTGTTCCTGCGATTTGCACAAGATAAAATCACAACGTCCTTCTAGCCCTTTATCAGTATCAACATTAAATTCTGACCCAGAAAAATACTAACTTGATATTTTAAATAACGCCTAACTTCTATGAGAACAGGCATAATAACCAATTCTGAACGAGCTTTTTCTGTATTGATTGCTGTTACTAAAGGCAAATGTTCTGCCAGAATAATGTTGAGGTAATCGGTAGGTGCAACAGTCGGGGTATTCAAGAATAAATCTTGATTTTCAATGACTGTGAGGTTGAAATCTTTTTTAACCTTGTTGAAAGTAAAGGCACTGTATGACATTTTTAACCTCTACTTATGTGCAGCAATATTTGTGGATGAAAGCATTATCTAGAGCGTGAAATCAGCAATTTTTGAGTCAGGAATTAAGCCTAAAAAATAAGGACTAAAGTCCTGACTACAAACTTTTTGGCTATGCTTAATAACGGATTCTGGGGTCAACGTAAGCATTGAGAATATCAATCAAAATACTCGCGCCAACAACGATCGCCCCAAAAAATACTAGTACACCCTGTACTGTAGGATAATCGCGATCGGATATTGCTTGATATAGTCTATTCGCCAACCCCGGCCAAGAAAATGTCACTTCAGTTAAAATCGCTCCCCCTAACAAGGAAGCAAAGGTTAAACCCAGCACTGTAATCACGGGAATTAAGGCATTTTTCAACGCATGGGAGACTAAAATTTTATTTTCCGCAACTCCTCTGGCTCTAGCTGCTTCTACATAGTCGGCGCGGAGAGTTTGTTTTAAGTTCACGCGGACAATTCGCTCAAAAATCCCACTCAATAAGATTCCTAAAGTGATACTGGGAAGGGCTAAATGATGTAAAGATGCGAAAAACTGAGTAAAGTTGCCTTTGAGTAAGCTATCTACAGTATACAAGCCCGTAATTAATGAGGGAGGATCAAGATTGGGTGGGAAGCGATTAGAGTTGGGAAACCAACCTAGCTGTACAGAAAAAATCAACTGTAACAGCATTCCCGCCCAAAACATGGGCAATGCGTAGGTAACAATACCAAATAATCGTCCACCCAGATCAAAGGATGTCCCAGGACGAGAAGCGGAAAGTGTTCCTACCAAAATACCAACCACCAACGCCACCGCCATACTACAGACAGCTAACTCTACTGTGGCGGGAAAATGTTGTCCGATAATATTCCAAACTTGCTGTCCTCGGCTGGTTAAGGATGTACCTAAATCGAATCGCAGCAAACTACCTAAATAATTGAGGTACTGTAGCCATAAAGGTAAATCCAAACCTAATTGTCTTCTTAATTCTTCTTTAGCAGCTTCCGGTGCGCGTCCCCCCAAAATCGCATCGGCGGGATCTCCTGGGGTAGCGCGAAGTAGTAAAAATACGATGGTAATGATAGTTAATAACTGGAGTGGTGCTAGGAGCAACCGAGAGACAATGTAGTATTGTAAGGCTTTTGATCTAGACATTTTAATTATTAGTTATTAGTTATTAGTCATTAGTCATTAGTCAATGGTCATTAGTTAATCATCTCAATCTCAATAAGGTCAATATTCAAGTTTTGCATCTGCATAGCCTCTTGGCTTCTCGCATACTACCTTATGATTCTTCTGTAGTGTTAGTCAGTCTTTGCAAAAGAATTCATACTAATACTAATACTAATACTAATGACTAATAACCAAGGACTAATGACTAATAACTATTTCTTGATAGTTTTGTAAATCAAGTTTTGGGTGGGGTCAAGTTGTACGTTGCTTACACCTTTTTGGGCAAATACATAGTCTTTACTTTGCCATAAGGGAACGTAAGGAACATCATTCACCACTTGGGTTTGGATTTGTTCAAAAATCTTCTGCCGTGCTTCAGGATTTTGTTCTTTACGTTGTTGGTCAATTAATTTATTCATGGTTTCGCTATAGTAAAACGAACCCTGAGTTTGGCTACCACCATCTTCACAGCCTTTAGCATCTGAACCTTTTTGACAGGCTAAAAATGGCTGTACGTAGTTATCGGGATCTAAGAAATCTGGATACCAATCTAGTAAAGCAGCAGGATATAAACCTTTGGAAATGTCTTTAAAGAAAGTTGCTCCTTCTACAGTGTTAACTTCCAACTGCACTATATTATCCATTTTGGTATCGACTAAAGATTTTAGTGTTTGTGCAGCTAAAGAGCGAGTGGGTGAACTCGAAGGATACCAAACTGGAATTTTGATCGGATTATCTTTGGAATAACCAGCAGCTGTTAATAATTGTCTGGCTTTCTCAAAATTACCATCACTGTATTTATCTTTAAATAATGGTTGAGAAACATTGAATGTGGTGGGAATCATGCTGTAAAGGGGATCAGCTTGACCATATAAAACTCGTTCCATTAAGAGTGGACGGTCAATTATAGCAGCGATCGCCTGTCTGACTTCTGGTTTATCAAGGGGTTTTTGATTGCGATTTAAGACTAAATAGCTAACTACACTACCCTGAGATGTAATTGCTTGCCAATCTCCTTTTTTACCGCCTTCTTCTAAGCTACGAATTTGATCTGGCTGTAATGATAAGTAAGCTACATCAACTGCGCCTGTACGGAAAGCATTAAACAAATTCACAGGACTGGTTTGGATTTGGACGTTAACGCCTTGGTTAGCGGGTTTTTCTCCCCAATATTTATCAAAAATATCTAAACGGAGTGAATCTGTACCATACTGTGCCAATTTATAGGGGCCAGTTCCCACAAAAGTGTCTGGTTTAAATTTCCCCGCACCAATTTCATAAGCACCAGGTGAAACAGCACACACCCCAGAGAAGGCTAACAAAGCAGGAAAAGCTGCAAAAGGTTTTTTGAGTTTGATGGTTAACTCATAATCTCCTGTAGCGGTCACAGAACTGACTGTATCTGCTAACAAGAAGGATGGTTTACCCTTATTCTCAATAAACCGCTTGATACTAAACTCCATCGCCTTAGCATTAAAGGGCGTACCGTCGTGAAAAACTACTCCTTGACGGATAGGGATGGTGTAGGTAAGACCATCTGCACTCGCTTTAGGTAAAGCTGTCGCCAATTGTGGCTTAATTTCCGTGCTTCCTGGTTCGTAAGTGTAGAGGCGATCGCTCATATTAAATACTAAACCCAAGGATGCCAACTCATAGGCATCCGCCGGATCTAAAGTTCTTGGCTTGGCTGTCGTTCCCACAGTGATCCGACCATCCCCAGCCGTTGTAGTTCCTGGACTACTAGGTGTAGTATTTGTCTGTTCTCTTGGTGTACAAGCGATCGCAAACAATAAGCATAAACAAAACAACGATAGAAACCTTGTCACTCGACCCCATCGTCGCCCTAATATGGTAAACCCTGTCATGGCACTTAGATTTGTAAAATTAGCCAGTAATCATACTATATGTGTGGCAGTGTTGGGGATTGGGGACTGGGATTGGGGCATTGGGCATTGGGCATCGGGCATTGGGACTAGGAATAGTTTTTGTTTTCTATTCCCCATTCCCCATTCCCTATTCCCTATTCGCTATGCGCTGTTTTGTATTAAATATTTCATCAAGATAAAATAATTCATATTGATTACAATGAATATCTTTATTAGGCTGTTGTAGTAACAGTAATAGTTAATATTTGGTGTTAATTTGTTGTTACATTTATCCAGCCATCATTGCATCTTGTTAACCAAATCTACCCGAAGAATAAATTTGTACAATGAATCAAGTTTTTCTTGTGTAATCAGTTCTCTTCAGGGATTAATCCTCAATTAAACTTCTCGTAAAATTCCGATGATGGCTTGATAAGTAAATGTCGTCTTTATACATCATCTAGGACTTACGCAGTGATACGAAAAATCAACGATTTGGGTGAGGGTGTAGGGGTATAGGGGTGTGGGGGTGTAGGTGTTCAAAACCCTTACACCCCTATACCCTCACACCCTTACACCCCTTCTGAACAAATAACCTCTGTGCGTAAGTCTTGATCATCAACTGATGATGATGTCCCGATTGTAGACAACAAAATTATCAAGTTGAAAAAGTGAGAGTAACACTGTGAAGTATTTTTTTCTGGCTGAAGGATGGACTGTTGGCAGAGTTTGGGCTTCGGATGGACTCTGGCAAATTACTGCATGGCGACGACCACCAGATATTCAACGTCTGAATATTTGTTTAGTGGAGAGTGATGAATTGATGTGGCTGTATCGCATTGAAGAAGCAGTCTTGACTGTAGAAGTTAAACCCACAGCACCAGGACTTGTTAGTCAGACCATTGGTCAAGTCGTACTCAAACGACTAATGACGGCAGAACAAGTAATTGAACGTCTAGGAACGGCTGAGGCTAAGTGTCAATTGCAAAACATTCAGTCTGTGGTTTAGATAGGGGTATAAGGGTGTAAGGGTGTAGGGGTGTAAGGGTAAGAAGTAAGCAAGGTAATTATTATTTCGATGCCCAATGCCCCATGCCCAATGCCCCATGCCCTATTCCCTATGCCCAATTAATAATTTATGTAAATTTTTATAAACATAATCTAGGTATATTTTGAGGGCGATTCATGGCAAGATAAATCTTGCAGAGTATACGATCGCATCTATTGACAGGCTTGCAAACAGTTCCATCAATAGTTACACTTTTTAAAACATTCTCATTTTTACTTAGCGATCGCTACCCTCTGGGATAAATTCTCCGAAGTGTGTCAGCATTGCTAAAGGAGTCACATCTGGCTGAAAAGCTTGGCTGTGACAAAGCCCAGGCTCTGGCAATAAAAAAACTCAGAGAAGTCCGAGGTTAGGCTTCCAACCTTGGAACCTTAAGTAAGAAAATTGTTTTGTAAACATAACTCATCGAGGAGGAGCGTAGTCGATGGGACTACCCTGGTACCGAGTACACACAGTCGTTCTGAATGATCCAGGGCGGCTGATTTCTGTACACTTGATGCACACAGCCCTGGTGGCAGGCTGGGCTGGTTCGATGGCACTATACGAACTAGCTATTTATGACCCCAGTGATCCTGTTCTCAACCCCATGTGGCGGCAAGGGATGTTCGTGCTACCCTTCATGGCACGGTTAGGTGTAACCGATTCTTGGGGCGGTTGGAGCGTTACTGGTGCTTCATCTGTTGACCCTGGTTTCTGGTCATTTGAAGGCGTAGCTGCGGCTCATATAGTCCTTTCTGGTCTATTGTTCCTAGCTGCCGTTTGGCACTGGGTTTTCTGGGATTTGGAACTCTTTAGAGACCCCCGCACTGGTGAACCCGCCCTTGACTTGCCAAAAATGTTTGGCATTCACCTGTTCTTATCTGGTTTACTCTGTTTTGGTTTTGGTGCTTTCCACTTAACAGGTCTGTTTGGCCCTGGAATGTGGATTTCCGATCCCTTTGGGGTCACTGGTAGCGTCCAGCCAGTAGCACCAGAATGGGGGCCAGCCGGGTTTAACCCCTTTAACCCTGGTGGTGTAGTGGCTCACCACATCGCCGCCGGTGTAGTTGGTATTATTGCTGGTTTATTCCACCTCACTGTTAGACCCCCCGAAAGGCTTTACAAAGCTCTGCGGATGGGTAACATTGAAACCGTATTGTCTAGCAGTATTGCGGCGGTATTTTTTGCTGCCTTCGTGGTTGCAGGCACAATGTGGTACGGTAACGCTACCACCCCCATCGAGTTGTTTGGCCCTACCCGTTATCAATGGGATCAAGGCTACTTCCGCCAAGAAATTGAGCGTCGCGTACAAACTAGCTTGGCTGATGGCGCAAGCCTTTCTGAAGCTTGGTCACAAATTCCTGAAAAATTGGCCTTCTACGATTACGTCGGTAATAGCCCCGCTAAAGGTGGTTTATTCCGTACCGGGCCAATGGTGAAAGGTGATGGTATTGCCCAATCTTGGCAAGGTCACGCTGTATTCACAGACTCTGAAGGTAGAGAACTAACTGTACGTCGTCTACCCAACTTCTTTGAAACCTTCCCTGTAATTCTGACTGATGCTGATGGCGTTGTCCGCGCTGACATCCCCTTCCGTCGGGCAGAATCCAAGTATAGCTTCGAGCAAACTGGTGTAACTGTTAGCTTCTACGGTGGCGATTTGAATGGTAAGACCTTTACAGATCCCGTCGATGTGAAGAAGTATGCCCGTAAAGCTCAAGGCGGCGAAATCTTTGAATTTGACCGCGAAACTTTGAACTCTGACGGTGTATTCCGTACATCTCCCAGAGGTTGGTTCACCTTTGGACACGCTGTATTCGCCCTGTTGTTCTTCTTCGGTCACATCTGGCACGGCGCACGGACAATCTACCGTGACGTATTTGCTGGTGTAGAAGCGGATCTAGAAGAGCAAGTCGAATGGGGTCTATTCCAGAAAGTGGGTGACAAGACAACCCGCCGGAAAGAAGCCCTCTAATTTTAGTGCTGAGTAATGAGTAATGAGTGCTGAGTGAGTTCTGTAACTAAACACTCAGCACTCAGCACCTAGCACTCAGCACCGGCTAAACGCCGCGCTTCCGCTAACAGCACCGGCTAAACGCCGCGCTTCCGCTAACAGCACTCATAACTTTAAGGAGCTTTTGACATGGAAAGCGTTGCATACATTTTAATTTTGACCCTGGCGATTGGAGTTTTATTCTTTGCGATCGCATTCCGCGAACCCCCCCGCATCGAGAAGAAATAGAAGTCAAAAGGTATCTCATACCAAACTTCCAAAATCAAATAAAAGCCTGATCCGTTGTTACTCATCGTAGAAACAACGGATATTTTTTTGCTAAGAGGTAAACACAGTTAACAGAAAGAGACAAAAAGATTTTATTTTGGGAAAGAAAATCAGGCGATCGCTTCTGTGTGTACCTGATTCGGTACTTAACTTGAATTTCTATATCCTGTTAAAACCGTTGTTATTCCGGCATTTCTCAGACTCTATTTACTATCTAGAGTCATCAAAAAAATATTGTAAAGTGTATTTCTTTTGTCCATTTCCCTGGAAGCAAAATACATAATTGCTGGTTTCGCTACAGATTATATAAATGTGGGACAAACAAAACCAAACACCAAAACAAAATTTCCCACTAATTTACTCAGGAGAACAATCAATCATGGCTAACGTAACAATTTCTAACTTAACCCCTGCTGGTAGCGAACTTTTTCAAGGTGAAGATAGCTTCATTCACGAACTCAGCGAACAAGAAATCAGTGATGTTTTGGGTGGCGGACGAGTACAAATTCTTTGGACTGCCGTTTGCGTCGAATGGTAATTAAAAAATGTTCATCACTATGACAGTAGAGATGAACATCTTTAATAAACTTTCATATTTTATCTGTACAAACACAGAATCACCATTGTTTCAATCAACATTAGCACACATTTACTCAGGAGAACAATCAATCATGGCTAACGTAACAATTTCTAACTTAACCCCTGCTGGTAGCGAACTTTTCCAAGGTGAAGATAGCTTTATTCACGAACTTAGCGAACAAGAAATCAGTGATGTTTTGGGTGGCGGACGAGTACAAATTCTTTGGACTGCCGTTTGCGTCGAATGGTAATTAAAAAATGTTCATCACTATGACAGTAGAGATGAACATCTTTAATACACTTTCATATTTTATCTGTACAAACACAGAATCATCAACGTTTCAATCAACATTAGCACACATTTACTCAGGAGAACAATCAATCATGGCTAACGTAACAATTTCTAACTTAACCCCTGCTGGTAGCGAACTTTTCCAAGGTGAAGATAGCTTTATTCACGAACTTAGCGAACAAGAAATCAGTGATGTTTTGGGTGGCGGACGAGTACAAATTCTTTGGACTGCCGTTTGCGTCGAATGGTAATTAAAAAATGTTCATCACTATGACAGTAGAGATGAACATCTTTAATACACTTTCATATTTTATCTGTACAAACACAGAATCATCAACGTTTCAATCAACATTAGCACACATTTACTCAGGAGAACAATCAATCATGGCTAACGTAACAATTTCTAACTTAACCCCTGCTGGTAGCGAACTTTTCCAAGGTGAAGATAGCTTTATTCACGAACTCAGCGAACAAGAAATCAGTGATGTTTTAGGTGGCGGAAGAGTACAAATTCTTTGGACTGCCGTTTGCGTCGAATGGTAATTAAAAAATGTTCATCACTATGACAGTAGAGATGAACATCTTTAATAGACTTTCATATTTTATCTGTACAAACACAGAATCATCATTGTTTCAATCAACATTAGCACACATTTACTCAGGAGAACAATCAATCATGGCTAACGTAACAATTTCTAACTTAACCCCTGCTGGTAGCGAACTTTTCCAAGGTGAAGATAGCTTTATTCACGAACTTAGCGAACAAGAAATCAGCGATGTTTTAGGTGGCGTGAGAGTTATTATTTGCTGGACTTTAATTTGCGTTGAGTCCTAATCATTAATTACCATTGCTGCTGCTATAGAGACGAGCATCACAAATCAAATCACATTTTTCTATCTGTCTAAAATATCAGATAGATCATGATCTAAATCCAAATTATTACTAATTTACTCAGGAGAACAATCAATCATGGCTAACGTAACAATTTCTAACTTAACCCCTGCTGGTAGCGAACTTTTCCAAGGTGAAGATAGCTTTATCCATGAACTCAGCGAACAAGAAATCAATAATGTTTTAGGCGGTGTGAGAGTTATTATTTGTTGGACTTTAATTTGCGTTGAGTCCTAATCAAGTTCATCTCTATTGTCATAGGGATGAACTTGATTAGCTAAATGAAATTCAGACTTTGAACCCTAAGCTGCTTAGTGAGCTTAGGGTTCAATAATTTGTGAAAACTATGTTAAGTAATGTAAAAATACTAGGATTCAGTTCGTAGTAAGGACTTTAGTCCTTTTCTGTTCGCAGAGCATCTCGTAAAGCCTACGGCACTCTTTCTATGACACGCTTGGCGTATTCCTTCCCTGCGGGACGCTCCGCGAACGGAGAAGCAAGCTACGCGTAAGCGTCCAGCAGGGAACGTAGAGAAGAGAGAACTAAAGTTCTCACTACAAACCTTTAATTATTTACTCCGTCCCACTTAGGGACTTCCAGATAAAAAAGTATCCAAACTGTAGTATCCAAACTGTAGGGTGCGTCAGTGCGAGAAAACCTAACTATACCAAGAGGTTATTCATACTGACGCACCCTACTAAGCTGTTTATTTGGGATAATTTATTTTTTGGTGTTCCCTTATACAATAGCGATCGCTAGTTTCATCACTCAGAATGATGAGATAATACCAAAGGGTAAAGCATAAGAAAATCCCAGCTTTTTGAAGAAAGTGGGATGATAAATTGATGCTAATTTGAAACTGATTTATAGGGCTGTAGTAAAATCTAATTGTTCAATTTGTTGCTTCACCCAGTCGCTAAATAACTCTGTAGCGATTTTATGACGTAATAAATTATTTAGCTCTGGCTGGATAAATTTCTTC
>NZ_PJIZ01000070.1 GCF_021596505.1 Nostoc sp. CMAA1605 | reverse complement strand
GACCAATTAGCCAAGCATTAGCAATATTTAACTGTTGTAGGAGGGTGACTAAATCATGAGCGTAAGCAGCTGGTGTATGGAGAGACTCAAAAGCGTAATTTAGGTTGCTAATGGATTTAGAGGCAGAACTGACAGAACTTTCTTCCTCTGGGAACTCAGTATCTAACTGAGACTGAGATTCACCAAAGCCCCTTAAATCATAAGACAAACACTGAAAATCCTCTGACAAACGAGAGATCACAGGTTGCCAGTATCCACGACTGTTTAGCCAACCGTGAACGAACACCAAAGCATGGGGACTGGACGTGGGAGCTGTTAGCTCGTATGCGTGTGGGAAACCCAAGATTTCAATAGTTGCCATATCTATATCGTACCGTTAAGAGTGGGCGCGACTGGATATAAAGCCAGACAAACTATCGAAAATTCAAAATTCTCTGTGGTCAGAAACTACAAAATTTTAAGAAAGCATTAGGCATTGATTGGCTTTTTCTCCTCCATTGCCTATGCCATTACTTACCTAGTAATCTTTGACGCACTCCCTCCGCAATCTTATGTCCTAGATACTCAGGAATTAAACTTTCATTTGGCCCTAATAGGTAGAGAATCAGTCTTGTACGTCCTCGCCAAACTAATAAATTGGCGTTAACAACTAAAAGGTCTTCCTGCCAAATGGCGTACATCACCTTATAAAATAGCCCTGGTTGATTATCCGCCTCAATGACTAAAGCCGGCAGATGAAATACCGGATCAACGTAAAATTCCGTCTGTACCTGTTCTAAACCCACATCTAAGTTAAATTCTACTGCTAGCATCTCTTCCACCTCGAATCTGCCGCCCAAGGCTTCACGAATGGCGCGACAAACATTGTCGGCGGTTTTCTCTGTCAAGGCTTTACTACCACGAGATACCAAAAGTTTGATAAAAACGAGCATGGGGGGACGAATCTGTCCATATAGACTCAAACTGTGGATAGTTAGTCCATAAGCTGCTAGCACACCAAAAATATCGCTTAACAGAAATGACTGATTGCGATAGGCAAAATGTAATGCACTTTTACTACCTTCTGGTTTTAGTTCAATGACAGCCCGTTTGGTTTTATAAAGCCGATAGGCTAACCGGAGATTTTGCAGTTGAATTTCACTGCTGACAAATTGCTCATAAAATTGGGGAAACGCTCGGTTGAAGCGTTTTAGGAGTTCCAGTGTTGAAGATTTTAAGCCAGAAGCCATCTTTGGGGTTAAAACTCGCTTGCTTACGTCGCCTGGGAAGTGGGAATGGGGTAAAGAGAGAATTGGGAATGGGGAATTGGGACTGGGTGTGAAAGTTTCAAGGTGTAAGGATTTTTTCTGTTACGAACAAGGTCAAGGTTTACAGTCTAACCCCTTGTTGATGATCTAGGTTTCCCAATTCCCCATTCTCGACTCCCTATTCCTTGTCTTTAGTCTTCCCCATCTTGCCCTTGACTCATCTTCAGTAATTAATACCTAATCGTTAAGTATTTATATACAAATCGATCCTAGTATTTTTGCCTTTTCAGGAATTTCTCCTAGCCTTTACAACAAAGTGCTAAAGTTGAAGATGATTGGTGTGAAACACGCAATATCTGCCTGTTGCTACAAAAAACCTCAACGATTTCTCACAAACTTGAGAATTCAGGTTAAAAATAGTACAGGTTTCAGAAAACGTGAATCAACACTTTTAAAAGTGGAAACCAATTCAGTTATACTACCCGAACCACGTTGGCATGGGTTTTTGGAAAACTTGGTTTAGTACATCAGAATCTGCGACAACAAGTAAGACAACCTCTTTTGAAGAGCATACAGCAGATGCTACAGGCAACTCTTACTCCAATAGTGATGCCTCCGCAGCTACGCGGAGCGCGGAACGTATTGTTTTCAGTACGGAGCGAGATATTGATCTGTATGAATTAGAAGAACTGTGTGATGCTGTCGGTTGGTCGCGTCGTCCCTTAAGAAAAGTTAAAAAGGCTATTGAGCATAGTTTTCTCGTAGCCTCCATGTGGCAAGTCAGAGGCAATCAAAGACGACTGATTGGCTTTGCTCGCGCTACCTCAGATCATGCCTTTAATGCCACTATTTGGGATGTGGTAGTTCACCCTGACTTTCAAGGTAGAGGGTTGGGTAAGGCTTTGATGAAATATGTCCTCAAAAAACTCAGAAGTGAAGAGATTAGCAATGTCACACTGTTTGCTGATCCTCATGTTGTAGATTTTTACAGGACTATGGGTTTTATGCCAGATCCAGAGGGGATCAAAGGTATGTTTTGGTATCCTCATTAACTTTACTCATCTAGGGCGAATGTTGAAATTTCGACTCGGCTCGGCTTCTTCTTCGGGCGCAGTCGAGGTTTCAACGGCTAGCCGTCGATTGCTTGGAGGGCAGATAAAAAATCGGTATGGAAAAGTTAAATGTTGTGGTAAGTTGTTAACAATAGTGATATAATAAAAAAGTTGTTACGGGATGTAGCGCAGCTTGGTAGCGCGCCTGCTTTGGGAGCAGGATGCCGCAGGTTCAAATCCTGTCATCCCGATTTAAGTTAATCAAGTTGTAACGTTAAGTCAAGACTAGAGTCGTTTTGCTTGAAAACAGAAAAGCTAAATTACGTTAAGTAATGTGAAAAAACTAGGATTAAGTTTGTAGTAAGAACTTTAGTCCTTATCTGTTCGCGGAGCATCTCATAGAGAGAACTTTAGTTCTCTCTACCAACCTTTAATGATTCAGTATGATCTACCTAATCGAGTAGCATCAGTTTTAACTTAATGCCAATCCATAGGAAATTCCCTCAAAAATAGAAAATTTAACTTGAATAGATAAATGTTAAGCTGTTGACCATTGAAGTTATATCAGGTCAATCAATTCATGCTGATAAACTTGTAAAGGTTGATTGGAACTGCATAGGATTGATTGCCTAAAACGCTGCTAAATGGAACAATTAACTATTTAATGGTGTCCCTCAAGTATGAGGAATTCCAGAAAATGGCCTTTAATCCTGGAAAAGTGAGAATGTTTTTTTGCGCCATAAGTGCTACAACAGCTAAATACTAATAGGCATCTACAGTATTACTTAGTGCATAGCAAGGTAAATTTGAAAGAAAACACAACTTGACCACATTCCAATAGTGATGAATATCACGATCGCAGTTCCCAAAAGCTTGAAGATATAACTTTTTGAGAGATGCTTGCTAGTATTAATCAACTGCGATAAGTTTTTCACATCTCCAAGGGATTGCTATATAACTAAGACTAGTTGGTGCTATGCCAATCACACAATTTGTCTCACTTCATAACTAAGTTGAACTATTGATACGAGGAACTGTCATGAAAACATTGGTTCGTTGGGGCTTAATATTGGGTCTTACTGGTAGTATAATACCTGCTGAATTGCCAGGATTAGGTAGTCAACAGGCACTAGCACTACCACAAGATCAGGTAGTTAGTAAACTACAACAAGTACCTGTATTTACACTCACCAATGCTAAAGGTGAATTTATCGTTGTTTCTAGAGACAACCAAGGGAAAAAGCTCTCACAGGTAGGATTTTTTCTAAGCAAACAGGATGCTCAAAAGTTTTTAGATAATCGTCTGAAGAAAGAAAACCCCCAATTGGCTGGTACGCTACAAGTCAGGCCTTTATCTTTAGCCGATTACTATAAGATTGTCCTAGAAGGTAAAAAGAAATCAGATTCGATTATTTATACCTTGATGCCAATGCAACAACAGGTTGAATCGGCTGTTAGTTTGTTAAATCAGAGTGGTCAAAAGGGAAATCAATTCAATGGTATCCCCCTATTTGTACCTAAGTTTAAGAAAGAAAATAGCTATTTGACAATCCCTTTAGCACAGGGAAATGAACGTTATATTCCGTTCTTTTTTGAGAAAGAGCAAGCTGTAGCTTTGTTAGATGAATTCAAGAAAGCTGTACCCCAAGAAGGTGCTAATACTGAGATTCAGGTGGTAGACCTTTATGGTGTGATGGAAGCTCTCAATAGCAGTAATGATCCGATGATGAATAAGATTGTCTTATATCCATCACGGGAATCTATAAGTTTTATTCGTTCTTTAGCTCCCAAATCTCCTGCGTCAAACCAACGTCCAGCAGCTACACCACCGAAGAAAAAATAATGACCCGAAGACTTACGCACTGTGTATTCAGGTAATTAAGTCGGTTGAGCATTTTGACGGCTAATATTTAATAAACAGCGATCGCTGGCGCATATAAAAAAATCAACAGTTCACACCTGATAATTCTGCTCAATGCGTAAGTACAATGTGGTTTCTGGTTTACAACTTTGGGAATGGCGCAACAAAGCAATCAAAACAGCGATCGCTGATCATATTCCAGTCGCGGAAATAGATTGGTTACTACAAGAGTTAGCGGGTTTAGACCGGTTAGCACTGCGTCTAGATTCTTTTAAAGACAAAGTTGAGATGAGTATGGCTTTGTCTTTAGAAGAACTAGAACAACTTTGGCAAAGACGCTTAGAAGAGCGTTTGCCAGTACAGTATATTGCTGGGAGTACACCTTGGCGAAATTTTCGCCTGAAAGTTTCCAATGCAGTTTTAATTCCCAGACCAGAAACTGAATGCTTGATAGATTTAGCTGTGGCTGCTACTGCTAACAGTGCGATCGCATCACAACTACAGCAAGGAAATTGGGTAGATTTAGGAACTGGTAGTGGCGCGATCGCTTTGGGATTGGCTGATGCTTTACCACAAGCGACAATTCACGCTGTAGATTTTAGTCGAGAAGCTTTAGCGATTGCCCAGGAAAATGCTGATACTCTATGTCTAGCTGACCGCATCCGGTTTTATCATGGGTCATGGTGGCAACCGTTAACAGACCTCAAAGGTCAAGTTAGTGGTATGGTGTCTAACCCACCCTATATCCCCAGCCATGTTGTACCGACATTGCAACCAGAAGTAGTCAACCATGAACCACATCTAGCCTTAGATGGTGGTGCTGATGGTTTGGATGATATTCGCCAATTAATCGAAGTTTCCCCCAGTTATATAAGGCCTGGTGGCGTTTGGCTAATTGAAATGATGGCTGGACAAGCTGAGTCGGTAAAAACACTTTTACACCAGCAAGGTAGTTATGACAACATTCAAATTCACAAGGATTTAGAAGGTATTGAACGCTTTGCTTTAGCTTGGGTGAGTGCTGAGTGCTGAGTGCTGAGTGCTGAGTAATTGAGTAATGAGTAATGAGTAATGAGTGATGAGTAATGACTATTGACTATTGACTATTGACTATTGACTATTGACTATTGACTATTGAGTGCTGAGTCTTAATTTTGAATTTTGTAGGCGCAAGCCTTCTCGTAGAGTATTTTGAATTTTGAATTTTAAGTTGGTATGAGTAGTAGTGTTTCACACAACTCATAACTCAGGAATTTATGACTAAAGTGGCTTTAGAAAAATTAATTGCTGGTGTGCGTGCTGGTGTTGTTGTCAGTTTTCCTACGGATACTGTTCCCGCACTGGCGACTTTACCAGAAAAAGCAGGGTTGATTTTTGCGACTAAACAGCGCAGTCAGGATAAGCCTTTGATTTTGATGGGAGCTAGTGCGGAAGATTTATGGCCTTATGTTCAGGGTAGCGCAGAAGAATATCAGATTTGGCAGCAAGTGGTGAATCAGTATTGGCCTGGTGCATTGACACTGGTATTACCGGCTAGCGATCGCGTCCCTAAAGCGATGAATCCCCATGATCCTACAACTATTGGGATTCGAGTTCCAAATAGTGCGATCGCTCAAGCTATTTTGTCACGCACAGGCCCTTTAGCTACTACAAGTGCCAACTTATCAGGTCAGCCAGCTCTACAAACTATGGCAGAAATTGATGCTCAATTTCCTGATGTACTGACATTAGAGTTTACATCTGAAGAATTTTTCAGTGAAAATACTATACTGAGTCAGCCTTCTACTGTTGCTAAATGGACAGGGAACAACTGGAAAATTTTACGTCAAGGTGCTGTAAATTTAAGCATTTAGCGTTTAAATGGGTTGAAGTGGGAAACAGTTGTTTCCTGGTTGTGATCAAATAAAAAGTTAATATCTGTCAAAATATGGATTGGAGTAACTGGGTATATCTCGGAGTAGGATTATTTATCGGCTTAGGTTCTAGCTGGTTATTGACAAAACGCTCTGTCAAACCGATTGCGCGAGAATCACCAATAACACCCACAAATCAACAAGCAGAAATATTACTCCAAGAAACGATCAGAAATACTCAATTAGCCTATGAAATGGCTAAGGAAATGAGTGAGTTTAAAGGGGGATTTTTAGCGCGGACTACCCATGAATTGCGATCGCCTCTAAATGGTCTAATTGGATTACATCAGTTGATTTTGTCGGATTTATGTGAAGATCCAGCAGAGGAACGCGAATTTATTGCCCAAGCGCATGAACGGGCTTTAAAATTGCTGCATCTTATGGATGAAATTCTCAATGTTGTTAGAACAGAACATGGTACGAATAAATTAGATATTCAACCCCGGCCTGTAGCTGAGATTTTACAAGAAGTCTATAACTTAACTTATATGTTGGCAGTAGACCGCAATTTTAAATTGCGAGTCATACCCCCAGAGCCAGAGATTTGCGCTTTAGCAGACCAAAGATGGTTAAGACAGATATTACTAAGCTTCGTAGATACAGCTATTTCTCAAATGAAAGAAGGTAGTATTTGTCTTTCTTGTGGTCTTAGTGATGACTATGTACAAATTTGGTTAGATTTACCGCAACACGCTTTGTTGAGCTATGAGTCTATAGATTTACTCACATCTGAAACCAGTGATGCAGAACCAGAAAAAACTGCTCTTTCCCCTGGGATGAAACTATTGCTCAATCAAAAGTTACTGGCAACGATGGGGGGTAAGTTGGAAATATTAGCAGATCCCGTGGCTGGGGAGACAGAGCAGTTAGCGAGGATACAAATATCTATGCCCCTAGAGATTCTGAAAGTTGAACTTCCGCAGTAGTCATGCTGCTCAGATTGGCTTGATTATACAGAACCATAGTGGTAGTGTTATTAGTCTGGAAACCAATTTTTTCATAGAACTTCTGTTGATAAGTAGTCATCAAATAAACACGCTCAACTTGCATTTGTGGATGACTCAAAACAGTTTCCACTAATTTACTACCTAACCCAGTTCCTTGATAATCTGGGTGAATAACCACATCCCAGATTGTCGCTCTATATATCCCATCGGAAGTAGCTCTAGCAAAACCAATCAGTTTTTTGCCATCCCAAACAGAAATTACCGGCTTGCTATTAGCAATAGCTATACTCAAATCTTTAATAGTACGTCCTTTCGCCCAAAAAGCTGCAATATCAAATAAATTTTGGAGTTGATCAAGGTCTATTTCAGCATGGTGATGCTCACGAAACTGAATTTGTGGGTGATTCATCATGTAGGCACTCCGATGTGGCAGTCTTTTCACTGTCTTTCAATCATATTGTGCAAGAAATCACCGGATTCTGGTATTCGTGTCCTGGGAAATTTGGGGATTGGGGATTGGGGATTGGGGACTGGGGATTGGGGATTGGGGATTGGTAGACAAGGTAGACAAGGTGGACAATGACTAATGACTATTGACTAATGACTATTGACTAATGACTATTGACTATTGACAAACCCATTTCCATAGGGGATGAGTAGGGCCTTGTTGGCGAATTTGAAATACTTGTTTTTCTAAACGATGCTTTTCTTGTTGCGGTAATCCCAACAAAATATTGCGACTTTGCCAAACTAACACAGAAGTTGTCATCCCGATACAAAAGGCTAACCCTAGAGCCGAAAAGGGATGGTAGACAACTCCATAACGCAGTGCTACCCAAGTAAAGTATTGTTTCCACAAGACGATTTCGGAACGGAGATTCCACAAACACAAGGGAGCAATTGTCAACCATAAACAGCCGACAAATATCCATCTACCATACACAGTTAACTGGTGTAGTCTTTGGACTTGTTGCGTTAGAGATTGTTCATTACCAGAAATTTCTGGTTCTTCTGATTTAGTCATGGGGATTGGGGATTGGGGATTGGGAATTGGGGATTGGGGATTGGGGATTAGGGATTAATCAATTTAAGATTCTATTCCCTGTTCCCTGTTCCCTATTCTCTATTCCCTAATTGACTACTCTACAGATGTATCAGTGACTCCAGTAGTTTCTACTACTGTATATTTACCTGTGCGTTCTCGCCATAGTGTTAGTAAGGTACTGGCGATAAAAATACTGGAGTAAGCTCCGGCGGTGAAGCCGATAATGAGTGCTAGAGCAAAGTTTTTCAGGGTTTCGCCACCAAATAAGAAGATGGCGAACAATGGGAGCATAGTTGTGAAAGTGGTATTGATGGATCTGCCTAAAGTTTGGTTGACGGCATCATCAACAATCTCGGTTATTGGTTGCTTAGGGTTGGTTTGTAATGTTTCTCGGATGCGATCGTAAATGACTACTGTATCGTTGACAGAGAAACCTGTAATTGTCAACAGAGCCACAATAAATAAACTGTCTACTTCCGTACCAAAAACCAGACCGAAAATTGAGAAGAAACCTACTGTGATCATCACGTCATGAAGTAGAGCGATGATGGCAAAGACGGCGTAATCTAACTGAAATCGGAATGTTAGGTAAACTACAATACCTACGAAGGAAACTATCAGAGCAAGAAGACCAGAGGTAAATAATTCTTTCCCCAATGTCGGCCCTACAGTGTCAATCTGATTTTTCTGTTCATCAAAAGTACCTACTTTTTCGCTTAAGGCGGTTTGTAGTTTGGTACGTTGTTCCCGATCTAAATTTTTGGTACGAATGAGGATGCCGTTTTCTTTACGTGTATCTTTGTCGGCGACGATTTGAATGCTGCTATCACCAAGTCCTTCTGCTTTGGCGACTTCCCGCACCACATTAATATCTATGGGTTTGTCGCAGTTTCCTGGTTTATTACAATCTCGTTCAAATTGTAGCCGTGTACCACCAACAAAATCCAAACTAGGGCGTAAGGGGGCGCGAATGTTGGGGTTTTGCCAGGAAATGAACATGGAGATCAAACCAGCCAGAGTGATAGCAGCAGAAAGAGTCCACCAGAGCGATCGCGATTTGTTAATACTTAATTTCATTTAGCCACCTCTGCCTGATTTGATGCTCCTGAATTTGGCAGGTTAGGACAAAAAAGTTCTGGTTTTCGCAGCGCAGGAATAGAAATTGCGACGAACATTAAACTGCGACTACAAGTAATAGCACTAAACATACTCACAGCCACACCTAAAGCCAAAGTTAAAGCAAAGCCTTTGACTAAGCCCGCCCCTAAGTAAAATAAAGCAGCACAAGCAATAACTGTGGTGACGTTGCCATCTAAGATGCTGGAAAAAGCCCGATAAAAGCCAGACTCAACAGATCGATAGAGTGATTTACCGGCTCTTAACTCTTCCCTAGTACGCTCAAAAATCAGCACGTTTGCGTCTACTGCCATACCGATACTGAGAATAAAACCTGCAATTCCTGGTAAGGTGAGGGTGACATTCAATAGACAAAAGCTAGCCCAGGTTAAGATGGCGTAGATAATTAGGGCAATATCGGCAATTAATCCTGGTAGTCTATAGTACACAACCATAAAGATTAAGACTAAAATCAGACCACCAATCCCAGCATAGATACTGCTCTTGATGCTATCTTGTCCCAGGGTTGCGCCGACTGTGCGGATTTCGGCAATTTCTACGGGTACAGGTAAAGCACCACCACGCAGTTGCACGCCTAAATCATTGGCTTGTTGGGCAGTAAATCTACCCGTAATTACCGCAGATCCACCAGTAATCCCAGCACTGGCAAATTCTACACCCACAACGGGCGCGCTAATTAGTTCATTATCGAGAAAAATCCCGATACTGCGTCCTGTACCTGCGAGATTTTTGGTAAGTTCGGCAAACAGTTCACCACCTTTTTGGTTAAAGCGGATAGCAACGTTCCAGTTGTTACCTTGTCGGGTGGGTTCGCCGTAGGCATCTGTGAGATATTTACCATCAAGCGGGGGTTTGGTGCTTTCAAATAAATCCGCGATCGCTTGATTATTGTTCTTTAAATCTTCTAAATTTTTATTAATTGCTGCTTGGTCTTGACTTTTTCTTAATGCTTCTTGCTTGGCTTTCAATTCCGCCCGTGATGCTTGAAATGCCAATAATTGAGTTTCTGTACTGGGTTTTTGCAGACGAAATTCTAGCTGTGCTGTACCGCCTAGAACTCGTTCTGCTTGTTCTGGATCATTTACCCCTGGTAACTGTACCAGGACTTTATTTCCACCCACGGTTTGAATAATAGGTTCAGAAACACCCAAACTATTAATCCGCCCTTCCACAACCTTTTTCACCCCATCTAATTCCCGTTCGGTAATTTGGGGAATTTCGGCTGTAGGTTTCACTTCGATGGTAAGTTGTGAACCACCGCGTAAATCTAAGCCCAAGGGTGCAGGAAATCTCCAGCTAAAGGCCAAGGAGGCTATGACTAAAATTAAGATTAACGCTAAAAGCGATCGCTGTCTCTCCATACCGTAACTCGCAAATGACAAACGCTATAATAACGCTCTTTGCATCAGTTATGAGTAGGTGGGTATGGGGAATGGGGCATTGGGAATGGGGAATGGGGAATGGGGAATGGGACATTGGGAATGGGGCATGGGGCATTGGGCATTGTATTTTTCTCCCCCTGCTCCCCCTGCTCCCCCTGCTCCCCCTGCTCCCCCTGCTCCCCCTGTTCCCCCTGCTCCCTACACCCCTAGACTCGCATCGCCACCATTTTCTGCACTGCTTCCACAATTTGTTCTGGCTGGACGATGGTTAGGCGTTCTAGTGCGCCGTTGTAAGGTGTGGGAATATCTTGGGATGATAGTCTTAATACTGGGGCATCTAGTTCGTCAAATAGGCGATCGTTAATAGATGCCACTAATTCTGCACCAATACCGCCGGTTCGCATACATTCTTCTACGATAATGACGCGATGGGTTTTACGTACTGATGCACCGATAGTATCAAAATCTAGTGGTTTGAGAGATATTAAATCAATTACTTCTGGGTCGTAACCTTGTTTTTCTAAAGGTTTCACAGCTTGCATCACATGATGACGCATCCGTGAGTAAGTTAAAATTGTGACATCTTTACCTTTGCGGACAACTTCAGCTTTATCTAAGGGAAGTACGTATTCTTCCTCTGGGAGATTTTCTTTTAAGTTGTAAAGTAAAACGTGTTCAAAGAACAATACGGGGTTATCATCGCGAATGGCAGCTTTTAGCAGTCCTTTGGCGTTGTATGGGGTGGAACAGGCGACAATTTTCAATCCTGGGACGGCTTGGAAGTAAGCTTCTAGACGTTGGGAGTGTTCTGCACCTAGTTGTCTACCGACACCACCAGGGCCGCGAATGACCATTGGGATTTTAAAGTTACCACCGGAAGTGTAACGCAACATCCCGGCGTTGTTGGAGATTTGGTTGAAGGCGAGGAGCAGAAAACCCATGTTCATACCTTCAATGATGGGTCGCAATCCTGTCATGGCTGCGCCAACTGCTATCCCAGTGAAGCTGTTTTCTGCAATGGGAGTATCTAAAACTCTTAAGTCGCCGTACTTTTTGTATAAGTCTTTGGTGACTTTGTAAGAACCGCCGTAGTGTCCTACGTCTTCACCTAAAACGAAGACACTGGAATCACGCGCCATTTCTTCATCAATGGCTTCCCGCAAAGCGTTGAAGAATAGTGTTTCTGCCATTTAGACCTTTTTTACAACTATTGTTTTAGAATCTTATCGCGCTACCGCGACTAATACCGTGAGCGATCGCACTAGTGAGAGAGTTAGCAAGGCTCAAAATTACCCTGAAATTATCTCTTAGCTTGTGGCAGATTTACACCTGAAACTGAATCAAACAGTGGTTATACAGCAATTAACTACTCAGACAGTTAGCTAAAGCCATTTTCAAATATGAGACTTTGAATTAGCAGGCTATCAGTTGCAAACCGGCGAATCAGTCACCTGTGTTACCTGATTTTCTGGAAAGCGTCTGGGCCTTCCTGGTTTGCGTTTGTGTTGTTGATTAATTGACTTTTCACTGGCGATCGCTAATTCTTCAGGGGTACATTTAAATATCCGCAAAGCTTCCAAATATTTTTTTGGGGTCATGGTTGGCTCAGTCCGCCCAGCTTCCCAGTTACGAACGCTGGTTTCACTGATTGCAAGTCTGAAGGCCACTTCGGCGCGACTGACACCAGCACGCTCTCTCAGGACTTGCATATCCATAGTTCATGCTCCCATTACAAAATTTAAACTTTTTTGTTAAACCAATTGACATTTTTGTCAATTATGAAATTCAAAAGACTAAATTTATTATCTATGTTTATTTTATAGGCGATCGCTGCACTCTTTGACAAAATCAGTCACTAATTTCTGTAACATCTCATACCAAATTGCCTGTGTCCGCATTAATAAAGCAAAAATAACCGATTTGAGCCATATAATAGCGCAAATCAGCCTTTTACTCTTGAACAGAAAAATATACTGTTATGAAGTCTGGTCAGGTTACTCACCCAAAGACAACCGGACAGGTGACAACTGACGCAGACCAGAAACTACGCTTAGTCCACCCATCCCAATGGCTAGCCAAGATACGAATGATTCCAGGGGTTCGACTTCTCTCGCTGTAGTTATCGGTTGTTTGGGGTCGTAACGCACAGCTACTATTTTGCCTTCGCTGACGCGGGAGGAATCATAGTCACCTGTGAAGCGGACAGGATCACCCTTGACGAGAAACTCGATTACTGGCGCGTAGGTATCTTTTTGTTTATCATTGCGATCGCGATCGCGGCGATGAACCGTATCTACTACCTTACCTTGGGTTTCTGTGAGTGTGGCACGCTCATAAGCAATTTGTTTATTTGACCAAAAACCAGCCCCAATAAACATTAGTCCCACTAATAAGCCAATCATTCCACCCAATTTATCTTCAAAGGTAACTTGACGCAGTTGCACATTCATAGAATTTAAAATAATCAACAAGAAGTTTATCGACTGTCGCTTGATTAAATAACAGCGAAGTAGCTAAAAATTATGTATATAAAAATTAGTAATTTGTGATATTGATTCATTTAAAAATATTACAATTGAGTTTGTAGTAAGGACTTTAGTCCTTTCCTGAGAACTAAAGTTCTCACTACAAACTTTCAAATTAAAAGACGTAGCAATGCTACGCCTTAAAAAAACACTCATTTCTTGATTTCTCAACATCACACAGATGATCGCAACCATCTAGCCGCATCTTTGGCATGATAGGTTAATATCAAGTCTGCGCCGGCACGTTTGAAACTGGTTAAAGTTTCCATAACTACGCGCTGTTCATCTATCCAACCATTCAAAGCCGCAGCTTTGACCATTGAATATTCACCAGAAACGTTGTAAGCAGCCACAGGTAAATTGCTTGCTTCCTTCACACGCCAGATGATATCCATGTATGCTAAGGCTGGCTTAACCATGAGCATATCTGCACCTTCAGCAATGTCTAGCTCAATTTCTTTAATCGCTTCCCGTGCGTTACCAGGGTCCATTTGATAGGTTCTTCTGTCGCCAAATTGGGGGGTTGAATCGGCTGCGTCTCGAAATGGGCCATAGTAAGCGGAAGCATACTTAGCAGCATAAGACAAAATGGGTGTGTCTTGGAATCCTGCTTCATCTAAAGCAGAGCGAATTGCTTGTACAAAGCCATCCATCATTCCCGAAGGCGCGATAATGTCAGCACCGGCTTGAGCTTGGGAAACTGCTGTTTTTTTCAATAGTTCTAGGGTGGGGTCGTTGAGAACTCGTCCTGTCAAATCACCCACTTGCAAATAACCGCAGTGTCCATGACTGGTGTATTCACATAAACAAGTATCAGCAATCACAATCAAATCTGGCACGGCTGATTTTACTGCTATGGCTGCTTTCTGCACAATACCGCAATCATGCCAAGCACCGGTAGCATCGGTGTCTTTGTCGGCTGGAATACCAAATAAAATGATGGCGGGAATGCCTAAGTCGTAAACTTCTTTGGCTTCTTCGACAATTTTATCTATCGAAAGTTGGTACACTCCAGGCATGGATTTGACTTCGTTGGCAATGCCCTCACCTGGTACAGCAAACAAGGGATAGATTAAATCATTTGTCGTTACTATGGTTTCTCGTACCATCCGGCGCAATTGGGGATGGGTACGCAGACGGCGGGGGCGATGGGTGGGAAACATAAATTTCTGTGAAAAAATACGAATATGATGGACACAAAACAAAGCGTCACAAAAGCCGGACGAAATTCCGCTATTGTCAGCCAGACTACAGACAGTGCTTAACTGTCCTTTGCCCTACTCCTGCTCAAGCTGTGGGGCAATTTTGTATTTTACAAGAGGCAGGAGACGAAGAATTTTAGATTTCGGATTTTGGATTGGTTATCTCAAAACCTAAAATAGTTGGCGGTCTGTTTTCAGCATGAGGTTAGACAAATATTGGAAATTGTCATTGAGATATGAACTAACTTTCAATTATCTACTTCTAAATTCTCAATTTTTTGGAAGGTTTTATGATAATTTTTATTAAAAGTTTATGTTGGGTGAGTAAGTTGGAGTTTTAACGCGGAGGTGCGCGGAGTTTTTTGGGTGTGGTTTAATTGATGCTTTTTAATTTTGAGTTACTTTTGGTGAGGTGCGTTGTTTTAAGATGAAGGGACTCGCTAAAGTAGAAAAGCATTAAGTTACGTAACAAGGAAGTAAATATAATTTTATGTCAACTGAACTTCAGGCAGAATTGGGTCAAGCAGTTGAGATGCGGCGCAATTTTGCGATTATCTCTCACCCTGATGCTGGGAAAACTACGCTGACGGAAAAGTTGCTGCTCTACGGGGGGGCAATTCATGAGGCGGGTGCTGTGAAGGCTCGCCGGGCGCAGCGTAAGGCGACTTCTGACTGGATGGCGATGGAACAGCAACGGGGTATTTCTATTACATCTACAGTATTACAGTTTGAATATCAAAATTGTCAAATTAATTTACTGGATACTCCCGGACACCAGGATTTTAGTGAAGATACTTATCGAACTTTGGCGGCGGCTGATAATGCGGTGATGCTGATTGATGCAGCTAAGGGTCTTGAACCTCAAACTCGCAAATTATTTGAAGTTTGTAAACTACGCGGTTTACCAATTTTTACCTTTGTAAATAAATTAGACCGTCCTGGTAGAGAACCACTGGAATTATTAGACGAAATTGAGCAAGAGTTGGGTTTGCAAACCTATGCGGTAAATTGGCCGATAGGTATGGGCGATCGCTTTAAGGGTGTGTTTGATCGCAAACAGCAGCAAATTCACCTGTTTGAACGTACTTCCCACGGTAGTAAGGAAGCCCTTGATACAGTTGTCAACTTGGGTGATCCGCGCATTGAGGAATTACTGGAACAAGAGTTGTATCACCAACTGAAAAATGATCTAGAACTATTAGAAGGGGTCGGCCCAGAATTAGATTTAGATTTGGTACATCAAGGCAAAATGACTCCAGTTTTCTTTGGTAGTGCCATGACTAACTTTGGGGTAGAGTTATTTTTGAAATCCTTCCTCGACAATGCCTTAAAACCAGGTGTCCACGTCAGTAGCGTCGGTGAAGTCCCCCCCACTTATCCAGAGTTTTCCGGTTTCGTTTTCAAATTGCAAGCCAATATGGACCCTAAACATCGCGATCGCGTCGCTTTTATCCGGGTCTGCACTGGTAAGTTTGAAAAAGATATGACAGTGAATCATGCGCGAACTGGTAAAGTTGTGCGGTTATCTAGACCCCAAAAACTGTTCGCGCAAGAACGGGAATCTATTGATGTAGCGTATCCAGGTGATGTCATCGGTTTAAATAATCCAGGTGTTTTTGCGATCGGCGATACAATTTACACTGGGCAGAAGCTGGAATATGAAGGGATTCCGTATTTTTCACCAGAACTATTTGCGACTCTTCGCAATCCCAACCCCTCCAAGTTTAAGCAATTCCAAAAAGGCATCTCCGAATTGCGGGAAGAGGGTGCAGTGCAAATCATGTATTCCGTTGATGAAGCCAAACGCGACCCCATTATGGCAGCCGTGGGGCAGTTACAGTTTGAAGTGGTGCAGTTTCGCTTACAAAACGAGTATGGTGTAGAGACCCTCCTAGAACTATTACCCTACAGCGTTGCTCGTTGGGTAGAAGGTGGCTGGGAAGCTTTGGACAAGGTGGGACGTATCTTTAACACCACCACAGTCAAAGACAACATGGGTCGCCCAGTTTTACTGTTCCGCAACGAATGGAACTGTCAACAATTACAGGGAGATCATCCAGAGTTAAAACTCAGCGCGATCGCCCCGGTGTTTTCTAGTCAAAAGGCAGTTGAAGAGTGAGTTAGTGCTGAGTGCTGAGTGCTGAGTAGTGAGTGCGGAGTTATTCTGCCCCCTGCCCCCTGCCTCCTCCTAGAAACCACAGGCTTTGATGTAGACCACATCTGAATGATCCGCGCTTTGTTATAGCAGTTATTTAGTTGGATGAGAACAAACAGTGATCAGAAAACTTTAGATTCACAACAACTTTCTTCACTGTTTCCTGTTCCCTGTTCCCCGTTCCCTGTTATATAACCGTGGATCAAATCACACAGATGGAGTGTCAAGATTTCTATGCCTTCACACGCTAAATCGTCTTTGGAGGCTGGTTTAGTTGCCCTCAAACAAGGAAATTATCAAGCAGCGATCGCTCAACTACAACCGCTAGCCAGTCATCAGGGTGATGAGACTGTGAGTTTACAGGCTAGGGTGGGGTTAGTTATGGCTTATGCGCGCAGTGGCGAAGTTCGTAAGGCGATCGCCCTGTGTCAAACTCTCACGGATAGTCAAAACCCCAAGGTACAAGAATGGGCAAAAACCGCCCTTGTACATTTGACCAAAAAGAAGCGTAAAAAAACAGATAATACTCAAGTTAAACAGGCATCACAACCAACACAAGCTCAATCTCAACCTAACTACGCTTCAACTTTGCCCTCTGTAGGGTTACACAATGTCTATCAGGGACAGAGTTTAGCTGGCAATCCCTTGATTAATCAAGCCAGTTACAACAAAACTCAGGAATTTGGTGTTTATTGGCGACAGGCAAAGCGCGCGAAGGTTTGGCAGCCTTTACAAAAAACAGGTTTAATCCCCTTGCGATTATTGGCAGCAGGCACGTTTATGGCACTGTTTTGGGTGCTGCGAGAACTGCTCAATTTCACAATCGACTCGATTAACTTGGCTATAGTAAAACTGCCGTATTTAGAGCCTGTGCAGTTTCTCTATCGTGATCTTACCCCAGCGTTATTTGCTATTTTGTTCATTGCGATCGCCATCTCACCTTGGTTATTGGATTGGCTATTAGCAAAATTTTACGGTCAACGTGAGTTGTCTAAGGATGTTTTAAACAACCATAGTCGGGAAACACCCCGCGTATTGCATCGCTACTGCCAACAACGTCACTGGCCATCGCCCCAATTGCGGATTTTACCCACGGCTGCACCTATAGCTTTCACCTATGGCAATTTACCCAGAAATGCCCGAATTGTCGTCAGTCAAGGTCTGTTAGATCAACTGGCAGATGATGAAATTGCTACTATCTATGCGGCACAACTAGGACAAATCACTTACAAAGATTTCGTCCTCATGTCTTTAATCTTGCTGGTGACGCTACCAATTTATCAACTTTATCAGCAAGTATCAGATTGGGGAAATACGACCGCTAAGGGCATATGGCATTGGCCGTTTACCATTGTCTCTAGTCTCACCTATGGATTATGGTGTGTGCTGACCGGCACAGCTTTGTTATATTCGCGGTTGCGTCCTTATTATAGCGATCGCCTTGCCGCCGAAATCACAGGTAATCCCAATGGTTTGATTCGCGCCTTACTCAAAATTACCATTGGCATTGCTGCTGATATCCAAAAGTCAGAATTTACCAGTTGGCAATTAGAAAGCTTGAATCTGTTACTACCAGTTAGTTATCAACAAAGTGTGACTCTTGGTAGTATTGCTGGTCATCTCAATTTTGAGTCAATGTTGATGTGGGATAGTATCAACCCCTATCGCCGTTGGTTGATATGGAACAATACACATCCACTCATTGGCGATCGCATTGAACGCCTATGTAAAATAGCACGTCATTGGCACATTGACCCAGAACTACATTTAGCCAGTCAACAGTCCCTCAGCCAGCAAGCACTGACAGTTACCCGTCAGTCTTTCCTACTGCAAATTGCCCCATTTTTGGGCATTCCTCTCGGCTTTGTGTTTGCAGGTTTAATTTGGTTAGCGTGGCAAACCGCCTTTGCTCTTAGAATTATCAATCTGAAGTGGATTTACGAAGATTGGTCTTTTGTGACAGGTTGTCTTTTGATCTGCTTTAGCATTGGTTTGGTAATCAGGATGAATTCCTTTTTTCCAGACATTAAAACGAGTAACGTCCATACTGAAGAACAGTTACCTTACTTATTAGCCAATCCCTCTAGTATCCCCATCGATAGCATTAAAGTGCGTTTTGCTGGTAAGTTACTAGGTCGTCCTGGAATTAGTAACGCTCTAGCACAGGACTTAGTTTTACAATCCACCACAGGTTTAGTGAAACTACACCATATTTCTTGGTTAGGACAGCCAATTTACCATCAAGAATTAATTGGTCGCCAAGTCACCGTTACAGGCTGGTTGCGTCGAGGTGCAACACCCTGGATAGATATCCACACCCTGCAAACTCAAGGCGGTAAAACTCTCAATAGTCCCCATCCCATTTGGTCTACTGTCATAGCCGTTATAGCCCAAGCTTGGGGTGCTTATATTTTTCTCACAGGCTAGTTATACCAATTCACAATTCGCAATGGACTTCGTCCCGCTTCGCTAACGCAATTCGCAATTGATAAATCCTGACTTGACAAGGTTTTCTGGGTTTCGATCTGTATCAGAATTTTAGTGAATTGGTATTAGAAAGGAAAAAGGCAAAAGGCAAAAGTAAAAAGAGATTGATTGTTGAAAGTTTGCGCTGATTGCGACTGGGTAGTTAAGTTTGAAGCCATAACTATTCCCAATGCCCAATGCCCAATGCCCAATGCCCAATGCCCAATGCCCAATGCCCAATGCCAAAATGTAAATAAATATTGCAAAGACTGACGATTGATGTTACATTTGTTCACAAATATCTTGGTAACTGAAATTACACAGCGTTTCAGCTTGGCAACTGCCACTGTCTGTACACGCCTATCTATTCATGTTTATCCTCCTAAACACAGCAGCAAATTGACCAGCCAATGGCTGGTTTTTGTTTCCACCTTCAATATTCCTTCTTGAGAAAATATGTGTTTTATGCTACGATGGCTTAATAGAATTACAAAAAAAGTGTCTGCTGAACTAGCTACGTAGAAAATACCGTGGTAATGTAAGGGATGGTGTTTAATTCTGCGGGCGAAAGCATTGAAAAAAATGCTGACGGCAAGAAACAATTAAAAACAAATTTACAACTTCTAGAATTAAGGTGGTACTAGCATAGCGTTGTATGCGCTTTTGGATTCAGTTAAGTTTGATCCCAACAAAAAACTGTATTGTAAAGATTGACAGTTTGGAGTAAAAAAATTGGTTTATGGCAGACTTGGTCAATAGCATTTAACAGCCAACACCAAGCAGTTGTTTTCTTGCCTTGCCATGTTCATTCAACTCTGGAGGTATAGTTCATGTCCGTTCGCCTATATATAGGCAATTTGCCAAAAGAAGAAATAGATCGTCAAGAACTACAAGCGGTTTTTGCTGCTGAAGGTGATGCGGTCACTACTAAGTTAATCAAAGACCGCAAAACAGGCAAATGTCGTGGTTTTGGTTTTCTGACAGTCAACAACGATGAACAAGCTGATCAAATCATCGAAAAATATAATGGTCAGTTGTTCAAAGAAACACCCATCAAGCTAGAAAAAGCTTTACCTCGCACTAAAGGTGAGGAAGGAGACGAACAAGCAGCCCCAACACCTGCTGCTAGCGGTAATCCTAGCCCGAAAACTAACAAAGAAGGTTCTCGACGTGATCGAGGTTCTAAGAAGTCTCGTCGCGGTGGTGGTGGACGGGAAACCAGCACCAGCACCTCTGACTCAGATGCTATTCGCCCCGATCCGCGTTGGGCTTCAGAGCTAGAAAAGCTCAAGCAAATGCTAGCTGCTCAGACTACCAACTAGGTGCAAGAAGTGAAAGATTAAAAATTAAAAGTCAGATTTTTTTGATTTTTAATTTTTAATTGTTTAAGTTTCCGTCATGGCTCAACTGAGGGTTAATGATAGCTACGATTTTGGGTGCGATCGCTCTTTTAGTGTGAAGTGTACCGCTAATTCCGGTAAAAGTTGCGATCGTACTTAGTCTCAGTTAACTCATCAATTTTTTTTGAATCTTCCAGAGTCATTATCACCAGAGTGAGGGCAAGGAAAACTCCTCGACTGGAATCTGATTTCATTGCGGTAAAATGCTCAAAACTTCTGTCTTCAACAGGAGTAGTCAGATTTTCATATAAATGAATAACCCCTTTAGTCTGATTGGGTGTTGAATTAGGGCTAAAGGGGTTTTAATTTTTAATAGGGAACAGGGGGAAGATAGGGGTGAGACTTTTCCTTGTTGTCTAAACCCACCACAGAACTTTTCACAAACTCTCATTGAGGATGATTGATTTTTGGTGTTCCCTAAATATTAGTATTCCACTGGATTGATTTTCACAGATTGCAGGTGTTCAGCTACCCGACTTTTAAACAAGTCGGGTAGTTATGACCGATGATCATTTGTTTGGACGACTACTATATTTTTGGCATTTTTTGTATTTTAAGCTACAAAAAAATTGGCTATTTATTAGTAATATTTAGAGCTTTTTTGACGAAAAATAAACTGAATTTAATGCAAAAATCACTATTCCGTATTGATACTGATAAATTAGTCTAGCTCAATTGTTATTTGATGAATTCATGAAGATTGGGACGAAATAATTAAGTACAAATACGGTAGTTTAATTATACTTTTTACTAATAAAAATAGTATATCTATGGATATAGAAGGGGTGTTTTTCAGTAGGAAAACGGATTAATTGCTATTGGGAATAAGAGTATATCTGCGTCTTAATCTTTAGTTAAATAGAACTTTATCTATCACAAGGATTAGATTTGAGTATGACTATTTGTGTATAAACAAATCAAATATAAATACCAAGAAAGAAAGTATCATCCTAGCAATAGATAGATAAAAATATTTGACATATTAAATTAAAATAAAGGTTACTCAAAGTTCCTACATAATCCTAGTAATTGCACTGTAAGTAATCTGGGAATTGCCCACAACTTTATTCACATCAGCAACACACCAACGTATGAACGCTAACACTGAAAAACGTATAGCTTTGATTTCCGTCCACGGAGATCCAGCTATTGAAATTGGTAAAGAGGAAGCTGGGGGACAAAATGTGTACGTGCGTGAAGTAGGTAAAGCCTTGGCAAATTTGGGGTGGCAAGTAGATATGTTTAGCCGCAGAGTCAGTCCTGAGCAGGAGACAATTGTGCAGCATAGTCCATCTTGTCGAACAATCCGCTTAACAGCTGGGCCAGTAGAATTTGTCTCCAGAGATCAGGGTTTCAAACATTTGCCAGAGTTTGTGCAGCAATTACTGCAATTCCAGCGAGAGAACGACATTATTAAATATCCAGTTGTACATACAAACTATTGGCTTTCTAGTTGGGTAGGAATGCAATTGAAGGCTTTGCAAGGTAGCAAACAAGTTCATACATATCACTCTTTAGGAGCAGTTAAATACAAAAGTGTCGATACAATTCCTTTGATTGCTACGAAACGGTTAGCTGTAGAAACACAGGTTTTAGAGACAGCAGACAGAATTGTTGCGACTAGTCCGCAAGAACAGCAACATATGCGATCGCTAGTTTCCACAAAAGGTTATATTGATGTGATTCCTTGCGGTACAGATATCCGAAAATTTGGCTCCATAGATAGAGAAACAGCTAGAGCTGAATTAGGGATTGCATCTGATGCCAAAGTTGTATTGTATGTAGGACGTTTTGATCCGCGCAAAGGCATAGAAACTTTAGTACGTGCGGTGAATCAGTCGCAATTACGTGACTCTGGTAAACTCAAACTCATTATTGGTGGTGGTAGCACTCCTGGTGCTAGCGATGGTAGAGAACGCGATCGCATTGCAGGTATTGTGCAGGAATTGGGCATGAGTGAATTGACAATTCTTCCAGGTCGTTTAGGACAAGAGATTTTACCGACTTACTACGCGGCGGCGGATGTGTGTGTAGTTCCCAGCCATTATGAACCATTCGGACTAGTAGCAATTGAAGCAATGTCCTGTGGTACACCAGTAGTGGCTAGTGATGTGGGTGGTTTGCAGTTTACAGTCGTCACAGAAAAAACTGGTTTATTAGTTCCACCCAAAGACGTTGATGCGTTCTCTGTTGCCATTGACCGAATTCTTCTCAATTCAGCGTGGCGAGATGAATTAGGTGAAACTGCGAGAAAACATATTGCCTCTAAGTTCAGTTGGGGTGGCGTAGCAGATAGATTAAGCCAACTATACACCCAAATTCTCAATACATCGATTCTAGAACCGATGTTAGTTGGTAAATAAAAGGCAATGGGAATAGGGTATGGGGCATTGGGCATGGGGCATTGGGCATTAAAGTAAAATCTACCTTGTCTCCCATTCCCGATTCCCGATTCCCGATTCCCGATTCCCTACTCTCCCGCATGATAGGAACTACGAACCAGAGGCGCGGAACGGACATGAGTAAATCCCATTTCCCAGGCGATTTTGCCGAGTTGATCAAATTCTGCGGGTGTCCAGTATTTCTGCACTGGGAGATGATCTAGAGAAGGGCGCATATATTGACCGATGGTAATGCGATCGCATCCTACTGCCCTTAAGTCTTTCATGGTTGTGATCACTTCCTCTACTGTTTCGCCATGTCCCAGCATTAACCCTGATTTGGTGGGAATTGTGGCATCGAGTTCTTTAACTATAGCTAGTACCCGCAAAGAGCGATCGTATTTAGCACCCCGACGTACTGGCCCTGTTAAGCGTCGCACTGTTTCTATATTATGGTTAAAGCAAGCTGGTTGGGCTTGTACAATCATTGCCAGACGTTGACGTTGCGTAGTTTCACTTGCACCCACGCCTCCCCAGAAATCTGGTGTCAAAACTTCAATTTGTGTGTCTGGGTTGAGTTGACGAATAGTCGTCATTGTTTGGACAAAGTGGCTGGCTCCTTGATCTGGCAAATCATCACGGGCTACGGAAGTTAACACCACATAACGTAATCCTAAAAGCTGTACAGCTTCCGCTACCTTTTGGGCTTCCTCTGGATCGAGTGGCATAGGTGCATGACCCTTATCAACTTGACAAAAAGCACAAGCACGAGTGCAGGTTGGCCCCATCAATAAAAAAGTGGCGGTTTTTTGGGCGTAGCATTCACCCCGATTAGGACAACGACCTTCTTCGCAAATTGTATGAATTTGGCGTTGTTTAATTATGCGTTGTACTGTGGAAATTTCGCTGGCTTTGCCGATAGAACGACGTAACCAACTAGGCATAGCCATGATTTCCGCTTTGATTTCGGCTGGTTGAGAAGAAGTCATATCAATTTTGGATTTTAGATTTTAGATTTTGCGGAAAGTCTGTAGCTTGCTTCCCGCAGGGTGCGGAGGTTTCCTCCGTACAGAACTTTCCAAGATGGATTTTGGATTAAAAGCCTATATTCTTAGCCTGTTATAGAATATCGCAACAATACTAGCTATGCCGATTTGGTGTCATAGTCAATTCCAAACAGATCACTAGGTATGAAAAAATTTAATTCCTTTCAAGATTACTGGAAATAGCTGATTAACTCAGGCTGAGAGTTCAAAATTTATATGGGCTTTAAATTTTACCATGATACAAAATCGGCTCTCCGCATCCGTAAGTTTATTAAAACACTGGCTATAACGAGATTTATACCGAAATATACTATCCCCCAATTAATCACAATGTTGAGTATAGTGGGAGCATTCTCACAGTCAACCGCAGTGACCGTTATTGAAACTTAAATATTCTTTTAGAGCAATCAGTCGTGGCAAGTAACAAAATTCTAGTTATCGATGACACTACCGTTGTCAGGGTAAAAGTTAGGGAAATGCTACCTCCTGGCAATTTTGAGGTATTGGAAGCAAAAGACGGTTTAGAAGGACTACATTTTATCCGTCAAGAAAAACTCAGCTTAATTATGTTGGATTTTCTGTTACCCAAAATGAGTGGGTGGGAGGTTTTTCAGCAAGTTCAGGCTCATCCTGATTTAAGAAAGATTCCTTTAGTGATTATGTCTGGTCGCAAGGAAGAGGTAACAGAGAAAATTACCGAACCTTTTGAGTATTTTGAATTTCTCGGTAAGCCTTTTGACCAAAAACAGTTAATTGGTGCGATTAAGTCAGCAATGACTAAAGCTAAATTACCGCGTACAGAACCCGTAGCAGTAGCAGCTCCTACTGTGAAAAATGTTGCTGCACCTACTGCTACAGTGACACATAGCGCGGTAGCAACGGCTAGTACAACGGCGGTAGTTGCAAATACGGAAGTAAACACTGCTTCTGCGGCGGAAATTCAAGCATTGAATGAAAAAATTGAGAAAATGCAAGCTGAGATTGAGAGCTTGAAGAAACAGTTAACTCAAGTAGTGACTTTCATTAAGCAAAAAATCAAGTAGCTGAAGTCTTTAGCGATGTGCGGAAATCTCCTAGTGATACGAATCTATCTATATAATCAGTAAGATTTGGCAAGTGATATGAGATAGAGGAATTCATCTAAGCGATCGCCATCATGAAAATGCTCGCAATATACCTTCATACAAGTCCGCATAAGCGGACTTGTTTTATCTTTAACTATAGGAATCATATTTGATTTCTGAAAAAACTCGGTACACCTCTGTTACTTCTTTTCCTGTTCCCTGTTCCCTACCTACGCAAATCGTTTCAATAATCAAGTCGGATTCCTATATCATTGACTAGTAATCAACTCAGTTTGACGGTATTATCAAGTTTATCTCATGTTAACAATTAACTATAAATTCTCATTATATTTAATAAAACTCCTAAATATATTGTAGTGGAGTTAGGGTATTAATACACTTTGTGGTATTGGTACTGGAAGAATGGGAAAAATAATTACACTTATTGACAGATAGCTTTCCCACCTATCCAGAATTAACAATAATGACGCGTAATACTATTCAAATTTTTAGAAAATGGCCTCTCCGTTTCATCTTAATATTTCCTTTTGTAATGCAAATTTTTACCACAGTATCAATTGTGGGATACATTTCTTTTAGAAATGGACAAAAAGCTGTCAATGAACTGGCTCATCAACTAATAAATCGAGTCAATGAATTAGTTGAACAACACTTAGATACTTACTTAACGACACCTCATCAGATTAATCAAATTAACCTGGAGGCTGTAGAAATGGGGATGCTCAATTTAGCAGATTTACAGCTAACAGGGCATTATTTTGCTAAACAAATGCGAGTATATAACATTGGTTATATTAACTTTGCTAACCTCCAAGGTGAATATATTGGTGTTGAACGTTTAGATAATGGACAATTATTAATTAACGAAGTTTCTCAGGCTAAAGGTTTAGGGAAACTTTATATTTATACAACAGACGATCAATTACGTCGCCAGAAATTAATAGAAGTTAAAGATTATGATCCTCGCTTAGAAGCTTGGTATAAAGATGCAGTACAAGCAAACAAACCCATCTGGAGTCAAATATATCAATGGGAAGATAAACCAGAAATACTATCTATATCTTCGAGTTATCCTCTCAATCAGAAAAAATACAAATTTTCTGGTGTGATAGGCGTAGATTTAATATTGTCACAGATTAGTAGTTATCTGGGAAAGCTCGAAGTAGGTAAAACCGGAAAAGTATTTATTCTAGAGCGTTCTGGTATGATCGTAGCTACTTCTACCAATGAACCACCATACAATGTTGTCAATGGTAAATCTCAAAGACTATCAGCTGTAAATAGTAAAAACTATATTATAAAAAGTACAACAAAAAATTTAATCCAAAACTTTGGTTCTCTACAAAATATTAAGTCTACACAACAAAGTATTTTAAATTTACAAGATGAAAGAAATTTTGTACAAGTCACACCTTGGCGAGATTCATTAGGTTTAGATTGGCTAGTCGTGGTAGTTGTCCCTGAAAACGAGTTTATGGCAGAAATTAATGCCAGTAATCGTACAACTATTTTTTCATGTTTGATTGCCCTAGTTTTAGCTACAGCTATAGGTGTATATACTTCCCGTTGGATAGCATATCCTATTGTTCAATTAACTCAAGCTAGTAGCATAATTGCATCTGGTAATTTAGAGCAAACAGTAGTAAATTCCGATGTCGAAGAAATCAACATACTGGCCCAATCATTTAATCAAATGGCAGGACAATTAAAGGAATATTTTACATTTTTAGAAACTACCAATCAAGAACTAGAGAAACGTGTAGCTGAAAGAACCGCAGAAATTACTGCTGCAAAAGAAGCTGCTGATGCAGCCAATCGGACGAAAAGTGAATTCTTAGCGAATATCAGTCATGAATTACGTACCCCATTAAATGGCATTATTGGTTATGCACAGCTTTTGCAACTCAATCCCCATACTAGTGCTGAACAACTGCAAGGTATTAATGTGATTCATGATTGTGGCTCTCATTTATTAACGCTCATTAATGATATTTTAGATGTCGCCAAAAATGAAGCTAAAAAATTAGAACTATACCCCAATGCTTGTGATTTTAAAAAACTACTATTGGGAGTAGCTGATATTTGTCGTATTAAGGCTGAACAAAAATCTCTTGATTTTAGTTGTCGCATCGATGAGGACTTACCGATAACTATTCAAACTGATGAAAAACGCCTCCGGCAAGTTTTAATTAATCTCTTGGGTAATGCTATTAAATTTACCCAAAATGGGGCAGTAAGTTTTATTGTAGAAGTTATCGCGCATGATATCAACACACAGCCTCCCATAACCAGAATTAGTTTTCAAATTATCGATACAGGCATTGGTATGCTACCTGAACAATTAGAAAAGATATTTTTACCCTTTGAGCAATTAGGAAATACTTTACAAAAATCCGCAGGTACAGGTTTAGGACTAACAATTAGTCAGCAGATTATAGAAATGATGGGTAGTAAAATAAATGTTGAAAGTAGATATGATACAGGAAGCAAGTTTTGGTTTGAATTAGATCTACCAGTCGTGAGCGCAGATAGAAGTTTAGACATATCCTATATTCCCAACACCTTGCTGAATTTTGAGCAGAAATCCCATTCAGCAATAGAGGAAATAATTTTTCCCCCTGCTAGTGAGTTGCTCAATTTATATCAAGCTGCTAAAGCCGGTTATGTTGTCGATATCAAAGCAGAAATACAGCGTATTCATGATTTAGATGTCAAATATGAAGCATTTACTCACAAAGTTTTGCAACTATTAGAGGAATTTGAAGATGAAGCTATCGTAGAAATGATTCAACCTTATGTAGAGAAAATTCAGTGACGGATAGACTAGGAAAAAGCGATAAACTCAGAAATAAAATGGTATATTTAGCAGGATTTGGGGATGAAGACTTATACAAATGAATCTATTTTAATCGTAGATGATATTCCTACTAATATCAAAGTTTTATTTGAAATTCTTAATCAAGCAGGTTTTAAGGTGGCTGTGGCTAAAAGTGGTAAAAGTGCTTTAAAAAAAGCAGAAGAGACGTTGCCGAATTTAATTTTATTAGATGTCATGATGCCGGAGATGGACGGTTTTGAAACTTGTCGTCTGCTCAAGGAAAATTCTCAAACTAGGAATATTCCAGTAATTTTTATGACGGCGCGCTCTGATTTAATAGACAAGGTACAAGGATTAAAAATTGGCGCCGTAGATTATATTACTAAACCCATTGAATATGAAGAAGTTTTAGCAAGGATTAATGTTCACTTAGAATTAAGACGTACTCAATTACAACTGGTGCAGGAAGAAAAAATGTCTGCACTAGGACAATTAATATCAGGAGTAGCACATGAAATTAATAATCCGATAAATTTTATTGTTGGTAATATAATTTATGCTCAAAGTTATGTTGATAATTTATTGGCATTATTAAATTTGTACGAGAAGCATCAACAACAGAAATTGCCAGATATTCAAGCTTATGCTGATCAGATTGAATTGGATTTTCTGAAATCAGACTTACCCCAACTATTATCATCGATGAAAACAGGTGCAGAACGCGTTGAAAAAATTGTGCGATCGCTCCGTTCATTTTCGCGTCTAGATGATACAGAATACCAATTATTTAATATTCATGAAGGTATTGATAGCACGTTGGTGCTTTTAAGTAATCGAATTAAAACCGTTTCCAAAAAAGTCGAAATCAATATAGTCAAGAATTATGGAGAAGTCCCGGCGGTAGAGTGCTATGCAGGCCCAATTAATCAAGTGTTGATGAATCTACTAGCAAATGCCATTGACGCTGTAGAAGAATCCTTATTAAGTGGTAAAATTTCGGAAAAACCAACAATTGAAATTATTACAGATGTCACGGAGGATAAACAATCTGTTTTAATTATTATTGCTGATAATGGTGTAGGCATCCCTGAAGAAATCCAACAGAAAATATTTGAGCAGTTTTTTACTACTAAACCTCTAGGGAAAGGAACAGGTTTTGGATTAGCGATCGCTCATGAAATCATCGTAGACAAACACAAGGGGAAATTAGAAGTTCAATCTGCTTGTGGGGAAGGCGCGCGATTTCTCATTACTATTCCTATCGAACAAACCCTAAGCAACGTGCAATGAATCAATTCAAAATTCAAAATTCAAAATTCAAAATTAAAGACAGCCACCCACAAGGGGTGGGGTTTCTACCTACCTTGCGAAAAAATCCTTGTTTCGCAAGGTAGGGGCGTTAGCGTAGCGGGACGCAAGTCCGGTTTTCAACCTAACTTTTTCCAATAAAAGATTCTTGAGTCTGTCACATCCAAGATGTTGTTACATTTGATTTTCTGGGAACTATAGTCTTGTAGCTTACTCGTATTGGCAAATTGCTCAAGACTGTCATAATTAATGGTGGTTTGCTCTCGTAGTCAACAGCACGAAAAATTAAGTGTTTACCCTGTGACTTCAAGTATATTCTCGTCACAAAGCACTGGGGGTCTGTTGATCACATAATCAAGGTGTGAAGATATTGCTGAATTTCTTCTCTAGCCATTTACCTTTAAGCCAAAGCAGAAGAATACCCATAAACTTGCAAGTCCCGTAAAATGCTTCATACATCACCAGAAAATAACTTGATTTTAGTTGTCGATGATACACTAACAAACTTAGAAATTATCTCAGTTGCACTGATTGATAGTGGTTTTACTGTCATTACAGCTATTAATGGAGAACAAGCAATCCAGCAGATAGAATCTCGATTACCAGATTTAATTTTATTAGATGTCATGATGCCCAGAATGGATGGCTTTGAAACCTGTCAAAAAATCAAAGCCAATCCCCTGACACAAGATATTCCAGTGATTTTTATGACTGGGATTACAGATACAGATAGTAAAGTCAAAGCTTTGAACTTAGGTGCTATTGATTATATTACTAAACCTTTTCAAAAAGAAGAAGTTTTAGCACGCATTCAAACACATTTACAATTAAGAAATCTGAATAAGAATTTAGAAAAAATAGTGGCGGAACGCACGGCTAAACTTGATAGAACTCTGCGAGAATTACAGGAATTTCAAGTTCAGCTTGTCAAACAAGAAAAGATGTCAGTTCTGGGTCAATTAGTCACAGGAATTGCCCATGAAATTAATAATCCTGTAAGTTGCATTTATGGTAATTTAGGTCATGCTTTGACTTATTTTCAAAATCTGATTAATCTGATTGAACTTTATCAAAAAAATTACCCCGAACCCGTAGAACCAATTCAAGATGCAATCACAGCAATGGATCTAGATTATGTCTGTGATGATTTACCGAACTTGATTTTTGCGATGAAAGAAGGGATTCAACGGATTCGAGATATTAGTAATGGACTGCGAATTTTTTCTAGAGCCGACACAGAAAACAAAGTTGAGTGCAATATTCACGAAGGTATTGATAGTACACTTTTGATTCTCAAACATCGCCTTAAAGGTTCAGAAATCAGTTTACCCATTGAAGTTATTAAAGATTACGGTGATTTACCTTTAATAGAATGCTTTCCTGGTCAGTTAAATCAGGCATTTATGAATATTTTAGCGAATGCGGTTGATGCGTTAGAAGAATCTAACGATAAATATAGTTTAGAACAACCTAAACAAATATCTATTTGTACGATGCTGAGTGAAGATGAGAATCATGTTCTAATTAAAATTAGAGATAATGGTACAGGGATGTCATCAGAAATTCAACAGAGAATTTTTGAGTATCTATTCACTACTAAGCCTGTAGGTAAAGGCACTGGTTTAGGGTTGGCGATCGCGCATCAAATCATTGTACAAAAACATCAGGGTAATTTAGAGGTAAATTCTCAGATCGGTATGGGTTCTGAGTTTATCATTACTATTCCTAATTCTTAGCAAATTAAGTAACTATAAAATCTATTGAAATCCTCTATTTAGCTGCGAAGTTTGGGAACTATATATTTGTAGAGGTTGATTTACTAGACATTGAAATCGATGTTTAAGATAGTAGTTGGTCATAGTAATGACCCTGACTCGTTTGCAGCCGTTGAGGAAGTCATTCAGCAATGTACTACTTCCCTAAATGGACATATTCCCCAGGCGGGAATTTTGTTTACCGCCATTGATTTTGACCACATTCTGATTCTGCAAAAAATTCATCAGGTGTTTCCAGGAATTGAGTTAATTGGTGGAACTACTGATGGAGAAATTTCCTCAGTTTTAGAATTTCAGCAAGATTCAGTAACTTTAATGTTGTTCCACTCAGACGAAATAGAAATTTTTGCCGGAGTGGGAGTGCAAGTTTCTGTTGATCCTCTGAAAGCAACACAGCAAGCAGTAGCACAAGCAAAAGCTAAAACTACAAAACTACCGCAATTATGCTTAACTCATCCTGAAAGCTTGACTACTAGCGGTGTATCAATTTTAAAGGGTTTAAAACTGGCATTAGGAGAAAAATTTCCCATATTTGGTGGTTTAGCTGCTGATCAATCAAAATATCAGCAAACCTATCAATTTTTTCAAACACAAGTCCTCAGTGACTCTGTGCCGATTTTATTATTTTCTGGAAATATTCTCTTTTCTCATGGTGTTGCTAGTGGTTGGTTTCCCATTGGTAAAACTAGTAAAGTTACCAAAGTGGAAAAAAATATAGTCTACGAAATTGATCATCAACCAGCTTTAGAATTTTATCGCCGTTATTTAGGTACTCTGTCACCTTCCATAGAGTACCCCATCGCCGTATTTGCAGACGATGAGGTAAATTTCTATCTGAGAGCGCCCATTGCTCATGATGAAACAACGGGTAGTATTACCTTTTTTGCTGACGTTCCTGAGCAAGCAACCATTCAAATGGCGGAAGCTGGACATGAGGACATTTTGACAGCTGCTCACGCATCATTTATGAATGCCGTGAATAATTATCCAGGAAAAAAACCAGCCGGTGTACTATTTTTTTCCTGTGTAGCTAGGCGACAAATATTGGGTATGCAAACACAACAGGAATATCAAACAACCAGAAATTATGTAAATCAGTTTTTACCAGCTTGTGGATTCTATTCCAATGGTGAAATTGCTCCCATCAATTCCACCGGACAAACACATTTTCATAATGAAACATTTGTCACTTTAATTTTGGGAACTAGTTAAATAATTACAGAAACTATGAATTGCCAAGAGGAAATTCAAAAGCTCCAAAAAGAAAACAGAATATTACAAAAAAAGTTAGAGCGTTCGGATATAGACCGGATTAAGTTAGAGGAAACCAATAGAAAAAAGGAGTCACTACTAAAAAAAGTCATTGATGAATTACAAACATCACAAGCTCAACTAGAACAAAGAACATCAGAACTAGAACGAACATTAATTAACTTGCAAGTTATGCAGGATAAAATGACGGTTTTAGGGGGATTAGTTGCAGATGTAGCGCATGAAATTAATAATCCTGTGGGTTTTATTATGGGAAACATTACCCCAGCGATTGAATACATTCATGATTTACTATATCTGATTGACCTTTATCGGCAATTTTATCCTCACCCTTCCCCCGTCATCCAAAAACAAATTACACATATGGATTTGGATTATGTTCGTGAAGACTTACCAAAACTCATCACTTCTATGAAAGAAGGAACTACACGTATTAGCCAACTCAGTTACAGCTTGCGGACTTTTGCACGGGCTGATACAGAATCTAAAGTTCCGTTTAATCTGCATGAAGGGATTGACAGCACCCTTTTTATTTTAAAACATCGCTTAAAAGCCAATCAGTATCGTCCAGAAATTCAAGTAATTCAAGAATATGGAGATATTCCGATAATAGAGTGTTTCCCTGGGCAATTAAACCAGGTATTTATGAATATTTTAGCTAATGCGATTGACGCTTTAGAAGAATCTAACCAAGGCTTGAATTTTGCTGATATTGAAAACAAAGGCAATAAAATTATGATTAAAACAAAGTTAGATGAGCAGAATAATTTAGTTGTAATTCGGATTAAGGATAATGCTTTGGGTATGTCAGAATCAGTTAAAAGTAAAATTTTTGAACATTCATTTACAACTAAACCTGTAGGCAAAGGTACTGGCTTAGGATTAGCTATTGCTCATCAAATTATTGTCCAAAAACATGGCGGAACTCTGGATGTAGAATCAGTTGCAGGAGAGGGTTCAGAGTTTGCGATCGCCATTCCTCTGACTTAGTTGTCATAACAATAAATTTTGATTAACCTAAGTTAATAAAATTCATTATTTTTGTTGTATATTTTTCAGCTTTGTTTGGGGAATATTAAATTTAGATGAACCACTAACTAGGAACTAATTGTATGAGTCAAATACTAGAATCATCAATAGATGCGGCAAACATCTCCCTGGAGCGAGATGTTTTTTTACGCACATTGATTCGAGAACTCTCTGGAACTTTACAAGATGTAGTCGGCTTAGAAGAAGCTTCTGGATTTATTAGTGTAGTTGGTCAACGTATGGGTGATAAAATCAACCAAGAATATAAATCTGTTTTGAAAGTTTCTCAACTAACTCGTGAGCAAATTGCTGAGGTTTTAGTTGATTTAAAAAAACGGATTCAAGGTGATTTTTATATCATCGAACAAAATGACGAAAAAATTGTCTTTGGTAATCGAGTTTGTCCCTTTGCAGAGAAAGTCTTAAATCGTCCAGCTATGTGTATGATGACTTCTAATGTATTTGGCACTATCGCTGCTGATAACATAGGCTATGCCAAAGTAGAACTACATGAAACCATAGCATCGGGTGGTGATGGGTGTAGAGTTACAGTTTACCTCAAACCTACAGAAGAGTCAGAAGATGCAGAAGGTAGAGAATATTTTAGAAGTCTGGATCATCGCTAAATTTTTCTAGCACTTAATTTTGAATCGATTAGGGTTTAGTGCTTGTAATCATATAATTAAAAATTCATGACTCCTGAACAATTTCTGCAACTAGCAAGAGTTTTACCAGAACCTTTAATGTTAGTTAATCACGAAAGTGAACTACTAGCAACTAATCAAGCAGTAGCTGAGATGGTTGGTTTACATCGTCGTGACTTGCAGAAAAAACAGCTAGTGGATTTGATTGCGGAGTCACCAGAAGAGTTAAAGCAGTACCTGAAAACTTGTTCAACTAGTAGAGCAATGGTTGTTGGTACTCTGACGTTGCGCCATAGTGATGGCAACACATTAATATGCCGTAGTCAAGGAGCAGTAATTCAACCTGCAACTCCTGAATCTGCGGCTTTAATTCTTCTCCGGTTAGAAAATAAAGCTGCGGCGAACAGTAACTTTACTTTGCTCAACAAAAAAATCAACGAGTTAAGTCAAGAAATCCAACATCGTCAACAAGTAGAGGCGGATTTAGCCAAAATTAATGAAGAATTAGAACACAGAGTAGAAGAAAGAACAACTGCTTTACAAGCAACACTCAAAGAATTGCAACTTACCCAAAGCCAACTGATACAAGCTGAAAAGATGTCTGGTTTATGCCAAATTGTTGCGGGTATGGCGCATGAGATTAATAATCCTATCAGTTTTATTTTGGGTAATATTAATTATGCTCAAGAATATACACACAATTTATTACAATTAGTGGCAGTTTATCAAAAATATCTGCCTCATCCACCTCTAGAAATAGAGGAAATTCTAGAATCAACGGATTTAGATTTTCTCATACCAGACTTAGATAAAGTTTTTGCTTCTATGAAAGTAGGGGCGGAGCGTATTCAGGGCATCATCAAAACGTTAAGAAATTTTGCCAGATTAGACGAAGCTAGTGTTAAGCAAGTCGATGTTCATGAAGGTATAGATAGCACTTTAGTTGTATTAAATCATCAATTACAAACTCAGGGCGGTTTAAAAATTCAGGTGATGAAAAATTATGGTGAATTGCCGCAAATTACCTGTTCTCCTGACCAACTTAATCAAGTGTTCATGAATATTATCAGTAATGCCATTGATGCTCTAGAATGTTGCCAGGAATCACCTACAATCACTATTCAAACGGAACTCATAAATCATGATTGGATAGAAATTTCCATAGCAGACAATGGAGTAGGAATTAGTGAAAAAATCCAATCCAAATTATTTGACCCCTTTTTCACGACTAAACCAGTGGGGAAAGGTACAGGACTAGGATTATCTATCAGCTATCAGATTATCGTCAAAAAACATGGTGGCAAACTGAATTGTTATTCGCCTCCTAGTGGCGGCGCAAAATTTGTGATGCAAATTCCAGTCAATTTAATAAAAAATATAAAAAATGACTAATAGTGCTAAGACTACTAGTCATTTTTTAGTAGGGAGATAGGATTTACAAACCTTTTGATGGCTCAGTCGCAGCTACATTTACTGGAGTGTTCACCACTGCTGCTTGTAAAATTGCAGTGTGAGTAACAGAATTATTGGCCAAGGTAAATAGAGGATTGGACAAAATTCCAGCCAGGGAAGTAGCAATCAGAGTGATAATTAAGCCTACTTGCAAAGGTCTAAATCCGGGAATATTCCAACGTATTGGGGGATAATTCTTCACTACGTCAGACATTTCTTGGGGTTCTTTCACCACCATCATCTTAACTACACGAATGTAGTAGTAGATGGAGACGACGCTGGTAACTAGACCAAGTAGAACTAACCAGTAAAGACCGGCTTGCCAACCTGCCCAGAACAGGTAAATTTTCCCGAAAAACCCAGCTAAAGGCGGAATTCCACCTAAAGACAGGAGAGCAAGACTTAAACCCAAGGTGAGTAGAGGGTCTTTTTGGTATAAACCAGAGTATTCGGCGATTTGGTCTGTTCCTGTCCGCAGGGAGAACAGAATCACACAGGTAAAGCCGCACAGGTTCATGAATAGGTAAACCAGCAGGTAAAAAATCATGCTGGCGTAACCGGCATCAGTCCCAGCAATTAAGCCAATCATCACAAACCCAGCTTGGGCGATGGATGAATAAGCTAACATCCGTTTCATGCTGGTTTGGGCAAGGGCGACGACGTTACCCAAAATCATACTGAGGACGGCTAGGGCTGTGAAGACAAATTTCCATTCCTCGGCGACGAGGGGAAAAACTACGGTGAGTAAGCGGATAGCCAGGGCAAATCCAGCTGCTTTAGAACCCACAGACAAAAAGGCAATCACTGGAGTAGGTGCGCCTTCATAAACGTCTGGTGTCCATTGGTGGAAGGGTGCAGCAGAGATTTTAAAGCCAATACCTGCAATTACAAACACCAGGGCAATCACCACACCCAAGGATTGACCCACATGGGCTTGAGATATACCATTAGCGATCGCACTCAGTTCTGTTTGTCCACCAGACAGACCGTACAGTAATGATACACCGTACAAAAAGACTGCTGTGCTGGAAGCTCCAATTAGTAAGTATTTCAGAGCTGCTTCATTAGAACGGGGGTCACGCTTGGTATAACCTGTCAGTAGGTAAGAGGAAATACTCAGGGTTTCTAGGGAGATGAAAATCATCACCAACTCACTAGCCCCAGAGACAAACATCCCGCCAAGGGTTGCTGTCAACAAAATAGCGATGAATTCTGCTAAAGCAGTACCACTCTGCTCAACGTAGCGAATTGACATCAATATAGTCACGGCAGCAGACAAAGCAACGATACCGCGAAAAACGATACTGAGGTCGTCACTATTAAAACCACCGCTAAAAGAGATGGGATTAGTAGCATCCCATTGAAATACTAGGGCGACAGTCGCAGCTAGTAAACCTGCGATCGCTAGATATCCAATCCAGCGTGAAGATGTCCGCCCTAAAATCAAATCAACGAGCAAAACCCCCATGAGGGTAACAATGACAATTCCCTCTGGTAAAATCGTTCCCGCATTTAATTGGGATGCAAGATTAGCAAAATCCATGAGATATATAGGTTTTGGCGATTAGACATTAAGGCTCACTGTGTTCACTCTAGCAATTTTTCTTCACCAAAGTTGCATTTAACTTACTGTCTTTTTACTCAGGGTTGATTTTAGCTGAAAACTAGTTCCTGTGAGAGTAGTAGCTTTTAATCACGCAAGGTTGCTATCCTTACCATTCGATTAATTTATGGTAATGACGCATAGGGAATTGGGAATTGGGCATGGGGCATTGGGAATGGGGTAAGAAATTCGGCTTTGCTGATTAATGGAATGATTTATGTTTCGCGCAAAGGCGCAAAGCCGCGAAGAACCAATCTTCTGCTTTGCATACAAGCCTCAGTTCATCCCACATTTATACAACGCCAGAAATTCTACCTTGTCTATCCTGCCTCCCCTACCGCCTTGCCTACGCAGTGATAGGATATCTTTTAAGTTGGGAGTCCCTTAATTTTTGGTAGTTCCTCAGTAAAAGGTAGGATTTAATTGATTAGTGAGGTTCTATGATGACTTTACAAGAGATTATTAGTTCTATTGAAAGTTTACCGCCGGCTGAACAGGATTATTTGCTTGATTACCTCAGTAAAAATAAGGAGGAATCTAGAGGGGATAATTTTTGGCAGGGATTACAAAAATTTAGAAGTGCCATCGAAAGTGAGGGTATTATTTTCACTGATGATGTTATACACTCCTAACCACACACTCAGGAAACTGACGCTTCAAGGCTGAGAACACTGGACAGGGGGCTTGTTCTTGGAGGTTTTCTGGTTTACTCCAGGTGAAGGGGGCTTTTTGTGCCGCAGACATCCATAATAATTGTTTGGCTCTAGTCATCGCTACATACAGCAAACGATACTCTTCGGCTGTTTTGAGGTGTTTGGCTTGTTTCCAGGCTGGGGTGACTTCGGGGATGCTGGCTTCACCGTGGAGGGCGGCGCGAATTTGGGCGCGGGCTACTTCTGATAGGGTGAAGTCGCCTAAAAATTGGCTTTGGGGTGGAACCCAGAACCTTCCAGGAATCAGGTTTTCATGGAGGAAGGGCAGAAATACATAGTTCCAATCTAGCCCTTTAGCTTTGTGCATGGTGATAATAGTAATTTGACCAGGGCGGGTGTAACGGGCTTCTACATCCTCTGTTTCCACTGGTTCAAAGCGTTCGGAACTGACGATTTCACTTAAAACTGACAGCATCGAACCCATTGAGTTATTCACAGCGATTTGTTTGTTGATTCGTTCTGAGAGTTTGTCGGCTGTGGCTAGTTCGGCTTGGTCGTAATTTAAGGTTAAAGCTAAGAAGGAAATTAGCTGATACAAAGGTAATTCCAAACGGGCGCGCAGTAAACTACGACACAGGTGGGCAGCTTTTTGGACTGGTTCTGGTTGTGGTGCAGCTAAGGGACTGGGATAGAGAAATTCTTCAGGGAGACTGGCTAGGGCGTTGAGGTCTTGGGTGGGGATGAGTTGACGCTGTACTAAGACTTCTAGGGCGGTTTTGAGGTAGTCGGGAGAATGGGGACGATCGCAAAATTGTAACAGTGCTAATATTTCTTGGGGAACATGGGAACGGCGATCGCTTTCTCCCACATCAAATATATTAATGTTATGTTCCTTACACAGTGGTTCTAGTGCTTGAGATAACCAACGACCTTGGCGATTTTCACGCACTAACACCGCCGCACTTTTAGTCATATCTTGAGTTAATAGCTCAATTACCCGATTACCCAGCAATTCGACTGTGTGATGAATATCACGGGGTATATAGATTTCCAAACCTTGACCGACGGCTATAGGGTTGACATCCGTGGGGTGGACAGGACGAATCATTTGCAGACTAAAGGGACTGGGAAGTTGGGGAGACTTCTGACTTTTAGCCCCATAGGAACTATTCACCCATTGCAGAGCAAAATTAGCCGCTTCGATAATGATCTGCGTACTGCGACCAGCTTGATCCATTGTTGCCAATCTACCAGAGCGATCGCACCCTTGACAAAACTCCCGAAAATAAATCGGGTCAGCCGGCGTAAACGTCGAGTTAATCGCTTGGTTAGGATCACCCACACGGATTAAATTTATTGGGAATTGGGCATGGGGCATGGGGCATGGGGAATTGGGCATTGAGTATTGAATTTCCTCCCCTGCTCCCCCTGCTCCCCCTGCTCCCCTGCCCCCCTGCCCCCCTGCTCCCCAATCCCCATCACTCGCCAAAATCTCTAATAACTGCGTCTGTAATGGGCTAGAGTCTTGGGCTTCGTCTTCAAAGACGGCGAAAACTTGGTTTTGTTCGATGCGGCGTGCGCTGTCGTTTTCTAGGACGCGGAGAGCAGCCAAAATCATGTCGTCATAGTCGATAAAATCACGCGATCGCATGAGATTTTGATATTCTTCATACAATCCGGCAGCGATCGTTAAAATCTCATACGCATCAGTGGTTTGTTCGCTCCATTTTCGTAATTTAGCAGGAGAAATCCCAGAACTTTTGGCTTCATGAATCACGGTAGTTGCTAAGTCTGGTAAAACTTCAGTTCTTAGCACCGACTGACGACGCAACCTTTCTGTCTCCTCACCATCAAATTGCTGTCCTTCCAATAACTGCAAATATAGACGGGGATGATTCACAATCCATTGTTCTACGGCGGTGCGAATAAAGCGGTGACTTTGGTTGGGGGTAATGAGGGTGACGTTTTCTAAATCTAAACCCGATAAATCAGGGTGACGACTAGCGATATTGAGAGCCAAACCATGCAGAGTATAAACAGCAAAACCAGTTTGGGGTAAAGATAACTGCTTGAGATAGTCGCGAATTTTTAACTTAATATTAGCAGCCGCAGAACGTGTAAAAGTTACTACCACCAACTGACGACGAGCCAAAGGGCGTGATTGCAGAGCATTTTGATATTGACGAGCAATTGCGATCGCCGCCGCCGCCGCCATCCCCGTAGATTTACCAGCACCAGGAACAGCAGAAACAGCCAGTGGCCCAGATTGCCAATCAGCCATTTGTTGCTGTCCAGGGCGCAAAGTCTGGCGGATAGCTAAAATTTTCTCTTGTAAAACTGCAACAGATGAAACTTCAGATGTCAGTGGAGCAGTAGTAGTAAAATTAGTATCGGGCATGGTTGTGGAGGAAAAGGAAATGATTCTATTGCACGCAGAGACGCAGAGGCGCAGAGAGTGAGAGAAATTTAAATAAATATCACTAAACTAATTCATCTAAATCTTTAAACATATCGACACTTGATAGACACTACTCAATATTTTAAAGTCTTAAACTCTTTTTCCTCTCTGCGTCTTTGCGCCTCTGCGTGAGACAGCCCACCCCACAAATATGCAACGCCACTTGATATATTGAGTTAAAATTATAAACCTGCGACTAGCTATATAAACCTAAATTAAATCTAATGGAAATTGCTAATTCTCACCAATTAATTCCTGAAATTCTCGCACCTGCCGGTAACTGGGAATGTGCGAAAGCGGCTGTAGAAAATGGTGCAGATGCAATTTATTTTGGTTTAGATAGATTTAACGCCAGAATGCGGGCGGAAAACTTCACTGAAGCAGACTTACCAGAACTAATGACCTTCCTACACCGTCGCGGTGTCAAAGGTTATGTCACCGTCAATACTTTGATTTTCCCCAAAGAACTAACACAAGCCCAACAATATCTCCGTACAATTATCGCGGCTGGTGTGGATGCGGTGATTGTTCAAGATGTGGGCATTTGTCGGTTAATTCGTCACCTTTCCC
>NZ_PJIZ01000069.1 GCF_021596505.1 Nostoc sp. CMAA1605 | reverse complement strand
TATAGGGTAACTTTATGAATAAATTCCGTGCTGTGACTTCTATTAATGAATTGGTCGATTTCCTGCTTGGGGAGCATAGCCCAATATGTAGGAATAATCCCTTGGCTTGTATGTAACAAGTAAGGAAAACCAATGGCTTTAATGGGTTTATTTTTTGGCCAGGTTTTTTTTAAGCATTCCTTTTCAGAAACAGAGGTGACAGGAATTAGCTGCACTGTGGGCAAACTTTCCCACACATCACTATTATCAATAGTAGAGGTAATTTTGTTTTTAACTCGCTCTAAAACCTGCAAAATTTCTTGAATATTTTGAGGGCGATCGCTTGGTTCTTTAGCTAAACATTTAATTACTAAATCTTGTAATTCTGGATGTATTTTTAATTGGGGGTCTATTTCTCCAAAGGTGGGCGGTATTTGCAATCTATGAGCTTGATACCAACTGCCAAAAGAATTACTTTGTGGTTGAAAGGGATGTTTGGAAGTTAACATTTCAAACATTAACACTCCCAAACTATAAATATCAGAACGGACATCTAATAATTTGCGTCCCTCCATATGTTCTGGGGAACAGTAAGGTAAACTCCCGATAAAAGAATCGGTTAAAGTCATCCCACTGCGTTCTGTTAAAAATTTAGCAATACCAAAATCTAAAATTTTAACAATCTCATTTTGTTGATTATCTTTAGTAATAAATATGTTTTCTGGCTTGATATCTCTATGTAAAACAGGATAGATTTCGCCTTTGAAGGTAATACCTTGATGGGCGCATTCTAAGCCTAAACAAATCTGATGACAAATATCTAGGAATTTTCCGGTTGTTAACGGCTGAGTTTTGAGGAGTTGCTTGAGGTTTTTACCTTGAAGATACTCCATCACATAAAAGGGATTTCTATGCTCAATCACACCGTAACTCAAGACACGGACAATATGTTTACTTTTGCGTCCTAATTGCGCGCCAATGAAAATTTCTCTACCAAAGCGTTGAGACAGGTTTTGAGTCGCTAAATTGAACGTGAGGATTTTTAATGCGACTTGTTTACCACCTTTAGCTGTATCCTCAGCTAAATAAACACGTCCCATACCGCCTTTGCCAATCAAGTCTATTATTAAATAGCGATTGTTTAAAAATTTTCCAATATAAATATCTGGCTCTGGCTTGGAGTTGACCATATTTGGAAACTTGACGCTATCAAATAATGGTGATTTTGGTAATTCATTAACTTTAATATTTCAGATTCTGTTAAATCTGATAGAGTTAATTAAGTAATTTGAAAATAAGCTTTTACACGTTTAAATTTTACACTTTTCTTTGTGGCTGCCGATTGCTAACTATTAATAGTGAGATAGCTGCTTTCCGTTGCTTTATATGAGAAAGTAACTCTTGCACTTGTTAGGCTAAACAAACCTCATCAGTAATACTCAATTTGGATCGGTGTATTGTTTCAAGATTCTGGAGTAGGCTAGAAATCTAGACTGTTAATCCCAAATCCAACACTTGTACTGAGCTTGTCGAAGTATCCCAAATCCAAAATTAGTATAATTGTGTAGTTTAAAAGCATCATAGCTTTAACAAAAAACAATTTAAATTTTACACAGAATTTTGCTTATAACTATGCAAAATCCCTTAAATATTATGTAACATATTGATTAAATAAAAGATATGAGGAAATCTACGCAATCCCTAAGAAAACTCAATCTCAGAGGATCAGCACTATAGTAATTCTACTGAAAATACATCTATACGAAAATTTAACAGCCGTATTTAAAAGATGATTTATCTCTCATTAATGGTTAATTTTGTGGAAAAATCCGGCGGAATAACATCATGAGTGGGGAAGTAAATTTGAGCTTAAAGGCTAAAAATTGTGTGCGCTGTATGGAATTAAAGTTATTATCACTAACTAGAATTAATAATTGTTCTCTGTGGGGGAGTTTTGTCCCCAGAGTTAAGCCCTCTATGTTATCTAGGGCGACATCTAAAGTTCTTAAATCTAACAAGATTTTTTTCTGCGCTGCTTGCATATTTTGAGCATTGCTTGTTAAAAGACTGTCTATATTTTGAATATTATCGGCTGCTGTTAAAGACACTTGAAATAAGAAAACAGTAAAGCCTAAACCAGTAAAAGAACGTTCTATACTAAGAAAATGATCGTGATTATCTAAAGCTAGTAAATCCGGTAATCCGCTAGCAAATCTACCTGTAGGATTAAAAAATGATGTTACAGGTTCAGTTTGATACAGAAACTCTTGTTGGGGTTGCCCGTTAGCAAGATCGTATTGCAAAATTCGGCAAGGTGTACCAATATTAGGTGCAGCTATGACACCATCTTGAACCAGGGCGTTTTCCGTCGCTGTGAATAAATATTTATTGTTAGGTGTAATGGTGAGGCTTTCAAAAGCTAAATTATTGCGTATTCCTCGCTGACGCTTTTTATCAGGTAAAAATTTGGGTGGTATGGGTAGATTTCGCTGGGCTTTACCGGTAGCTAGGTCAAATTCTTGAATAAATGGTGGAATTGATTGTTCTACATCACCTTCAGAAGAAATATATACTGTTTCATCTTGAGTAACAGCGATTCCTTCTGTATCTGTTGTACCTGAAGCAAAGGGTTGATTTTGATTGTTTAATAATGTCGTGACACCAACTGTCTTGATACTACTATCTTGTAGACGACCTTGATTTAAATCGATTTTAAAAGTGTAAAATCGGGCTGGTGCTTTTTGTCCTCGATCATCAGAGATAGCATAATAAAGTTCAGTTTTAGCATCATAGGTAATACCAGATAAACCACCAACTGGAGTTTTTTGGAAGGATAAACCTTTTGGTAATGTGGCTTCTCCAATAAACTCTATACTACTGATTTCTATAACATCTGATTCTAAATTAATTAAGAATAAACCGCTAATTAAAAGCGCGATCGCAAAAGCTATGAATAAATAAATGATTTTCGGTAAACGCCGGATTTGTTTCAAAAACTGCATAGCAAGAAAGTTCATGAGGTTAGTAGTAAGCACTTTAGTGCTGATTTTTCTAGGACTAAAGTCCTTACTACAGACTTATAGATTAACTTACTGTGATAACTACACCCTCACTTTCATTAGCTAATCTATCCACTGCACACACAGCATAAGTTCCAGGTTGGACAGTGGCAAAAGTTGTGCCAGCAGACAAGATTCTTTGCAACGTCCAGGTATCCCCGCTTTGACGGTATAGTGTCCATGAGCGTACAGGTTGATTGTCTCCTGGTTGCCAATTGAGTCTACCGTTAATGAATTGTAGGTCTTTGGGTGGGGGCGGTGGTGATTGATTTTGCCAAGACATGGCAGGTACTATGGCAGGTGTAGCATAAAGTGAATCTTTAAATTTGTCAGCAATACCTTGGCGATTATCCGTAATCGAACTCATACTGAAGAAGATATTGCCCAATGATAAATTTTTGACTAAGTTGCGGCTGATTTTGACTTGCTTGTCTATCTCTTCATCTTTCCAAGCTTTACCGTCTAGTAGAGAGATGTTGTTACCTGTATAAATATGTCTTCGCAGGGGATTAACTTCTGTCCACCATTGCAGTAACGCAGAGTAGCTTTGTTTAGCTTGGTCTGTGCGCCAATAGAGTTGGGGAGCAATATAATCAATCCAACCTTGTTCTAACCATTTTTTAGAATCAGCATACAAGACATTGTAAGCATCTAAGCCGGTGATTCCTGGTGGTTGTCCAGGGCGGTAAATTCCGAAGGGACTAATACCAAATTTGACATAGGGTTTGGTGGCTTTAATTCCTTGGGAGAGGCGCAGCACCATTTGATTGACGTTTTCCCGTCGCCAGTCTTCTAAACTGAGTTTGCCACCTGTAGATTTATAGGCGGCGTAGGTTTTACTATCAGGGAAAGACTGACCTTGGATGGGATAGGGATAAAAATAATCATCCAGGTGGACAGCATCAATATCATATCGGCGGACAACATCAATAATGACGTTATAGGCTCTATCTTGGACGATTTTCGCGCCTGGCTCCATCCATAATTGATTACCCCATTGATATACTACTTCTGGATTGGTTAAAGCTATGTGGGGTTGGACGTTGGGAGTCCCTTTGATGCTGGTTTTGGCGCGGTAGGGGTTGAACCAAGCGTGAACTTCAATGTTACGTTTGTGGGCTTCGGCGATCGCAACTTCCAAGGGATCATAAAATGGTTCTGGAGCTTTCCCTTGGGTTCCCGATAGCCAAGCACTCCAAGGTTCAATACTAGAAGCGTACAAAGCATCGCCTTCAGGACGCACTTGCAAAATTAAGGCATTAAAATTGAGTTCTTGTAGTCGCTTGATAATCTCAACTAATTCTGTCTGTTGTTGAGTTCCAGAAAGTCCAGCTTTGGAAGGCCAGTCACTATTCCACACCGTTGTTAGCCATGCGCCCCGAAACTCTCTTTGATGACTGACTTTGACGGTTCTCGGTGCGGTGACAGGAGGAATTACCAAATATGTAGAGTTAATTTTGGGGGCATTACCGAGATAAACTAAAGCTTGGTAAACTATAGCCGCTACATCCGCGCGAGTCGCAGCGATATTGTAATTGAGTAGCTTGATGTTGGGGAAGCTAGCAACTAAACCTGCACTAGTAGCGATCGCAATTTGATTAGTAGCATAATTAGGAATACTTGTCCCATCTTGATAAATTTGCGGTAGTTTCTCTAATAAATCGGGTTTAATTTTAGTGCCAATGTCTAAACCATTGACTAGAGAAACTAAGACATCACCACGGGCAATTCTATTATTAGGAATGAAAGTTTTATTTGGGTAGCCAGTTAAAAACCCTGTTTCATAAGATTTTTTGATGGCACCAGCAGCCCAATTATTCGCCGGAACATCGATAAAAGAGATATACGGACGCTTTACAGGAACATTAAAGACGGCTGCAACTATCGCTGCAAACTCAGCACGGGTGACTGAGTTATCTGGGCGAAAAGTACCGTTAGGATAGCCATTCAAAATGCGTCTTTCCGCCAAGGCTTCGATAAACGGACGCGCCCAATGGTTTTGGACATCGGAGAAGCGTGCAGTAGTAGATACCATTGTTAATCGCCGCTAACTTGCTTGATTTTAGAGATTCTTTGCTAATCTAACAACCAACTAGCGATCGCTACTGTATTTACGTATAAATTTTCACATTTGGTAATGTTTTTGTTGACTAAAGGAGTGCTGAGTAACGAGTGCTGAGTGCTGCGTAAGTAAAAAATATAGGAATCATATTTGATTTCTGTGAAGCTAGGTACACCTCTGTTACTTCTTTTCCTGTTTACTGTTCCCTTTTAAGAGTTACCTACCTATGCAAATAATTTCAATAATTCAAGTCTGATTCCTATCTGTACAACATCGTCATACAAATTCACTAAAATTCTGATACAAATTCAAACTCAGAAACCCTTGCCAAGTCAGGATTTCTCAATTGCGAATTGCGAATTGCGAATTGCGAATTGGTATCAGTAGATGAAAATACTTGATTTATTTGGAACAATTGATGATGACGATGATGATAATTACAAACAGTAGCGACAAAAACAATGAAAGTCGTTTTAGATAAATCTGTGTGGTCTTTAGCGTTATGAAGTAATAACCGACAACAGGCTTTACTTGTAAGCAAATTATATTATACAAAGCAGATCAAAGGAGGACAGGAAAATTAATCCAGGTAGTCGATAAAATTCTTGAAATCATATAATAATCAAGTTTGTATTTTCAGATTTCCAGAAAATTGCGATCGCACTTTGTTTCAATAGTTAAAATAGCCTATAGTAAGTCGATGGGTATAACACGTGCGAAAGCTATTATTTAAACTCCGATTCTTCTTCTTATTTGTCCTGAGCTTAGTTGCTATTTTGTGTATATTCTATTTTGTAGATATGCGATTTCCTTTAAGAAATTGCCATGCTAAATGGGGCTTTATTAACACAGTCAATAATAAATACTACACTGAAGCAGAAAAAATTACAATTCGTCCTTGGCGTGGTCAGCACAATGTTTATGCTATATTTATGATTCCTAAAAGTTATCAATATGAGTATCTTTTTAGACTACATCTACCTAGTGAGCAGACTTATTGTGGAGTCATTCACCGCACTCATCAATCTGTTGTAGACGGTGTGGTTGCTAAACCTGGATACTATTTACTTAAAGGTTATCTCAATACTCGGATTGCTTTAAATTTGATGATTCAAGGGAAGCTAAATCAATTAAAGCAATCCCACAATTGGGAATTGGGCTATGTCAGAAAAACTCGTAAATCGTCATAAATTACACTAAAATACCAGCGATGCAAGCAGTAATAAAACCTGCTAGTAATCCTCCTATCATCGTTCTCACACCTAGACGAGCTAAATCATGTTGGCGTTGTGGAGCCATCCCTGTCATCCCCCCAATAGTAATACCAATAGAACCAATATTAGCAAAGTTACATAAGGCATAAGTCGCAATAATCACTGCCCTGGGGGATATTTTCTGACTTTTAATTAATTCTCCTAAATCTCCATAAGCCAAAAATTCATTGAGGATGGTTTTCTTTCCTAATAATGCACCCACTTGTCCACAATCAGCCCAAGGTACACCCATTAAAAAGGCTATAGGAGACATCACTAAAGACAAAATCCACTCTAAAGATAGTTGTGGTAAACCAATATGTTCTCCTAACCATTTCAGGATTGCATTACCAAAAGCCAGTAATCCTAAAAAAGCGATAATCATTACGCCTACATTAACTGCTAATTTGACACCATCAATTGCGCCACTAGTAGCAGCATCTATGACGTTGACATAAGTATTTTCTACTTCCATTTTTACTTTTCCAGCAGTGACAGACACTTCCGTTTCTGGGTACATCAATTTTGAAACGACTAAGGAAGTAGGCGCAGTCATAAAGAAAGCGGCAATTAAATGTTCTGGTGGAATTCCAAAGGAAAGATAAGCCCCTAAAACCCCTCCGGCGATAGTTGCAAAGCCGCCAGTCATGACTGCATGAAGTTCTGATTGTGTCATTTTTGCTATATAAGGCTTCACCATTAATGCGGCTTCTGTCGGCCCCAAAAAAATATTACCTGCACAAGATAATGACTCAGAACCCGATGTTTTCATTGTCTTCATCATTACCCACGCTAACCCCTGCACTACTCGTTGCAAAATTCCGTAGTAGTACATCACACTAATAAATGCGGAGAAAAAGATAATTGTCGGGAGTACCTGAAAAGCAAATAAATGATCTTTAAAGTTCTCTCCAAATACGAATTTTGCACCCACATCAGAAAAAGCTAAAAAGCTACTGATGATATCTCCCAAGGATTGAAAGATTTTTAGCCCCCAAGGTGTTTTGAGAATCACTAAAGCAAAGACAAATTCTAATCCTAAACCCCAAGCGATGGTTCGCCAACGCACAGCCTCACGATTTACCGAGATAGCGTAAGCTATACCGATAAATACTAGGATTCCGAAAGCAGAAATTGCGCGTTCCATGTGTACTCCCTCGTATCGCTAGGATATTTGGACACAAAGCATACACGAAAATCTGCATTTTGAGGATATGGGAATTGGTATTGGTTGCAAAATATAATTGACACATCTATGTAAACTTTGACATTCCTATGTTGAATCCTGCCTATCTCCGACTGAGCAGTGTTTTGCAAACTTTGGTTGAGATGCCAGCATATGAACTTGCAAAATTAAACTGTGTATTTCAAGAAATTACCTTAAATACCGGAGAATTTTTAGTTAGGGCAGGTGAAATCCCTTCTCGCATCGCCTTTGTTGTTTCAGGAATTTTACGCCTTTACTACGTCAACTCAGCAGGGAGTGAATTCACAAAATCATTTTGTCCAGAAAACCATTTTGTGACTGCTTACGGTGCGCTAATTTTGCAACAACCTGCTAATTTTTTTATTGAAGCAATAGAAGATTCTTTTCTACTTGTCATAGATTATCGTCAATACCTGCAATTGTGTGCAGGTAATTCATGCTGGCAAGAAATTAACCATAAGTTGGTTGAAGCATTGTATCTCAAGAAAGAGAAACGTGAGGCGGAGTTACTTTTAGATGATGCAACCACACGATACAAAAAATTTTTACAAGAATATCCCAATTTAGATCAAAGAGTGAAGCAATATCACATTGCTTCTTATTTGGGAATTTCACCCGTATCTTTGAGCCGCATTCGCAAAAATCTTCAACCTAATTAACATAAGTTAATGACTACGCCATGATTCCAGGTTAAACCTGAAAGTATTACGAAATGCGATCGCCAAAAGCTTAAGTTTTTGCAGCGAGACGCTAGGCGAACGGTTGTCGCGCTTTCAGGGCAATGATGAAAAAAACATTACATTCTTTCATCCTGTATACAGGCTTTCTGGCATTTTTTGATTCCGCAGTTGCTGTCAAGTTGTCCGTGCAGAAATCTCCTATGTCCACCCAAGGCAATACAGTTTTAATTACGGGGGGTTCATCGGGAATTGGTTTGGCATTGGCGCGAAAATTTTTGCAAGCGCGAAATACAGTGATTATTACGGGGCGCAATGCACAAAAATTATCTGATGTCAAGCAAATATTTCCTGACATCATCACAGAAGTTGCAGACTTAAGAGATTTTCACGACCTGCAACGACTAGTCAATAGTTATCCAAATGTGAATATTCTAGTTAATAACGCTGGGATTCAATATAACTACGAATTTACCAATCCAGAGATTACCCCAGAGTTAATCGAAGCCGAATTACGGACTAATTTAATTGCGCCCTTGCAATTGATTAAATTGATGTTACCCCATCTGTTGAACAAGCCCGAAGCTGCAATCATCAATGTTTCCTCTGGCTTAGGACTAGTTCCCAAAGAAAGCGCGCCTGTCTACTGTGGTAGTAAAGCAGGGATACATATTGCCACTAAAGCCTTACGCTGGCAACTCGAAGCCACATCTATTAAAGTATTTGAAATTATTGCGCCTTTAGTTGATACACCCATGACTGAAGGCAGGGGTAAAGGGAAGATTTCCCCTGATGCACTGGTAAATGAATTTTGGCATGATTTTGCACGCGATCGCTACGAAATGCGAATCGGTAAAACCAAACTACTGTTTTTCCTACAACGGTGGTTTCCCCAAGTAGCAGAGAAAATTCTCCGCCCAGGAATTTAAACTTTTGACTCCACTACTGGCTGCGGTGCTGGTAAAACTTGGGGTAAACTCCAGTCAGGACGAAGTTTTCTAGCTTCACGCAAATAAATGTGATGAATGGGAGTAGAGATAGGTAAATAAGCGTGGATTAAAAACCGGACACAACGCTGTAAACTACCTGCAACGTGCATTTGCTGTACATCCAACATAGCAACATTATCCCAACCCGGCCGGGGTCTAGCGATCGCCGCCGGGAAAATCGCATCTAAATCACGCGTCACTGAAAAAGTCACGCTGATCATGTCTTGTGGCTGGAGTTGATTTCGTCTTTCGAGTTCGTCTAGCAGTTCCGTCACCGCTTCTCGCATAGCTGCCACTGTATTTTCCGAAACGGTTGTTGCCCCACGAATAGCCTGAATTCGCCACTCCACGCCAAAATCCTCCTTAGTTATTAGTCATTAGTTATTAGTCATTAGTTATTGGGAATGGGGCATGGGGCATTGGGCATTGGGCATTGGGCATTGGGCATAGAAATAAAATCTCCCTCGTCCCCCCAGTCCCCAGTCCCCAGTCCCCAGTCCCCAGTCCCCAGTCCCCAGTCCCCAGTCCCCAGTCCCCAATCCCCTCAAGGCCTATACAACCACAATGGCAAACCACTAGTGGACATTTCAAATTCCAGCCAATCAACGCCTGCGCCTAGTTTAGAAGAAACTTGACGGCTGCCTGGTAGAATCCGACTTAGTAAGGGTTTGCGTTCCTCTAGGGTATAACAGGGTGTTTTCTCTGGATCAAGTCCTACTAATTCTGCTGTCCAACGACGGGCTTCTTCTTCTGTGCCTAAGCGGTCTACAATACCCAATTCTAAGGCTTGCTGTCCGGTGAAAATTCTGCCATCAGCAAAACTTTTAACTTTGTCTACCGCTAAAGACCGTCCCTCGGCTACTGTCTCTACAAATTGCTGATAACTAGTGTCAATCAACTCTTGTAGAATGTTTTGTTCTGGCTCGGTGAGTTCTCGGTCAAATGCCAAAATGTCTTTATAAGGCCCGGATTTAATCACTTTAAAGGAAACACCTATTTTTTCCAGTAGGCGTTCCAAGTTATTCCCACGCAGAATTACACCAATACTACCTGTGATTGTTCCAGGGTTCGCCATGATATGTTCCGCGCCCATACCAATGTAGACACCACCAGAAGCCGAGATATTACCAAAACTAGCAACAATTTTGATTTTTTCCCGTAGCCGCTTTAACGCACTATAAATTTCTTGAGAATCCCCAACTGTGCCGCCAGGGCTGTCGATACGTAGCAGTAAAGCCGGAAATTTCTTTTCTTCGACGGTTTTTAATGCTTCTAGCACACGTTTGCGCGTAGCACTAGCGATCGCACCTGTGATCTCAATTCTAGCAATTTGTTTACGAAACTTGGACTTAAAAGGCCAAACCATGAGCAACTAAATAAACATAGCAATAATTTCACTATAAATTGTCTAGTGACCAGATGACCTCCATGAAAGACTCAAAACGGTATCACCGCTAGGAATTTTATTGACAACTCTCCGCCGTTGAACGGCGGAGATTCTTCCTTCACCCAAAATCGCCTCTAAAAGCAGTGCCTTTAGATGGTCTTACACGTTGTCCAGAAGCAGTAGCGAGATGCCCTCCCGCCACACCAGTTGCTCTACGACGGAGACCGTCAAGACCGCACTGGCTCAAAATCCGTAAACCTTCATCTCTGATATTCACCGCAGCATTAATATCTCTGTCATGTATCGTTTGACATTTGGGACACTGCCAACTACGAATATCTAAATTGAGCCTATCTACTTGATGCAAGCAGTTACTACAAGTTTTGGAACTGGGAAAGAACCTATCTACCTCAATATAGGTTTTTCCCTCCCATTCCGCCTTGTATTTCAACATGGTGCAAAATTGCCCCCATCCAGCGTCACTAATAGATTTAGCTAGGTTGTGGTTCTTGACCATGTTTTTAACTGCGAGATTTTCTACAACTATGACTTGATTTTCGTCAACCAATTTACGACTTAGCTTGTGTAAAAAATCTTCTCGACATCTAGTAATTTTGTTGTGAACCCTAGCAACCTTTCTACGCACTTTATTGCGGTTGTTAGACCCTTTTTGTTTGCGGCTAAGTTGTTTTTGTTTTTTGGTTAGTTTAACTTCATACTTACGGTAATATTTTGGGTTGCCATGCTTATTCCCATCGGACGTAATAGCGTAATGGTGAATCCCCATATCTACGCCAATAGCCTTCCCTTCTGATGATGAAGTAGGTTTATCCTTGCCATCATCATAGAGACAAGCCGCGTAGTATTCATTCGATGGAGTTAATGAAACAGTAACACTCTTTAACTTTCCTTCCGGTAGCCGAGATACCTTGCAGTAAACTTTACCCAATTTAGGTAGAGTGAGATACTCACCATCTAGTTTTACCTGTTGAGGAAAGCGGATAGATTGCTTTTGACCTTTCTTTTTGAAGTTTGGGTATTTCGCCCGTTTCTCGAAAAAGTTCAAAAACGCGCTAGACAAGTCTAATGCTACTTGCTGCAAACATTGTGAAGGTGCTTCTGTTAACCATTCATATTCTTTCTTCAAGGATGGCAACAGATTAATTATGTCGTTCCGACTTAATCCCTTACCTGTTTCCTTGTAAGTTTCACTGGTGAGGTTAAGCGCAAAATTGTAAAACCAACGTACACATCCAAACGACTTGGCCAGCAATGTGCATTGCTCGTCAGTCGGATAGATTCTGTACTTGTAGGCTTTTAACATCGCACTTATCAAACTATACTTACTATGGTAAATTAAAGCCAAACAAAAGTAAAGTCGCCCTATAAGGGCGAGGTTTTAAACCCAGTTTTTCGATAAGTTTTTCCTGGTTGATATAGATGTTGTTTTGTTATTCTCTCTTCATCAGCTATTACAGCAGAGACAAAAAAATCTCTTTCCCTCCCCTTGTTCATGGGAAGGTTAGGGCAGGTAAAATATTTGATACATCAGTCATGAATATTCAAATATACTCTTAGCCATTGTTATTGCAGCCTAAGATAAACTTTCGGCTACGTGATAGCACTTAAAGTTAATACTTATTAATAAATATAATTAATACTCGCTTAGTAATTGCCATTAACTAAATTCGGTCAGCCGTGATAAGGATGAACTTGCACTAACCTTGAACCTATCAAACATCAGTGATCGCCCACTACTACGAATCAATCCGCAAAATTTGATACCGATAGTAAGCATAAGTATCGAATAGACCCCCGACAAAGCCGCAAGTGAGGCTAATGACCAAAATGCCATTAAAAATAGATCCACTGCCAAAGATAGCTAAGAAATGCAATACTCCAGTTGCAGCCATCTCAGCTAGCTCTTGCAACAGAGGAATATAACCACTAACCCCTAAAAATAGCAATACACCACCGATCAAGATCAACGGAGTCACGAAACTAAAAATCATCGCCAGGATCAAAGATCGAAGATAGTGAGTAAAAGTAGTCATCATCAGACCAACTCCTAAAATCAAGTCAACAATAGCTAGTTAGCTATTCGTCCTCTTCTACAATACGTGCGATCGTTACCCAACGGTCAATCTGTCAAAAATCTTAAGTTTTCATTAAAAAACACAGTGACCTGGTACACTCAGTGCATTGCCCAGAAGAAAGATAAGTATCTCTAAAACCCTTATTAAACCAAGCTTATTTATTTAGGGAACAGGATTTTACAACTTTTAACGTGTTCATGAAAAGCTATATATCCTGAGAAAATCATTACGATAAATTAATATTTCCAGAAATGTAGAGGATTGGGGGCTAGGAATTGGCAACTAGGAAGCAGGGGATGCAGGATGAGAACTAAACTATGACTAACGACTAATGACTAATGACTAATGACTAGTGACACTACATCCAAATTTGGCTTAGGAACGTGGAGTCAGCGATTGCTGGCGGCGGTGTTTTTAGGTGGACAAGCTATGGTTCACCTACTGAGGGGAAAAATCCATTGGCGCAATACTAGAGAACAAATGGCCGCAGTCGGGCCAGATTCACTATTTATTGCTTTGCTAACTGCTGTGTTTGTAGGCGCAGTCTTTACTATTCAAGTGGCGCGAGAATTTATTAATTTTGGTGCAGGAAATCTAGTCGGCGGAGTTTTGGCGGTAGCATTAACACGAGAATTATCACCTGTACTCACAGCAGTCATCTTAGCAGGGCGCGTTGGTTCTGCATTCGCCGCAGAAATTGGCACGATGCGGGTTACAGAACAAATTGATGCCATGTTAATGCTCAGAACTGACCCCATCGATTATTTAGTCATTCCCCGCTTACTGGCTTGTTGCTTAATGTTACCTATCTTAACCCTCTTGTCTCTAGTGACAGGAATGTTGGGAGGGTTGCTGATTTCTACCAGTATGTATGGCATTTCCGACACTATGTTTTTAGACTCAGCCCGTAATCTTTTAGGTAGCTGGGATATTTTAAGTGCCATGATTAAAGCCTGTTGTTTTGGGATGTTAATCGCCGTAATTGGTTGTAGTTGGGGTTTAACCACAACCGGAGGTGCTAAAGGTGTCGGACAATCAACTACAACAGCCGTTGTGACAGCGTTGCTTATCATCTTTGTCAGCAACTTTTTTCTATCATGGATTATGTTTCAGGGAACGGGTAGCGCGTTGTTGCAAGGGTTTTGAGAGTGCTGAGTGCTGAGGGATGAGTAGTAAGTAAGTTGTGAGTGATTGGTGAAGTGATCTTTTTTGGCGAACTTTTAACTTTTACAATTAGGAAGTGTTTACTAAAAAACAGGACAAGAAACTGTGACTAGTTCAATTGCTCCCAACTTCACATCAACGGTGGAACTTCAGCCTAGTTATAATATCCCCATAGTGCTGGTAATTACTGCTATTCCACTCATGTTTGTACAACCCTTGCTGGGAGCAGTATTTGCACTTTTGGGTTTATTCCTCTTATTTCAAGCAGTGACTCTGCGGTTGCAGTTTACCGCCACTGACTTAGATATCAAAAGGGGTGAAAATTTAATTCGGCGTTTTCCTTACCGTGAATGGCAAAATTGGCGGATTTTTTGGTATCCCGTTCCCATACTGTTTTATTTTAAAGAAATTAACAGTATTCACTTTTTACCGATTTTGTTTGACCCCAAAACCCTCAGAACCTGTTTAGAAGAACGTTGTCCACGGATTTAGCCGCAAATACTATTAAGTCACTCCAGTCAAAACACCAGCTACAGGGGGTGTCTTTGACGGTTGCTAGTTTCGCGTTAGACTGATAAGTCAGGAATTTTCAGGCAACTCGCAGGCACTCAATAGTATATTTTTGAAAGCTATTTATTTTGTTTTATAGGGATTGCATTATAGTTTATGAACCCAGAGGAATCTCAAACCCCAGAACCGATTGATGAATGGTTGGAACAAATCCAAGCAGAAAACCCTCAGCCGGAAAATCCAGAAACTCCTGCGGAAGCATCTGTTATGGAAATAGTAGATCAAACTTCATCTGTTAATCCGTCTTCAGAGGATGGCAATTCTGAGGTTATCTCTAATACAGAAGTACCAGCAGCATTTGTACAGGAAGCCGAAGCGGAAAGTAACATACTGGGTTCACCGATAGAATCAGAACAAGTTATTGCTGAATTGCAAAACACAGAAGCTACTCTCAAGGCAGAAATTGCCAGCTTGCAAACAACATACAACACTCTTCAAGAACAAATTAGGGAAACTCAAACTGCACTAGGAAAAGTAGTACAAGAATCTCTAGGACAGCTAGAACAACGCAAACAAACCCTACAGATTTCCATAGAACAGTTAGAACGTCGCCAAGAACGCATTCGCAACGAGATGCGAACAACTTTTGCGGGTGCTTCTCAAGACTTAGCAATTCGAGTACAAGGGTTTAAAGACTATCTCACTGGTAGCTTACAAGATTTAGCCGCCGCCGCCGAGCAACTACAGCTAGTTCCACCTGTTACAGAAAGAGAAAAACCAGCCGTAGTGATTAAAGAAGTAAAACAGGCTGAACCACAAGCAGGAACTCCGCAATTTGCGCCACAACAGTTTCAAGACACAACCAAACAAATTCGCCGCCTCATTGACCAATATCGTAATAAACCTGATTATTATGGCCCGGCTTGGCAATTACGCCGTACTTTTGAACCAGTCCACGCTGAGAGAGTTGCCAATTGGTTTTTTAATCAAGGTGGACGCGGTGCTTTGCGGACAATGGGGAGTCGTTTGCAAAATGTATTGATTGCATCGGCGGCAATTTCGATATTACATAAACTATATGGCGATCGCCTCCGTACCCTAGTTTTAGCTAACACACCTGAGCGTCTAGGTGAATGGCGGCGCGGTTTACAAGACTGTTTAGGTATAGGTCGTCCAGACTTTGGCCCAGATAGGGGAGTAGTATTATTTGAAACAGCCGATGCTTTAGCACAGAAAGCAGATCGTCTTGTGAAAACTAATCAACTCCCCTTAATTTTGATTGATGATTCCGAGGAGCAAATCAGTCTGGGACTTTTGCAATTTCCTCTATGGTTAGCGTTCGCCCCTGATCCGAAAACCATGAGAAATTATGATGATGATTTTTAGGTTAGTTATTAGTCATTAGTCATTAGTCATTAGTCATTAGTCAACAGTTAACGGCTAATAAGGCTAATAAAAGTGTGAAACTAATACCAATTTGAAAAGTAGTTGCGATCAATGGATTGTCTAAAAGCTTACTAGTAAAGTAATCCAAAATCCAAAATCCAAAATGGTATAACCCCGAACATTCAACGGTACGGAGGATTCAATGGTTGTTACCTAGAACCCATGAATTTCCCCACTGTAGAACTGTTTTAGACCGAGACGAAAACGCCGCACTGAATATTTTCGCTAAAGGATTAAGTACGGCGGGACACGTCGGAACTAACGCTTGGGTAGAGAACGACCTCTACTTGGATCTGGCAACAGGTTCAGATAAGTCGGCTCGATGAACCAAGAATCCCCGAAATAGAATTTCGGGGAGTGTCAAACTACAACTGCGTCAAATTAATGAATAAAAACATTTTCGCGTTCTCATTTTCTGTAGTCTTGGGTGCTGCTAGTGCCTTTTGCTTAGGAACATTGCCTGCCAATGCCACCCTATTAATTAGTAACACTAGAGGAAATAATGTTGTACTTTTTGACGAACAGAACGGTCAATTCTTAGGAAATTTTATTACATCGGGTAGTGGTGGGTTAGTCAGCCCGGATGATTTGAACTTTGGGCTGGATGGCAATCTTTATGTCTCTAGCGGTAATGACCCAAGTAATTCAGCAATCCTTCGCTACGATGGAAAAACTGGCAAGTTCATTGATGTTTTTGCCTCTGGTGGAGGTTTGTCCCGACCCTATGGTGCTGCGTTTGGCCCGGATGGATTGCTTTACGTCAGTAGTTTTCTTACTGACCAAATTCTCCGCTACAACGGCACAACAGGTACATTCATCGATGTTTTTGCAACAGGTAACGGTATGCCTGGTGGATTAAATGGGCCAAATGACTTGTTATTTGGGCCGGATGGTAGCTTGTACGTTACTACTCAGGGAAGTATTGCTGTGAATAACCAAGCAACCTTTCCTGGTACACCAAGTCAGGTATTGCGCTTCGATTTAGCCACGAAGACCTCTACTGTATTTATCGAGCAGCCAACACCATCACCAGATAGTTTCGGGTTCGTGAGTTTCCTCGGATTAGCCTTGGGAACAGACGGTGACTTATTTGTTAGCGATTTTGCCAACGATATTAGGCGTTACAGTTTGGCAACGGGAGCTTTAGTCGATACTTTATCAACGAATTATACAGGTACTAATCCTAGTAATAATTTCATTGGCAATTTAGCTTTCGGAGAAAATAATACACTTTACACAGTCGGTTTTAAGTTAACTCAAAATAATGAAGGGGCGATTCTTCGCTATAACGGAGTGACAGGAGATCCATTACCATCGCTGGGTAATAGTAACGCTATCTTTGTACCTACTACTGATAAATTGTCACGTCCAATCGGTATTGCCTTCACAACGGAAAACTTGACTACCGTTCCTGAAGCAAATACGTCCGTCAGCTTACTATCTTTAGGAGTGTTTCTCTCAATTTCATGGCTAAAACGAGAGCAAACAAAACGCCATACCTAGTGCCTAGTGCTTCACCACGCAAACTTTGCGTAGTGGCAAGCAGAGGGGAAAATTGTAAAAATCTCTTCTCTGCTCCTCTGCTCCCCTGCTTCTCTACCGACCAACACAACAAGCTCCCATGTTAGCTGCTGTAACCTGATTTATGGCATTAACTTGAACGACTCAATATAGACTATTCCTATAAACTATTGACGCTTGTGGATTTCCTATGGCTGTTTGGTTAAGTTTGTGTGGTGTGGTTGTAATTATTGCTTACCTGTTGGGTTCTTTCCCCACAGGGTATATTGCGGTTAAACAACTTAAAGGTATTGATATCCGAGAAGTGGGTTCAGGCTCAACAGGTGCAACTAATGTTCTGAGAACCTTGGGGAAAGGGGCAGGAGCATTCGTTTTATTGGTAGATTGCTTAAAGGGAGTCTTAGCGATCGCTTTAGTCTACTATTTATTTAGCTTCGCCTCTAATCAAAATCTGATTCCCACCACAGTAGACGTAACGCTTTGGCAGCCTTGGCTAGTGACTATAGTCGGTTTAGCCGCGATTTTAGGACATAGCAAGTCTATTTTTCTCGGTTTTACAGGTGGTAAATCTGTCGCTACCAGCTTGGGGATTTTGCTGGCGATGTCTTGGCAAGTGGGTTTAGCTACGCTGGGTGTGTTTGCTGTAGTGGTAGCAATATCGCGGATTGTATCACTAAGTTCCATCAGTGGCGCGATCGCTGTTTCTATCGTGATGGTTATTTTCCACCAACCCTTACCTTATATATTGTTTGGTGTCGCTGGTGGTTTTTATGTAGTTTTCCGTCATCGCACTAATATTGAACGGTTATTAGCTGGTACAGAACCAAAAATTGGACAGAAGCTAATAACTGAAACAGAAACTAACACATAAAATTGCGGAATGCCTACATCTAGAAACTGTAGTTTTGAACATAGAGTTCACACACATAAACGATGTTGGCAAATACACTACAGAAAACTTTATTAGCAACCGCTACCGTATTAGCTACTTTACCAGGATTGACCCAAGTTGCCCAAGCTCAAAGCCGTGATGTGTTTGGTGCGATCGCTTACTCCCAGTCTACAGGAGTTTACACATCCGTCACCGCCTCCTCACGCCAAGAAGCTGAACGCAGAGCTTTAGCCCATTGTCGACGCAAATCTCGTGCTGGTGATTGCTCAGTTCCAGTATGGTTTAAAAATGCTTGGGGTGCTTTAGCTGTCGGTTCTAATGGTGCTTTTGGTTCAGGCTGGGGTTATGATACCAACAACCCTAAAAGGGGTCGTACAATTGCTGGACAATATGCGGTACAAACTTGCAGACAATATGGCGGTGTTAATTGTCGCGTTGTTCATACCAGAGAAGCAAGATATTAATTAAAAAGTAAAAAGTAAAAAATGAAATGAATAAGTAAATTTAGCAATTGCTTTTCAACTTTTTACTTTTGCCTTGTTTGCCCTAAAATCATTTGATGGGTAGAATATTATAAAACTGCAAATCGTCCATGAAATTACCCGAACTAGATTCTGACAGTATAGATCGCATTATAGAAATGGCGTGGGAAGATAGAACTCCCTTTGAAGCCATTGAAAAGCAATTCGGCTTATTAGAAAAGCAAGTGATTGCACTCATGAGGCGTGAAATGAAAGAATCTAGTTTTCGGATGTGGCGTGAACGAGTCACCAAACGCAAAACCAAGCACCTCAATCAGCGAGAATTTATCGCAGGAAGATTTAAATCAAATAACCAAAAAACCTAAATAACGAAAGGTTTGTAGTTAGAACTTTAGTTCTAACTATGAGACGCTACGCGAACAAAAAAGGACTAAAGTCCTTACTACGAACTGAATCCTAGTATTTTAAATTACATAACATATTTTGTTTTTAAGTTGTTATACTAATTTAATGACTATTGACTATTGACTATTGACTATTGACCAATAACTAATGACCATAGGCGTTTGGATACTAGGCGATCAACTTTGGGAACAACAAACAGCACTACAAAGTTGTTCTCGTCAAAAAAATCTACCTGTAATTTTCATTGAATCACTACAACATATACAGGTACGTCCTTATCATCAGCAAAAATTGGTCTTAGTGTGGTCAGCAATGCGTCACTTTGCTGAAGAATTGCGTCAGCAAAAATATGCTGTCACTTATGAAATCAGCGCAGACTTCATCACACCCTTAAAAGCATGGATTCAAAGCCAAAATATCACTGAATTGCGGGTGATGATACCCAATGATAAACCATTTACCCAATTAATTCAAAGTTTAGATTTACCTTGTAAAATTAACTTAATTCCTAACAACCATTTTTTGTGGAGTACAGAAGAATTTAACCATTGGGCTAAAAATCGTAAACGTCTATTAATGGAAGATTTCTATCGCGAAGGTAGAAAGCGTTTTCAGATTTTGATGGATAAAGATAAACCAATAGGTGGACAATGGAATTTAGATAAAGAAAATCGTCAACCACCCAAAGGTAAATTAAATACACCTCCAGCACAATGGTTTACACCTGACGATATTACCCTTGCTGTTATTACTCAAGTTAAATCACTAAATATTCCCACCTATGGAGATGTTGAGCCATTTCGTTGGGGAGTGACTCGTCACCAAGCATTGCAAGTTTTAGATTGGTTTATTCAACAAAGATTAGCTGATTTTGGTACTCACCAAGATGCAATGCTAACAGGTGAAGAAACCATGTGGCACGCTTTAATTTCACCTTACTTAAATCTGGGGTTATTGCAACCTTTAGAAATTATTCAAGCCGCAGAACAAGCTTATTACCAGCGCAATTTACCATTAAATAGTGCAGAAGGTTTTATCCGTCAGGTGTTAGGCTGGCGGGAATATATGCGGGGAATCTATCATTTTGTAGATGCAGATTACCCTAATCAAAATTGGTTTAATCACACTCAACCATTACCGGAATTTTTTTGGACTGGTGAAACTAAGATGAATTGTTTACACCAGATTCTTACTCAAGTGCAACGTACAGGTTACGCTCATCATATCCAGCGATTAATGGTATTGAGTAACTTTGCTTTGATTGCAGGAATCTCACCCCAAGCCATAGAAAATTGGTTTCATGCTGTGTTTATAGACGCTTATGATTGGGTGATGCAAACCAATGTGATTGGGATGGGTTTATTTGCAGATGGGGGAGTATTAGCATCAAAACCTTATGCTGCATCTGCCAATTACATCAATAAGATGAGTGATTATTGCAAAGGTTGTGTTTATAACCATAAAGATAAATTTGGTAAAGATGCTTGTCCGTTTAATTTCTTTTATTGGTATTTCCTAGAACAACACCGTGATAAATTGCAAACTCAAGGACGGATGAGTTTTGTTTTGAAAAACCTGGATAAAATGTCCCAAGAGGAGTTGAATTTAATTCATCAACAGGCTCAAGATTGGTGGAATAGTTAATCATTTCAATCCAAAATCTAAAATCCAAAATCCAAAATCGATTCAGGGTGTGTTTTTCTTCAACTGGAATTGAGGATGACAATTATTTGAGATACCTTCATTCCTAATTTTTGCCAACGACGATTTGTAGAAGCAAAAGTGCGATCGCCTGACACAGCCTGATAATCTTGAGGATATCTGTCTGATGCTTTAGGATCTGCACTCACCCTGATAATTAGCTTGCCTTCATAGCGAGATAGTTTACTACTTTCTAAGAGAATCGTCCCGCCGTAATCCCAACCTAAGCCGAAGAGTTTGAAATCTCCCAACTTTTGACGTAACACACTCCAGGGAGTCCCGACACCAATACCTTCACGGGTTTTCCACGCAGTACCCAAGTCACGCACTTCTGAAGGTTTGGTGCGGTTGTTATCACTCCAAACGATTAAAAATGAACGTCCTTGACTCAATTTAACTTGAGTTGCAGCAAAATTACCTATCCCTTCCGCACCAGGAATGGTTTTATCAACTAGACTAGATGCACCAAAAATTTTAGCTAAATCCTTCCTTGTGGTTGTGCGCGTTACAGGGCCGACCCTTTCCCCAGGTACAATTAAAGTGTCTTTTAAAGTAGGTACTTGAGCAACAGTTTCACTGGAATCAGTTTTCTGTGGAGGTGCAACGACTCCAGGGGTTGAACAACCCAGTAATACTGCTAAAGTAACCACAGCCACAGTTGGGATAGAAGCTTTCATAATTTACCACCCTTACAAGTGAGTGATGAGTGATGAGTGATGAGTGCTGAGTGCTGTTAGCGGTAGCGCGGCGTTTAGCCGGTGCTGAGTAGTGAGTGAAGTTTTTCTTCCCCAATCCCCAGTCCCTAGTCCCCAGTCCCCAATCCCCAATTACTCCACCACTTCATTGACGGGGAATCGATCAATGAGTTGCATAGCACGATAAGCGTTACGTTGCAAGGAATCTGGTAGGTGGGGGACATGGGGGATTTGTGAGAGTAAATCTAGTGTCCGGCGTAAAATTCGCACCACATCACCCTCATCTAAGGTAGTGTTTTCACATAATTCTACCCATTCTGTACCTAACGCCCATTGTTCCACTAGGGCAATTAAACCTATGTAACGATTCTCTAAGCCTACCGGCAAGGTTACACCATGACGGTACTGTATTTTTAAGACAGCACGCCGGATTTTTTGTAACTTCGTCCATGCTGCGTCTATTTCTGGTGAGAGATTAAAGTTGACTCTGCTATCAGGACGGGGGGTTTCTGTGACTAAAGCCGCGATGACAGCCGCTAAATGCTGGGGATCTAAATTGTTCAATTCACCACTAGCTAAGGCTAAACCTAACCACAGTTCATTTTCTCCGCGAATGGCGGCGGCTACTTGTCCTAACTGGGTGGGGACTAGGTTATCTAAGCAGTCAAATTGCTGCAAAATTGTGATGAGATTGAGAAATTCTTCCCAGTAACGTTGAGATTGCTGTTCTACTTGCTGCTGTAATGCTTCTATTTCTTCTTGAATTTCCGCGTAGCGTTCCCGACGCTTGAAAACTTTAGCAACACTCCCTGATTGATACAAAGGATTGGCTTCTAATTGTGCTTGGACAGCATTAACGCGACTGAGTTGTTCAGCTACTTCTGGAGACAGATGTAAAGACCCATCAGGATCAGGGATATTTTGAGCGATCGCATCTGTCATTTCATCCCCACGACAGGAATGTCCTGGTTTAAAGACTAAATGTGGGGGTGGAATAATTTCCTGTGGAACTTCTAGGCGGGGTAGTTCCGCGTATAAATCAACTACATCTTCATTAGAAACAACATACCAGCGATTATCTTGCCCTAAACATACCAAGTAGCTGGATTTTCCTGCTGTGGGTGACTGACCAACTAAAACGGCTGTTAACGGTGTGGAAACTATAATATTTTCACCCTTAAGACTCAGTAATGTCCCTGAAACTGCAAAGTCCAACAGCATTTTAATTTGGTCTTTTCGTGTTTCTTGGGCTTGCTCTTGTAGTGTTTTTAACAACTGCTTTTCTGCTTTGAGGCGTTGACGCAGTTTTTCATAAATCAGCAGTTCATGTTCACTGACTGAGGCTATTTGTTCATGCAGTCCGGCTAATTGGGCTTCTAAGTCTTCAATTAACTCATAGTCTGGTTTTAGGTGTAATGTCGCCATATACTGCCCAAAACTGCGTTCTATGAGTTCCTTGGCTTCCTCTATGGTGTGGGTTTGCAGCAGGTTTAACACCATGCCATAGCTAGGAGTAAACTGGCTGACTAATGGGTCGGGCTGGGAAGTGGCTAAATAGGCGGCTTCTTTTGCACCCTCAAAGGGAGTTTGGAGTGTGACGACATGACCCTGTTTATCCATCCCCCGCCGGCCTGCCCTCCCCGCCATTTGCAGGAATTCCGAAGCGTTTAACAGGCGGTGTCCTGTGTCGGTACGTTTGGATAGGGTGGAAATTACTGTTGTCCTAGCGGGCATATTAATGCCGGCGGCTAGGGTTTCAGTGGCGAAGACGACTTTAATTAAACCTTGTTGGAATAATTCTTCAACTAACACCTTCCAAGCTGGCAGAATTCCGGCGTGGTGGGCAGCAATACCACGATACAAGGGGGCAATTTGTCCTGAACGTCCGGCTTCGGGGTTACGGGTTAAAAAATCGTCGATTTGTCGCCGTAGTGTTTGGGATTCGTCATTGTCCACCAACCATAAGTCACCTACCTCGGCGACGGCTTTGTCACATCCCCGACGACTAAAAATAAAGTAAATCGCCGGTAGCATATCCCGTTGCTGGAGGTGGTTCAGGGTGTAGAGAATGCTGGGGGCTTCTGGTCTGCCTTTGTCCCCTTGTCTTCGTTTACCTCTATTCGCAAGACGGGGATTAATTTTAGTTTTGCTGTCATTGAGTAGCGGGAAGAGTCCTTTGGGATTACAGTAATGAAATTCCAAGGGGACGGGGCGAAAATCTGAATAAATCAGGTCAGTAGGGCCGTGGACGCGGTTGAGCCAGTCGGTCAGTTGGTCGCTATTGGCAACGGTGGCTGACAGGGCAGCTAGCTGCACTTCACGGGGACAGTAGATAATCGATTCTTCCCAAACTGTACCTCGTTGGCGATCGTTCATGTAGTGGCACTCATCCAAGACCACTGCTTCCACATCCACCAAGGAAATACCGACTTGCCCAATGGGTGTACCGTAGAGCATATTACGAAAAATTTCGGTGGTCATCACCAAAATAGAGGCATCCCTATTGATGGAAGCATCTCCCGTGAGTAGCCCTACATTATCAAACCCAAATTTTTCGCGGAAGTCACGTAATTTTTGATTAGATAACGCCTTTAAAGGGGTGGTATAAAACACCCGTTTGCCATGTGCTAGGGCGCGATAAATAGCGTATTCACCGATTAAAGTTTTGCCTGAGCCTGTGGGCGCACAGACGACAACAGAGCGTCCCGCGTTGAGGGACGCGATCGCATCTTTTTGAAATTGATCCAGATCAAAGGGAAATATCAACCCTAAGTCTAGTTCTTTTGATGAGGCGGGATAATTCACTCAATCACTTTTACAACCGGACTGTTTACTATATTAACGAGTCTTTTGTCAACTTCGACAGTAAAGATTGGGAATTGGGCATGGGGAATTGGGAATTGGGCATTGGGAATTGGGAATTGGGCATGGGGAATTGGGAATTGGGAATTGGGAAAAAATCTACATTGTCTACCTTGTCAACCATGCCCTATGCCCCATGCCCCATGCCCCATACCTCATTTCCCCAATTCTTGCGATCGCCATGCGGCAGCTTTGACTGCTTCAATGAGAGCAGAACGAAATCCGGCTTGTTCTAACTTCGATACACCTGCAATGGTTGTGCCACCAGGACTGGTAACGCGGTCTTTTAATTCTGCTGGGTGCATTTTGCTCTCTTGCAGTAATTTGGTTGTCCCTAGTACGGTTTGTAGTGCTAGTTGATTAGCAATTGACCTCGGTAAACCGGCTGCGACTCCACCATCTGCTAGGGCTTCTACTAATATCGCTACGTAAGCCGGGCCACTTCCAGATAAGCCTGTAACAGCATCCATCAAGGATTCGGACACTTCCACTACTTCCCCAACGGCTGAAAATATTTGCTGTGCTAGCTGTTGGTGCTTGGCGTTGGTGTATGCACCCAGACACATGGCTGTCATCCCTGCGCCTACGGTGGCGGGGGTGTTAGGCATGGCTCGAATAACTGGTAATTCAGGAAATGCAGCTTCTAGCTGACTTAAAGACACCCCTGCCAAAATCGAGATGACTAGGGGCGAGTTTTTTGACAATAAAATAATATCTGCTAATTCTTGAGCGATCGCTGTAAATACCTGTGGTTTTACTGCCAAAAACAAGACTTCCTGAGTTTGACTAAACACCAAACAATTATCTACAGTGACAGTCACATCATATTTTTGTTTTAAAAAAGCTTGGCGCGCTGCTTGCGGTTCGCTGACTATAACTTCTGAAGGGTGGTAAATTTCTCGCGCAATTAGGCGGGATAAGAGCGATTCTCCCATTACCCCGCCACCAATTAAACCAAATTTGATAGTCATTAGTTATTAGTCATTAGTCACTGGTCAAAGAATTTTGGAAATTAGATTTGTGATTTTGAATTGGAAAATACGTTAAAGTCCAGAACTTCATAGGTTTTAGTCTTAATCTTACACACCATTTTTTGGTGTTTCACAATCCAAAATCCAAAATTTAACATCTAAAATTTGTTGGGTCATTAGTCAATAGTCGAAAACTTGGACTTTGGACTATTGACTAATGACTAATAACTAATTTAACTCTATTGTGCCATCCGATTGGGTTCGCTGCCCCAAGTTGGTGTAGGATTTGCGGGGCGGGAAGGACGGGCTGGGTGTTGGGGTACTTCATGAATAACTCCACCTTGGGTGCTGACTTGCACACAGCTGGGTGTAAACAAAAAGATACTTTCACCAATACGTTCTTGATGTCCATCTAATGCGTAGGTTCCACCAGCCACAAAATCAACTGCACGTTGTGCTTGATCTGGGTCCATGATGGTTAAGTTCAACACTACTGATTTCCGTTCACGCAATGCTTGAATTGCCTGGGGCATTTCTTCAAATGTCCGAGGTTCTAGAACTAATACTTCAGAAATCCCGTTAATTGCTCCTGGCATACCAATCACATTCCCCATCGTTGATTTTGTTCCTGTTTCCACGTCATCACCAATTGTATTCGCTGTTTCTCGCCAACGTCGATTGGATGGGGCAGTTTGTGCAGGTGCTGGCTGAGGATTTTCCTGTTGATACAGATTTTGGTAGTTATCTGTATCTGGTTCTTCTTCGTAGTATTCGTATTCTACTTGTTCATTGAGACCAACAAAATCTCGCAACTTAGAAAATATATTATTCATGTTTAGTGACGCTCCTGCTGATAATTGCCTCTATTATCCGGTTCATAGCTAA
>NZ_PJIZ01000068.1 GCF_021596505.1 Nostoc sp. CMAA1605 | reverse complement strand
GTGGTGCTTATAGCCTGATTTATCCATCAGACTACATGGTACAAAAGATGGTAGATAAAAATTTATTAGTAGAATTAAAACACGATCGCCTGATTGGTTTAGATCATTTATTTCCTCAATTTCAAAACCCCACTTACGACCCGAAAAACCGTTATAGTATTCCCTTTAATTGGGGAACAACTGGATTATTATATAACTCCGAGGTTCTCAAACAAGCCCCCGAAGATTGGGATTATCTCTGGCAAAACAAAGCCATACTCAATAAACGCATGACATTATTAAATGATGTGCGGGAAGTTATGGGTGCAGTATTAAAAATGTTGGGTTATTCTTACAACTCACAAATGATAATGAAATCAAACAAGCGTATCAAAAATTAACAGAATTAAAACCAGCGATCGCAGCTTTTGACACTGATGCTTGGCAAAATCAGATGTTAGCAGGGGACTTAATTTTAGCCATGTGTTATTCTGCTGATGCCATTAGAGTCAGTAAAGAGAACTCCAAGCTAAAATATGTCATTCCGCGCAGTGGTTCTTCTCTATGGACTGACACAATGGTAATTCCGAAATCAGCACCAAATCAAGATGGTGCTTATGCTTGGATTAACTTTCTTTTACAACCAGAAATAGCAGCGACTATCACGCAAAGATTGAAAATTGCTACACCCAACCGCGCCGGATTTGAACTGTTACCCGAACAAATTAAAAACAACACCAACTTTTTCCCCCCAGATGACTTGTTAGCCAAGTGTGAACGTATCAGTCCCTTGGGACAATTTGAGGAAGTCTATGATCGATATTGGACAAAGTTGACGAGTAGTTAGTCAATAGTCAATAGTCAATAGTCAATAGTCAATAGTCAATAGTCATTAGTTCTTCTCCTTCCTTGTCCCCAGTCCCCAATCCCCAATCCCCAGTCCCCAGTCCCCAGTCCCCAATCCCCAATCCCCAACCGTGCATACCAAACTTCGTACTCTGGATAACATCGAATTGAATCGCCGCCGATTTGATTGGTTACAACCTCTAACTTTACTTGCGCCGGCTGGTATTTGGTTACTGCTTTTGCTGGTGTTACCTGCATTAATTATTTTTCAATTAAGTTTAGTACCAGATATTAGACCAGGTGATCTAGTCAATCCTCAAGGTTTTGCTAACTATATTCGGATTTTTGATCCTTTATACTTACAAGTAATTTTGCGATCGCTGGGTTTAGCAGTTAGCACGACTTTCATTTGTTTAATTTTGGGGTTTCCTGTTGCTTATTGGATTGCTCAAATTGCTCCTCAGAAATGGCGTAATTTATTACTGTTAGGTTTTGTCTTACCTTTGTGGACTTCTTCTCTACTGCGTTCCTATGCTTGGGTAACTATTTTGCGTCGCAGTGGTTTATTGAATAATTTACTGGCTAGTTTAGATTTACCGACTCTACAATTACTGAATAGAATACCGGCTGTATTAATTGGTATGAGTTACAGCTTGTTACCTTATATGGTGTTAATTTTATATGCTTCTTTAGAAAAGTTAGACAAGCGTTTGTTAGAAGCCGCAGCTGATTTGGGTGCAAATCCTGTACAGGCTTTTTGGAAGGTGACTGTTCCCCAAGTCTTACCAGGAATTGCAGCCGGTTCTTTACTGGTATTTATTACAGGTTTAGGGGATTTTGTTGATCCAGAATTATTGGGTGGTGCTTCTAGTATGACGGCGGCGCGGTTAGTTTACAACCAGTTTCTGGGAGTTACGCAAAACTGGGGTTTTGGTTCAGCTTTGAGTATGACTTTAATTTTAGCGGTGAGTATTGCGATCGCTCTTTTGATTAAGTTTGGTGAAGCTACACCCAAGCATTAAATTTTGTCCCAATAAATCCAATCCCCTACTTTTTGAGGAAGTGGGGGATATTTTTTATCGGTATGATATAAGAAGAATGAGGCTCAACAATTAGATGTTTATAGAGAGAACTTTAGTTATCAAATTAGGACTAAAGTCCTTACTACGAACTCAATCATAGTATTTTCATTTCTGGAAAATCATCATTAATATGCAGAAATCCCGTTAGTAACATAGGAGAACTGTTACTATGTATCAAAAAATTTTGGTAGGCATAGATCAGTCGGAAGTCAGTCAAAATGTTTTTGATGAGGCTGTATGTTTAGCGAAAGCAAATAATGCGGAAATGATGTTGCTGCATATTTTATCTCCTTTAGAAGAACCTTATATTAGTCCGATATTTATGCAGCCTGACGCTATTTATCCCACAGTTCCACCAGCACCAACAGAGACATATATTCGACAGTGGGAACAACTCAAGCAAGAAAGATTAGAATGGTTGCGATCGCTCACCAATACTGCTATCAATACAGGTGTGAAAACTGGGTTTACTCAAAATATGGGTGATGCGGGTCGGATAATTTGCGAAGTAGCGCGCAGTTGGCCTGCTGATTTAATTGTACTTGGTCGTCGCGGTCGTGCTGGATTAAGCGAGTTTTTCTTGGGTAGTGTGAGTAATTATGTACTTCATCATGCACCTTGTTCTGTGATGGTTATTCAAGGGAAATTGTCTGAATCTGGTACGGTGATTGAGAAAACTATTTAACGGGGAACAGGGAACAGGCTAACAATCTAGGCTTTTAATCCAAAATCCAAAATTGGGATTAGTTGCTTATGTTTATGAAAAAATTCCACTAGCTAAAATACCGAGAATTTTATTTTGAATTTTGAATTTTGAATTGATTCATCCAGATTCCTATTCGCTGCTAGTTCCTAAAACTATCTTCATAATTTTTTACAATAGGGCGACTTTATCAGTACATATGATAGAATGGGTTCCAAATTTTACCATAAATTAGGACTCGTCTTAGTGACGCTCTACCTATGGAATCACTTGCTTATTTGCACCTAGCCGAGAGTTATGCAGCATCAGCTGATCCTGAAGAGGAAGTGCTTACTGATGTTGAGTTGTACTTTCAGGAACTAGCTTGGATAAAGAACCACAGAGGAGTTTTAGTCTTAGCGGCTTGTTTAGCAATGGTCTCCTTAAGTTCACAAAATCCAGCGATGGGACTTAAAAGGGGTGATAGAGGGTCTCAAGTCGCATCTCTTCAGCAAAGATTGCAAGCGGCTGGATACTTTCAGCAGAACCCTACAGGCTACTTTGGTGCTGTCACAGAAGCAGCTGTGATCCAATTTCAGCAAGCTAATGGTTTAAAAGTAGATGGGGTGGTGGGGTCTAAAACTCTGGCGGCTTTAGGATATGGTTCTGGGGTGAGTGAATTTGCTAATGTGGTCAATGAGGAACAACCAAAAGTTGTATCCAAGCGATCGCTCAAAAAAGGCGACAATAGTTATCGTGTCATGTCCTTACAGCGCAAACTACAAGCGGCTGGATATTTCAATGCACCCATCTCCGGTTTTTTTGATGACGCTACACGCACAGCCGTCATCCAATTTCAGCAAGCCAAAGGACTAACTGTCGATGGTCTTGCAGGTAAACAAACTCTATCAGCTCTAGAATCGCATACAGACGGATTCAACACTACACCGTTTCTGACATCTGCGCCAGTAACTAAAATTTCAGATAACTCTCCACAACCAACACCAAAACCACAAATCCGAATTATCCAGCCAGCAGCGAAAGTTTCCCAACGTCTACAAGGAAGAATGCAGCTGGTAAAAACCATTTCCTCTAGTAAAATTTCGCCAAAATCCGTAGTTTATTCCGGTGATGGGCTATTTTTCGCCCAAAACATGATGTATAACCACTCCATCACTGTGTATAATCGGGACTATAAATTGGTGAAAGTCATTCCCGACACGGTAGATTTATCTAAATATGGTTACGCCAAAAAACCAGGTAAATACAGAGGCGCGCCTGTAGAAGCGAGTTTTTCCCACAATGGTAAGTATGCGTGGGTATCTAACTATCAAATGTATGGTACTGGTTTCAACAACCCTGGTAATGATAAATGTTCTCCGTCTCAGAAAACAGACAACAGCTTTTTATATCGCATCGATACAGATACTCTCAATATTGAACAAGTCATTCAAGTTGGTTCAGTCCCGAAATTTGTCGCCGCTTCCCCTGATGAACAATTAATTTTAGTAAGTAACTGGTGTTCTTGGGATTTAAGTGTAGTTGATGCTAATCAAAACCAAGAAATTAAACGTATTAAATTAGGTGCATATCCTCGCGGAATAGCTATTAACTCAACCTCAGAAACAGCCTATGTTGCGGTGATGGGTTCTAGTGACATTGCTGAAGTGAATCTCAGAGATTTTCGGTGAAATGGATTAGAAATGTGGGTAATTCTCCACGACATTTAAATATAGATCCAACAGGTAAATATCTCTATGCTTCTTTAAATGGTGAGGGTAAAATTGCTAAAATTAATTTACAACAAAGGAGAGTAGTAGATAAAGTCATCACAGGTCAAGCCCCACGCAGTATGGTTTTAAATGAGGATGGGCAAATACTTTATGTTGTGAACTACAAAGAAAATTCAGTGAGTAAAGTTCGCACTAGTGACATGAAAGTTTTGCAAAAAGTCAATGTCGAATCACATCCCATTGGTATTACCTACGACCCGCAAACGAGGGAGGTTTGGGTGGCTTGTTATTCTGGGAATATCATGATTTTTCAAGACTAAATTCACCACAACATATGGTTGAGAAAGTGTCTTAATGGTTTGATTCCTGTGGGTTCTTGATAATCACTGGGTAAAAGAGACGCAATGGCATTTTGCAAAGTTGCTAAAGCTGTTTCTACTTCTTGTCGGTTTGGTCTAAGCGTGGTTGGAAAATGTAGGGGTTCACCAAAACGCACCATTAATTTTTTACCCCAATATAAATCTTGCGTGCCAATTAAAGCTGCTGGTACGATGGGTACACCAGCCCGTAAAACGTAAATCACAGTTCCCCGTTTCAAAGGGAGATGTAACTGACCTTCCTGAGTTCCTAATCGTCCTTCGGGAAAGATAAATGTGGGTATAACTCCTACAGTTGAAACTGCTAACGAATTTGGTGTTACTCCTGCTCATGGTACTTACCAAGCTGTCCTAGAAACACTCCAGGACGAAACAGGAAGTAATAGCAGTAATTTAGAAACATTCTTAGGACTATCTTCAGGTAGCTTAACAAGTTTAGGGGCAATATGATCGCCTACTACAACTTTAACTTCAGGTGCTTAAGATTTTTTACCAAATCGCCGTTGCATAATTAAGCCGCAACCAAATCCGGTAAATACACCCAAAATAGTTAAGGGTTCAGGAACTGGTTCAAGTGTAGGACTACTGACAATCAATTGGGATTCACCGCCAGCATCATCTATATCGACGATACCAATACCAACCAAGAAATTACCAGCATTTGGAAAGATATACTCGTAAATTCCTGTCAAACTATTATCTATATTCAAAGGATTAATGGAGTCATTAATTGTCACAAAAGCTTTGTCAAGGTCAAAAGCACCAAGTTCTTGATTAAATGCGAGTGTAAGATTCCAGTTAAATGTTAACTTATCACCAGCTTGTACTACTATAGTTTTCTTGATGGCAGATCCTCTAACAGCACCAAAGAAAGAATCGGGAGCCAAATTATCGAGACTACCGGGGGCAATTTCTAGGAAATCTTCTAGAGAGTCAGTACCACCACCAGCGATAGCAGTCGAGGCAGTACCTGAATTAGCTTGAGCTGAATTTGATGTTACAGGTTGAACATTACCGATACTGTCCCAATCATTGAAATCCAGGCTGATAGCATAACTAGGGTGAGCAAGTAAGCAATTACCAGCACTCAATAAACTCACAGTACCTGCGGTTAATAGTGAACGCTTGAAAGTCATAAACATAGGTGTAGTTAGTGGGTGAAAAAAGTTTTCAATTCAACAAACACAAACACGCACAGCTGGTGTTGATCAGTTATTCAGGGGAGGGCTAAATGATCAGCCCATTCACCCTGAAAACCGATGGCGAAATAACCAAACCTATTAGATACGTTTACTAGCAGTAGTGCTGGTAGTATCGCTACCACCATCATCATCAGTCACAGTCACGGTAACAATGTAGTTATCTACATCGTTATAGATGAAATTGCTGGGATTATTCATAGCCGCCAGACCAACATTATCGATAATTAAGAATGAACGGAAAACAGCCGTTCCCTGTCTACCATCCCGGTCAATTTGGATAGTAGTGCTATTAGCGGTGGAGCCTTGTACTAGGCGTACATAACCGTCAGCAATAGCATCCGTACCCTGATAACCACCAATCACCAAGCTATCCAGTAGCTGACTCAGATTGATTTTGTCTTTACCAACTTCAAAGTCGGCAATGCGATGACCCACTTCTCGGAGGTCTGTGTAAATAAACTCATCACTGCCTGCACCACCGGTAATCGTTTTACCATTCAAACCACCAAAAATCCGGTCGTTGCCGCTAGTACCATTTAAATTAGAGCGACTACCATCACCACTAATGACTGTGTAGTTATAAGTAGCTGTAAATTGGCCGGTGGTCGCATCAACTACAGCATTGGTAGTGGTACCGTTACCCCAATCAATAGTAACAGTGTGGGTATCTGATAGACCGATATCATTGAATCCACCAGTGATAGATACCGAGTTGCTGCGATTGACTTTTGTTTCCGTGCGTTGGAATGAGGTAATGACTGGAGCAACATTAGTCACCGTCACAATGGTGCTAGCACTTGCACTTGCACCATCATCATCAGTTACCGTAGCCGTAATTGTGTAGTTATCAACAGCTGTAGCAGTGGGGTTATCATCGGCGTAGCGACGGGATGCAGTGAATGTCCGGGTGCTGGCATCAACGGTGGCAGCAGAAGTAGTACCATCACCCCAGTTAATGCTGACTGTGTGGGTGTCTCCAATTCCTGGGTCTGTGATTCTACCGGAGACTACGACTAATCCATTTTCTGTTACAGTGGTGTTTGCCAGTAACAAACCAGCGATCGCTGGTGCAGCATTATTGATTCTGGCTATCGTCGTAGCAGTATTACTAGCACTATCTTTGTCAGTCACTGTGGCAATAATGACGTAATCTTGATTATCGCCATACTGGTGGGACAGATCAAAATCAGTAGTGCCAGCCGCAAAATTGAATGTCTCGGATGAGCCATCACCCCAATTCACTAAAAGAGTGAAACTATCTTGAGTTCCAGGGTCAACAATTTTGCCAGTCAAGCGGCTGATACTACCTTCAACGGCGGTTGTCGCTGACAAGTTTTGCAATTGTGGTGCGGTATTACTTACAGCCACAGTCTTGGTTGTCGTGTAAGTTCCATCTTCATCAATGGCTGTTACCAGAATCACCCTTGTACCGTTGTCTGTAAATCTGTGGGTCAGAGACTGAGTAGCTCCTGCAAAAGTTTCGATTGTGCCATCATTCCAATCGACAATCCATTGACTAACTGTGTCATTACCAGGGTCATTGGCACTTAAATCTAGGCTGTATGGTACTCCCTCTACGGCTGTATCTGCACCACTAACGATTAATGTCGGAGCAACTGCCAACACCGTCACTTCGGTAAACAATTCTGTTGCACCGCCATCTTGATCTTGAATGACACCCCGGATAGTGCGAGTCCCGTTATCACTGAGGAATTGGTTAGGAACTACCACAGAACTAGAATTACTATTGATGACCTCAAACTGACCATCATTGTTGAAGTCGTAGCTGTAGAAGAAACCAGCTGTTGTGTCACTGAGGGATGGATCAAATCGGTCGATGAAGGAGACGGTGGTGGTGCTACCTTCATTGACTGCACCACTATTAATGAATGTGGCTGTGGGGGCTGTGTTAGTTACCAGCAGGGTGACGGGGTTCGATGTGGCTTGCTGGCCTGTGCTGTAACTGACTCGTACACGGACATTGTAAGTGCCGTTATTTTGGATGGGATTAGCTGCTAATTGCTGTAGCTGTGTCCATAAGAGGGTGGGATTTTTGCCTGTGGCATCTGTAAAGATGCCATCACCATTAATATCCCAAGCATAAGCTGTGGGTGTACCGATCGCGATCGCATCCAGGGTCAGTGCCTCACCTTCCGCAATGGTATAGGGGCTACCTGCACTCACTTGATTGGCTGAAACTGTGACAGTGATTGTCTTCGGCGCGGCTAAGGTGGCATTGGGTGTGGAGTCTTCATCAACTGCGCCGACTACAATTTGCGCTGTCCCTGGATTGGTGTAGATATGGGTAGCTGATGTGGTACCACTACCAAAGACTTCCACTGGCGTGCCATCGCCCCAATTAATGCGCCATTCAAACACGCGGTCATTACCAGGGTCGGTGGCAGAGAAGTTAATTGTGTATGGTGAGCCAACTGCCACTTCATTCACACCATTGACTTGGATGCTTGGTGGTGTGTTGTTGATGATTAGGTTAGTAAAGGCACTACTAGAGAAACTGTCAGTGTTTGTGGCTCGGACACCAATTTGGTATGTACCGTTGTCACCTAACCCTAAATCCACCAGTTGCGCCCAAGTGAGGGTTACAGTCGCGCCACTCACATCTCCAAAACTGCCATCACCATTAATATCCCAGATGACTGGCCCTGAAAGTGCGTTTCCTTGTCCTAGTGGGGTGACATTAGCTTGGAGGGTTACGGACTGACCTTCGTTGATTTGGTAAGGCTGACCGCTAAAGCTGATGATGGGTGCAGCAATGACAACGACATTCCCCTCAAAAGTATCGTACTGGAGTACACCTCTACTATTGACGTTAACACTACCGGCACCGGCGGTTGGTGGGGCTGGTGTGTAGTTGGGGGTATTGGGGTTGGGGTTTTGGGGGTCAAAGATGAGGGTGTCACCTTGGGTTTGGGGTACACCATTGGGGTTGTCACCATGAGCAATGGTAGTAGCGGAGGTGGGAAGATTAGCACCGGAAACGCGTACAGTATCACGACCGTCACCACCAAAGACTTCGGTGCGGCTAGAAGTTCCGACTCGTTCGATGTTGATGGTATCGTCCCCACCCTGACCCCGGACAGTCAGGTTAGAACTAGGAGTTTCGGCACGTAGTTGCGCTGTATCGTTGCCTGTGCCTAAGTTCACGACTGTGGTAGAGCTTAAAGCTTGTAAGATGACGCTATCATTTCCGTCTCCAGTATTGATTGTGGTTGTTAATACTTTTGGCGATGGGGCTTGGCGTAGGGTGATAACGTCTTCACCACTAGCTGTGCTGACTACTAGAGCTTCGATGTTATCGAATGTCGTCAGGATGGTTGTTGGTTCTGGCTGTAGTGTATTGGTATCAAAGACTGCCAGTCCTCCATTGCTGCCTGTAATGCCTAGACTGCTGACGAAGGTTTTAGTGCCATTGGCGTTAGTAGCTATGGCTGTGGGTGTCTGTAATCCGGTTGCACCACCGACGTTATTCCGCAACAGTTGCGCGAATTGTAATCTACCGCTACTTGTGTCCTGCTCAAACACTGCGACTGCATTGCTGTCAGTACCAGTAACCATGACGTATCTGCCATCTGGTGTAACAGTTACATCACTCGCACCAAGAAGACCGCGTACACCATTGACACTGTTCTGGAGTGTTTGTACAAGGGTGAGGTTTTGAGTGGTGGTGTCGCGTTGGAAGACAGACAAGGTGTTACCATCTTGACCTGTAACGTAGACAAAGCGATCGTCTGAACTGATGGCTAGACCTTTGGCTCCATCTAATCCATTGACCGCTCCCGATATGCTCTGGATGACGCTCAGGTTGCTGGCGTTGACAACTAATAAGCTGTCACTGGTGCGACTAGCGGCGTATAGCACTGAACCATTGTTGCTCACTGCTATATTGCTGAAGTTACTAACACCACCTAGATTTAATGATGTCTGAGCAGTGGTCAAAACTCCAGTAGTGGTGTTGCGGTTAAATGCCTGGAGACCGTTTGTCCCCGCCGCATAAACGCGGTTGCCATCGCTACTGATTGCCACTGATTCCAAACTTCTTCCGCTAATTGGTAGTTCTTGAACTAAGCTGAGGTTGCCGTTAGTGGCATTTCTCTGGAAGACTGACAAGATTCTGTCACCTGGACTGGTGACGTAAACATGATTACCGTCACGACTGATAGTCAGGTCGGTAGCACCACCTAATCCATTAACTCCTTCTAACCCGTCTTTGAATAATTGACGCTGAGTCAGGTCACTTGCATTCACGGATACTAAGGCATTTTGTGTGGGGTTGACTCCGTATATCTGTTGACCATTTGGGCTGAGTGCTATTGATTGCAGTCCTGTGATATTGGGTGTCACCGTCAAGTCTGGCCGTGCGGCTTTAATGTAAGCCATTTGTCCATCAATGAGGGTGGTACCTAAAATTGATGTAGTTGAACCACTAATTGTTGCATTGACCTTGACTGCATCTCCTGGTATGAGGGTTGCCCAGACTGCGCGCGGATTCAGGGCTGTTAAAGCCTGTGCTTGTCCAGTCAGCAAACTAGAAGTAGAACTGGAGGTTGAGTTTGTAGGCAAGATACTGAGTGTGGGATTGGTTAACACAGAATCTGTCAGGTTAACGAACAACAGCATATCGAAGTCGGCAGTCTTGTCACCGTTGGCGAGATAAGTGCCATAGTCCTGACTAAAGCCTGATGGGCCTAAATCTAATCGATACACTGCTACTAAGGCATCAGGATTGGCTGAGGTGTTGATACCTAGATTCCTGCCATCAATAATGCTGCTTGGTAGTAAACCGTAGATGTTTGCGCCTCCAGTTAAACCAGCAATAAAAGGTGTAAATTGCTGCTCAGTGGTAAAGGCATTGGAGATGAATGGGTTATCTGCTCGTTGACCTGTAAAGAAGGATGTAGTCGTTCCTCTTGTTCTTGGTAGAGTACGTGAGTAAGTATTGCTACCAATGATCAGCCGTCCATTGCTTCCACTTTGAGCACCCCTACCCCGGAAGTATCGACTGCGGAATCACGCGCAGTTACCGTTGTGCCGTAGAGCTTGATTGTACCGCCTGCACCACCAGCACCTCGACCGCCTTCGCCGCCAGCACCGCCAAAGCCGCCTTCGCCGCCAGGGCCGCCAGTGCCGCCATTACCGCCATTACCACCGTCGATTAAACCTCCATCTTCACCAGCACCACCGTTTGTCCGCCCAGTATTCCAGTTAGCATTTGCAGTTCCAGGATTACGAGCGCTACTGTCTCGAACACCAGGTTCTTTTCCGTCGCCTCCTTGGGCCAAGAATTGAGAAAACAGTGTATTTACACGACCTTGGGCAATGATTTCAAAGGCACCACCGCCAGCACCACCATCTCCACCAGGAGTACCGTTATTACCTTCACCACCGTTACCACCATCGCCACCTCGTCCACCGTTACCTCCATTGCCACCTTGTAAACCAATAGGTACGAAGACGGCAACAAAAGAGCCTGAACCACCGCCGCCGCCGCCGCCGCCGCCGCCACCGCCGCCGCCAGCACCAGCACCGCCGCCACCGCCGCCGCCAGCACCAGCACCGCCGCCGCCTCCTCCAGAGATGGTCGAACCGCTACCGTTATTTTGACCTGATGAGCCATTACCTCCGAGCTTACCATCGCCGCCATTATCGCCTCTGCGGCCAGGGTTGCCGGGATCGCCATCACTGCCCCCTCCACCAGATGCAAAGTCTCCTGGCGCGCCACCAGTACCACCAGTGCCACGAGTACCACCATTACCGTTAGAACCAGCAGTGCCACCAGTACCACCAATGCCACCAGTACCACCACTGTTCAGTGAATTGATGCCATCGCTGCCATTACCACCGTTGTCACCTGTTTCACCGGCGGTGCTGACCTTGTTGTTACGGGTACCATTAGTACCACCGTCGCCAGTAAATCCAAAGAAACCAGTCACACCATCAGCACCAGAACCACCAGTACCGCCAGCACCGCCAGTACCGCCAGTACCGCCAGTACCGCCAGTACCGCCAGTACCACCATCACCGAACGCACCACCAGCACCACCACCTACTCCGGGTGTTCTGCCGTTGGCGGAGAAGTTGAAGTTGACATCATTACCGACGTTGACATCATTACCAGCTAGTAAGGAGAGTCCACGGCTACCTGTACCTGAGACCCTACTTCCATCGGCAAAATTGATATCCCCTGCGAAGCGGAACTGGGCAATTTTGTCATCGGTGATTACTGACGTGGAAAGTGAACTGTTGCTGACAACAGTTCCATTCACTCTAATCTGGAGGTTATCTGTATCGAAGACGATATTGCCACTCAGTTCTAAGGTGGGTATGGATGTGGTGGTAGTCGTTGGGGTGATATTGGCGAACTGTTCTCTGGCAACGATGTTGTCTATTAAAGTTGTACCCGCTTGCCAGGACACAGACTTCAATGCTACGAAACTGGTGGAGAAATTGAAGGTTTGGAAACCAGCATTACCTTGTACTGAAACTACTTGTGTGACCGTTGCCCCATTCATCGTTGTACCGGTGAAGGTGACAGACTGGGTTGTGGGTGCAGCTAGGGATAAGGAGTAAAGTGCAAAACTGGCACCTGTTGCTGATGTCAAAGTGAATCTATCGTTAGCAGCTTGAGCCTTGGCTGCTGGACTGATGGTATCGTCGCGCAGAATGGCCACAGAAGTTGCCACCGAGTTAACAATGCGGGTACTCGCAAGCTGGAAGCCTTCTTCTGTGTAGCTAGTAACGGCATTTTGCAATTTGTCGAAATCAATTACAGAGTCATAGTTGCGGAAAGTTTCAAAATCAGCAGGCTGGAGGACATTTAAACCAGATTTTAACTCGACGCGATCGCCATCAATTAAGCCTTCAATATCATTAGCCGATTCACTCACCACATTTAAGGTATCAGCCTGTGTGCCACCAATAATTCGGGTCAGTGCTGCACCCTCGGTATTAATCACGGAAATCGGTGATGTATTAGAAGCGAGTTTGGCTTCCAGGATTTCCCCATTTCTCTGTGTCCAGTCTACTGATTGGCTGGTGTTACCGCTATTGTCTACCACCAAAGTTTCCACATCTAAGTTGAGGGTCGTAAACTGGTTGTTTGTGGGTACACCATTAATAATCACGGTGACTGTATCTACACCCTGTTCACCAGAAATGTTGGTTTCTGGGCTGCCGATGCTGCGGACAGTGATGGCATCATCACCGCTACCACCTTTGAGCGTGACTACTGTGTTGGGTAAGGTGGTGTTAATCGTCAGGTTGTCATTACCTGTGCCGAGTTTAATTTCTACTTGCTCAATGGCACTAAAGGTAATATCGTCGTTTGTTACGTTCTCAATTACACCTGTATCCGCTTGTGTACCATCCCTCAGCAGTCCGCCGATCGCTGCCGCAGTTTGGCTAGAACGGTCTATAATTAACCTGTCAACGCCGCTACCTGCACCATTAATTGTCAGTGGGACATTGGCATTGAAGACTGTGATTTGATCATCACCATCACCCAGGTTGAAAGTGACGGCGGCGGTAGTATTGATGACTGTTACTTCGTCGCTGCCTCCGCCTGTATTTAAGGTGAATGGTGTGGTGGTATCGATGATAGTGAATCGGTCATTGCTGTCACTTTGGGTAATCGTCAGGTTAGCAATGTCCGCAAACTCGATGCTGCCGGGTACACCTATACCAGTAATCACATTACTGCTGAGTGTTAAATCGCTGGCGGTATTGGAGTTGACTAATAGAGTATCGTCTCCTAATCCCCCTTGCACTAGTAGGTCTGCGGCAATCTGGGGCAGTTGATTGCCGATTGTGATTGTGTCATTACCAGCACCAGTGTTGATGGTTGTCTCCGTATCAATAGCACTGACGGTGAATTGATCATCTCCATTGCCTAAATTGATCTGTATACGCTCCAAATCACTGTAGACAATACCCCGTTCTAAGTTGTTTGCGGTTTGGTCGGTTGACCCCATACCCAAACCTGTGATGCGTTTGCTGTCTATGATACCTGCATTTGCTTGGGTGTCGCCTGTATCATTGATGTTGAGGATATCAGTACCAGCCGCACCGCGAATTTCTAGCAATCCGCTAATGGCGTTGACTTGGTTGTTGCCATTGCCGACGTTAATTGTGTTTGTGCCTGCCCCTGTATGAATCAAGGTTGTTGTGTTGTCTTGGGTACTTTGAATGTTGAGTGTATCGGCATTTTTACCCAAGGATATCTGCATTGCTTCAATATCTGCATATTGAATGCCTTGATTTAAACCTAAGCCAGTAACACTGCTGTTGGTCACAGTACCAGTATTAATCTTGGTATCGGCAGAATCATCTAGTTCTATTCGGTCAGTACCCGTACCACCGCGAATAATTACCTGTCCGCGAATATTGTCAAGGAGTCCATCGGTGTTGGTTTGTGGTGTGGCTTGACTACCGACGTAAATTGTATCGTCGCCGCCACCTGTTTCAATTGTGGTGGTGACTCCGGTGTTGACGTTGCGGAGAGCGATGACATCACCATCTGCTTCACCTGTAATCTGGACGGAACTTGCGGCAATTTCTCCATTCAATTCGATGACTGTACCTTCTAAATCGGCACTACCCCAATCACCTGTAATGTTAACTGATGACTGGGCTGTGACTTTACTACTGGGTGCGAATGTCACGTTGTCACCTACTAACAGGGTGACTGAGCCACTACTTGCAGAAATCTTGCCATTGTTACCCAAGACTAAATTTTGTCCTTGACTATCTAAGTCTGGGAGTGCCAACCAGATATTGCCCGCAATTGAGGTGACATCATTAATACTTAAGTTGCCATCGATGTCACTAATGACGATATTTTGCTGTGCCAAAGCTGTGAGTCCACCCGTGATAGCAGTCGCATTCACTTCTAGGGGATTGGCATCACTACCAATACTACCGTTGAGGGCGTTGAGTTTGATTTGTTGGGCGGTGATGTCTGCGGTGGCTGTATCGTTACCATCTAGGATTGAGCCTTGGGCTTGCAGGTCAACGTTACCGTTGCTGGAGGTGGCTTGCTTGATGGTTAAGTCGTCGGCAAATTCGTTGATGAAGATGTTGTTACGGGCGATCGCACTCAGCGTACTAGACTGAGTTTGAATGCGGCTACTCGCTGTGCCGATACTGCCGTTATCAGCCTGCAACGTTAAATCTGTTGTTTCTATCTTGGCTGTGGAGTCGGAGGTAAAGATATTACCACCGTTGTTGAGGATTTGTGTAGTGCCGAAGGGATTGTCAATAAATCCGTTGAGGCTGATATCTGCGTTACTGGTATTGGTGATGGTGATGGCTGTATTGCCAGGGGTGGTTGTGGTGGTGTAGTTAAAGCCAGTCTTATTTCTGACGTTGACGGTAATATTCGTATCTAACTGCCCTGATGTATTCAGGACGCTGATATCATTGATTTTCAGGTTCTTGACTGAACGATTGGTAATGTCTACACGCTCGAATCCAGTGATAAACTCGACTGTGGCACTACCTTTAATCACCGCCACATCCGTGAGTGTGACTGGTGTGGTGCTGTCATAAGTCGATTCCCGCATCGAGAAGGTAATTGTTCCTGCCAAAGCATTGTTGTTGGTAATATCATCAACAACAATTTCCGTAGGTGTTTCCTGGACGGTGACGTTAACTCTCCGCACGACATTACCGTTAGCATCAATTTCCAGGGTAGGACTAGGCGCACCCAACATGATGATCTTCGAGTTGAAGTCAATTGTCCGGCTGAGGGATAAGGTGCGCTTTCCTATAGAGTCCCCGGTATCAATGACAGCACCGTTCTGTGCTGGGGTAGCAGCAGAACTGATGGTGGCTGGGGTGTTGGCTTCTACTAACAAACTTCTGGTAGCGATTTCCGAGCCAGCACCAGTATTCACGTTTGTGGTTGTGGTTTGGTTGGTAGTGGCGGTGGAATTGGTGTCTGCCCCTAGACCTTCTGTTGTTGCATTGCTTTGGGAATTTGTTTTGAGTTCGTCGTGTCTCGCACTAATTTTGACTTGATCTGTGCCTTTAATCTTGGCTTGGGCGGCGACATCAACTTGGGCTGTGGAGGTTGTAGTTAAGGTAGCAGTGGCGTTAGAAGTTGCACCGACGACGTAGGAAATAGCTGTAGCTGTGGGAGTAAGGTCAATTTTGGTGACAACAGCTTGCAGGGTGACGACGTTCGCACTCAAGTTCACTGCATTGCCAATATTCGTCCTAGTTTCGTCATTCAGTGTGGTGGTGATTTCTGTGCGTGTATCAGCACCTAATCCTCCGGCTTCGGCTTTGGCTTCGGGAGAATTAGCGGTGGTACTCATTTTCGCTGTTACTTCCAGATTGTTCCCTGCGGCGATCTCACTTCTGTTGCCCACTGATGCCGTAGTTTTATCATTAACACTAATGGTTGAATTGGATCTGTAGATGGGAACTCCGCCACCACCAGTATTTTTCGAGTCAGCGTCAGCTGCGTTGGTGGAATCGGCAATTAACTGGAAGTTCCCTCCGGCGTTAATGACTACATCCTCACCTACAGAGGCTTTCACCACAGAGGTGATGCTAACGTCTGATAGGGATACACCAACTGTGATTCCCGCCACTGTAAAGCCGTCAGTATTGACTGTGGCTTTGATACTAGAAGTCGCATTAACTTTGACATCACCTGTAGCGTAGATCCTGGCAGCATTGCCAATCAAAGCATTAACTTTGGTATTGAGGGTGACTTTGGCATCGTTACCTGTACCAGAACCAATACCCTCTGCTACGGCTTGGGTACTTGCCATCCATTGATTATCAAAAGGTCTAATCCGAGAATCGGCTGTGACAATTAAGCTACCAATCCTCGTTCCATCTACTTGTCCCATTTGGGTGTAGGAGTTGGCAGTGCCATCATCAATGTAGGCACTGGTTTCACCACTAATATTAATTCGGGCGATCGCCGCTCCCGCCGCTAATCCCCCTACGGCTACACCGACGTTTTCTGCCTTGATGTTGGAGCGATTAGCTGTTGCGGTAATTGATACGGCATCGGCTTGAACTACCGTTGCACCTGCATCAACATGGGCTTTTTGAGTGCTTGTGTCATTGAGGATAACTACCTGCGCTCCCAAACTCACTACACCAGCCAAACCGCCCACAGCTAGACCGTTAAAGGTTTCGCTAAAGTCTGCCACAACACTCACATCATCCCCAGCCGTAATTCTGGCATTACTACCGAGGGAAGCATCGGTAATGCTATTGACTGTTGTGACTGTGACTGAGCCACCAAGTCCAACCAAGCCAATATTTCCGCTACCAGCTGTAGTCTTAATGTTGATTTCTTCATCAGCACGGACATTGACATCGCCACCAGCGACAATCTGAGCATCAATCCGTGCCACCACTCCAGGGAGGCTATTGACCCCATTGTCTGCACCCAAAGCGACTGTCGGAGTTTTTAATTGTAAGGTGAGGGTGTGAGTACCGTCGCTATTGACAGCTTGAGTCAAGTTAATTCCATTGCCTGCGATCGCTTGTTGTCTGGTGGTAGCTAATTTGATGCGGTTGCTATCGACAACGATCACATAATAGGTTTGCCCATCAACTAAATTACCGATGGCATTAGCCGTACCTTTACGGTAAACAACGGCATCTCCAGTTACAAATCCGTGAGCAGCACCGAAGTTAATCGTATCTTGGGTGTAATCTACATCTGTCTCAGCAGTAAATCCACTATCCAAAGCGGCATTACCAGCCAGAGAATTAGCAATATTGCTGGAGGCGTTGAGTGTATCAGTCAATTTGCCCAGAGCATCACTGCTGAGTGCGCCTTCGGTGGCAAAGGCAGCCCCTACAGACCATACTGATACTGCACCTGCCAAGGCTCCAGCACCAATCGCACCACTGATTGTCAGGCTATCAATCTGTTTATAAGAAAGGGCGTAGGCTGCTACATTTTGGCTAGCGGCTACTTGACTACCACTGCTAATGTAGGCATTGACGCTATTATTCACTGTGCCAACATCCACACTGCCGCTCAGACCTACAAGACCACCAGCGAAGCCAATGGCTTTGGTTTCGGAGGTGACTTTGTTAACTGCTGCCACATTTACCGACTGTTGGTTATTAGCGTTTGTGCGGTTGGTATTGACATTAGTATTGCTACCGATGTAGGCGATGGTGTCGGAATCGATGTCTTGTACTGTGACTGCACCAGCTAAACCCAGGGATGTTCCCGCACCGCCGGCGACGACGATACTGAGGAACTTCTCACTCGATGAAGCTTGCACCGCCACTCCGTTAAAACTGCTAGTGGTACTAAATGTACCACCACTGCCATCACCGTTATAAATGCCAGTGATCGCCGCAATATTACCTTTGGCATCAATCGTGCTGTAATCGCCGATATAGGCTTGGGTGTTCTTGTTAATCACTGACACCCCGACTGAGCCACCAATACCTGCTGTTGCAATGCCGATACCTAAACCACCAGTACCATTAGTCACAGTGGTGGTGTCATCAGCAAATACGAGAATGTTTCCTCCAGCGATCGCTGTTGCCCCTTGTCCGTCTTGGGCATCGCTATCGCCAATATAAGCCAGGGTGGTGTTATTCAAGGAAATAACGGTCACTGCACCACCTACAGCTACCACTCCCCCACCTGCTACTCCTACTGCCACTGTCAAGATATCTTCTGTAGCGATCGCCTTGACGGTAATATCGCGGTCGGCATTGAGGACTGAGCCATCATCAACGTAGGCTAAGGTGGTGTTTTCCACTACCAGCACATTAGCCCCTGGTGTAACGGCTGTTACTCCAGCGACACTCACGGCGGCAACGATGCCTAAGTGATGGAAGTCATTACCTGCTGCTACTAAAATCGATGGTTCGTCAGCTAGCACACTTAAGTTATTGTTGGCTGTTACCGTTGCCCCATCGTCAATATATGCGGCGGTGTTATTGGTGAGAATATTGACTGCGCCGCCAATATTCACGGCTACCGACCCAGATGAACCGCCACTAGCGGCGACTCCTAAGATGTTGTCGGTATTAATTGCTGTTACTGCCACACCACGATAATTCTGTTGGGTGGTGGCAGTGGCAGTGCGATCGGGAATGGGGTAATGCTGTGGGCTGTGCCTGTAGCGGTGCTGGGGTCAAGGTCGATGGCAATCCCTGCATTGGCGTTGGCTTTGCTGCTGGCTAGTTTAATGGCATTGTTATTGAGTTTGATGACGTAGTAGGTTTGACCATTGACCAATTTATCTGCACCCGCTACACCAATGCTGCTACCGCCACCGTTACTGTAAATTACTGCCTGTCCAGTCACTAAGGAACTAGCATTGAGGGTAATTGTATCGGCGCTGCCATTGATAGCGCTGGCAGGATTAAATTCTGTGGTGGTGATCTTAGGTAGAGCTGCGTTAGTTGCGGGGTCGTTAGGATTGACGCTGGTTGCAGGTAGAGTTGTACTAGTGTTAAAGTTACCAGTATTTACAGTAATTCCACTAGTTAAACCCTTGGCTGCCACGATCGCCCCGGCACCGATGAAGGCTTGTGTATTCTTATTAATGACTGGCACAATCACCGATGCGCCGACGCTGGCTGCGCCACCCGCACTCAGACTACCAGCAATAGTATCAAGGTCGGTATGTTCTTCGGCGGAGATGACAATAGTACCATCGGCGTTGATCACTGCCCCACCAGGGGAGACAAAGGCTTTGGTTGTGACGTTTAATACTTGTACACCGACGGCTCCGGCTAACCCAATGCTACCGCCACCAACGGCCGCCGCCGCTACTGCTAGGAGGTCTTCTTGCGATCGTGCGCTGACTTGGATGTTGCCTTTAGCATTCACCAGGGATGCACCAATATAAGCTTCGGTAGTCTTGGTAATGGTTCTCTGTTCTACACCTGCACCAATCCCATTTACACCGCCGCCGCCTAATGCCCCAGCTACAACTAGGAGTTTGGTCTGATCGACTGCCAAAACATTGATTGATTGTCTAGCATCGGCGTTACCGTTGTTGGCATTGATAGTGGCGTTGTCACCAATGAAAGCGGTGGTAGTTTCATTGAGAATTACCACAGGTACGGAACCAGCAATAGCTGTGATTCCGGCACTTGCACCCGCTACAGCAATCACCAGAATATCTTCTGTAGAAGTGGCGGTGACGGAAAGACCACGCATCGATTGAGTTGCACCATTATATCCGGCTGGGGCGATGAAACTACTACCTAGTCCCAAGGCGGTGACTTTGGCAAAGTTACCGATATTAGCTGTAACTGTATCTGACCGTACCAGCACGGCAATACTAGCACCAAGGCCTTCGCCGAGAGATAGTGCGCCACTCCCCACACCCATCTCGATATCTGCATCGCTATTGGCAGACACGACGATATTACCTTGGGCAGATGCTTGAGCGCGATCGCCAATGTAGGCATTGACGTTATTGATTTCGCTGACTACACCAAATGAGCCGCTAACCCCTGTATTACCACCACCAGCAATCCCGGCATCCACTACTCTCAGGAACAAGTTATCATCAGCTGCCACTGTAATATCTTGTCCGGCTGTGACTTGGGCATCATTGGCAATAAAAGCTGTGGTCGTATTATTCAAGACGAGGACAGAAACCGAGCCTTGAGCGGATACAGCTGCTAAGTTTAAGTTTACTGCCGCCGTCACAGTATAAGATTGCACCGACTGCTGAGTATTAGCTTGAATTGTAATGTCGTTTTCTGCATCAACTACAGCAAAAGCTCCGATGTGAGCATCAACCTTAGCCGTCAAAATCTGGGTGTCTACTGATGCCCCAATTGCTGCTGAACCGCCAGAAGTACCGGAGATCCCACCAGCTACGCCCAGGATACTTGCGTCGTAGTTGGCTGTGACTGTCACTGACTGGTCTGTATCTGCTGCTTTGCTGCCTTGGTTGATTTTTGCCCCAGTCGCGGCGTTGGTTGCACCATCCCCAATATAGGCGGCAACGGTGGTGTCGTTGGTGTGGACGGCTACAGAACCAATGCCTGTGCTACCTTCTCCTAAACTGATGGCACTGGTGGCACTAGCAAGGTTAATAGTATCAACAACGTTGGCTTTCACTGCCAGTCCATCTACATCTACTCGTTTGCTGGCGCGGTCTAGGCGGTGAGTAACTCCTATAGTGCCGAAGTTAAATGTCAGAGGTACATAAGGCACGATGGTCAGATCAATCTCATTCGTCCCCGCCAGGGCATCCACACGGGTTTTAGTTAATTTAACTTTGTTGGCATTGCTACTATCAACGATTACGTAGTAGATTCTGCGGTCTTCCAATCCGCCAATATTACCACCACCACCATTGTCATAGATGACAGCATCACCAGTTACGAGTCCATGTCCTGCACCCAAATCAATTGTGTTGTTAGCTTCGTCTACGGCAGCCGGAACACTGATGTTCGGATCTCCTTTGGGATTGAAGGTGCGTCCAACCTCATAATCTCCTGTGAAGATGGGATTGTTCCCCAAGGCATAGGCATCAACTCTGGTTTCATCAGCGATGTAGGCTTTGACATTGCGAATAATATTGATATTCCCTATGGAACCCCCAAAACCGTTACCTTGACCAACAGTTGCGCCACCGGCGATGACTGTGACGTTGGGGGGTGTGGTGCCGACAGGACGGTTGCGATCGCCTATATTCGTAATATCCTGAGCTTCAACTAAAATATTTTGGTCAGCACTAACTACTGCACCACGATCAATGTAAGCAAAAACATTAGTGGTGAGATTTTGGCTCGTTGCCTGACCGACTAAGCCGAGGCTTTCGGAACCAGCAACTAGACTAGCCGCCACGGAGACAATTTCTTCCAGGGTTAATGCCTGCACATCCAAATTCCCCGTCAAAGTCACCGCCGCATTTTTACCAATATAGGCGGAGACATTGCGATTAATGATACTAACATCAACGGCTGCACCAACACCCACTTTAGTTCCAGGCAAAGCCCCTGATATCGCCCCAGCCACCGCCGTAACGGGCAGAATATCTTTGGCTTCTACACTGACATCACCGGTTGCTGTCAAGGTTGTATTATCGCCTAAAGCTGCAACCAGAGTCGTATCGATGAAGTTGAGATTAACTGAGCCAGCGACGGCAGCTGTTCCCTTCGGTGCGGTTGCCCCAACACCGGCGGTAATTGACAAATAGAAGTCCCGGTTGCTGGCCAGCACGTCTACGTTGCGGGCTGTGATGCTGGCTTTATTCGTAAAGGCGCGAACATCACGATCCAGGTCGTTAAGGGTAAATGAACCAGCTAAAGCACCGCCTCCATCACCTTTGCTCAGTTCAGCAGCTGCGGCAGTGGCGATCGCTAACATTAAGGGAGCATCATTAATTGCTTGAATAGTGAGGTCTCCACCTGCATTGACGGTAACATCGTCACTAATGAAAGCATAGGTCGTAGCGTTGACATCATTAATTGATACATTTCCCGCAATGCCAAGACCTGTCTTGTTTGAAATTGTATTCAGAAAAGATGCCCCATTGGTCAGGAACCCTGCCCCTTGAGTTTTAGTAGCACCTGGTAGTTTAGACCCGCCAGGAATTTTATCCGTTAGTGAGGCAGTCGTTCCCAGGACTATATCGCTGTCTTTTGGAGTTTTTGGAGGGGGAGCAGGTTCCTTAGGCTCGGAGAGTGCCGCAGTCAGTGCCACACTGATTAACCGTTCCCTGGAGAAGGCTTCCACACTTACGTCTTTCCCGGCTGTCACCAACCCAGTACCAGTAATTCCCGTATCATCGTCACCTGTGGAGTTGCCAATATATGCCTTGGTGACATTGTTAACTTGATTGATGCCGACAGAACCAGCTGCTGCCACTTCTGCGCCCCGTATCAGCGTAACGCCAACGTTAATACCCAACATATCGTTATCGGCGTTGACAACCACATTCTGATTTGTTGTTACCCTAGCTTTGTCTTCAATGTAGGCTAGTGCGGTATTCTGGAAATCATTAATGGCAACTGCTCCCGCCACCCCAATATCTGTGGCTTTGCCTCCCGCTTCAACAATATTGAGGATAAAACTGCGGGTATTAGCCTTAACTACTATATCTCCAGCCTCGCCATCGACTACTGCGCCATCGTCAATAAATGCTTTGGCTGTATTAATCAAGGTAATATCGTTATAAGTGCCGCCAACAGCACTGCCCTGGCTACTAACCCCTCCCGGAAGCGGAATTCCATTAGAGGCAAGACCAGCCGTGTTAACAGTTTCGCTCCAAGCATTAGCTGCGATGTTTACGCCTTGTTTACCTGTAACTTGCGCTTCTTGACCAATATACGCATTAGCTAGATTAGCCGCCTTGAGAATATTACCCGTAGCAGAAACAGCCAACAGTCCTGGATTGCCAAAATCTTTATCACCTGCTTGGGCGGTAGCTTCAGCAAAAGTAGTAGCAATCTTATTAGGTACTGCTTTTCTATAGGGTAGGATTATAGCCAGAGCCGTTAAACCGGTATTAATTATTTGCTGGGTCGCACTAATGGGATTTGACGAAAAAGACGGAATAGTGGGACGGAAGTTAGCGAAAGCTTGCAAATCATTGTCTACATCAATTTGATTAGGGACAATGGCATCGGCGGATACGGTGACAGCACCTGTAGCGTTGACTTGGGCATTTTTATCAATGAAAGCGTTGGCAACATTAGAATAATCAGCGTAGGCAACTGCCCCACCAAGACTCACCAATGTAGCTGACTTGCCACCACCAATGGCGACAGACTTGAAATTATCCTCTGCCCTAGAAGTTACTTTGAGGTCTTTGGCAATGGTTAGGTCAGCTGTACTGCCGATCTGTGCGTTGGCTTGATTAATTCCTTGAGACCAAGATACCCCGGCGGATAAACCGAACGCTCCAGGGCTGCGAATGCCAAGGGCTTGGGTGGCTCCATTGATCTTGCTATCAAGACCAGGAATTGCCGGGCCTTTGTTTTTAACACTCACCTTAGTAAAGGTATCGTGAGTGATGTTAATTGATTTGGCATCAACAGCTAGGTCGCCTTGTGTTGTTGTTACCTTACCCTTGACTATGGCGTTGCTGTAAGATTCAGTCTCACTTACGGCCACGCCGATGGCTGTTGCTCCTAGAGGGCTAGCACTGGGAAAGAGAACTTTATCGGTTGAAGTGACGATGAAATTATTGTTACTGCTGGCATTTACTTGAGCATTTCCAGCTGTAACAATTGTACCTTCTTCCAAAAGGGCTAGGGACTCAGAATAACCTTTACCGTAGGTAACAACCGCAGAAGGCCCAGGAAATTTGATAAATTTGCCCCCTTTTTTAGAAGGTGGTTTCAGCAAACCAGAGACGACAGAAGTAGTCAAATTCATGTTGTTGGTAACAAAAGCATCGAGATTGAATCTGTTACCTGCGGTAATATTCGCACCAGTTTTGACAATAGACCTGGCGATCGCATCGGATGTACCATAGGTCAACCCAGCAATTAAACTGCTCGTTGCCATGAAAATATCTGACACAGCACCAGAATTGATGCTGACATTATTACTGGCATTAATAATTGCCCCAGAGCCGATGGTAATTTCGCTAGTGGCTTTAGATAAAAAGACCTGGAAACCTAAACCAATAAAATCGAATATTTTCGTTGTTGCCAAGGTTTCTAGGAAACTATTTTGTAGCCCTGCTGCTGTAAAAGAAGTTGTAGAAATTTGATTACCCGCCGAATCTACTGCTACCAAAGGTATGTCTTGCAGTGGGACCTCGGTAATTACTTCCTCAACTAAAATGGGTACTAAGGTGACTGTAGGATCGTATATTTGAGCAGTTAGTGTATCAGTGTCAGCCAAAGTAATTGTATCGTTGGTGACTGCCTTGATCTGATACTCCCCATCATTCAAACCCTGTGGGCTATCTTGTATAACAATTGTTTGTCCTACCTGAAAGCCATCAGCAATCCAAGAGCCGTTCAAGCGTTTGATAGTCGATCCTGTTGTTTCACTAAAGGCGAACTCTAACTTAGGATTACCAGTTAACGCTGCCACTACCTGACCAGACACTAAACCCGCTAATCCTGCTTCATCAACTTCAAATCCCGCAAATTTACTGGTAGTAGCACTGGTGAGAATATCAACGTTTTTACCTTTTAATGTGGCTTGACCAACATTAATACTGGCTGCGGAGTTGCGGTCTTTAAAGAAAGGTGTAACCGATTCCCAAGTCAAATCGAAACCAGAATCAACCTGCAAGCGGAGATCACCTGTGGTGGTTTCCAAAGTGACATTATCAGCAACGTTAATGGTATTGATGGCATCGAAGGTGATATTCCCCGATGTCACATTCACATTACTCTGGACATTGATTGTCCCGGCATTAGCAATCTTGAAAGCAGCATTAAAACCAGGGTCGAGAGATTCGACAATCACCGTATCACCAGCCCCGCCAGCATTGAGGGTAAATGAGGTGGCAGGATTGGTCAAAATATGGGTTTCGATCCCTGGACTTTCAACAATGAATTGACCATCATTGGGATCACCATTGTCTTTGATGCGGATGGTATTATTTGAGCCTGTAACGTTAACCGCCAGTTCTGCTACACCAGCAACAATGATTGGTTCCAACCCATCGTAGGTAAAGGTCGCACCATCTACTTGGATACTTCCCGAATTTGGCCCTGTACCTGTAAACACCCCAGACTGATAGTTACTTTCAAACACCAAAGTGTCATAACCAGCATTACCTCCGTGCATTAGCCCACTTAATCTTCCACCTGAACTAACAACGAAGGTATCCTGATTATTGTCTGCACCTGTCAGGTTTTCAACACCACTGTATTCGACTACAGTTGACATTTTCCCAGAATCATTTCCGGTAATATTCCAGGTAGTATCTGCACTTGAACCAAACAGGGTGTCATTCCCCTCGCCACCCACAAACATCAAACTACCACTCACACCCGTGAGGGCATCAACTAAGGAAACATCTACATCAAGAGAGTCATTGCCTCCTCTCAAGTCAACCGTGATGCGGGTGGCTGATGAGAAGGTAAAATTTTCAACGGCAGTGAAATTCGCTCCATCTGTGCTGTACGCTAACAAGTTGTTGGCATTAACCCGCAAGAATAAATGATCCCCGTGGTTACTACCAGCAAATGTCACCGCATCTGGAAAAGGATTTAAAGGATCTCCACTGCTAGTAAAAAGACTGATATTTGTGACTTCCATTGTTTTCTCTGGTGATAGTACGTTAGGGGGTTAATTAGTGGACATTCACTGTCTCTTAAGATTTAAATCAGGTAGCTCTACTGCCCTAAATAGGGGCTTTATAATAGCTGAGTTACCTAATCTCACATTAAAATAGCGATACTTAACATCCTTATTTCATGATGCTCTTGTGGGTGCTTTACTTAGAATTTTTTAATTAGCAAAATTTGTAAAATTTACTACAAAATTTAACTTTTGGTAAAAAATCAGCAAAGACGAGTTTTTTACTTAATTAGCAAATATAAGGGAAACACAATTTTACTGAAGCTAGCGTAGCAATGATATGGCATCAATGCTTAAGCTTTTTGATATTGCTCGGAATAGAAAGTACCATAAATCCCTGTCTTGAGGACGTTGTAGGTAATACTTTTTAATACTTCTACTACAGGCGGTCAATGTTGATCTCACAGGCGAACTACTAGTAGGGTGTGTCAGTATGAAATTTATTTTGAATAGTTTAAGTTTTTTCACACTGACACATCCGGCATTTGGGATATTTTTTGATATCAAAATTATTTAGGACTAGGATATCAATAAATCAGATGACTCTGCTTCTGATTGTGGCGCATCTTGCACAACAATTCCAGATTGCAAAAATTTGCTATTAATGATATCTTGATATGTCTCCAATGCTGGTTGCCAATTATCTATTAACTGATGCAAAGATTGTAGCTGTTCCTCTTTATTATTACCTTCGATGCCATAGCTCAAGTTACCTGAAAATAAGACAATTGGAACCGTTTCTTCTTCAGTTATGTAGAGTTTGCCTTCATTAATATTTAAGTTAAGTTGCCCTTGTTCGAGGGTAAAACCTAATTGGAGTGATACTTGGACGGGGGCATTCCCAACTTCTTGCCAAGGCGCAGGTGCTAGTAAAGATTGCAGATATTTGCGGATGTCGCCTTCTGTATCTGCTTGCGTTTCTGTGATGTAACCTCTCAAATCTATGCCTAATGCTTGATAATCTGAGTTAGGTAAGGCTTGAATGTATCTGTGAGCAATTGCTGGTATCTGAATTTCTGCAATATCTTTAGAGCCAATTACTTCTAAAAAACTCAACATACCTTGTTGAGCAGTAATACTCACGCCGTTACGAAAGATCACTTGAGAACCTTGGTTACTCACAAGCGGTTCTCTTGCTAGTTCCCAATCTAAGGGAATGATATTACCATACTTGAGAAAGTCATAGGTAAGAATACTACAATTATAATTTTTAACTGCGATCACAATCCCTAAATTTTGGAGAGTCAACACTTTTTTCATCTACTACCTCACGTACCCTTGTTCAAAATAATTGATTTAAGATGAGACTAGAAATCAGTATAATTTTTCTTTCTCGGAAAATTATATTGACTTCTGCTGTATCTTTTATTTATATAGTCTGATTTGGTTTATTACTGACAAATAATTAAGTTTAAAGTGGTATTTTTTTTAACTCAATTGTTTATTTGTAGCAACTTTAATACCTTGAGATATAGGTTATCATAAATAACTAAATCTACAAAATTGCTCAAAGATTAAAATTTTATACAGTTTATAAACAATATGCTATCTATAGTTTAGACCTGCGGGGACATGGGCGATCGCCTGGGGTGCGTGGTCATATTAACAGTTGGACTGAACTCCGCGAAGATTTGAAGGCTTTTCTGGAATTAATTGCTACCCAACAGCCGCAAATTCCCCTATTTCTTTTAGGTCATAGTTTCGGCGGCGTGATAGTTTTGGACTATGTTTTGCATTATCCCCAAACAATTGCCGCATTAAAAAGCGTAATTACCATAGCACCAGCCCTGGGTAAAGTTGGTGTATCGAAATTTCGCTTACTATTAGGCAAATTACTCTCACAAATTTGGCCAAGTTTCACCCTAAACACCGGACTAGATGTAGCAGCAGGTTCAAGGGACGAGAAAGCATTGGTTATCTACGCACAAGATACCCTACGTCATACCCGTGCGAGTGCGCGTTTATCTACAGAATATTTAGCCACAGTTAATTGGATTTATCATCATGCACCAGAGTGGAAAATCCCGTTATTAATTCTTCACGGTGGTGCGGATAGAGTGGTATTACCTGAAGGTAGCGAAACATTTTATCAGCTTGTCCCTTATCCAGATAAGCTGCGAATTGAATACCCAGGCGCATATCACGAATTACAAGATGATTTGAATTATCTGGAAGTATTAACTGATTTAGAAAATTGGTTAGAGAGGCATTTTATTTAGTCATTAGTCATTAGTCAATAGTCATTAGTCAATAGTCATTAGGGAACAGGGAACAGGGAACAGGGAACAGTTTTTCTCATCTCCTACCTTGTCTACCTTGTCTACCTTCCAATCCCCAGTCCCCAGCCCCCAGTCCCCAGTCCCCAGTCCCCAGTCCCCAGTCCCCAGTCCCCAGTCCCCAGTCCCCAGTCCCCAGTCCCCAGTCCCCAATCCCCAATCCCCAGTCCCCAATCCCCAATCCCCAGTCCCTTCCTCACCACATAACTTAACTTGGAATTACTTTAACTTGCTTTTGTTGTTCTTGTAACCAGGTTTCAAATAGTTCATTTAATAAACGTGCTTTCATGGGTTCATCTAGTTGGGCGGGGATGAATTTTTCTACTCGCACAATGACTAGCCATTCACTAATACGGGCTGGTGGTGAGATTTTTCCTGGTTGACAATTACTTAATAGTTGTACCATTGCTGGGTGTAGTGTGCTGAATTCCACTGGCCCTACTAATCCGCCGGTTTGGGCTTCTGGGCCTTTGGAATATTTCTGTGCTACATCTGCAAAGGACTGTTCGTTGGCTTGGAGGCGAAAGTATAGTTCTTGGGCTAATCCTGGATCTTGAGTTCTGAGTAAGGAATAAATGACTTTATCTAATTTTCCTTTCATTTGAAAGAAATAAGATTCTAGTTTGTTACCCCAAGTGAGTTGTTTAAATTTTTCTAGTTTGATTTTACGAGAAATCAGATTATCTAGTTGTTCGGAAGTTAACCCTTGTTGCGTCATCCATGCTTGAATTTCTGCTGGTTGGGTTAACTGTCTTTCAGCATAAAAACGCTGTTTAGCTTGGGCGACTTCTTCAGGATTACACTCTACATTTACTATCGCTTCGTCAATAATTATTTCCCGTAGCAGTTGGGGTAGTAATTGATAATTAGCTAGTAAGGGGATAATTTCGCTAGCTTCGATTTTGCGATCGCCGACTTGCAGCACTTGAGTCATGGTAAATTGATTTTGGCTCTTGGGGTAATTAATCCTGAGTCAGTATTCTGCACATTAGTTATGCTATGACTCTTTAATTTACAGTAAATAGCAAAATTTGCCCATTTATGTAAAGTTTTCTACAATACTATATCTGTAAATTTATATTCTCGATTTTTTAGTCCCCTGGCGGGGAAATTGTGTTTGGAAATAAGTACCAATCTTTGGGGTTATTTATTGGACTTCTTGAATAAATAATTTTTTTGTTTCGCGCAAAGGCGCAAAGTCGCAAAGAAGGACGCTAGGATAATGACTTTTGCAAGAGTTATGTTGTATTGTTTTTGGCTTTTAATCCCCTTGCGGGTAAATGGTTAATGGAAACCATCCTTTCTATATAATGATGTCTAGGAATAAATTATAGTGTTTCAGTCCCCTTGCGGGGAAATGGTTGATGGAAACTAAATATTGAAAAGAAAAGCATCAGAAACAGTAGGGAGTTTCAGTCCCCTTGCGGGGAAAAGGTTGATGGAAACCGTCGTAGACTGCCCAGGTGGCGGCGTGTGTTCCGCCGTTTCAGTCCCCTTGCGGGGAAAAGGTTGATGGAAACCGTGGGAAGTTTGAATTGATAGTGGCGTTTGATTCTGGTTTCAGTCCCCTTGCGGGGAAAAGGTTGATGGAAACACTATATAGGCGATCGCCTCCGTCAGCGCGGTTTTAGTGGTTTCAGTCCCCTTGCGGGGAAAAGGTTGATGGAAACGTTGGCTTTGTGCCGTCAGCGATCGCCTGTATTTCTTCCTGTTTCAGTCCCCTTGCGGGGAAAAGGTTGATGGAAACTTGCTAGTATTATTTGAATAGCTAAAAGTGCATCCTCAAAGGTTTCAGTCCCCTTGCGGGGAAAAGGTTGATGGAAACAATAAACAGATACGAGGAGGCAATAAACACAATATTTTGTTTCAGTCCCCTTGCGGGGAAAAGGTTGATGGAAACCCAAACAGAACACCTGCACGACAAAGATGTAGCAATTATGTTTCAGTCCCCTTGC
>NZ_PJIZ01000067.1 GCF_021596505.1 Nostoc sp. CMAA1605 | reverse complement strand
ACCATTTTCCGTTAAAATATCAAATGTATATTTAGCATCGCGGTTTAATCCCTCCAGCATTTTTTGTGATATTTCAAACTGGATAAAACCAATTTTCTTTTGTCTTAATAGTTCAATACTTCCCTGTAATACATCGCTTTCTGCACCTTCAACATCTATTTTTAAATAATCTATTCTGTCAATATTATTGTTTTGACAAAATGAATCTATATTTATTGCTTCTACAATTTCTGTATTCACAATAGGAACATATTTCCCAGAATCTGTAGGATATAGCATTTGTGTTAAACCAATACCATTCCACTCAGAAAACTCATCTGGAAATTCGTGAAATTCTATTTGTGTGTTATGCGAGAAAACGGCTTTCTGATATGAGTTAATGTTATGAGAATCTAAGTTTAGTAATCTTTCTTGTAGTTTATTGAATGTACGTAAAGTTGGCTCAAATGAATATACCTTTCCAGAAGCCCCTACCAACTTACTAAATAAAACTGAATAATTTCCTATATTAGCTCCTACATCAAACACTATCATTCCAGGTTTAACGAGTCTATTAACAAGATTTTGTTCAGCTATTTCATGAGCAGATAAACAAGTTTCTGGATAGTCAACTTTTTTAAAAATCGAATATCCATTCCTGATAAAACTATTTTGAATAACTAATTCATAATTTTTATCTGTCAGTAGCTCTTGATGGTTATGATAATTTTTAAAGGTTGTAATATCATCTAAAAAAATATATTTTGCACCGTAAACCTCACATAATTCGGCAATACCAGTAAATTCCGAACCATCAATTAAGACAACATCAAAATTTTCAATATTATTTTCTTGTTTGATTTTTCTGATGCCATTTCCAGAAAATCCACATTCTTTTACATAATCAATATCTTGCTCAAGCCAGCCAATAACACGATCCAATGGATAAATTTTAAGATTATTATCAGTATTGTAATAAAAATCTATAACTTGTTTTTTATCGGGAAAGCTTTCTACTGGCACAGATGATATATTATAAACTTTAACAAAATCGTCATTTTTATATCTATTTTCTAACTCCTGAAATCTAGGTTTTGATACCTCCATACAAAACAAAATAGGCTTGTTGGGATTTTGCCGCATTCCTGTAACAAAAGCTTCAGTGCTTCCTTCTCCTGAAGATGAACCAATCTCTAAAACTGTTTTAATATTTTCATTTCTAGCAATGCTCTGAATCACCGCATAGAATTCATCATTTTTAATTTCAGGAGCAATTAAGTTATTTAAGTCAGAATCAGTGATGGGATTATTCATAATTTCTAGTTTATGTAAGGTTTCTGATTATTTGAAATATTTTATTTTTCTCGTTTCTTTATATCTGCCAAAATAACTTGATAGTCTTGTCTATCAGGATGTTGCTTTACCAGTTTTTCTAATATTTCTCTTGCTCCTTTAAAATCTTTTAACTGCACACGTATTAATGACAACTTTTCTAAAGCAACTTGGTTGTTCGGTTCTCGCTGTAAAACTAATTCGTAGCCTTTCGCTTGTTCTTGTAGTGAAGGTTCAGCAGACTGAGTTGGAGTGACTTGTGGAGGATTCTGTATAGCACGTTGGATAGTTGAAACAGCCCCAAACGCTATAGAACCGAAGAAAGAAATAATTGACACTGTCGTCCAAATTCTTTTTTTTCGTTCAATCTGTCTTTTACGCGTCTCTAAATAGTCATCCCCTGATCTAGCCATGTTTGAATCTGAGTTGTGGTAAATACTGAGTTACAGCAAGCTTCTAGATAAGAGATTACCCATTACTTCACAGAAACTAACACCTCAATTAGATTTTTTTGATGCTGGTATAAAGCCAAATATTAAGATGTATGAATTTTGGGGGAAATAAAAACTTATTGATTACGGTTAATAAAATATACAAAACACAAATAGCTAATTACTTAAGTATTTACTTAGTTATCTGGTTTTTCAGGCTCAACATCAATAAAATTGATTTTGGCTAAACTTCTAGAGAAAAATTAAATATATATTAAGATTTGCCATAATGCGATAAAATCTCTGATGTTTGCGTTATTGTATATAATCGTTTGGATCTACAGAGAAAATATTCTGTCAGTGTTGTTTCAACATCTTGAATTAGCCAGTATTTTATGGGCTTGATAAAAGTTGTAAAAATTCTTGTAGATACGAAAAATAAGTCTTTACAGGCTGTTTTTCCTAGTATGCTGACTGCAAACTTGAAGGCGATCGCTCACCCCGTTTTGCATTGACTATAGTTGCTTGGCGCGGTTCAGGCTTTGTGGAGTAATTACCGTACAAAACCGAATTGACAAGCAAATTTATCGAGTTTGTTATGGTATAGTAAAAAAGTTAAGACTTGCTTTACCAAATACACTCTACGCGTTTTTGACAGTTGCAAAACGGAAAGCAGTTTTGATTAAGCATTTACCCAATAAAATTTTGAATTGAATCGAGGTTATGACTCAGCAAGTAATTCACCCAATGGTGAAATTGCAGCGTAACGTGCAATCACTCGTTGAATCCAATATTATCAAGCCAAGCGATAGCATTTGGAAAATTGCGCTGCTTTATGGAAACGATTGGCAGCATTGGAAACAGGAACTCTTAGACTTTGGTTTCACTATGCAAGATCCAATAGGGGATTTGCTAGCGGTGGAAGCATGGGATGAAGAATAGGGCATTGGGAATGGGGAATTGGGCATTGGTTATCATTCATTTTGATTTCTTATGACCTACTATTTATTTTCCAGTCCCCAATCCCCAATCCCTCACTGACAATTAGCCAAGGCTTGGGCGAGTTCTTTAGACGTTTGATAGCGATCGCGCGGTAAAGGTTCTGTGACACGCTCAATAATTTCTCTCAATTGGGGTGTGACAGTGGGGATTTGGCTAACATCGAAGCGGAAACCGCGCCCTTTTTGGCGATAAAACTTAAAGGGATTTTCGCCTGTCAGTAGAAAAATTAGTGTCGGGCCGATCGCATATAAATCGGATTGCGTCAGGGGCTGTCCCCGTTCTTGTTCTGGCGCGCAGTAACCTTCTGCACCTATGCGAGTACCTGGGGTTGTGCCAATTTCCTTGACTGCACCAAAATCTAGCACCACTATTTGATTATTGGCATTCCGCACCATCAGGTTAGCGGGTTTAATATCACGGTGAATTAATGGCGGTTCTTGAGAGTGGAGATAATCAAGAATATCGCAAGTTTGAATCATCCAGGCGATCGCTTGTTGGGGGATGACGGGGCCATAAGTATAGATGCGTTTTTCTAAATCTTGGCCGTGAACTAGTTCCATTGCCAAGTATTTCTTACCGCCTTCGACAAAAAAGTCATAATACTTAGGAATTCCCTCATGATTTAGGGATTTGAGGGTATGCGCCTCCCGATCAAATAATTCCTGAGCCTTAGCAATTTTCGCCATATCAGCATTCATTTGCTTCAGCACCAATAATTGCGGGTGTCCAGCAATCAACCCGGCTGCATCCCAAGCCAGATAGGTAGTACCCATACCTCCCTGTCCCAAAGTCCGTAAAACTTGGTAATAGCGGATAGTCTGCTGTACCGAAAGCGGTTGTCCACAATGGATACAAAATAAGTTTCCTGGGGAATTGCCCTCATGAGTGCAACTAGGTTGAGCCGCCTTTCTTTGTGAGGTGACTGGTAGAGGCAAATTTTCTGACAAACCACCTAATCCTGGTGACGGTAAATTAGGAGTTGGTGCTGCTTCCTCCTGAATTTGAAACTGTAAGATTGGCCCTCCCTGCGCTAGTTGCAGCAGGGAATTATGGGGTAATGAACTCTGAATTACTAGCACCCCATCAAGGAAAGTGCCATTTGTGCCTTTACTGATGATTTGCCATGAAGCACCATTCTTAGCAGAAGTGACTTGCCGAATTTCTAAATGATGCCTAGACACTAAACTATCAGTTAACACAACATGATTATCCGTCGCTCGACCAATCCGAATGACGGCGGAATTTTCAAAGCACCACTGTTTGATGGGCGTTTTTTGTTGCGGTTCTAGCAAAATCAGAGTAACCACAATACAACCTGGATGATATGGGGACTGGGGATTGGGGACTGGGGATTGGGGATTGGGGATTGGGGACTGGGGATTGGGGACTGGGGATTGGGGATTGGGGAAGAAAATTTCTCTTCTTCTCCCTGCCTCCTGCCCCCTGCTTCTTACTCCCTACTCCCCGTATTGGGGCGGACTTTTGCCCGGATAAGTATAGCAGTAATGTTGTCATGACCGTTGTATTGATTAGCCAAATCAATTAATGTTGTCACGCCTTGTTCTAAATTATTAGTAAAACTCAATAAAGGCAAAAGGTGGTTCTGCCAGTGAGTTTCTAGTAAATCATTATCGGAAAGACCATCTGACACCAGCACAAAAAGACTATCCTCATTAATGTGGAAAAATTCCACATCAGGATTAATTGCACTGTCATCACGCGGCCCCAATGCTTGAGTTAGTTGGTAAGCGTCTGGACGCGCGTAGGCAATACTAGCTTCTACACCTCTGCTAATTTCTCGTTGTCCCACTTCATGATCTAAAGTTAATTGTTCCAAACCCCGCTTCCGCGTCAAGCGGTAGAGGCGACTATCCCCCACATGAGCAACGGCGGCTTGATTACCTTGAATAAGTAACATTACCAAAGTAGTACCCATCCGTCCTACCCCAGAACGGGCATCTTGTTGATTTTTCTCGTAAATTACCCTGTTTGCTAAATAAACAGCTTCTCGAATCTTGCTTTCTGAGGGAAACTGATTACTATCCCAGTTTTCTTGAAAATACTGCCTGAGAGTTTGGACTGCTAGTTGACTAGCTACCTCACCACCGGCGTGTCCACCCATACCATCACAGAGAATATACAAACCTTGGGCTTGGAGAATTCGGTTTTTGGGCAAGTCTACCTTTTCGATTTTAGTCACAATGCCAAAGCAATCCTCATTATGCTGTCTTTGACGACCAACATCGGTAGAGCCAGCATCTTCTAAATTGCTTAACTGCATTGACAGTACAACAGTTGGTAAATCATCCCCTCTAGCTAAAGTATCTTCTGAATCGTCTATCTGTAAAAACGTCGGTGAAGCAGTGGGTAATACTGATTCAGCAAAAATGGGGGAAGAGCCAACTTCTAATTCTGTGGCGACATCTTGTAAACGCGATCGCAACTGTGCGATCGTCGGAATATTACCTTGCTCTAAATCTTCTAAAACTTGGATTAATGAACCAAATTGAGTACGCTGTGAACTTCTAAATAGCTGTTGCCAAACTCTACCTAAAGGTCTCAGAATAAAAGCCTCGGCTGAAAATTCCTCAAATGTTGCCGTTGTATCTGGCAATTCTGTTTCTATTGGCTGTAAATATAATCTCTGTAGTCCTAGAGTTTGGTCTTCATCCAACCGCAGATTCGATATATCTAACAAACTGTAATGACAATTCAGTGGTTCTAGCAAAGTCCACAGTTGAGTCATTTGATAACACCAGTGCAGAATCTGCAACGAACTGGTTGTTTCCTGTTTCCACGCATCTAGTAAATATTGCCAATGAGAACGGTCTTCAATCAATACAACCTGCATCTCATCATCTTCCCAAGCATCATGAATCTTGGGAATTTCTGGGTGATGGGGGGACTGTAGCGCAATGTAAGCTTCAGCAATTTTGGGAATCCCACTGATTTCATTCATAGATGCCATCACTCCCTGCTTCTGATTGGCTAATATCGCCTCAATTGGGGAAATTTGATAAGGTTGACGGTCTAAAACCCTAGTGGATACTTCCCCATTCTCAACTAATGGCGATGCCAAAAACTGATAGCGTTGTTCCTTCCCTAAATAAGTACCAATAGACAATTTGGGGGGTAAAGTCGGCGCATTATCAGGCGTTGGTTCTTGAGCATCGGGCATTGGGCATTGGGTATCGGGCATTGGGCATTGGGCATCGGGCATTGGGGATTGGGGAATATTCTCCCCTACTCCCACTACTCCCTCATCTCCTGTACTTTCCTCCTTCCCAATCCCCAATCCCCAGTCCCCAGTCCCTTCTACCCCCACAATAGCCCACCAAACAGTGCCACATTCGGCACCGCAGTTATGGCACTGTAGCAAATCTACACTCACATCGGTACTACATTGGGGACATACCTTGTGGGTTAGGGAAGTACCACATTTTTGACAGAAATTGTTACCGTTAGGATTTTCAAATTGACACTCAGGACAAATCAGCATGGTGGAAGTTCCTTAATTCCCGTTCCAAGGTGCTTCTAGCCACTAATATCCAAAGTGCCACAATCGGCCGCCCCTGCCTACAGTAGACCTACAAAAAATTGTGGTTTCACCCGTGAATTTTGGTGGCAGTATTAATTGTGACGCATATTAGCTAAATATTTCAGACATCGGCAAGGGAATTTATTAAATTTGGGGATTGGGGATTGGGGATTGGGGACTGGAAGGTAGACAAGGTAGATTTGTTTTTTATGCCCTATGCCCTATGCCCCATGCCCTATGCCCCATGCCCTATGCCCCATGCCCTATGCCCTAATGACCATTGACCACTAAAGTAAAACAAGTACGGTTTGACTGACTCTCAACAGTGATTGTTCCGCCTAATTGCTGGGTTAATTTCTGCACTAATGTCAATCCTAAGCCTGCGCCGCCTTGCTTGGTAGGATCATTGCTGGGGATGCGATAAAATTTGTCAAAAATGCGCGGTAATTCGTTGCTTGGAATCTCTACGCCGAAATTAATTACCTGGAGAAAAATTTTATTCCCTTTGAGTCCGACAGAAATAGTAATGGCTGCATCTGGAGGACTAAATTTACAAGCATTCGTGAGTAACTCTATCACTATGCGTTCTAAACTCAAGGAATTGCATCTAAGCGGTGGCAGAGGGGACGCAATTGTCAGACTGAGATTTTGCTGGCAAAGCCGAAAATGCTGCTGTTTAAATTTCTCTACTACTTGCCATAACCACTCATCAATGTGAATTGTTTCCAATAACCAAGGTTGGGAGTTGGTTTCTAGACGTTTTAAATCAAGAAAATTATTAATAAGATTTATTTCGCGATCGCACTCATTATTTAAAATTTCAAAATAGCAAGCCACTTTAGAGTTTTCTGTATTCCCTAAAAGTTGATTCTCCTTACGCAGTGCGATTCCCAACATCTGAATCGCCATTTTCATATTAGTTAAAGGTGTGCGTAATTCATGAGAAACCGCACTGATAAATTCTTCCTGTATATCTCGTTTCTTTGTTATTAATACTTCCTCTTCTAACCTCTGTTGATCGTCACTCACTAAATTGGGTATGGGACTTGATAACTCTTCCCAATTCCCAATTTCCAATTCCCCATGACCAATATAATTAGTCACATCTTCACACACCATCAAAATCACTGGGTCTTGGTAATCATCCGATATCAGTCTCCAGAGGATTTTGACCCATTTTATTGAACTATGAGGACAATCTAAGCGCACATCTGCACACTCGGACATATCCTTGCTTTTATTTGTCAATAAGTTTTTAAACTCATCAATCAATCTTGGTTGTTCCGACTGGGCAAATAATTGGAAAAATGGCTGTTTTACCAACTGTTCTGGTGTGTAACCCAGACTGCTAGCACCAAATTGGTTAATAGATAAAATTAATCCTGTGACATCTAAACTCAAACACACAGATGGAAGATGGTCATACAGCATCCCATACTGTGATAGTTTTGCTTTGTGATCAACTAACTGCTCATCCGTTTTCGTTTCTGAATCTAAGACTCCTTCAGACACACATTCCCAACAGGGAAATTTTTTAGACAAAATGTTGAGTTTGTGGTTTGGGGGAAGTGCTGTCTGACGACAATCCACTTCCCGTCTACGTTGATTCAGACTCATAGGTTTTAAACTGGTACTCCCAGGTTGACTTGGACTAATTGCTCAGAAAAAACGAAACGATACTGTTTTTAACTGCTTTTACGAAAAAATCAGTAAATCAAAAAGTTTTCTGTTTTTTCACCCTGGGAAACTTTTCAGCTTGGTATAGCTATGCTTTTTTGGATTTGACGGGTAAGTGATTGAGAAGTTTCACCTCTGATGGTGTGAGATCCCGCCATTCACCCAAAGCTAAACCATCCAAACGTAAATTAGCGATACTCACTCTAATTAAACGCAAAGTCGGAAACCCCACCGCCGCAGTCATGCGCCGCACTTGTCTGTTCTTACCCTCTGTTAACGTCATTTCTAACCAAGCGGTAGGCACATTTTTGCGAAATCTAATCGGCGGATGGCGATCGCCCACAGGTGGATCTTCTGGTAGTAAACTAACTTTGGCTGGTCTGGTGCGGTAATCTTGAATTTCTACCCCTGTTTGTAATCTGGTTATAGCATCTACATCTGGAATTCGCTCTACTTGCACCCAATAAGTTCTTTCATGGCCAAAACGCGGATGTGATAAACGATGCTGTAACCTCCCATCATTGGTTAACAGCAATAATCCCTCACTATCCCAATCTAACCGCCCCACTGGATACACATCCGGCACATTAATATAATCCTTGAGCGTTTGGTGTTTGGGGCTTTCCTGAGTAAACTGACTCAAGACACCATAGGGTTTGTGAAAAATAATGTATTTGTAGTCATTAGTCATCATTAGTCATTAGTCATTAGTCATTAGTTATTCTCTCCTGTGACTCTGCTAACTTGTCTTAGTGATGACTCGATTTTCAGCTTTTGTGATCTTGACACTCTCCGAAATTAAATTTCGGGGATTTTCAGCACCCTTCAGAAAGGCTACGTAGTATCAGTTGAGTTGGGTTTTAAATCCCCGACTGCAACTGTGTCGAATTTTAAATTTTGTAGCTTTAGCTTCCCACAGAAAATTTTGAATTTTGTAGGCGTAAGCCTTCCCGTAGGGTATTTTGAATTTTGAATTGTTAACCCCCTTGTTCCCAACCCCAAGCAAAATGGTAGAATCAACATCCATGCTAGGGGTGCTTGCACTAACAGGCTGAGATTACACCCTTAACACCTGAGTCTGGATAATACCAGCGAAGGGAAGCTGTTTATTGAGGAAATTTCATATGCGGAAAGAATGGGTTGCTAAACGGCGTGGACAAAGCAATGTAACTCAAATGCACTACGCACGTCAGGGTGTCATCACCGAAGAAATGCACTACGTCGCCCAAAGAGAAAATCTACCTGCTGACTTAATTCGTGAGGAAGTAGCACGGGGACGGATGATTATCCCCGCTAATATTAATCACACTAATCTAGAGCCAATGTGTATTGGCATCGCCTCCAAGTGCAAGGTAAATGCTAATATCGGTGCTTCACCCAATTCTTCCAATCTGCAAGAAGAAGTTGATAAGCTCAATTTGGCGGTAAAATACGGTGCTGATACCGTCATGGACTTGTCCACAGGTGGCGGTAACTTAGATGAAATTCGTACCGCCATCATTAACGCCTCACCCGTTCCCATTGGTACAGTCCCCGTCTACCAAGCTTTAGAAAGTGTCCACGGGAAAATTGAGAATCTCACACCAGACGATTTTCTCCACATCATCGAGAAACACGCCCAACAAGGGGTAGACTATCAAACCATCCACGCCGGAATTTTGATTGAACATTTACCCTTGGTGAGAAGCCGCATTACTGGAATTGTTTCCCGTGGTGGCGGTATCTTGGCGCGGTGGATGTTACATCACCACAAGCAAAACCCCCTCTACACCCATTTCCGCGACATTATTGAAATTTTCAAAACATATGATGTCTCCTTCAGTTTAGGGGACTCTCTGCGCCCCGGCTGTACCCATGACGCATCTGACGCAGCCCAGTTAGCAGAACTCAAAACCCTCGGACAACTGACACGCAAAGCCTGGGAACATGATGTACAAGTCATGGTAGAAGGGCCAGGACACGTCCCAATGAATCAAATTGAGTTTAATGTCAAAAAGCAGATGGAAGAGTGTTCTGAAGCTCCTTTCTATGTGCTGGGTCCATTGGTTACAGACATTGCTCCTGGTTATGACCATATCACTTCTGCGATCGGTGCAGCAATGGCTGGCTGGTATGGTACTGCTATGCTGTGCTACGTGACACCCAAAGAACACTTAGGATTACCCAACGCAGAAGATGTTCGCAATGGTTTAATTGCTTACAAAATAGCAGCCCACGCCGCCGACATCGCCAGACACCGCCCAGGCGCAAGGGATAGAGACGATGAACTCTCTAAAGCCCGTTATAACTTCGACTGGAATCGTCAGTTTGAATTAGCACTCGACCCTGAAAGGGCTAAAGAATACCATGATGAAACTTTACCAGCAGATATTTATAAAACTGCTGAGTTTTGTTCTATGTGCGGGCCAAAATTCTGTCCTATGCAGACCAAAGTCGATGCTGATGCGTTAACTGAACTAGAGAAATTCTTGGCAAAAGAGACTGTGACATCAGCTTAATTAATCTGATGTGATGGATAAAAAAAAGCCTGCGATCGCAGGCTTTTCTATGAAGAATATTTATAATATTGAATCGAAAAATAAAATCTAACTAGCCATGTCAATATTGCTACTATTTTCATCTTCATTTAGCTCAAATCTTGCATACAATTCACTAACAGATTGAGGCATGACAGTTTTTAATTTTGCTCGTTGTAAAGCTGTGAATAGACGCGCCGAATTAGCAGGAAAGCGCAGTAAATAAAGTGTTTCCAGTAAGCTTTGTAATTCAGTTTCAGCAATTAGAACAACATTATTACCATCCGGTCTGCTAATTTTTACTACTTCACTATTTTCAATAACATTACTACAAATATTTTCCAGATTTTTAGCGGCTTCTGCTATAGGACTCTCAATTGACATAATAATTGCAAACTCCACGCTAATTTTTAAATTTCAAAAATATTCCTCAATTTACAACTGTATTCGCAGCTTTATCTTGGGAGAGTCGCTAGGCGACCCTAAATTTCCCAATTAACTAGCTAATTCCCGATACCGTTCTTGAATGTCCTGAATGGTATAAACTGCCTCAAACCGTAAACCCAAGGACTGGTAAAATTCTGCGCCTCCTTGTTGTCTGTCTACTAATGAAATTACCTCATTGACTACATAGCCAGCAGCCCTCAGTCGGTCAACAGCCTTCATTGCTGATTGTCCAGTGGTGACGACATCTTCTAACACCACCACTTTTGCACCTTCAACTAAATTTGGCCCTTCAATATATGCTTTGGTTCCGTGACCTTTAGCTTCTTTACGAATAATCAAAGCGGGAATTGGTTGATTTTCATAGGCGGAAACTACACTCACGGCTGTCACAATGGGATCAGCTCCCAGTGTTAAACCTGCTACAGCTTGAGTATCTGAAGGTAGCAAAGATAAGAGAATACGCCCAATAGCTAAAGCACCTTGGGGATGGAGTGTTACCTGTTTACCATTAATGTAGTAAGAACTGGGTTGTCCTGAAGAGAGGACGAAATCACCCTCTTGATAGGCAAGTTGGCAAAATAAATCCAGTAGATTTTGACGTAGAGTGGCAATATCAGCACTAGCCGCCCACATATCCGATTCAGTAAGGGTTTCAGTAGAATACGTCATTACAAAACAGTGAAAGTTATGCTACACCAAAGGGTGAACTCATGAGAGTTCTGAACTTAAGCATAAGTTAAGTTTTGCCCAAAAATTGAGGAGCAACCAAGATGGGTATCAAATTTAAGTCCATTAGTGGATTATTAGTGATTTTAGCTACTGGTATTGTTATGCCTGCGATCGCTCATGCTGAAGAAGTACCCAATTATGAAAGTACGAGTGATACGTTTGAGCGTGCTTATTTCCGCCATGATCGCAACTTTTATCAAAATAACACTCCCAAGCGTCAGTTAGACTCATTATTAGGTATTGGTTCTAGTCCTCGTGACTCTTTTGCAGATAATGAAATCACTAGTGATGCAGAGTTGGTCAACACCCTTTATCACGATGTCCTCACACAACAGGCTATGAATGACCCTTATCTGCGGACACCTGATTTACCAAATCCTTACAATACATCAATACTGATGTCCCCTCGCTTGAATGCCAACAAGTTCAGAACCGGAACAGAATTCCGTTTCGATACTTCCCTATCTCGATAAAAGAGGAGTGCTGAGTGCTGAGTGCTGAGTGCTGAGTGTTAAACGCTGCACTACCGCTAACAGCACCGGCTAAACGCCACGCTACGGCTAACACAACTTAATACCTACAACTCAGCACTCATTAGAATCCAGGGTGCAGGAGTTGAACCTGCCTTGGGCGAATTATGAGTTCGCTGCCTCAACCGCTCGGCCAACCCTGGTTAGAATTAGATTGTATCCTATGTTTGGGTGATCTGTACAATCCTCAACATACTTGTTGACTTTTATATTACACAATTTATTTGTGCCACAGAGCGAACTATGATTATTTAAGTTATCTTAAAGTTTTCGGCATATAGGTTTAACACTCTTAATATACTCCAGCTAATATAGACCAGCATGATTTTGATAGTAGCTGATTAGCAATGAAAATAAATTCTACTGTAATTCTTACTCTAATTTTGTTAATCCTGATGTTGGGGTCGGGTTCTGTCAGTGCCTTTTTAGGATTTAACTTGGGCAGTTCGGCTCTCAAAGGTGTCACCACGCCAGATGGTCGTCCCACTAGCAAATTTGCCAGTGCTAAGTCCAATAGCTCCCAATCAGGAGAAGTGACCCTTTTAAAAGAGGAAGACATTCTCAAAACCGTCAAAGCACGAATTGAGGGGAAAGCTAAGGCTGCTCAATCAGATAAGTTAGCAGAAGACGACGAAGACATTGACGAAAATAAGCAGCAACAAAAGGAAAAAACCCAGAAAGTAGTCGAAGAAAAACCACAACCAGGCTTTCCCAAAACATCTGAAAGTGAAGGTGTAACCTTTGCGGTGCAATCTGCACGCTATTCCGGCGGTGATTTACTCCTGAAAGTGAAAATGCAAAATCAAGGTGCAGATTCTGTGCGTTTTTTGTATAGTTTCCTAGATGTCACTGACGATAAAGGCAGAACCCTCAGTGCTAGTACAGAGGGATTACCCCCAGAATTACCCGCTAATGGCTCATCATTTTCGGGTACTATCAGTATCCCAACAGCTTTACTGGATGATGTGAAGAAAGTATCTCTATCCCTCACAGACTATCCTGATCAGAAATTAAAGTTAGAGGTAGCAAATATTCCAGTCGATAAAAAGGACTAGATGAAGAGGCAGAGGAGCAGGGGGCAGAAAGTAGAGGGCAGGGGGCAGGGGGCAGGGGGAAATTTCCTATGCCCAATGCCCTATTCCCCATTCCCTATTCCCCATTCCCTATTTAGTAAGCGTATGAGCTGTGACGGTGAATGAATTTCCTAATTTGAGCTTGACTGATGTGGGATTGCGGTTATTGTCAGTATTACTACTGATAGTAATTAACGCCTTTTTTGTCACGGCAGAATTTTCTATGGTGACTGTGCGTCGATCGCGAATTCATCAGTTAGTAGAGTCTGGTGATATTCCGGCGATCGCAGTCGAAGCACTACAGCGTAATATTAACCGACTCCTATCAACAACTCAGTTGGGAATTACCCTTTCTAGCCTGGCTTTGGGGTGGATTGGAGAAAGTTCAATTGTGGTGGTTATTGGTTCATGGCTGCAAAATTTGCCCTTAACCGCCAAAATTAGCCATGCGATCGCCCATTCCCTAGCAATTCCTATTGCTTTTTTCTTAATTGCCTATCTGCAAATAGTCTTAGGAGAATTGTGTCCTAAATCAGTAGCAATGCTGCACTCTGAGCAGTTGGCGCGATTTTTAGGGCCTTTAGTCAAAGCGATTATCCGTTTTTTCAGTCCCTTTCTTTGGATTCTCAATCAATCTACTAGTTATTTGTTACGGCTATTTGGCATCAACTATACAGGACAAGGTTGGCGACCCCCCGTCACACCTGAAGAATTACAGTTAATTATCTCCACAGAACGAGAATCTACTGGCTTAGAAACCACTGAAAGAGAGCTACTCAATAATGTGTTTGAATTTGGTGATGTCACAGCCCAAGATGTTATGACTCCCCGTACTAGCATCGTCGCCTTATCTAAAGACGCTACTTTTGAGAACCTGCTGCAAGAGATGATTTCTACCGGACATTCCCGCTATCCCATTCTTGGGGAATCCCTAGACGATATGCGAGGAATTGTTTACTTTCGAGATTTAGCCAAACCCCTCGCCACCGGACAACTCACTTTAGACAGCCATATTCAAGCCTGGATGCGTCCCATTCGGTTTGTACCAGAAATTACCCCACTTAGCGAACTCTTGCCCATGATGCAGGCAGAAAAGCCAGCTATGGTCATAGTTGTAGATGAATTTGGCGGCACAGTCGGACTTTTGACTATTCAAGATGTAATTGCGGAAATTATTGGTGATGTGGGTGCATCTCCTAACAGTAACGACTTACTGTTTGAGATGATTGACCCCCAAACATTTTTAGTTCAAGCCCAGGTGAACTTAGAAGACCTCAACGAAGTTTTACACCTCAACTTACCTCTCGCCAAAGAATATCAGACCCTAGCTGGATTTTTACTTTACCAATTGCAGAAAATGCCCAGCATCGGTGAAATTTGCCGCTATGAAAATCTAGAATTCACAATTGTTTCCGTAGAAGGGCCACGCCTGCATCAGATTCAACTGCGACGTTTGGGGGAGTAAGCTGTTAAGCATATAAGAAAGCACATTGAGGCCGCAGAGGGGCAGGGGGCAGGGAGCAGGGGAGAGGGTTTACAGCTTTTGTCAGTATGAAAATGATGCAATTTAAATGACGATTAGCTTAAGAAGGCAAAAGGCAAAAGGCAAAAGGTATAAATAAGAGAATCTTTTACTTTTTTACTTTTTCCTTTTTTAAGCATAGGGTAGTGGGTCTTCTAGCCCTAATTCAGCGAAAGCAGCTAATCTCAAGCGACAAGAATCACAAACACCGCAGGCGACATCAGCACCGGCGTAACATGACCAAGTTAATTCCCAGGGTACTCCTAATGTGTTCCCAAGTTGGATGATTTCGGTTTTTTTCAGTTCTAGCAGGGGAGCAATAATTTTAATCGGTTCTCCTTCCCGCCCTTGTTTAGTTCCCAGTCGAAAAACTTCTTGCATCGCTTGGATATAATCAGGGCGACAGTCAGGATATCCTGAGTAATCTAGGGCATTGACTCCGATATAAACTCGCTGGGCGGCGATCGCTTCTGCATAGGCTAGGGCAAAACTTAAAAAAATTGTATTCCGTGCAGGTACGTAGGTGACAGGAATATTTTCTGACATTTCACTCAAAGAACGGGCTTGAGGTAGAGCGATCGCATCATCAGTTAAGGCTGAACCACCCCACTGTCTTAAATCAAAGTTCACTACCTGATGTTGTGCAACTCCGGCATTTTGCGCCACACGTAACGCTGAATTTAACTCGCGCCGATGTCGCTGTTGATAATCAAAGGACATCGAGTAACACTCACAGCCATCAGCCTTTGCGTGGTAAAGAATTGTAGAAGAATCTAATCCCCCAGACAACAAAATTACAGCTTTCATTTTCGTCGCAAATTTTCCTTGTAAATCACCAAATCCACATCGCTCTTAGCAAGTAGATGTATCACCTACCAAAGACCCACTCACAATCAAAGAAACACTTTTTCTTCCCCCATACCCTGACACTCCCACATTTCCATATACCGATGTTTCTTTAAAGTATCGTATTTTGGATGAGCATCCGTAAAAATCATTGGTCAAATCTATTTAAGGATGCCAATAATCAGGCAAGAATAATTTAAGTATGACCATAGTCACAATCTTAGAAAAATCTTTTTTTATGTAAGCGTTCCAGTATGATATTGTTATCAATCAATCTGTAATTTTCCTCACAATGGGATCGCTAATCTTTAACTCAGATAATTTATTGTCATATTATCTTTTAAACATTTCCACATAAAACCACTAGATTTTTCTAGGTCATAGAAAGGTGAATTTTAGTTTGTGTAGAGCAGAAACAACCGAGCAGTTAAGTAACGTCTATACAAAAGACAGCCAAATTACGGGAACTGATCGTAAACTTTGAAATTCTTCATAAACAAGGCCTCTATGTTACCATCTGGATGGTTTTAGACGGAACATAATTGGCTGTCAAGTATAAACGCCAACGGCCATAGCGTCTCTAAATTTGGTGGTTGAGGAGAGAACAATAGTGCAAAATAGCATGTCAGTGGCAGAAGCAAATTCATATACACAGCGCAACCAGCCACGACCGATTCGTATAGGTGTAATCGGCGTAGGTAACATGGGACAACATCACACCCGCACACTCAGTTCCATGAAAGATGTTGAACTAGTAGGCGTGGCAGATATTAATGTCGAACGAGGCTTAGAAACCGCCAGTAAATACAAGGTGCGTTTTTTTGAAGATTACTGTGACCTGCTCCCCCATGTAGAAGCGGTGTGCATAGCTGTTCCCACTCGCTTGCATTATGCTGTGGGCATTAACTGTCTTTTGGCAGGAATTCACGTTTTAATCGAAAAGCCCATTGCTGCTAGTATTTCTGAGGCGGAATCCTTGGTGAATGCGGCGGCTGAGTCTCAATGTATTCTGCAAGTCGGTCATATTGAGCGATTTAATCCGGCTTTCCGTGAACTGCACAAGGTGCTGCAAACAGAAGAAGTTCTAGCACTAGAAGCTCACCGCATGAGTCCCTACTCTGACAGAGCTAACGATGTTTCGGTGGTGCTGGATTTGATGATTCACGACATCGATTTATTGTTAGAACTAGCAGGCTCACCAGTAACAAAATTAACTGCTAGCGGTACTCGTTCCTTAGACTCTGGTTATTTAGACTATGTAACCGCTACCTTGGGATTTGCTAACGGTATTGTGGCAACTCTGACAGCCAGTAAAGTCACACACCGCAAAATCCGTCGCATCGTCGCCCACTGTAAAAACTCATTTACTGAAGCAGATTTTCTCAAAAATGAAATTTTAATCCATCGTCAAACACCTGCTAATTCTCATAACGATCATAAGCAAGTGTTATATAGACAAGATGGTTTAATTGAAAAAGTTTATACAACTAATATTCAACCTTTGAGTGCAGAATTAGAGCATTTTGTCAACTGTGTCCACGGTGGCAATCAGCCTTCCGTGGGTGGAGAGCAAGCACTGAAAGCTTTGAGATTAGCTAGTTTAATTGAGCAGATGGCTTTAGAAGACCGAGTGTGGAATCCATTAGATTGGCAATCTGAACCCAGAGTACAATCATTGACTCCCACAGTGTAAAAACATAAAAGGCAAAAGATCAAAGGTAAAAGGTAACAGTCAAAAGCTGACTTTTACCTTTTTTCCGTTTTGGAACCCCTAAACCAATAAGAGACTTCTAGCTAAAAAATATACAATCGCTTTGGGAAGCAGGGGAAGCAGGGGAAGCAGGGGGAGCAGGGGGAGCAGGGGAGGAAGAATACAATGATCATGTTTGCTCTGACCCATTGAATGATTTATTTTCTGGAAGTCTATAAGTTGAACTTTAAAATTGGGAAGGCGGACAACATGAAGTTAAACTGGGTAACGAAAACTGTCCAAAGTCATAATCACTAAATTTCATGTCATCGGATTGGATCAAAAATATTATTGAATCCTTGGGCTATTGGGGAATAGGACTGTTAATGTTTGTGGAAAACTTATTTCCGCCCATTCCTTCAGAGTTAATCATGCCCTTGGCAGGATATACCGCCAATTTACCAGGATCGAAGCTGAATATTGCGGGTGTTTTTGTCGCTGGGCTTTTAGGTTCTGTGGTCGGTGCGCTGATCTGGTATTATCCAGGAAAACTTTTAAGTGAGAAGCGTTTAAGAGAATTAGCCGATAAATACGGTAAGTGGATTACCGTATCTGGCAAAGATATTACCAAGGCTAAACAGTGGTTTGATACTCAGGGAAATAAAGCCGTTTTAATTGGTCGCCTAGTTCCAGGTGTTCGCACATTAATCTCCGTACCTGCTGGTATGAGCAATATGCGGTTGCTACCTTTCCTATTTTATACAACTATAGGTAGTGCGGCTTGGGTGGGTTTGCTAACATACTCAGGATACGCCTTGGGTAGTCAGTATGAGCTAGTGGATAAATATTTAGCCCCTGTATCCAAAATTGTACTTGGAAGTTTGGTTTTAGGATTTGTCTTTTGGGTACTCAAACGTAGGCGCAGAAATACCAGAAGTTGAAAAACAATTACCTTCAGTCAGCATATGGGGGTTACATTTGGTAAAAATTCGCCTACACTATGCCAAATAATGCTGAATAAGCGATCGCCTAAAATTTACTAAAATTTTAAAACTGGGCGTATTTGTAGTTACACTTGACGAAGCCCATAATTTCTGGTATCCCGCATATTTGTACAACAGGCATGGTAACTTTTTACAGTTAAGTAAGGACTAGGAGCTTGTATGACCGACCAACCTTCCGCCGCTACCCCCATGAATGCTGCCGCCATACCTCTAAACAGGGTGTCAGCATCTACCCCCATCAATAGCACTACCCCCCCTAAACCCACAAACGGTGTAGGGAAAGCAATTCTGAGCGTGGATTTGGGCAGAACCTCCACAAAAACTTGTGTGAGTCGTGAACCCAATAGCGTGATCTTCATACCCGCCAACGTTAAGCCAATGTCCATAGAACAAGTACGTGGCGGTGTGTTTGAAGCCCGCGCCACCGACCCACTGATGGACTTATGGCTAGAATATCAAGGACTAGGCTACGCCGTAGGTCAACTGGCAGCAGACTTTGGGGCTAACCTGGGAGTTGGCCAGTCCAAAGTGGAAGATGCACTGATTAAAGTTTTGGCCTCTGCTGGCTACTTCAAACTCAGAGACGAAATTTCCGTAGTTTTAGGCTTACCTTTCCACTCCTTAGAGCAATTTGAAAAGGAAAAAGCCCAATTAACTAGTCTAGTCACCGGGCCTCATGTCCTCAACTTCCGAGGCGAGGCTTTGTCCTTGAATATTTCCAAAGTTTGGGTAATGCCAGAAGGCTATGGCAGTTTGTTATGGTCAGAAGCACAACCCAAAAAGAGTGGTAGCACCCCAGATTTCACAAAAATCTCTGTGGCGATTGTTGATATCGGACACCAAACTATTGACTTTTTGATGGTAGATAACTTCCGGTTTGCCCGTGGTGCTTCCAAGAGTGAAGATTTCGGAATGAACAAGTTTTATGAATTGGTAGCAGCTGGAATTGAAGGCGCAGATAGTCAATCTCTGGCTTTAATTTCGGCTGTAAATAAACCCAAAGGCGATCGCTTCTATCGTCCCAAAGGTGCTAGCAAACCCACCAACTTAGACGACTTTCTCCCTAACCTCACTGAGCAATTTTCTCGCGAAATTTGCAGTCGCGTTTTAGCTTGGTTGCCAGAACGGGTCACAGACGTAATTCTCACCGGTGGTGGTGGAGAATTCTTCTGGGAAGACGTACAACGTTTACTCAAGGACGCTCAAATTAACGCTCACCTATCAGCTCCTTCCCGACAAGCGAACGCTTTGGGGCAGTATATTTATGGAGAGGCGCAATTATCCGCCAGTCGCTCTTCTAGGGCTTAAAAAGAATGTTCCAATGGTCAAAAAAAGTAGTTAAATCGGTTACGTTCAACCCAGAGGTCGCTGATGAAAGTTTGTTAGCGGTTGTAGAAAACTATCTAGAAAAACAACCGGACAAAACTTTCAGTGACCTCTGCAAAGAAGCCTTGTGGCAAACTTTATGCGTACCGGAATCTGTAAAACCTGGTCTCAAAACAGCAGCGACAGGCGCGGTTGAACAAAAAATCGATGACCTGCAACGTCAAGTAGCTGACCTTGAGGAACGTTTTTTTGCCAAAGAATCGAACCGCCTGGAGGGACTAGAACGCCAGGTATTGCAATTAACGCAGCAATTGGCGCATCTGGCAATCATGGTGACAGAAAGACCCGTAGTGTATTCTTCACCTCCACCCGCACCAACAGTAGAAGCAGTCAATCCTACTGCTTCTACTTCTCCTCCCCCTCCTCCTCCTAGCTATCCTGTGAATCCTCCAGAAGAGGTTGATCCTTTAATTAGTCGTTTGAGCCAATATCTTGATGATTTTTAACAGAAAATCATCAAGATTGAGCATTAAATGCTCCTATGAATGTTCCTTAATAGCCGAGACTATTAAGGAATATTAGTATTTGGTCAATAGTCAATAGTCAATAGTCATTAGAGAACAGGGAACAGGGAACAGGGAATAGGGAATAGGGAATAGAATTTTGAATTTTGAATTTTGAATTGATAAGTCCCCAGTCCCTTTTATTACCTGCCCAACTGTGCAAATGCTAGAATCCTCAAGTGTACTCTGAGGATACCTGAATGCCAGTTATAGCTAGTCCAATCAAGTTCGGCACAGATGGCTGGAGAGGCGTAATTGGTGATGAATTCACCTTTGAACGTCTAGCTTTGGTCGCGCCAGTTGCAGCAAAAGTATTATATGATACTTATTTTTCAACGGTGGGTAGCCGCACAATCATTGTGGGTTACGATCGCCGATTTATGGCAGAAGATTTTGCCCGTGTTGTGGCTAATGCTGTCACCGCCATTGGTTTTGATGTACTGCTGAGTGATAGCTATGCCCCGACTCCGGCTTTTAGCTGGGCGGCAAAACAACTCAATGCTTTAGGCGCGTTAGTCATTACAGCTAGTCATAATCCAGGAGCTTATTTAGGATTAAAAGTTAAAGGTTATTTTGGTGGTTCAGTATCGCCAGAAGTCACAAAAGATATAGAAGCACTATTATCAGTAGGCGTACCAGCAGCAGCCACTCCAGGTAAATTAGAGAATTTTGACCCTTGGCCGAGTTATATCCAAGGCTTAGAAGCAAAAGTCAATATCAACAAACTCAGAGAAGCGATCGCCTCTGGTAAACTCAACGTATTCGTTGATGTCATGCACGGTGCAGCTGCTAGCGGTTTGGGCAGATTATTAGGTGAAAAAGTCCAAGAAATCAATAGCAACCGTGATCCTTTATTTGGTGGTGGTGCGCCAGAACCTTTACCGAAATATCTGGATGAATTATTTGATTTAATTAAAGCTCATCGCGATCGCCATCCGTCAGATTTAACTGTGGGTTTGGTGTTTGATGGAGATTGCGATCGTATCGCCGCCGTTGATGGTAGTGCTAATTTCTTGAGTTCCCAAGTCTTAATCCCCATATTAATCGACCACCTCACCCTCAGACGCAACTTCACAGGCGAAATCGTCAAAACTGTCAGTGGTTCAGATTTAATTCCCAAGGTAGCAGAACTACACAACCTCTCAGTATTTGAGACACCAGTAGGATACAAGTATATAGCTGACAGAATGTTAGCTGCACCAGTATTGTTAGGTGGGGAAGAATCTGGTGGTATTGGTTATGGTAGCCATATTCCCGAACGCGATGCCCTTTTATCAGCATTGTATGTCTTGGAGGCGATTGTGGAGTCTGGGCAAGATTTAGCAGACTATTATCGCCATCTCCAACAACAAACAGGCTTTAATTCTGCATATGATCGCATCGACTTACCCCTAGCCAGTATGGAAGTCCGAGCGCGACTACTGCAACAACTAGAAACTCAACCCTTAACAGAAATCGCAGGTAAAGCCGTAATTGATTGTAAAGCGATTGATGGTTACAAATTCCGCCTTGCTGACAATAGCTGGCTAATGATTAGATTCAGTGGTACAGAACCAGTTTTGCGCCTCTACTGCGAAGCCTCCACCATTGAGGAAGTGCATAAAACCTTGGCATGGGCTAAAGACTGGGCAGAGTGAAATTTAGTCAATAGTCCATAGTCCATAGTCCATAGTTGTATTGACTGTTGACTATTGACTGTTGACTGTTGACTAATGACTAATGACTAATAACCAATGACAATACTAGTAGTAGCGACGAGTAACCCTGGTAAATTGCGGGAAATGCAAGCTTACCTTAAAGATACTGATTGGGAATTACAACTCAAGCCTGAAGAATTAGAAATAGACGAAACGGGAGAAACCTTTGCGGAGAATGCCTGTTTAAAAGCTTCCGAAGTAGCTAAAGCTACAGGACAATGGGCGATCGCAGATGATTCTGGTTTACAAGTCGATGCCCTTAATGGTTCGCCTGGTGTATATTCTGCCCGTTATGGTAATAGTGACGCTGATAGAATTGCCAGATTATTAAAGGAGTTAGGTAGCGAAGTTAACCGCAAAGCTCAGTTTGCATGTGTAGTGGCGATCGCTTCTCCCGATGGTAATATTGCTATGCAAGTCGAAGGTCTTTGTCCTGGCGAAATTCTTTATGCGCCCCGTGGTGATGGTGGTTTCGGCTATGATCCCATTTTTTACGTTCCAGAGAAGCAATTAACCTTTGCTCAAATGACACCAGAAATCAAAAAATCAGTTAGCCACCGAGGTAAAGCCTTTGCGGTTTTACTTCCTCAAATCAAAACATTGCTGAGTCCTGAGTCCTAAGTTTTGAATTGGGAGAGACGCTTTGAGTAATCGTAGTGAAGAAATATCACATTAACATTTCTTCACACCTTCCTTCAGACGAACTCAAAATTTCACCGAATAATACCAATTCTCCAAAATTAAGCAACAGATGGAAAGCTGGAAACCCAGATGGTATCTGACTTTCTGAATTGCGTTAGCGTAGCGGGACGTTAGTCCATTGCGAATTGCGAATTGCGAATTGCGAATTGCGAATCGGTATAACTTTATTTCTCTCTCAACTACTTCCACCCAGCACTCAAAACTCAGCACTCAGCACTCACAACTCACAACTCAAACAGCTTCTGTATTCTTTTCGCCAGTCCGAATCCGAACTACTTGCTCTACAGGGGAGATAAAAATCTTACCATCACCGATTTCGCCAGTACGGGCAGCAGCGATGATTTTATCAACCACCATATCGACTTGGTTGTCCTCAACTACGATTTCCACCTTGAGTTTTTGCAAAAACTCAACAGTATACTCAGAACCGCGATAGCGTTCTGTTTGTCCTTTTTGTCGTCCAAAGCCTCGAACTTCAGAAACTGTCATCCCCACAATTCCTGCATTGACTAAAGCAATTTTCACTTCGTCTAGCTTAAATGGACGGATAATTGCTTCTACCTTTTTCATGTCATCGACTCCTAATTTTTAGTAAGTGCGTTTATATATCTAACCAGATCAAATGTCTCATGTTTTCACAATTCATCTTAGTTTTAAGATAGATGTGAGAATTTGATGTTTTATAACTGCATCTGACCCAGATAAGCATTTATCAGATTAGCAGTAGAACCTATAAATTAATTGCTTAGTTCTTAAAATTTTGATATTAAGCTACTGTAGTGAAACACGCTGCAAAATTATGGTTTTAAGCCATTAAAACCACATAAATGTCTAATTTGATTAAATATGCTCAAAAATTTCCTAAGTGAGTGGTGAGTGATGAGTGCTGAGTGCTGAGTGGTGAGTGCTGAGTCATTAGTTGCTTCCCCTGCCTCCCCTGCCTCCCTCTTGTATCTCCTCTAACGGCTTTGATGTTGAAACAGGGGACGCACGACTAAGTACCCAGCCCCAAAAGCTGTCAACATAATCAACAGGATGCTGATTGCTAACCACCAACCATTCATTTCTTTAGGCTCTGGCTTGGAGTTAGGATAATAACTTACCTCTTGTTCTTCAATCACAACTGTTTCTGATGTGGGAGAGGTGATTTCTACTATAGGTACAGAGAAATCAGTGTGACTGACTTTGCTGGTTGCAGGTTCAGGTATGACGGGTTGACGAGAACGAGTAGCTTGTGGGCGTGGTTGTTCTTTAGGGGGTGCATCAGGGCTAGGAATATTACTGACTTCAGGGTGAGAAGTGGGGGTATGAGTAAAGTTTGGTGTAGAAGGATAATCTACTAATTTTTGTAGGTGTATAAAAGATTTAACTACTTGAGTAATTTCATGGCGCAGACGTTGGTTTTCTTGTGCTAATTGTTGATTTTTCGTAGTCAGCACATCTAACTTTGCCTGTGTTGCTTTTAATTCCGCCGCTAATTCCCGATACACGTATAATGGTACGGAAGTCGGATAATTTTGGGATGTTGCTTTTGGGGGATTGCCTGGAACAGAACCAGTGGTTGTTCGCATTGGTGGTTTGGTATAAAAATGAGTTTAATTTAGAGTATGAGCAATGTTATCAAAAGATAGTTGGCTTGGAAACAGGCAATTGGTGATTGGGCATTGGGAATAGGGAATTGGGTATGGGATATAAAATTCGCCAATGCTGAGTTTTGATTGAGGGTTATCCTGCCTGTATAAATGTTAGTTTGATAACAAAGGGTAAAAGTGTCCTACTGGGCCTTGACCTTTGCCTATATCTAAGGCGTAAGTGAGTGCATTAGTAACATATTTTTTGGCTTGTTGTACAGATTGCCATAAATCTTCACCTTTGGCTAAATTGGCAGCGATCGCAGCTGATAAAGTACAACCAGTACCATGAGTATTATGAGTATCTACTTGCTGTGTGGTTAAGGTTTCTAACTTCTGCCCGTCAAACCAAATATCAACACCACGGGCGTTACCTGATATTCCACCACCTTTGACTAGCACAACTGTCGCCTTTAAATTACGATGAATTACTTGTGCTGCTGCCCTCATATCATCTAACGTATTTACCGTTAAACCGCTTAAAATCTGAGCCTCGTAGCGATTGGGTGTAATAATAGCAGCTTGAGGTATGAGTTGTTCTCGGAGAGTTTTCACAGCGTCATCATCAATTAACTGCGCCCCTGTGCGTGATACCATCACAGGGTCAACAACTAAATTAGGGATTCCTAAAGCCTCAACTTGTTTAGCGACAGCAGCGATAATTTCTTGATTGAGTAACATTCCCGTTTTCGCTGCTTGTACTCCAATATCCTCAAATACGGCTTGAATTTGGGCTATAATCGCCTCTGGTGGCATAGCATCAACTCGCGCTACTCCCAACGTATTTTGAGCCGTCACGCAGGTTACAGCACTAGTTCCGTGGACACAATGAAAAGCAAAGGTGCGTAAGTCAGCTTGAATTCCTGCACCACCACCGCTATCTGAACCAGCAATAGTTAATGCAACTGGTATTTTGGATTTTATCTCAGCATTCATAAGCAAAAGTTAATTGAAATTACAGCTAATGCAATGGATTTATTTACTGTTAACACACCAATATCACCAGCCGTACCAATAGTTGCTAATATTCCCCATAGTGGGTTAAAAATTCCGGCAAATATAGCTCAACATCTTTCTCAAGCATATCTCCCTAACCAAGATTGGCATTTAGATAAACTGTATGATTTTCTCCCTCAATTGGGAGTAACAGTCATGCAAGCTAATTACAGTCGATATGTGGTTGATTTAAACCGAGAATTAAAAGAACCGATAGCAGGAAACTTCTGGTCATCTGTTGTACCTTTACAAACAGCATTTGATCAGGCAATTTATCAAGATAATCATAGTCTAGAAGACATACAAAATCGTATACAGAAATATTATCTTCCCTATCATCAAAAATTAGAAAACTTACTGAAAGAAAAAGTCCAGGAGTTCGGAAAAGTCTATTTGCTAGACTTGCACAGTTTTGGAGGATTAATTGATGATCAAATATGTTTGGGAAATTCTAACGGAAAAAGCTGTAAGGATTTTTTGATGTTAACAGTCGAATCGAGTTTTACAGATAGTAATTACCAAGTGGTAAAAAATAAAGTTTTTACAGGTGGTTATATTACTCGATTTTATAGTCAAATATCAGGAGTTGAAGCACTACAGATTGAGTTAAAATATCCCGTTTATTTAGATAAAAACCAACTAGATAAACCACAATTTCCTGATTGGGATATACCCCATTTCCATCAAGCCAAGGATAAATTTAGAGATGTCTTTGCTAAAATCACCAGTTCATTAAAAGGCTAAATATTATTAATTGAAACAGTATTTAAATTTAAATATTATCTCTTTCCTCTTCCCTATTCCTTCGTGATATTTTGCAACGCACCTTGTAAAAACTTACCCCATTCCGCCGCTAAAGAAATTTCTGTGAACGGAACTTTTACTGATTGATTAGCTTCATTAAAGGTAAATTCTAGCTCAATTGTCCGACCCTTCTGGGGAAGTGCATTTATATCTGTAACTTTTCCATCTATCAGCAGGTGAATATTTTGAACATCTAACAGTGAGAAAGTTTGCAGTTGGATCAGTCCCTTGGCTGTGGGTTTGCCCCAGGTGATGCTGTTGTCCTTTTGACCCAAGACAGCGTAAATATCGTATTTAGCGCGATCAAATTGCTCTGCCCAAGTACGATAAGCTTCGACCTTTTGATACTCCTTTGAGCCTTGCCAAGCCAGCCAGAAAAATATGATTAATAGGGGCAACCAGAAAAGACCACGTTCCATTGTTTAAATATTCCTCAGTCAAAGATTTAACTAAAAAAGGTGTAACTTAATTGCAAACTCAACCAACTAGGGGTGTAGATAAGTTATCGTAGTGAGCAAACTGGCAAAAAGCGGTGATGAGTTGGTATGAAAAAACTGATAATACTTTGCTTGTTTGTCGTCGGGTTGATATCTGCTGTGTGGGGGTTTCTGAGTTTTCAGGGACTAGCAGCAAAAGGTGAATTCGAGACAATTTTAGTGGATTTTCGGGAAGATATTCCCGCAGATGCGATTCAGAAAGATTTACAAGCGATCGCCCAAAAATACAACGTTACTCCTCAATTAGATAATAAATTCTCAGCGCAAGATAATGTTTATATTATCAAGGGCGATCGCGATCGGCTCAAAGAACTGCGGAAATCTCCCTTTGCTCAAGCTACAGAATTATTGAACCGAATTACGTCTACAAGCTAATTGAGCCGACATCTCAAGCAACTTGGTTAGGCGAAATTCTACGACCCCAAGAAGGTGAAGATTTTCAACCTTCATTAACTGCACCCAATGACGAATATTACAGCAAACAGTGGAATCTCCACAAAATCGGCGTGGAAGGTGCATGGAAAGAAACCAAGGGTAGCGGTGTCACCGTCGCAGTAATTGACACAGGCGTTACCAAAGTCCGCGACTTATACGAAACTAAATTTGTTAAAGGTTACGATTTCGTCAACGACAAAGAAGATGCTAGCGATGATAACGGACACGGTACTCACGTTGCTGGTACAGTTGCCCAAGCCACCAATAATAAATATGGTGTAGCGGGAATTGCTTACGAAGCCAAACTCATGCCCCTCAAAGTGCTGAGTGCTTATGGTGGAGGGACTGTAGCTGATATTGCCGAAGCCATTAAATTTGCAGCCGACAAAGGCGCAGATGTGATTAATATGAGCTTGGGGGGTGGTGGAGAAAGTCAACTCCTCAAACAAGCCATTGAATATGCCCATAGAAAAGGTGTAGTCATCATCGCCGCCGCCGGTAACGAAAATGACAGTTCTGCCTCATACCCTGCACGTTATCCCCATGTCATTGGGGTTTCAGCTTTTGGCCCTGATGGTGAAAAAGCCCCCTATTCTAACTTTGGTGCAGGTATTGATATTTCTGCCCCTGGTGGAACTGATGCCGGTGCAATTCTCCAAGAAACCATCAACGAACAAGGACAAGGCGTATTCTTAGGACTCCAAGGCACCAGTATGGCTTCTCCCCACGTTGCGGGTGTAGCAGCCTTAATTAAAGCCAAAGGTGTTCAAGATCCAGAGGAAATTTTAAAAGTCCTCCAACAGTCAGCACGGGTAATTAAAGAAGATAGTTTAAACTACTACGGTGCTGGACAACTCAACGCGGAAGCCGCAGTCAAACTCGCCACCCAAGGACAAATCAGTTTCCAAGATTTCTTCCGGTGGTTACGGGATAATGGCTATCTTAACCCTGGTTTTTGGATAGATGGTGGTGCAGTCGCCCTATTGCCAAAAGTCTTAATGGTACTAGGTTCCTATCTTTTAGCCTGGTTCTTGCGGGTTTACTTCCCCTTTGCTTGGAGTTGGTCATTATCTAGCGGTCTAATTTTTGGTAGTTCTGGGTTATTCTTCCTCAAAGGTATCTACATCTTTGACTTACCCCAGTGGCCATTCCGCGTTTTGGGCAGTTCCATTCCCGAATTAGGCAACAGCATACAAGGTACCGACGCTCTCAACCCGATTTTTGCTAGTGTATTAATTCCGGTAGTGCTAGTAGCATTATTACTAGGTCATCCTAGCTGGAAGTGGTTTGCGATCGGTTCCACTCTGGGTGTAGCCGCTTGTTTAGCAGTCAGTGCAGTTTTAGACCCAGTAGTTTGGGGTTTTAGTAACGATAACTTAGCTAGAATCTTCCTCTTTACTAACGCCTTACTCTGTTATGGACTAGCCAGATTAGCATTGAAAAACGAAGGACAAACAGCGTAAATGGGAATGGGGCATTGGGCATTGGGCATAGGGCATAGGGCATGGGAGTAAAATCTCCCAGTCCCCAGTCCCCAGTCCCCAGTCCCCAATCCCCAGTCCCCCGTTCCCCATTCCCTAAATCTTATGAGCATCACAGTCACAGGAACAATCGAACGCCGTCAACTCGGTATGGGTGCATGGGCGTTGGTTAGCGATGAGGGTGTCACCTATGAAATCCTCAAGGGTGCAGACCAAGAATTACTCAAGGCTGGACAAAAAGCCAAAGTTATAGGACAGGTGCGTGATGATGTCATGACGATCGCCATGATTGGCCCTGTCCTCGAAGTAAAATCATTTGAGGTACTTAGTTCTAATTAGTGTATTTACGAGTCATTACTAAATGGTGGAAAGGTCAATCTTTTTTAGAATAAATTGCACCTCCATAAACAGCAAAACCACCATAGACAAAAGCTGGGGTGATCAGAACAATCCACCATTTTCCTAACAGCCACCATTGATTAATCGGCATCTCTGGTTCAATACCTTGAACAATCAGAACACCTAAAGCCGTTGCTAAACCGCCCAGCACATGAATATAAATAGGGCATTTTAAGCCAGATTTCCACCACGCTACTAAAGCAGATATGACGATAAAAGCAACAACAACTGCTCGTATTGGACTCATATTTGGGTATCCACACCTTGAGTATTTCAAGCATCTTCAGCAATTTCAATAGTGAAATGCCTCATTTGGTTGAGTTGATACCTTATTAGTATTCCCAATTTCAATTAACCTGAATTCAGCTTATACTTAGAAAAGTTACGTGATGCAATGGAAATCGTTCTCCTTCAAGCAGCGTCCTAATTACTCCGACTACGGCTATAGTTTCAAAATACCCTGGTCAGCATCAAGGGTGGCGTACATTCCTACGGGAAGAACGGCGTTTTCTTCACCGTGACCAAAGGGTAAGTCTGAAACGATAGGAATATTTAAGCCAGCCAAGCGATCGCGCAATACTTCTTCTACACTAAAACTAGGTACATTAGCCGGGGGTTCACATTTGGTGAAGCTACCCAAAGCGATACCTTTGACTTTAGTTAACACACCACTTAAACGCCACTGAGTAAGCATTCTGTCAATGCGGTATGGTGCTTCGGTGACATCTTCTAAGGCTAAAATGACACCATTAAAGTCTGGTTGTAGGGGTGTGTGTAAAAGATGGGTAGCCACAGTCAAATTTCCTGGTAGTAATAAGCCACCGACTACACCACCACCCCAACCGCAACCCTTAAGAGGTGCAATAGGTCGTCCTTCCACCCAATTAAATAACCGTTCAATTGACCAAGAAGGTTCACTGGCTAGGGTTGTCAGCACAGCACCATGTAACCCGGATATACCTGCGTTGTAAAGACTCCACAACAAAGCTGTAATATCAGAAAAGCCAATTAGCCATTTGGGAGTCGATAAATTAGTGTCCCAAGACCAGTTTTCTAAGATGCGGGTACTACCAAAACCACCCCTAGCGCAGAGAATACCGCGACATTCTGGGTCATGCCAAGCCTCTGCTAATTGATGACGGCGATTTTCGTCTTTATGGGCAAGATATCCCCAATTGTAGTTAAGAGTATCGCACACTTCAACGCGATAACCACGCGATCGCCAAATTTCTATACTTGCTTGGAAAGCGTCAAATTCCCGCAATGCACCACTAGGGGTAATAACTTTGAGTAAATCTCCAGGTTTGAGAGGCGCAGGTAATGTTTTAGATTTCATTAATATCTAATATTAATTCTCGATTTTAAAAGTACAAAGTTGACTTTGCTTCCCATACAAAAGATTCTCCTCTGGATAGGGTAATGTTAGTAGCAGTTCTACATTATGTACATTAAAAGGTGGTTGGTCTAAAAACACTGCCGAGTTTTTCTCTAATCTAATTTCTGCACCTGTAGATATATCGATGTTAGGTACAGTATCTGTTAAGTTTTCAGGATAACTTTCCGTCACAAATACATATTTATATTGAGATATTTTAGCTAAAATGTTGTTAATATGTTCGTTAGATAAGTGCTGTAATACTTGGCGAATTAAACAGATATCTCCAGGAGGTAAATCTGATTCTATGGCATCAATACATAAAAATTCTACCTGAGCATTAGCAAATTTATGATTATGGTTTTCTATTAATTGGGGTACTATGTCTATCCCTGTATATTGATATCTAATTTGCACATTCTCTAAAGCTTGTAAAAGCTGCTGCCCTACACGAAAATCACCACAGCCTAAATCAACAATTTTGATAGGATTTAACTGTTTTTCGACAACAAACTTAACAATTAATTGGCTATAGGGAATAGCAAAAATTTCATCTGAGCCTTTACCAGAAAAAAACTCTCCTGTATTGCCGCCCCAAACGTTATTCACATAGATATTAGCGAAAACATCACTAGTAGATGTTTGACTATCTTGCACCATATAAAGTAATAAATACTCAGTGAATAACCTAAAATTTACACTGAGTATTTAACTTTGTCTAGTTATTTGCCAATTAAATCCAGCCTTGCTTGTGCCTCTTTTAAACTGGCTTCTGGGGGTGCGCCTAGCATTGTAGCTTCAATAGCGCGTCCCAGACTATCAGACAAGCGACTGTAACCAGGAATAATTGGTCTTGTATTTGATACAAACAATTGCTCTAAAAAGGTTTTCATCACTGGTTTTTGTTTGATGTATTCCTGATAGGCTTGACTTTGGGCAGACTTTAAATTGATGGGTAAAAAACCGGAACCAATACTCCATTCAGTTTGGAATGGTTCACTAATGACGTATTCTAAAAATTTCCAAGCTGCTTTTTCTCGTTCGGGAGTAGTTTTCATAATGAACATATTGCCACTTGCAAGTACAGTTGCAGGGTGTCTATTCATAGGGATGGGCATGACATCAAAATCAACTTGACTTTTCATGATGAATGTCCAAGGCCCTGTTAATTGCATTGCGACACGACCAGCAATAAAATCATCTTCTTCATATCCCCGTTCTGGTGCAGAGAATTTAGTTGAGCCGTCTTTAATTAAATCTTGCCAAAATTTTAAGGCTGCGATCGCACTCTCATTCACTAAATCAGGTCGTCCATCTTTAACTACTGTGCCATCACTACTAAAGAGAAAGGGAAACCAAATAGAAACCGTCCACTCTCCTTTCCCTAAAGGCATTGATAGACCATACTGATCAGGACGTTGATCACCATTGCGGTCTATGGTAAGTTTTTTCGCCGCTTCTCGCAATTCTGACCAAGTTTTTGGGACTTGACTAATTCCCGCAGCTTGAAACAAATCTGGTCTGTAAAAAAGTCCCACATTCCCCACAAACAGAGGAACTGACCAAATATGACCATCTAACTGCATCTCGCCAAAGCAGTTAGGGACAATTTCTGATTTCAGGGGTGATTTGTCTAGCCATTCATCTAAAGGTCGAATAGCCCGATTTCCACAAACTGACCTGTAATTTGGGGATAAAAAAATAAAATATCTGGTGGTACATTCCCGGCGACTGCTGTGAAAACCTTGGGTAATTGCTGGTCTAGTTGACCTGCATACAGTGATTCTATCTGAATGTCAGGATGGGTTTGATTAAAACGGTCTACTAATTTTTGAAACACATCCCTGTTAGGGGGTGGGTTGACAGCGTGCCATAGGGTAAGATGAATGACATTATTGTTAGTTGGCGGGACTGTTTGACAACCACCGATAGTCAGTAAACATAGACTCAATAAAATACTCAAAGCAGCAGAAATAACTTTCATAGTTTAGCCAGCAATTAATATCAAAAATTAAGCCAAAAACTAATTAATAATTAATGTTTCCCCATTCCCCATTCCCTATTCCCCATTTTCCACTTTCAAAATTTTAGTTAACAAATGACTGAAATTTTGCGCCACAATGGGAGCAGCAAATTCTGCCACCTTCGTGCGTCCAGCTTGACCCATCGCTGCGGCTTTAGCTGGTGATAATAATAATTCACACAGTTGACTCGCTAAATCTTCTGCATCCAAAGGAGTCGCTAGCAAACCTTGTACACCATGTTCAATTACTTCTGGTGTGGAGGAAGCACGACTAGCAACGATGGGTTTAGCAGTAGCCATTGCTTCAGCAAATACTATACCAAACCCTTCTTGCAGACTGGGTAAACAAAAGACTTGACAGCGAACATATTCCCGCACTAAATCTTCGCGGGATACGTAGCCCAAAAATGTCACGTTTTCCTGTAAATCTAGTTGTTGAGCCAATTGACGCAAATTTTCCCATTCTGGCCCCTTACTCGCAATTCGCACTTCCACATTGGGTATTTGACGGCGGACTATGGCGGTGGCGCGAATGAGGGTAGCTACATTTTTACGCGGATACTGTACCCCCACACACAACACCGTCGGACGTTCACTGACTATGTTATCTGTGGTTTTGCAGATATCCGCCACTGCTGCATCCCATTGCTGTAAATCTATGGGTGGTGGTACAGGGTGGATTTGGCCATTATATTTATAAAGTTGAGCGAGTCTATTGACAGAGTATTGGCTAGTTGTCACCACTATCTGGGCGCGATGCACACTCACGCGTTCTGCTTTTGACATTAACTCTAAAGATTGACGCACCAAACCCTGCTCAAACTTAGCCTCATCGGCAATAATACCGTGAATATAAGCGACAAAAGGTGGTTTTACACGGTGGGCGATGGTGTAACCATCCATATCTAATCCCACGACGACATCATAGTTATCGAAGCTAGAGGGGTTAAGTTGCCAATTCCACCAGAAACGATGCGCCACATAGCTGAAAGTCCCCTTAGACATCTGTGCTGGGGCAAAAATATCAACTGTGTGACCTTGCGATCGCAAATTATTCACAAGGTGAATATTACCAACAAAAGTACCACTGCCTAGTTTGACATTCTGGGGCGTGGCTGTAATAAACGCTAGCTTCATCTTGTACCGTGGGCGAATCATCTTGCTGCACTACAAGATTATCGCGCACCAGATGCCTTCTCTACTCCTCTAGGAATCCAATTTAATTTGGCTCCCGGCTCTCCTGCTTTTTAATTATGCTGTATCAATCTGTTTTTGAGCAGTAAATTTGAAATTCACTACTACCTTTTAACAGCAAACAATTATGATCGACACTATTGATGTTTATTAAATTATTATAGGTAATATTAGATAATATTTTGAACAACAAGCAGATTGATATAGTAATAGATATCATGAAGCTGACCTTGATAACTGTATGATGAGCATATCTTTGCGGATTTTCGATAGATTTTGACTGCATACACACAGTTTTAGGCAACCAGAAATGATTATCAAAGTCATAGTAACTCATGGGAACTTATCCATTAACTCAGCAAATCCCAGCCGGGGAGATGGCAAAATTAATAAAAATAGGGAAAGAGTTAACTTTCCCTGAATTAGTGAATAGCTTTTAGCTATATTCAATTGCCACCCAATACGATTAAAACTCTATATGTAAAATTATACTTCCTACAAAAGTCACAAATTTATCCATGACTAAAGTCATGATGTCAGATCCCACTTCCTTAATCCCCCTGGCAGGGTTAGAGTATGGTTTACTACCAATATCTATAAATTCAAAAACCTGTACTCAAGCTGACTTTCTTAATTGTGATTATTTATCAATAATCCGTAAGTTGTGGATAGTGGAGAATTGGCATTACTTGATCTATCCATTTTGTTCAGTTATTCACTTAGTCTGGGATACTATTATTCATGAATGATGCAAAATGACCATATTTGGGAACACTAAACCTGGAAGTCATCAAGATTTTATGAATATGTTCAATATTCCGGGATATCATATCAGCGAACAAATCTATAATGGTTCTAAAACCTTGGTTTATCGAGGTGAAAGGACAACTGACTTATTACCCGTAGCTATTAAACTTCTAAAGAATCCTTATCCGACTTTTAGCGAACTGGTACAATTTCGCAATCAATATACCATTGCTAAAAATCTTTGCTCACCTTTAATTGTCGATAATTATAGTCTGGAGCCATACCAGAACAGTTACGCTCTGGTAATGGAGGATTTTGGCGGTATTTCGTTGAAAGAATATTTCAAGAGTGTAGGGAAGTTAGATGTCAAGTCTCTACAGGAGTTTTTGGAAATTGCGATCGCCTTATGTGATGCCTTAAATATACTCTATCAAAATCATATTATTCATAAAGATATTAAACCTAGCAATATTTTAATTAATCCTGTAACTAAACAAGTAAAATTAATTGACTTTAGCATTGCATCTTTGTTACCACGAGAAACTCAAACACTGGTTAATCCCAATGTCTTAGAAGGAACACTAGCTTACATTTCTCCTGAACAGACAGGGAGAATGAATCGCTGTGTTGATTACCGGACTGATTTTTATTCTTTAGGTGTCACATTCTATGAATTGCTGACAGGTAATTTACCTTTTACAGCCAATGATCCGATTGAATTAGTGCATTGTCATATTGCGAAAACACCACCTGATTTTAAACATCTGGAAAATATTCCGTCGGTGTTGTCGGATATCGTGATGAAATTAATGGCAAAAAATGCCGAGGAACGTTATCAAAGTACAACGGGGCTGAAATTTGATTTAGAAAATTGCTTAAATCAGCTATCAACAACTGGTAGGATAGAAAGCTTTGCAATTGCACAACGAGATATAGGCGATCGCTTCCTCATCTCTGATAAACTCTATGGTAGAGAAACCGAAGTCGCCACCATCCTAGAAGCCTTTGATAGAGTTAGCCTTGGTGCGACAGAAATGATGTTAGTGGCTGGGTTTTCTGGAATTGGCAAAACGGCTGTAGTCAATGAAGTCCATAAGCCCATTGTCAGACAACGCGGCTATTTTATTCGAGGTAAGTTTGATCAATTTCAACGGAATATTCCTTTAAGTGCCTTTGTTCAATCCTTCAGGGATTTAATGGGACAATTACTAACAGAAAGTGACTCGCAAATCCAAGCATGGCAAAGCAAAATTTTAGCAGCTTTGGGAGAAAATAGCCAAGTCATTATCGAAGTGATTCCCGAATTAGAAAAAATCATCGGACAGCAACCGCAAGTACCCCAGTTATCAGGAAATGCGGCTCAAAATCGGTTTAATCTGCTGTTTCAGAAATTTACTCAAGTTTTTACTAGTGTTAACCATCCACTGGTGATATTTTTAGATGACTTACAATGGGCTGATTCTGCATCCTTAAAATTAATGCAGTTATTAATGGCTGATACAGGTCATCTATTCATCATTGGTGCATATCGTGATCATGAAGTCAACCCAGCACATCCATTGATGTTGACTGTCAACGAAATTGCCCAAACCGCAGCAACTATTAATAGAATTAATTTAGCACCACTCAATTCCGACCAAATTAATGATTTAGTGGCTGATACTCTAAAATGTGAAAAGAATTTAGCCAGTCATCTTTCTGCACTTGTATTTAGAAAAACTCAAGGGAATCCATTTTTTACTAGTCAATTTCTCCAAGCGTTGCATCAAGATGGATTGATTTATTTCAACTATCAATCCGGCTGTTGGGAATGTGACATCACACAAGTGACGCAGCAATCTATTACAGATGATATTGTGGATTTTATGGCATTGCAGTTAAAAAAACTGCCAACATCCACCCAAAATATACTGCGGTTAGCAGCTTGTATTGGTAATCAGTTTGATTTAGCTACCTTGGCAATTGTGGCGGAAAAAGCAGAATTAAAAACATCCCATGATTTATGGCCAGCCCTACAAGCAGGTTTAATTTTACCTCAGAGTGATGTCTATAAATTCGCCATAGGTGATCATCATCTCTCGTTGAATAACAAAGATTATACAATTTTTACCTATAAATTTTTACATGACCGTGTGCAACAAGCTGCCTATTCTTTAATTCCTCCAGAACAACGAGAAACCACACATTTACTAATTGGCAGACTTTTACTACACAATACACCAAATATCGCCATAGAAGACAAGATTTTTGCTATTGTTAATCAATTAAATATTGGCAAAAACCTCATTACTAACCCAGAGGAAATTCATCAACTCATTGAGTTAAATTTCCAGGCAGGTATCAAAGCAAAAACTGCTACTGCCTATATAACAGCAGTTGATTATTTAACTATAGGTTTACAACTTCTACGTGCTGGCAGTTGGCGAAATCAATATGATTTAACTTTAGAATTATACGAAGCAATTACCGAAGCTTGTTATTTGAGTGGCAATTTTCAAAACATGGAAATATATGCAGATATTGTCATTCAAAATGCGACAAATTTCCTCGAACAAATACCTGTTTATAATACTAAAATTCAGGCTTGTATGGCACAAAGCCGCCATTTAGAAGCATTAAAACTAGCATTGATGGTGTTGCGATCGCTGGGGATCGAACTACCAGAACAGCCTGAACAAAAAGATATTACACAAGCTATAGCACAAGCAAATTCACTCCTCCAACAGCAACCCATAGCTAACCTATTACAACTGCCAACCATGCAAGATGCAAAAATGTTGGCAGCAATGCAAATTTTATCCAATATTATTTCTGCTGCTTATCAAGCTGCACCCAGCTTCTTCAAGCTAATTGTGATTAAACAAGTAGAATTATCAATTCTCTATGGTAACGCCCCAGAATCAACCTATGCCTATGCTACTTACGGACTCCTTACCTGTACTGTTTTAGGAGATATTAATCTAGGTTACGCATTAGGAAAAGTTGCCTTAGAGTTAACCGATAAATTAAATGCTAAAAAGTTAAAAGCCAAAACATTATTGGCCTTTAATTGTTTTGTCCGCCACTGGAAAGAGCATTTACGAACAACCTTAACTCCCCTAATAGAAGCCTACACTTGCGGGTTAGAAAATGGTGATATCGAATATGCGGCGATGTCTGCTTATGTTTTTGGCAGATATGCTTATTTAAGTGGTCAAGAATTAGATAAGTTAGAAAAAACCATATCTAACTATGGACAGGTGATTTCCCAACTCAAACAAACTACCTATGCCAACTTTAATAATGTTTATCATCAATCGGTCTTAAATCTACTAGGTGATAACGATGATCCCTGTTGTTTGACTGGGGCAAAATATGACGAAACAAAAATGTTACCTTTACATTATGCAGCCAATCAAGTCAGCATCATTTGTCAAGTACATTTTTGTAAGTTACTGCTATGTAATTTGTTTGCCAATTACCAACAAGCACTAGAAAACGCTGCCATAGTAGAAAAATATTTAGCCAGTATCAATGGCTTAATTTTGATCCCAAATTTTTACTTTTATGATTCTTTAACTCGTTTGGCTTTATATCCCCATGTATCGTCATCCGAACAACAAGATTTTATCACCAAAGTCACAGAAAATCAGGTAAAACTCCAATCGTGGGCAGAGTTTGCACCGGCGAATCATGAGCATAAGTTTACTTTGGTAGCGGCACAATATCACAAAATTTTAGGGCATAAAAGTGAAGCGATGGAAATGTACGATCGCGCTATTTCTCTAGCTAAAGAACACGGTTATCTGCAAGAAGAAGCACTCGCTAATGAACTAGCTGCTAAATTCTACCTAGATTGGGGAAAACAGCGCGTCGCGGAAGAATACATGACAGAGGCTTATTATAGTTATGCGCGTTGGGGCGCAAAAGCCAAAGTTGTTGATTTAGAACAACATTATCCCCAACTTTTGACAAAAATTCTCCAACAGACAACTACAAAACTCTCATCATCGGAAACTGTCAGAGCCAAAGAAAATTTCTTGACACAGAAAACCTTTTCATCGGGAAACAGCAGTACCATCTCTGTCACCCTCGACTTGAATGCAGTTTTGAAAGCTTCTCATAATCTTTCTAGTGAAATACAACTTGATAAATTACTGATTACCCTTGTAGAAATTGTCACTACTACAGCCGGTGCAGATAAATGTGTATTGATGTTACTCGATGAAGACCAACTCAAAATCGAGGCTGTCAGCAATGTCACACAATATTCCATCGTTTTACAGTCCCAGCCATTATCCGAAAGTGAAGAAGTACCTATCAGTTTAATCAATGTTGTCAAACGGACTTTACAGCCCAGTGTAGTCATAGATGCTAGTTCACATCCCTCGTTTTTAGCCGATCCCTATGTCTTAAAACATCAACCCAAGAGTTTGCTATGTGTGCCAATTTTGCATCAAGGTAAATTATTGGGTGTGTTGTATTTGGAAAACAACTTAGCCACAGGCGCGTTTACCAGCGATCGCGTCGAACTATTGAATCTATTATGTACGCAAGCGGCTATTTCTCTACAAAATGCCCGACTCTATCAAAATTACCAAAATTATGCCCAGCAACTGTCAAATTCTCTGGCCCAATTGCAAGCCAATGAAACCCGCTTCCAAAATTTAGCCAATAATATTCCGGGGATGGTGTATCAATTTCGTTTGGGTGCAGACGGTTCAGTCTCAACGCCCTACGTGAGTTCTGGCTGTCTAGATTTGTACGGTGTCGAGCCAGAATTAGTGATGACGGGAAAGTTTAGTATTTACGCTTTACACCATCCTGATGATCACCCAGCTATTGAACAAGCAGTTCTCCATTCTGCTCAAACACTCACACCATTTGAGCAAGAATGGCGAATTGTCCTTCCTTCAGGAACTGTCAAATGGATTCAATCTGCGGCTAGGCCAGAAAAACAACCCGATGGCGCGATTCTTTGGGATGGGGTAGTAATTGATATTAGCGATCGCAAACAAGTAGAAGCCTCTTTAGCCAAAGAACGAGAATTTTTAAATGCGATCATTGACAATATTACTGATGGCATTGTTGTTTGTGATGCTAGTGGTAAGTTAATTCTCTTTAATAAAGCAACTCGTGAGTTTCATGGTTTACCGGTAGAAGCCATCACACCAGAACAATGGGCGCAACATTTTGATCTTTATCAGGCGGATGGTAAAACCAAACTATCAACCACAGAAATACCTTTATTTCGCGCCTTTCAAGGGGAAATAGTCGAAAACGCCGAAATGGTGATTGCACCAAAGCATGGTTTGCAGAGAATCCTGTTAGCTAGTGGACAAGCCATCATTGATGCTGCGGGTAACAAAATTGGTGCGGTAGCTGTAATGCGAGATATTAGCGATCGCAAGCAAGCCGAACTGGCTTTACAACAAAAATCTCAAGATTTAGAGCAAGCCCTGGCTAATTTGCAAAACGCTCAATTACAAATGATCCAAAGTGAAAAAATGTCTGCTTTAGGTAATTTAGTCGCTGGTGTGGCTCATGAAATGAATAATCCCTTGGGTTTTATTGCTGCCACGCTCAAACAAGCTAAACCCACAATTACTGATATGATTGAACACTTGAGATTATATCAAGAAAATCTCACAGAGGAAAATGCAGAAATTCTCGATCATGCTGAGGAAATTGACTTGGAATATAGCTTGGAAGATTTACCCAAAATGATTGATTCCATGACAATGGCTTGCGATCGCCTGAAAAATATCAGCACCAGTCTTCGCACATTCTCCCGTGCTGATAGAGATTACAAAGTACCATTTGATATTCATCAAGGCATTGATAGCACCGTTTTAATTTTGAAACATCGTCTCAAAGCTAATGAACAGCGTCCAGCCATTGAAGTGATGACTGAATATGGAGAATTACCACGAATTGAATGTTTTCCTGGTCAATTAAATCAGGTATTTATGAATATTTTAGCTAATGCCATTGATGCTTTAGAAGAATCTAATCACCAACGCACTCAAGAGGAAATTAAAGCTAATCCCAACCGGATTTCTATTAAAACTGCTGTAGAAAATGAATTTGTGAAAATTGCCATTTCAGATAACGGCATAGGGATGAGTGAATCAGTCAAACAGAAAATATTTGACCATCTATTTACGACCAAATCCGTAGGTAAAGGTACAGGTTTGGGATTAGCGATCGCTCGTCAAATTATCGTAGAAAAGCACAATGGCAAGCTAAGTGTAGATTCTACATTGGGTCAAGGAACAGAATTTATCATTACATTACCTCTGACATAAAAGAAACAATTTTATCCCCTACACCCCTAAACCCCTAAACCCTTACACCCCTAAACCCCTACACCCTGTAATGCTTGAGATTCAAACTTTTGTATAAGATGCCTGTTGCTGATACACTAAAATCGATGAAAAATGATGATTTTTTGTCTGTTGTAAAAGGGGCATTTCTTGCCAACATTGACGACAAAAAAAATAAACTGCATGGCTACGAACATGGCGTAAAAGCCTATGAGAGCAGCAAGGGCAAGTATTCATGATTTTTTAAATTTATTAAAATGTAATTGCAAAACCTGTATTCTATAGTTATGTAACATTTCTATTAGTTCCATAACTGTTTTTATAATTATTGTTTTCTTAAGTAATTTCTTCAGTGTAAACACTTAAAAATAGCATAAAGTTATATGAAGCCAATAATTTATTAAGTAGAGTTCCTTATATAAATAGCTGAGGGATCAAAATTAGCAGATTGAAGATCAGAAAAAACCTCAAATCATTTTACAGCCTAACTATCAGCATCGTGGTTGGATAAGTATGATTGCTGATACTAAGCCTCAGTAACAGCTATTTTCTGAAAATGCAGCGATCGCGCCAAAATAGTGTCAGCATTCTGAAGTATCTTGATTTTGAAGGACAAATCAACAATTCCAGAAACTACTGCTGATCAATGTGTCAATTATTAGGAATGAATTGCAATGTGCCGACGGATATCTGCTTTTCTTTTGAAGGCTTTTCGGCGCGAGGAGGAAAAACGGATGATCATAGTGATGGTTGGGGGATTGCTTTCTTTGAAGGAAAAGGATGTCGGATATTTTTAGATGCTAAACCTTCGATTAATTCGCCAATCGCAGATTTAGTCAGACGCTATCCCATCCACTCTACCCATGTAATCGCTCACATTCGCAAGGCTACCCAAGGAGAAGTCGCTTTACAAAACTGTCATCCCTTTCGCCGGGAACTGTGGGGGAGATATTGGGTGTTTGCTCACAATGGTAATTTGCCTGATTTTGAACCTGAACCGCAAGGTTTTTATCAAGCTGTAGGTAATACTGACAGTGAAAAAGCTTTTTGTGTAATTCTCGAAACTATCAGACAAAGTTTTCCTCAAGGTAAACCCCCTCTAGAGAAACTATATCCTGTGCTGCAATCAGTCACAGCCGAATTAGCAGCTAAAGGTATTTTTAATTACTTACTCTCAGACGGAGAACATTTTTTTACCCACTGTTCTACAAAACTGAGTTACATAGTCCGTCAAGCACCCTTTGCAGCAGCTCACTTGATAGACCAAGATATGACAGTAGATTTTCGGGAATTAACTACACCCAGCGATCGCGTCGCCGTCATCGCCACTACTCCCCTAACAGATAACGAAGTCTGGACACCAATTCAACCAGGAGAATTGTTAGTGTTTCAAGATGGTTTACCCCTGAAAATATCGTAGGGAAAACAGAAGGAAAAATTGCCTCAATTTCCCCACAATATAATTACGCAGTCTGCGATCGCTTCTATCGTTAGGCAAATAATAGCTTTCAGTCTCAAGTAGATCACTGACAGTTGACATCTAAAGGCATTATAGAAGTTGATATCTGATATAAAAGAAAAATTTTCAAATGACCATTTACTTTTATAAAGTTTGGCAACCTTTTGGTTGTTTTTCTAACTTTTCTACCCACGGTATTGAAATTCAAGGCACTTACTGGTCAACAGTAGAGCATTACTATCAAGCACAAAAGTTTGTTGGGAGTGTAGATGCGGTAATTATTCCCGTCATCCGTGCGGCTAAAACTCCAGAAGAAGCCGCAGCTTTAGGACGATGTACTAGCCGCAGACTGCGTTCTGACTGGGATTTAGTCAAAATCTCAGTGATGCGAGAAGCTATATTGAAAAAATTTCTCACCCATCTTGACATTCAAGCCACTCTTTTGAGTACAGGGAATGAAATCTTAGTAGAAAATTCCCCCACTGATTATTTTTGGGGTTGTGGTGTAGATAAAACTGGTCAAAACCATCTAGGTAAAGTTCTCATGAGTGTCAGGGAAGAAATTCGCCATCTCCAACTAAGTAATGCCATGTCTCCAACCAGTTGTCCTCAAGAGTACAAAGTTTAAAATCAAAGCAGCCACATTGATGGCGATTAATGCAATGTACAGCAGCTAATTACTAAGCAAATAGCTCTTGATATTTTGCGACTAATTTACTTTTAGTCATAGCTTTAGCTGGAATTTTGTCTAACTTCATTAACTTAATGATTGCTAAGTAGAACGGTGTAGATAATTCAAGGTTTGTAGAGAGAACTTTAGTCCTCTAATAAGGACTGAAGTCCTTACTACGAAATAGATTCCAATCTTTTTACATTACTTCACATATTTTGTTTTTTTCAAGTCGTTCTACTTAGTGATGATACCAGTGAAAGCAAAAATTAATAACTAATAAGCTGTTGGACATTTTAATAGCCTTATATGGGTGGTCAAAATTATGAAACCACAATAGTTATGAGCAAGATTCGCAACTTTTGAAAAAGCATAATTTCTGGTATATTTAAACCAAAAATCAATACAAAAATTCATATAATTATACGCAAAAGTAAAATTTATATCCTGGGAAATGAACAAAGTGTGAGGATTGGATTAACTCGATATTTCGATTTGTCTGCTAAAGTTTAAATTTTGGTAATCAACAAGGTTTGAGTTTATCCAAATTAGATATTTTCACCGAATTCATTAAAATCATCAACGAGTAAAATCAAGATAATTATTAATAAGTTATTTGCCATTAGTCTCCATACAGAAGCATGGGTAAAAATCTCCTAGTTTTAAATGGGGAAAATTGTTTCTAAAGGTTAATCTTGTTTAGGTGTAACATTTAATGGAATTTACGGATAAACCCCATAGTTTGCCGCCAATTTTTGATCAAGAAAGTTTACTGCATAGGATTACTAACCGGATTAGGCGATCGCTAGAACTTAACGAAATCTCAAGGGCTACCGTTGACGAAATCCGCGAGTTGTTAGGTACAGACCGAGTTATGGTCTATCAATTTGATGCTGATGGTAGCGGTGAAGTCATAGCAGAATCCTTATTGTCTCAAAATTTACCATCTCTATTGGGTTTACATTTTCCGGCCGATGATATTCCTCAAGAAGCCAGACAGATGTTTCTCTGGGCAAGACAACGCACAATTGTAGATGTTTCCACCGGCAAAATTGGGTTATCATTACTCAACTCACCAGACCAATCGCAAACTTTACTAGGTGAAAATATCTACTACCGCTCAGTAGACCAATGCCATATAAAATACTTGCAAGCGATGGGTGTGCAGTCTTCTTTAGTCATCCCGATTGTTTTATCTGATCTGCAAGAACCATCTAAACAACAGAAACTCTGGGGACTGCTAGTATCCCATCACAGTCAACCACGTCATATTTCTGTTCAGGAATTGAAATTAGTTCAGCAAATTATTGACCAAGTAGGGATTTCCATCGCCCAAAGCCTACTTCTGGCTGCAACTCGCGCCCAGCAACACCGAGAAGCAGTCATTAACCATATCAATCACCTCTTACACAAGCAGCCCAAAATTCAATTGCAAGCAGCCCTAGAAGCCACTATTAAGGCTTTAGGTGGTATTGGTGGCAGACTTTATCTCGAAAAAAGTAAAGAACTATATACTTACGGGGCGCAACCAAATCTACCCAAGGAATTAAACAACTATTTGATTGAACAGCATCCGATGTGGATTACCTGGATGGCTGAGTCGAAACCGGATCATGTTTGGGCAATTTCTGATCTCTACAAAGAAACTCAGTTGCCAATTTTAGCTTTTGCGTTTCAGTCTACTACTATTCGCGGTCTATTGGTCATCCCCCTTCACTATCGCCAAAGATTTATCGGAGTCATCAGTATTTTTCGCCCCGAATGGGATACGGAAATTCTCTGGGCGGGAAGATGTGAACAAAATCAACGTCAAAAACTCCCACAGCTATCTTTTGAAGCCTGGCGTGAATTGCGAAAAGGCCAAGCACCCCAATGGAGTGCAGCCGAAATTGCTTTAGGAAAAAGTTTGGCTTCAGATTTTGCTGTGGCGATTCAACAACTACACACTCACCAACAACTAGAGTTATTGAACTTGGATTTAGAATGTCGGGTTCAAGAACAAACGGCTGAGTTAGAAAAATCATTTCTCATCACCAAAGCGATTCAGCAAGTTACAGAACAAATCCGCCGCAGTTTGGATTTACCCACTACCCTACAGACTATAGTTTCAGAGGTGCGTTTCCTCCTCAACTCAGACCGAGTTTTAATTTACCAACTCATAGAAGAATCAAATGGCGAAGTGATTGTAGAGGAAGTTCATGGTAATTGGGATTCGGTGTTAGGGATGAAAATGCCATCGGGATGTTTTCCTGATGAATATGCGCGTCTTTTTTTCCGTGGTAGGGTCAGAGTAATTAATAATGTTGACACAGATTCTTTAAGTGATTGTCACCGCGAGTTCTTACAGAGTTTGCAGGTCAAGTCAAACTTGATTGTTCCCATTAATATGAGTCAACAGCCTTGGGGGTTACTCATTGCTCATCAATGTGATGCACCAAGATATTGGCAAGAAGCAGAAATAAATTTATTACAACAGCTAGCAGATCAAGCAGCGATCGCTATTTTTCAAGCCCAACTCTACCACAAAACTTGTCAAGCGGAAGCCGAAGCCAAAGCTCAAGCCACGCATTTAGAAAAAGCTTTATTTGACCTCCAAGATACCCAAACAAAATTAATTCAACATGAGAAAATGTCCAGCTTAGGACAGTTAGTGGCAGGTATTGCTCACGAAATTAACAATCCTATCAACTTTATTCACGGCAACCTCTGCCATGCTAGCGACTACACACAACAATTACTAGAACTGATCAGCCTTTATCAAAAATACCATCCCCAGCCCCACAGCCAAATTACCCAATCCCTAGAAGACATAGATTTAGATTTTTTAGTAGAAGATTTACCCAAAATTCTAGCTTCTATGCAATCGGGCGCAGATCGCATCCGTTCCATCATTTTATCCTTACGTAATTTCTCTCGTTTAGATGAAGCAGAGCGTAAGTTAGTTGATATTCATGAAGGGATCAATAGCACTTTATTAATTTTACAACATCGACTGAAATCGCATCTGTATAACTCTGAAATTGAAGTTATTAAAGATTATGGTGATTTACCACTAGTAGAATGCTATGCCGGCCAGATGAATCAAGTATTCATGAATATATTTGCTAATGCCATTGATGCTCTAGAAGAATATGCAGTAAAGCATCTAGACACACCTAAAATTTATGTTTGCACGCAAATTTCTCCAGATAAATCCCATGTTCTCATTCGCATTGCTGATAATGGCCCAGGCATGAAACTAGAGGTAAAAAACTGTATTTTTGACCCATTTTTTACTACTAAATCTGTAGGCAAAGGCACAGGTTTAGGATTGTCAATTAGTTATCAGATAGTGGTCAAAAATCATGGCGGAGTCATGGAATGTGTATCCGAAATCGACAAAGGTACAGAATTCTGGATTGAGATTCCTGTCAAGCTCAAGACCAAAATAGAGACTGATTTAAATCCCATTCGCACTATTCCACAGAAATTATGATCTGACTAATTCGCTTGTAGTCAGGGCTTTAGCCCTGTTTTTATCCAGTTTCAACCGTAACAATATCCTTTACAAAACTTCAATTAATAACAAGTGTTTACTAATCTGAAGAAATATGATGCTTGATATCTTCAATGGAGATATCAGAAAGCTTTCTAGTCTCCCAGACCTGATTCAATTAACAGCAAGCGTAAAGTTTGTTTGCAGCTAGTTCCATCCTATTGTAGAAGTGCTAATCTATTAATTGAAGCTACAAAGCTTCCCTGGCAGATTTAACAGCTAGAGTGTAGTTAGTAAAAGAGGTAAAAACGCTGTTTAATTTCATATCTGTCTCGTTAACAACCGACAACACCCAACGCGAAAGTTGATATTTCCTCAATTATTCACCAATGGGGGCAATTTAACTGATTTCATTCTTGACTAAAAAGGTGAAACAGATTATATCCCTGGTTAAGATTAGCAATGAGAGGAAGTAGTTAGAACAAGTAGATGGTTGGGTGTTGTTGTGTTGAAATAGTATTTAATTATGGACAATATTTTGGTCAGAAATAACCATCAAATAAATAGTAAAGTTTAATAACATAAATATTCTAGATAATTTATTCATGCTAATTTATTAATTGAAGCTACAAAGCTTCCCTGGCAGATTTAACAGCTAGAGTAGAGTTAGTAAAAGAGGTAAAAACGCTGTTGATTTTTATATCTGTCTCGTCAATCACCGACAACACCCAACGCGAAAGTTAATACTTCCCCAATTATCCAAAAAAGGGGGCAATGTAACTGATTTTCACCTCTCGTTGAGAAAAGTGAAACAGTCTATATCCCCACCTAAGTTCAACCAGGAGAGGAAGTAATTAGAACTAGTAGATGTTGGGTGTTGTTGTATTGAGAAATTATTTTAGAGGCTGTTTGAAAACTGGTTGGCTGTAAGTAGTTGATATATTACCAGGGACTTTTCAAACAAAATCTGATTCTCTCTATTGAGAAACACTATCTAGGCTCATATTTGATGTTTGAACGGATATTTAGATACGTAGATAAGTAAGTCGGTGCAATAAAACCAAACTATGTGAAGAAAAGTAAATAAGACTCAAACTCTTTCTCCTCCTGCCCCCGTTCGGCTGACGCTCACGGCGGAAGCCTGCCCCCTACCTTATTACCTTGGATAGATGAAGTATATTTAATTACTATCTGTCTAGCGATGGATGTTTAATTTCCAAAAATAATTAGAAAATACCTATAGTTTCTACGAATCTAGAAACAAATATATTTCTAATTTCTTGACATATAAATTTGCAACTCACTATGGTAAAAACACCACCATCACTATATTCCGCCGGACAATATCAAGTAGAAAATGCTAATGCAGAGGTAGAAGCTTTAGTAGAAGCACCCGCATCAGAAATTAATTTAGAATTTCTGTATACGAGGGATATTGAATTTCGCCAAGAAACGATTTATTTTGTTGTGGTAGATCGCTTTTATGATGGCGATCGCGATAATAGTGAAGGTCATAACCCTGAACTTTACGATCCTCAAGGAGAAGATTGGGGTAAGTATTGGGGAGGGGACTTACAAGGAGTTATCGACAAATTAGATTATTTAAAAGATATGGGAGTGAGTGCAATTTGGCTGACTCCCTTGTTTGAACAAGTCGAGGAATTATTTGTTGGTAACGCCGCTATGCACGGCTACTGGACAAAAGATTTTAAAAGAATTAATCCCCGCTACATTGGTAAAGGCGAAAACCCTTCTTTAAATAATACGCAGTCTACAAAAGATACCACCTTTGACCGCTTAATTGCAGAACTGCACAAGCGGAAAATGAAGCTGATTTTAGATATTGTTTGTAACCACAGTAGCCCTGACACTCAAGGTAGTAAAGGGGAATTATATGATGATGGCATCAAAATCGCTGACTTTCATAACGATGTCAACCATTGGTATCACCACTACGGTGAAGTGCAGAACTGGGAAGATGAATGGCAAGTCCAAAACTGTGAATTAGCTGGTTTAGCGACGTTTAACGAAAACAATGTCGAGTATCGTAACTATATCAAGCTAGCAATTAAGCAATGGCTAGATCGGGGTGTAGATGCACTGCGGGTAGACACCGTCAAACATATGCCGATTTGGTTCTGGCAAGAATTTACTAGTGATATGTATAATCACAAACCAGAAGTATTCATTTTTGGTGAGTGGATTTACAGTCATCCTAGTGACGATCGCTCTGTGGAATTTGCCAACAATTCCGGGATGACAATTCTAGATTTTGGCTTGTGTGTAGCTATTCGCGCCGCCCTCGCCCAAGGTGCAGAAGGTGGATTTCATGTAATTCAAGAGATATTCGACCAAGATGATCGCTACAACGGGGCAACAGAATTAGTTACCTTTATCGATAACCATGATATGCCCCGCTTTCAAAGCCTTAACCCTGATCCGGCAATGTTGAAGGTAGCGATCGCCTTAATTATGACATCACGGGGTATTCCTTGCATTTATTACGGTACAGAACAATATCTGCACAATGATACCGATGGCGGTAATGACCCCTACAACCGTCCGATGATGGAAAATTGGGACACAGATACAGACATTTATCGATACATCAGATTACTCTCCGGCGTGCGGCGATTAAATCCTGCCGTATCTATGGGTAGCCATTGGGCAAAATACCTCACTCCTGATGTTTACTGTTACGTCCGTCGTTATCGTTCCTCTGTTTGCTTTGTCGCCTTAAATCGAGGCGAAGATGTCACAATACCAGAAGTCCCAACAGACTTACCAGACGGTGAACATACTTGTGTCGTGACTCGCAATAAATACGAAGTCAAAGACGGTAAGATTTACGATCTGCAACTAGAAGCACGGGGAGTAATTGTTTTAAGTCATGTAGGCGAAAGAGTCAAAGCCCAAACCATCATTCGCGCCCAACTAAACGGGGTACATACCCAACCTGGTGAAACCATTGTTGTTGTCGGTGACTGTCCAGAATTAGGGAATTGGGATATTAGTAAAGGCTATCCTTTGGAGTACATCAACTCCAATACATGGTTTGGCGAGATTCCCTTCAACGAAAGCGCAGGTAAACTCATCAGTTACAAATATGCCATGTGGCGCGAAGGGCAATCACCCCTGCGAGAAAACACCCTCAATCGTCGCTGGGTAGTCGCCAAAGAAGGCACAGTCAAATGGCGTGACACCTGGGTATCGGGGAGGGAGTCTTAGGAGGCAGGGGGGCAGGGGTACAGGGGGCAGTGGGAAGAAGAAGTAATGAGTAATGAGTAATGAGTAATGAGTGCTATTAGCGGTAGCGCGGCGTTTAGCCGGTGCTGAGTAATGAGTGCTGACTAATGACTAATGACTAATGACTAATGACTAATGACTAATGACTGTTGACTCTTGTGAGACACCGTGTAAAATTATACGCAAAGAAATAAACATAGACAGTTAAGAAGCGTCCTATGTCAATCATTGCGCTCAGAGCATGGTATCTCCAGGACTATGAACCGATTTCAGAACTGGAAAAACGTCCGCCGGACATTCGCTTGAGTAAGAAAAGTCTGCTGAGATCCGCTTTACGTGCAGATTTTTTGGAAGATAGTGATGAGGTGAAAAAATCTACTTGGTTTGGACGCTATCTGGAAGGGGAAAATATCGAATTCTATGTTGAAGGTAGCGGCGGTTATTGTGTCGCCAACATTGACTTGATTAGTCATGAAATTTATTTTACTAAGCAGGCAATATTGGCACAGTTAGAACCGACGATTTTTTTTCTCTTATCAAGTTGAGTATGCTGCTTCTGGTGATGTTCTCAAGGAAGGGTTACAACAAAGTCTAGCAAATTTAAATTCGCGATCGCGTCTGCCTTTAACTTTAGTCGAATCATATCGTCCTAGTAATGCGCCTATCCGCCTCAACCGTACTGTGATGCGGAAAATTCGCAGAAGTTTGTTATTTATCGCTGACACTACACCCATCGCTAGCATTGATACAGAAGGCACTCCGCAAGTAGTTCCTAGTCCAAATGTTTGTGTAGAACTTGGCTATGCAATTCAAAGTAAGCGTACAGAACAGATATTATTAGCACAAATGCAACGCCAAGAGATGGAAGGGCAATTTCCTTTTGAATTACCTACTCAGCAAATTCTACAATTTAAGGATGCCAAAGAGTTAAATAAAATTCTGACTAAATCAATTGAAATGCAGTTAGCCAGATTTAAGTTGTTTTTTTGAATAAATGTACAGGTTTATTTTGCAGTTCTGTGGCAATTAATTGCACGCGTTCTACTACATCCATCATGTATTGATAATCGGGTATTTGTCCATTGGGAACATAGCCAACTTCTTGTGCTGAAACCCCAGGAAACTCACCCATGACTTTGCGAATTAATGCTTGGCGATCGCTTCCCACCCCTGGACTAATTAACACTGCACCAGGAGGGACGTAGTGAGGATCTGTGTACAGTATTTTGAGTCCGGCTTGAGTGCTGGGTGAACTGTAGAGGCTATATTCAGCGAGTGAAATTGCGCCGGCTGCTACTTTTCCCTCTGTCACCCACTCTAGTAAGGTTTTGGGAGTGGGCGCAAATAAGATTTCTGCTAAAGTCAGTCCATACAGATTATACAACGGAAAATAATATCCAGTTGCTGACCCTAGTTGACCCAACGCCACTGTTTTACCTTGTAACTGCTTTAAATCAGTGATGGGACTATCTTTGGGAACTACGAAGACTGAGCGTAAATTATTCACTCCCAACAAGGGGAAAATCGGCACATACTGAGAGCGCGCGATCGCGACTGCGGCTAATCCCGGCGGCGCAAATACCAAAGACCAAGCTTGAGCCTGCAACCGTTCAATCGCTTTATTTTCGTTAAATGTCGGCTCTAGTTGAATACTGGCTTTAGTTTTCTCTGCTAGATAACGCTTAAACTTCGCATATCTATTAATAACTTCTGCATCACCATCATAATCAATCACGCCAATGGTTAATCTACCTTGGTAAGTCGAGTTAGAAGAGCATCTAGCAACTGCCAACCCTAGAAGATTTAAAAGTAAAAAACGACGGGAAAATCGCCACATTATCGCTATTTTAGGCTGAATTTTATCTAAACTAAAATCATACCTAAACTTAGGACATAGAACAATTTTAACATTTATTTACTTTTTACGAACCATTTCAATGTCTTAAATCTGATAATATGTTCTATTATTTTTGAAAAATTTTTATTATAAAATATGTTAAACAACCTAAAAATAGGGACTAAATTTAACTTAATTTTAGTATTAGTATTTATCATCAGTATTGCTGTAAGCGGTGTTATTTTATCAAGTGTTTTACAACAAAGGGCGCAAAGAGAAGTCAGTTCTCAAGCCTTATTGTTAATGAAAACCATGAACTCAATTAGGACATACACACAAGAACGCATCAATCCTTTATTAGCACCACAATTAGAAACCGCAACAGCCTTTATTCCAGAGACAGTTCCGGCTTTTTCTGCAACAGAAGTATTTGAAACCTTTCGCAAAACAGAAGGGAATGAAAATTTTCTTTATAAGGAAGCCACACTCAATCCTACTAATTTGAGAGATAAAGCTGATGAGTTTGAAACCCAATTAGTAGAAAAATTTCGCAGAGATACCAAGCTTCCTCAACTGGTAGGATTGCGTTCTTTACCTGAAGGTGAAGTATTTTATATTGCTAGACCACTTGCAATTACCAAAGAATCTTGTTTAAGATGTCATTCCACACCAGAACTAGCACCCAAGAGTCAGTTAACCACCTACGGACAAAAAAATGGTTTTGGCTGGAAACTCAATGAAATTGTAGCTGCTCAAATTATTTCTGTTCCTTCCAAAGAAATTTTTAATCACGCCCGTAGTAGTTTGTCATTGATTATGGGTTTGTTAATTGCTATTTTCGCAGTGGTGCTACTGTTAATTAATTTCCTGATCAAAAAAACTGTGATTCAACGCATTAAAAAGATAGAAAAAATCGCTCAAAAAGTCAGCACAGGTGACATGAGTGCTGATTTTGATGAAACAGCAAAAGATGAAATCGGTGGTTTAGCCGCAGCATTTAATCGGATGAAATCCAGCCTGAAAATAGCTATGGATATGCTTAATCAGCAAGGGTACTGATTTTGGGGAGTAATGAGTGCTAAGTAATAAGTAATGAGTAATAAGTAACAAGTAATAAGTAATGAGTAATGAGTGCTGTTAGGGGTAGCGCGGCGTTTAGCCGATGTTGAGTGTTGACTAATGACTAATGACTAATGACTAATGACTAATGACTAATGACTATTGACTATTGACTATTGACTATTGACTAATGACTATTGACTATTCAATTTCAAAAGACTGAATCATTCTTTCTGCTAAGGGTAAAAATTTATCATAATCATCTACTGTTGCTGTGTAGGTAATCATGTAGGTTTGCTCATCTTGCAGAGTCCAAATTTGCAGGTTTTTGACCCTATTAGCTCCATTTTTGCCAGTGAAAACTAATTGATATGCTCTTTTATTGGCAAGCGTAGACGGACTTATACTGACAATATTAACCTCTGAAACAGTGTTTTTAATCTCTTTAGTGAATAAGTCTTTAGATTCGTCTAATGTTCCGGCAAATTTACCTACATTAACTGTTAATTTATCCTGGAATATATCAGCATCACTTTCTTTAGGTGATAGAAATGTTACTAGTTCTTGAGTGAGAATATTTCCTAAATCTTGTCTTTCCCAAGTTTGAGGGTATTTTATCTTGATGCCTTCGTTATTATTGGCATAATCGAGAAAATTGTCTTTGGGAATTACCGTTTGGAAGATGAATAAAATGGCTGGTATAATCGCAGCAATAATTCCTACACCAACTAAAACTTTTATTGGTAAAGATTTAGATGATATTTTTTTAATCGCTTGCAAGGCTTCATCTGCTGAACGGTAACGTTGACGGAAATCATAACGCACCATTTTATTCAGGAAATTAGCTAATTTATGGCTAATTTTTGCTTTTGTTCGCCACTCAATTTCACCCGTTTCAGGGTGTCTTGGTAGTCCTTGACTACTAGCATTAGGAAAATCTATCCCTCCTAAAGCTTGAATTCCAATAATACCCACTGCATAAATATCACTGCTCAATTTAGGTACTTGATTAGCCTGTTCACTGGGCATATAACCAGGTGTACCAATAGCAACAGTAACATTTGTTTGTCCATCAACAGTGGTTTTCTGTACACTAACTTGTTTGACTGCACCAAAGTCAATCAATACTATCTTCCCATCGGAAGTTCGGCGGCGAATATTGGCTGGTTTAATATCACGATGAATAACATTTTGCTGATGCACAAATACTAAAACTTCTAGAATCTCTTGTAAAAGTTTGATAACTTCAGCCTCAGTTAATGGTGGTTTAACAGGAGGTAATTCTTCACAAATATCGTGTCCAGGAATGAATTCTTGAACTAAAAAAAATTCTTGATTTTCTTGAAAATGAGCCAATAACTGGGGAATTTGGTCATGTTTTCCCAACTTTTCTAAAGTGACTGCTTCTAGCTCAAATAAACGTCTAGCTTCTTGTAAGGTATATGGATCATTTGATAGTGGCTTAAACTGTTTAACAACACATTGAGGATTTCCGGGACGTTGGATATCCTGAGCAATAAAAGTTGTACTAAAACCACCACCTCCCAACTGTGTGAGAATTTGGTAGCGTCCACCTACTGTTTTACCCAGCATTAAATTTACCATTTCCCCTAGAAGTAATCACTTAACTAACGCTTTAATCTTGATTTTTACACATAGCTTGTAAGTTCTTGTTCTCATAGCAATTATTTTGAATTTTTTTTGGAGAAAGTTTAAATAAGGATTTAATTTTAGGTGACAATTCATTAATTAATGGTTTAATTATATCTATTTGTGTTGAAGTTAAGATTTCACGAAACTTAACTCTATTCCTATATAAGTAAATAATCTAACAATGAGCTTATGAGTCTGAGCCTGTGCATGATTGTGAAAAACGAAGCAACTACGCTACCCAAATGCTTGAGCAGCGTGAAAGATGTTGTGGATGAAATGGTAGTATTGGATACAGGCTCTATAGATCGCACCCCTAATATTGCTCAAGAATTTGGTGCGA
>NZ_PJIZ01000066.1 GCF_021596505.1 Nostoc sp. CMAA1605 | reverse complement strand
AGGGTTAGCCTTATTTGGGATTGGTTGTTTAATTATTGGTTGGGCGTGGGGTTGGGTATTCCCGATGAATAAAAAACTGTGGACTAGTTCCTATGTTGTTTTTACTAGTGGTTGGGCGTTACTGTTACTCGCAGCTTGTTATGAACTCATTGAAGTGAGACTAATACGACGCTGGAGTAAACCTTTTGAAATTATGGGACTAAATGCGATCGCCCTTTTCGTCGCCTCAGTATTACTCATCAAAATTCTCGTGAGAACCAAAATTGGTACAGGCGAAACCGCCATCAGCACCTATAACTGGATATATCAAAACATCTTTGCATCCTGGGCTGGAACTTTCAACGGTTCATTATTATTTGCCCTAGTCACCGTCATCTTATGGTGGGCTGTCGCCGTTTTCATGTATCGTCAACGCTGGTTCGTGAAGGTTTAAGTAGAACGGTGTAGATAATTCAAGGTTTGTAGTAAGGACTTTAGTCCTCTAATAAGGACTGAAGTCCTTACTACGAACTAGATTCCAATCTTTTTACATTACTTCACATAGTTTGTTTTTTTCAAGTCGTTCTACTTAATCATGGAGGTGTAGGCGAAAGACATCTTCCACACCCAGGAAAACTGCCATCGATGACAAAATCTTGAGATTTTTTTTGGATTCTTGCATAAACTCCTCAGTTCAATCTGATAAATCTATAGGGGCGAAAATTGATGAAAATTCCCCCTATATGTCTGATTAAACACGATTTAACTTTGATCTCATTAATCTCAATTGAGGTAAATTTATGCTAGTTTCCACTTTCGAGTTGCTCGTTAAACCCCAGTTTCCTAAAGCTGCAAATCTACCTGCACCAGTACCACCCTTTTTAAAGGACAGTATTGAAAAACTCAGTCGTAATGTCATTCAGGGTTATTTTTTAACCTTGAGTAATATTAACGCTTTTGATGTAACTTTCTCTCTAGTCTTCACCGTAGTCTCTAATCCTCCTGTCAACATTCAAGAACTTGTTGCTTTCTTAGATGTTGATGAAACTAATATATTGGCTAATCTAGAGCCTGATTTTGCTCCCAACAAAATCAGATTTACAAGAACTATCAAAGCTGCTGAAACGGGTTTATTTTTACTACAGCCAAACATCCTGAAAGAAGGCATATTAGCAAAAGCTAACTTTGAAGTCAGAGGATACGTAGAAGTATTTATCTCTTCGTTGTCTACTGGATATAATTCTGCTAAACTCCTGCTTACTCCAGAGCATAGAGGTACATTCTATAAGAGTTTAGATACAGAAGGCCCCAAAGTTCAGTTAGATCAAATTGCTTATTCTCTGCCTACAGCCCATGGTGGTTCTCTATTTGAGCTGACTTTCCACTAAAGATTGGGAAATTACACCAATTTCCTCTAGTCTGTAAGCCACAGAAAATAAGATACATCTGTTAGCTGCGGCGCAAAATTGGTGTAATTAGCCAAGCTAATTTAACACCTAAATAGCAGCGTACCAATATTAATGGTACGTTGCTTTTTTGTTAAGTTTTTCCCGTGGGGATTGGGGACTGGGGACAAGGTAGAAGGAGTAATGAGTAATAAGTAATGAGTAATGAGTAATGAGTAATGAGTAATGACTAATGAGTAATGAGTAATGAGTAATGAGTAATGACTATTGACTATTGACTATTGACTATTGACTATTGACTCATAACTATTGACTATTGACTAATGACTATTGACTATTAACTAATGACTGATATTTTAGTGATCGGTGCGGGTATGGCAGGATTAATCTGCGCCCAGCATTTAAGTAAGACTGGTTATTCGGTGCTGGTGGTGGATAAATCCCGTGGTTTGGGAGGAAGACTAGCTACTCGCCGATTGTATGAAACAAGGGCTGATCACGGTGCTTGTTACCTGAAACCTCAAGGGGAATTGTTTAGGGATTTGGTAAATTTATTGTGCGATCGCCATATCTTAGAAGTCTGGACAGATACTGTTCATGAATTCGCCACACATACTGGTTTATCTACACCTCAAAATCGTAGTCCTCGTTATGTTGCACCTTTGGGGATGAGTGCGATCGCTAAATTTCTAGCCCAAGACTTAAATATTTTACTCAATCAGCGTGCGATCGGTCTTCACCTGACACCGGAAAACCATTGGTGCGTTACATTGGAATCTAGTAATGAGGAACTAACCGCTAAAGCTTTAGTCATCGCTATACCCGCACCTCAAGCTTTAACCCTACTGACTCCATTGGCGGGGAGGGATTTAAATCCAGCATTGCTAGAAAATTTAAATTCCGTCGAATATTATCCTTGTATTAGCGTTATGAGTGGCTATCCCACTACATCACAACTACCAGATTGGAAAGCTGTTACTTTTGTTGACAATGAAATCCTGGGTTGGATTGGTTTAGATAGCAGCAAACGTCACCAAGCACCACAACCTGTATTTGTAATTCAAAGTAATGCTAGTTTTGCTCAACTGCATCTCGATTCACCAGATTTACAACCCACTGGACAACAAATGTTAGAGTGTGCAGCCAAAGCTTTAAACCTACCCTGGCTAGAAACTCCTGAATGGATGCAAGTACATCGTTGGCGTTATGCCTTTCCTCGTAGTCCTTGGCCACAAAAAGTCTTAGCATTTGACACGGCTGCACCTTTAGTTTGCTGTGGAGATTGGTGCGGTGGCAATTTAGTAGAAGGTGCAATGCTTTCTGGACTAGCTGCATCTGAAAAAATTAACCAATATTTAGACCAATTAATCCCAGCAAATGTAAACTTTTTCAAAGATTTCGCCTAATCTTTGCATCTATCGTTAGACTGATTGCGCGATATAGTAAGTCTCACCTGTGTGACTTACTAAATTTTCTTACAACTAATAATGGTATTTAACGGTCAGTATAGACAATATTGCCAAGCTAATTTATATCAGATATGAGTAGCTTGGCATTAAGAATATTAAGCATCCAGATATATTTACTTCACCTCAAGTTAAACCTTTCTTTATAGATTTACACTGCTTTTTGATTGATCCCTCATTACTTATGATGAGTTTTATGTAGATTTACCGCAAAATCACATAATTTTGGAAAAATGAAAATATAAATAAAAAAGATTTGGAAGTTAATCCAGCTATTGAGTATTTACTCAGTATTTATGCTGTCAACAATCTCAAATTCCTAAAAATCGGTAGAACTAGATACGTGCTATTCTACCCACATAAAAAGTTCGTTTCAGCGCGGAAGCTCGATATCTCTGCTGAAGAGTCATTGAGCAAGTTTGTTTACTGCTCTCAGTATGTAAATGAAAAGATAAAAACAGGAGTTAAAAATTTATGAATACGCTAGTCAAACTAACCCAAGAATCAGTCGTAGGAGAGATTGAAAATGTTTTAGGTACCTATTCATATCATCCTTATCAACAAGCATTTGCAATTCCTGACTTACGACAAGAATTGATTACCTTTGTCTTTAATCGAATTCCATGTTTTCATAGTGCATTTTCTCCCACAAAACCAGAAGCACAAAGCGGCGATCAAGACAGTATATTTCATCAAAAGTTACCCCGCAGTCCCTTAGAGCAACAACTGCATCTACAAAACTTAATTCACCAAGGTGTTCACTATATCTTTCAACAAAAATCAGCTTGGATTAGCCATCATCTTTGCGAATCCGTAGAACCTGCTTGTGAACCCTCTCACTGGTTTGGTTAACACGGTGTTAAGAATTGGAGTAGGATGCAAAATTGAGTGTTTTGAAGGGTAAATGGCATCCACAACATTTTTAGATAAGCTTTTGCCAAGATAGTCAGCATCCAAATTCTTGACAAAAGCTTCAAAACGGGAATAGTAACAATTCGCAATTCGCAATTCGCAATTCGCAATTCGCAATGGGCTAACGCCCCGCTCTGCTAACGCAATGGACTAACGCCCCGCTTCTCTACGAGACGCTACGCGTAGCTTGCTTCCACGGAGTGGTACGCTAACGCAATTAAGAAAGTCAGATACCATCTGGGTTTCAAGCTTTGCATCTGTTGCTTAATTTTGGAGAATTGGTATAAAGTAATCAAAAAATTGAAGTAGATGCTATCAAATGCAATCAGGCGAAGCATCATCGCCCATGAAATTCCTGATGTTAAAAATAGTTATTGCCTAATTCTCAATTAGCTGTATCTAATGCCACAAGCTAACAAGATTCTACACACCCTAAAGTTAATAAGATAGAAAACTAATTATCTTAGCTGATGACGTTCTTCTTCCACGAAGAATGTTTCAATGTTGCTAAGTAGAGAACATTCTTGTTCTTCGTATTCGCGTTGACGCATTTCAACAACGTAGATCAGTTCACCACGAGATTGATCCGAAACCCTTCCCCAAGCATGGCTAACAGATGTTGATGGTAGATGGGAAGTATATGTACCATGATCGCCGGGACGGGTTGTGGTGGTGTAGTCTGGCTGCGGCTTCATAGAAATCGTGTGAGGTTGAAATTACCATATTCAGTGTATAAGCAAAATCCCATAAATAGGAAAAATCAATTGCAATGAGTTGTTAACACCATTGCATTGTGAAAATTGATATCAAAGTTGAATCATGAGACACAATATCAACTATCAAGATTTTGCATTCACCAATCTAGAGATTGCTAACAAAGGACTGCTAAATTATTGGGTGATTACCCGTTTATTGCCTAATATGCAGCGAATTAATATTGCTAGCTTTCGCAGTCGTTCTCATGCTGAAGTTTATTTGCGAAAGTTACGCCACCTGATTCCTGATGCTGATTTTGTGATGATTTTTGATTGTCAAAGGGAATAGGGCATTGGGAATTGGGCATTGGGCATGGGGAATAGGGCATGGGGAATAGGGCATGGGGTATGGGACAAGGTAGACAAGGTAGAAGAAGTAATGACTAATGACTAATGACTAATGACTAATGACTAATGACTATTGACTATTGACTAATGACTATTGACTATTTTTTGAACTCGTCTCAGTCCTGGACTCTACAATATTAAGTAGTTGCAGTTATCGCCTCATTAAATCCACGCTGATGAACAAAAAGAATAAGCCAGACTGGGCTGGTGAAAGTTTACTCTCCAATTTCGTTAATTTGTTAATTCAAACTAAACCCATTTACGGTGTAATGAAACACCAAGCCAGACAAGTCCTAATCAAAACGGCTGAGAAAAATGGGATTCCCTGGCGTAAAAATTATGAGGCACTCCAAACATCAGGCGCAAAACAACTTTTAGCCGCAGTGACTAACCCAAATGTTGTTTATCCTGACTATTACAAAGTTCCTTTTCATGCTTACTCTGAGGGAAATCTGTGTTGGGAGGCTGCTTTTGAGACAGAATCAGCTACCTACGCGATGGCACTGCGGGTATGGCCGCAAGAAAACCTGACTTGGGAAGATGCCCACGCTAGACTCAGAGGCACTTTCCACGATGCTTTGGAAACATACGGCCCCCAACAAGTCAGGGATATTTTAGATATTGGTTGTTCTGTGGGTGTTTCCACTTTGGCATTACACCGCTATTACCAGCATCGGGAAAGATATCCAGTCCGCACTGTGGGTTTAGATTTATCGCCCCATATGCTGGCTGTAGCTAGAACTAGGGATGTAAATAGTGAAATAGCTGAATGGATTCACGCCAGGGCAGAAAAGACGGGTTTACCAGATAACTCCTTTGACTTGGTAACTCTCCAGTTTGTCACCCACGAACTCCCCAGTTACGCCACCCAGGAAATTTTCACAGAGGCCAGAAGATTACTCAGACCAGGCGGTTATATTGCCATAGTCGATAATAACCCGCGATCGCCTGTCATCCAAAACCTCCCCCCCGTTCTCTTCACCCTCATGAAAAGCACTGAGCCGTGGAGTGACCAATACTACACATTTGATATTGAAGCAACACTACAAAAAGTCGGCTTCTTAAAACCAGTAACCGTCCCCAGCGACCCACGGCACAGGACAATTATTGCTCAAAAGCCGATGTAGAGGCAGGGCAGGGGGGCAGGGGGCAGGGGGCAGGGGTAAAACCTTCTTCCTTCGATGCCCAATGCCCAATGCCCAATTCTTTACCCCAAACCAACATCCTTGAGCATCGCTAAATGTTGACTGACGGGTGTGAGGGTATTAGCAACAATCATGCCACTGGCGGCGACGGCTGGTAAACCGATGCCGGGAAAGGTGGAGTCGCCACAGCACATTAAGCCTAGTAGGGGTGTGCTGTGGCCGGGAAATAAACCGACGGCGGCGGAGATGGCGGGGCCGTAAGAACCGCGATGACGACGCAAAAATCTTTCGTGGGTGAGGGGTGTACCTACCAATGTGATTTCACAACGGGAACGGATATCGGGAATGATTCTTTCCAAAGCTTGCCACATGACTTCTGCACGCGATCGCTTTTTCTCTTCATATTCTTGACTTCTCCTGTCCATCCCTTGCCAAATTGCGTAGGGTTCATTCCCTGGGGTGTAAACGTGAATTACGTGTTTCCCTGGGGGTGCTAAGGATGGGTCGAGAATTGAGGGAATTGATACTAAAATGACGTTTTGCGGTGCTGTAATTCCCAATTCCCAATCGTTGACTACTATATAATGACAAGCTAAATCTGCTGGTAAATTTTGAGCATCAATACCTAAGTGCAGGTGCATAAAACTATCGCATTCAGGTATGGCTTGGCGTTGGGTACGGAATTTTGCTGGTAGTGCGGCTGCTGGTACTAACTTCAGTGTATCCCAAACTGAAGCATTAGAAATCACAGCCCGCCGCGATCGCACTTCTTCACCATTGCGGAGTTTCACACCAATGGCGCGTTTACCTTCGACCAAAATTTGCTCAACATGAGAACCTAAAATTAATTTCCCTCCGTGTTTTTCTAGTCCCTGCACCAAAGCATCGACTAAAGCACCACTACCACCGATAGGATAATCTAACTTAACTCCTGGCTTATACCAATCAGCAAACATAAAAGCCACCTCGGCGGCGTTAGTTCCCGATGCGGGAAGTCCAGAGAGGAGAAAACACAGTAAATTTAGCCAATTTTGAATAAACGGGTCACTAACCACACCCCGCATAATCCGGTCAAAAGACCCAGTTAATTTAATCACATTAGCAGCGTGTTGAGCTAGAGATGGCGCAAACCTGCCCACAGTCAAAGCTGCACCCATATCTAAGCGTAAAGCAGCTGGAGGGAGAGCGATCGCAGCTTGGGCAAGTGGCATCATCACCTTTTGTAAATGTCGCCATTCCTTAACAGCATCCTGTCCTCGCAATTTAGCTAAAACCTCACAAAATTGCTCACCTCCCACGGCGGTGTCAAAATCACCTTCTGGCAGACGACAGCCCCAAGTATCGTAATTAACACAAGGCAAATCAACCCCAATGGCATCTAGCACTTGTCGTAGAGGGTTAACAGAAGGACTATAGGACAACCCAGAATAGAGAGAAGGCCCACTATCAAACTTAAATCCTTGACGTTCAAAAGCGTGCGCCGCCCCACCAGGGATAGAATGACTCTCAAAAACCGTCACCTCTAACCCATAACGAGCCAAAAGAGCCGCACAACTCAAACCACCAATACCACTACCAATTACGATGATGTCAGTCATTAGTCAATAGTCAATAGTCAACAGTCAATAGTCAATAGTAATTACTCATTACTTATTACTCATTACCCATTACTTCTTCCTTGTCTACCTTGTCTCCCCATTCCCCCTGCCCCCCTGCTTCTAATTTTTTTGTCTATCCTAAGAATAGGGGAATTTTTTACGTAAACTGCCAGCAGGTGTCAAATGCTGCAAGTAGAACAAGTATTGCATGACCGTTATCAAGTTCTGAAACAATTAGGTAACAATGGTATTCGACAAACTTGGTTAGCAAAAGATTTACAAGCTTATGATACAGAAAATTCGCAGGTTGTAGTCAAGCTTTTAGCTTTTGGTGGTAGTGTACAGTGGGATGATTTGAAACTATTTGAACGGGAAGCCCAGGTTCTCAAGCAGTTAAATCACCCTTATATTCCACAATACATTGACTATTTTTGTGTAGATGACCGCAATCTCTGGTTTGGCTTAGTTCAAGAATATATTCCTGGTGAATCACTCAAAGAAAAACTCGCTGCTGGCAAGAGATTTACTGAAAAACAAGTTAAGAAAATTGCGGCTGAGGTTCTCAAAATCCTCATTTATTTACATGAGTTAAACCCTGGAGTTCTGCACCGAGATATTAAGCCCAGTAATTTAATTTTGGGTGATGACAAACATATATATTTAGTGGATTTTGGTGCGGTTCAAGATAAAGCAGCAAAAGAAGGTGTGACATTTACTGTTGTTGGTACTTACGGTTATGCACCAATGGAACAATATGGCGGTCGTGCTGTTCCGGCTTCAGATTTATATGCGCTGGGAGCTAGTTTAATTCACTTGTTGACTGGTGTTTCTCCTGCGGAATTACCCCAGGAAGATTTGCGAATAAAATTTACTAATAGAGTTAGTTTGAGTCCTGGTTTTATCAGATGGCTGGAAAAATTAACAGAACCAGCACCAGAAAAACGGTTTAATAGTGCGAGTCAAGCTTTGGATACACTTAAACATGGTTTAGGAGAAGAATATCCTCATTTAGAAGGGAAATCTTCTAACCTGATGCGTCTGACATCTAAAATGTTTATCAATAATTCTGGTTGTGGAATTATTAACACCTTAGAACCAGTTCCAGAGGAAATTCAAGGCTGGAATTGGGGGGCTTTTTTATTACCTTGGTTTTGGTTGTGGAGTAACCAAGTGTGGCTAGGACTATTATGTTTTACACCCTATATTGGTTGGGTAATGACGATCTCACTCGGTGCAAAAGGTAATGAATGGGCGTGGAAAAGTAGACGATGGCGGAGTATTGAGCAATTTAAAGCCCATCAAAGAGGTTGGGCGATCGCTGGTGTTTTAATCGGCGCACCCATTAGTATTATGTTATGGGCATTTGCGCTTTATACACTCCAAGCAATTTTTGATTAAGCATAGAGAAAGGAAAAAGTAAAAAGTAAAAATGCAAGAAATAATTACCCTTTGCCTTTTACCTTTTACCTTTTGCCTTTTCACTTCTTACCCGTTTACATTTGATTCAATCAAACCTACAGGACAAGCTACATTTGTACCGCCTAAACCACAATAACCATTGGGGTTTTTCGCTAAATACTGCTGATGATAATCTTCGGCATAGTAAAATTCAGGAGCATCCAGAATTTCTGTAGTAATTTTCCCGTATCCCGCACGGTTAAGGGCTTCTTGATAAGCATCCCGTGACGCTTCAGCTAGTTTTTTTTGTTCCTCGGAATAAACGTAAATTCCTGAACGGTATTGAGTACCTACGTCATTACCTTGGCGCATTCCTTGGGTGGGGTCGTGACTTTCCCAAAAGACTTTCAGTAATTCAGCGTAACTAATCACTTTGGGGTCAAACACCACAAACACAACCTCATTATGTCCAGTCAAACCAGAACACACTTCCTTGTAAGTGGGATTGGGTGTGTAACCAGCCGCATAACCTACCGCAGTGCTGTAAACACCCTCTTTTTGCCAAAACTTCCGTTCTGCACCCCAAAAACAACCCAAACCAAACAATGCGGTTTCCATACCTTCAGGAAAAGGTGGTTTGAGGGGGTGATTATTCACGTAGTGCTGTGCAGGTACAGGCATGGTTTGTGTTCTGCCTGGTAAAGCTTGTTCAGGAGAAGGCATTGCCAGCTTTTTGCCGAATCCAAAAAGTCCCATTGATTTCTACTCTAATTTTTTATAGAAGTTTTCACGTTACTTAATATTTTAGTGTTTCTGCTGACCAGATAGCAGGGTTGGGCATTGGGGACTGGGGACTAGGGACACTTCGACAAGCTCAGTGCTTCGCTGGGGACTGGGGACTGGGAAGCAAGGGAGTAAAGAAGGTTATTTACCCCTACACCCCTACACCCCTACACCCTTACACCCCTTACACCCCTTACACCCCTTACACCCCTTACACCCCTTACACCCTTAAACCCCCATACTCTCTTTCACATCCAACGGAATACAAGCATGAACCAACTGCAACAAAGGCCCTAGTTGTTCTTGTCCATTGACGGCTAAGTCGCTGTGACATAAGTACAATCTCTCAGAAACACGGGAGAGTAAATCGTGCAGAATTCTCTGTAGTCTGGTTTCTTCTGCTAACCTCTCATCTTCGGCTGTCCAAGGTTGTCCTAGTCTATCTTGCAGGAAAAATGGCGCGCCAAATAAAGTTGCTGCCCCACCTTTTGCCCACAGGGGTGAACCCGTATCTAGCCAAAATTGCCAACGGTGAGATTTGCGGTTAGCACGGTATTGGAAAATAGTGGCTAAGGTGACGGCTTTTGAGTTTTTACCGATGGAACGTAGGGGGTATGGGTTGGCGGTAATTGTCCCCCGACGCAGGAGTTGAATAAATTCGGCAATAGTTGTATTGGTGAGGCGAGGATTTGCTTCTGGGGTGTTTGGCGTGGTTTGTTTTAATCTGGTTTCAATTTCCCAATAGTGTTGGGCGGTTTCTAGTAGTTCTCTTAAGGCTGCTAGTTGTTCGTAGGGAAGATTACTACCATTCCAGAGAAAGTGTTGAATTGCCCTGTCTAAAAGGGAGATGGGGCTGGGAATCAGGCGGAGTTCTTGCTGCGATCGCTGTTTCTCTATCCACTGTAAAATCTCTGTGTAGGCTGTGGTGGCAGCATAGCCAATCCTATCCCAACGTTCAAAGGTTTTGACTGGTAGGAGGTTGGGGTGTTCGGGATGGGGAACAAAGCAATAATCTGCTATTAATCCTGCCCTGACTGGGTCGATATTGGGAGAAAGTGCCGCCGGAGTTTCTGATGATTCTGCTTTTCTACTCAAAACAACTAACATCTCAGCCACGGCATCTCGGTCTACCAAGCGTCCCAAGCCGGGATAGACTAAAGCTAGCATGGTCAGCAATGCCCGAATGACTGGAGAGCTAATTAAGGGGCGTTGGTCATTGAGTGATTGCACAGTAATATTCTGCTTACTGAGAATTTCTACTATGGTATAGCGAGCGATCGCATCTAAACCAGGCGCAATAATTGCCACCTCTTCGGCTGCAACTAATCCAGAATTAATTGCGTAACCAATAAATTCTGCTGTCTGGCGCAACAATTGCGAACGGGAGGTAGTTTGGATTGACTGCACTACTGATGGTAAATCTGACATTACCATTGGTGAACTTAATGATCCCACCATCGGCGCAGCTAGTCTATCAGCTAGAGAATCCAGTGCAAACCCTGACAAAGTTTCCACCTGACAACGCCTCCCCAACCCTGCCAAATAATCGGGATCTGCCCCTAACCCCAATCTCACCCCCCCATCAGGATTGTAGCTAAACGCACCAACTGCACCTTGATCTAAGAGCAATTCCAACAAATTACGCACCATACCAGGATATTCATCCACATCATCCGCTAATACTGCTTGATAACGGTTGGCTAGGTGCTGTTGATAATGCTCATTCTTTAATAAATACTGGGTGTAGAGTTCGGTAATAATCCCATAGGTGAGGAATCCCCTTTCTAAACACCAATTTCGCCAATCTACTAGTAAATCTGCCATAAATTCTGGCTTTAGATTGCCGCTATTTTCCTCTAAACTGGTTTGCAAAATACCTGCAATTTCCTCACATGGTGTTCCACTATAAGCCGCTAACTGCATTAAGTCTAAGATGCGCCTCACAAAGCGGTACTCATTTACCCCCACAAGTTTTAAGGTGTCTTCATCTAATTGGCTTCTCCACAGTTTAGTTGCTAATTCTTGCTCAGTTTCCGGCCGCAAACGGACAGGGAATTGTGCTTTTAGATGCAGCAGTTCAATCAGTAAAGGCCAAAATAAAATTACCTCATCTTGAAAAAAACCTAATGGTGTTCTCACCCGTACTGGATATTTACCTTGAGTTCTAGTAACAATTTTATCCCCCAACTCTCGCCGATTATCATCATTGGCAGCCAAAACCAAAATTCCTGGTTTGGCTTGCTGTAGTAACTCTGATTGGGGTATGTAAGTGCTTGCTTGCGCTTTTGCTCTTTTAGTATAAAATAATTCATATATTTGTTTTTTATTCTGTAGCCAAATACTAAATTGTTCTATTAATCGGCTAGTCTTCCCACTCCGACTACTCCCAACAATCCAAATAGAATGAAAAACCACTACTCATCTCCCGAATAGATTTTTGATGATGTTTGGTGTTAATTTAAAATTAGTAATCAACACATAATATATCAAGCTGATTTAATTGCTGTTCCCTGAAAGTAAGCACGGTCATAATTATTTGTGTAAGCTATTAATAGAAGAAGGACAGCTAAAAAAGGCAAAAAAAACTGTCTATAAATGTACCCAACTGCTGCAAGACCAAATACTATTACCATAAATATTTTCTGGAAAATTACTGACAATGCAAAACTCGATTTTTAGCCAAAAAATTTATCCTTTTCTACTATCGGCTTATAGATGGTATTTACAGACACCAGAACGCTCCTTAGAAGAAGCCTACAAAGCTGCCTTAAAAATCAAAACCATAGAGGATGAATATTTTAATGGTAGTACAATAGACTTCAACTCAGCCATCTATAGCAGTAGTGTTATGGATTATTTTGAGTCTGATATTAAAAAACAATTAAAGCTGGTGAGGATGCGATTGACTGAATTTCGATTCAGTCGCTGGTTTTCTAACGAATCTCATCAAAAAGCTGCTCAAAAAACTGGTATAGAGTATCTCACACCTACAGAAATTTTAGATAAATTAAAATTCATTGATGATATTACTACCAAATATATTAATCTTGAGCAAGAACTTCTATCATCTAACAGTCTTAATCAAACTCCTCTGAATACAACTGCCAATGGGCAAAATTCGGAAGCATCTCCTAATTACCCTCCCAGTATTATTAAATCTACTAAAAATGATTTAGTAGAGAGAATATATGCACCGACATCACCACCGCAAAATCTTGTTAGACCCTCGGCACAGAATCAAAGAAAACGCCCTAAAGCCGATTCTATAGGGATTCTGCCGCGTTCAATTTTAAGTACCATTGGCCGGCTACAAATTGAGTTAGATCCTAATTCTGAACAGGATGTGGTTCAGAATTTTCGCCAAGCACAACGGCGAACTATTATTTCAATTCGGTTTATATTATTAATTATTATTATACCACTTTTAACTCATCAATTATCCAAAGCTTTATTAGTAGGCCCCATTGTAGAACGCTTCAGAACTGATCAAACAGAGCAAATATTTCTCAATGAAGAAATGGAAGAAAAAGCTCTACTAACAATCCAAAGGTTTGAAGAAAGAATCAAATTTGAAAACTTAATTAGTAATGCACCGCCACTTTCCACAGAGGAGATAGAAAAACAAATACAAACCAAAGCGCAGGAAGTTGCTGAGGAATTCCGGCGGGAAAGTGCTAATGCAATTAAAAATGTTTTTGCAGATATTTGTTCTGTGGCTGCATTCATTTGGCTACTGATTGCTAGCAAGTCTTCTATTATGGTGTTAAAAGACTTCTTTGATAATGTGGTTTATGGACTGAGTGATAGTGCCAAAGCATTTATTATTATCTTATTTACGGATGTCTTTGTCGGCTTCCACTCTCCCCACGGCTGGGAAGTCATTCTCGAAGGTGTGACTCGTCACTGGGGTTTACCAGCAAATCGAGACTTTATCTACTTGTTTATTGCTACATTCCCCGTGATTTTAGACACTATCTTTAAATATTGGATTTTCCGCTACCTCAACCGGATATCGCCTTCCGCCGTAGCTACATATAAGAATATGAATGAGTAAATTAACTAAAGATTTTTCTCAAATCACCTAATTACTTAATAATCATCTGACTTGATTTTTGATGATTAATGGACTTATAACCCTGACTTTTTGGAATAGTTGGGGATATTTTTTTGACTCTGTTGTATATTGTTGGAACTATCAAAAATCATCTTGCGTCACTTAGATCCTGTTATCCCTGTGTAAATCTGTGTCCAAAGCGCAAGTAGTTATACTTGGCAACTACTCTAGGAAACTAAAGAGTAGAAATAATAGTGTCTAAATGTTGACAAATATTTTGTTCCTGATTTTGAGCTAGTTTTGCAGTTACGGGAATATCACCCTTTCAGGTTGTATCTACCACATAAGCATTCAGAAATTAGTAGTCAGTTAATCTCAAGCTAGTCCTAAGTAAAATAGGCTGGATATTTGACTGGGATATAACGACTCTGTAATTTCTCTCAATTACCTAAAAATACTAGTATTAGTAATTTTTCTCAATAGCGATTTAAATTATTGTGAGCAACAAAAATATCTTTGAATCTATTGAGACTAAATAATCTAGTTTATCTATGACGTGTGGAAACAGGAAATTAAAGGAAACTGAGAAAGTGTTCAGGATTTTAATTGATACCGATTTAATATTAGAAGCTTTAATGAATCGCACTGAATTAACAGTAGATGTCAGCCAATTATTAGATAGAGTAGATCCATCAATTCAACTGTATTTAACTAATGTGGGATTAGAAAAAATTTATGCTTATGCTACTTGTTTACAAAATATTCATGCTGATATAGTAATTGACTGGCTAAGAGAAAAAATGCAAATTTGTGTTGTTGATCAGAGCATTATTAAAACAGCACGGACATCTCCTATTAAAAATTTTGAATCTGCTGTGGAGGTAGTGTGTTTAAAACATTATCAATTGGATGCAATCATTACTAATCAAGTAGAAGATTTTACAGATATAGTAAATTCTGGCTATATCTGGTGTTTTAGGGACTTGTGGTTACGTGTAAATTTGGAAACACAGTTCCAAGTGTCGCTGTAAAAATAGTGTAATTTGGGGTAAATTATGCTTACCCAGTGCAGAGTCCCAAAGCATCTGCAACCCTTACACCCCTACTTTTTGATCTATGGCTCAGAGGTGGAAAAAATTTGCTGTTATGCCAGTTTGTAAAATATTTTCATGAATATACAAAACTTTTTTGGTAATTTTCTAGGCGCAGGTTTTCTTTGGTGCTAGGATCTACGACTATAGATAGATAAAAGTGCTGTAGCTGTGAAACAAAAGCCAAAACCAAGGATCGCTTTGCTTCGAGAAAAAGCAGGGCTGACCCAGCTTGAATTGTCCCGCCTTGTCGGCGTGACTGAAAGCACTATTCAAAACTGGGAAAGCGGCCGGACTGGGACAGACCATATTGAGAGAATTATTAGGTTTTGTAAAGCCTTGAATTGTCAAGTGGAAGACCTAATAGAGTATGCTAATGAGCCTATAGATGGGGCTGTAGGCAAACCAACCTCATTAAATGACCTGCATCAACTCTTAGGAAATCAAGAGCCTGTTTCAGTCAATACTTCAGATACAGAAGTAGCTCAACAGCCACAAGCTAAAAGTACCTAAAAAATAGGGGCAAATGCAACCTCAAAACCTGGCAATAACATTACCACTGATGCCAATTTTTTGAGGTGGGTAAGGATTGTGAGTAGCGATCCTTCCCACAAAGAGCCTAATTTCTACTGCGCTCTAAGTAGAACAAGGTAAGTAATTAAAGGTTTGTAGTGAGAACTTTAGTTTTCTCTGCGAGATGCTGCGCGAACAGAAAAGGACTAAAGTCCTTACTACGAACTGAATCCTATTATTTTTCCATTTCTTAACATAGTTTGGTTTTTTCCAGTCGTTCTATTTTTCTAGGAAATACTTTGAGCTTGTTGCCAGAGAGTTTCAATAGTCACGAATTGATAACCTTGTTGTAGTAGTGCCGGAATGAGGATTTGAATTGTAGCTGCCACATCTTGTCCACCGCAAGCACCATCATGCAAAACAATCAAAGAACCATTTTTTACTTGCTGGGTCACACGCTGCACGACTTGATTGACTCCAGGTCTAGCCCAATCTTCTGGCACAACACTCCACATCACTGGGCGATATTGCCATTGTAAAAAGAATTTGAGAGTTTGGGGCAGAAATAAACCATTGGGTGGTCTTACGTCACGGACTTGGTTAGGTGGGATATCACAAGCATGATAGATAGCTGTTTGGGTTCTTTCTAAACTGTCTTTGAGGGCTGGGGGTGAGAGTCTGATAAAAGAACGGTGGTCATAACCATGTAACCCAATCCAGTGTCCGCGATCGCTCACCGCTTTGGCAACATCTGGTGAACGATTCACACAAACACCCAACCAAAAAAAGCTGGCTTTGATGTTGTAGCGGTCTAAAACGGCTAATACCTGGGGAGTGTATTGGGGATGAGGCCCATCATCAAAAGTCAAGGCGATGATTTTAGTCTCTCCATTTCCACACCACAGACACTGGGGAAAATTGGGTTGGAGAAGACGGTAAGCGATGGGGAATAGTGGTGCGAGTTGCATGGAAAAGGGGATTGGGGACTGGGGATTGGGGACTGGGAAGAAGCAAAAACCCAAGACATGATACCAATTAACTAAAATATTGCGAATTGCGAATTGCGAATTGCGAATTGCGAATTGGTTTTATTTTCTCTAAAACAACTGTTTTTCCCCCTGCCCCCTGCCCCCTGCCCCCTTGCCATCAAAGTGGTAGTATATTTTTTAAGTTGGAAGTCCCTAAATTTCTGGTTGACGTAAATGCCAAGTTGTGGATTGCTCAAAGGCGTAGGCGACTTGTAATAGTTGGTCTTCCTTGAGAACTTTGCCGATGAGTTGCAAGCCGATGGGTAGTCCTTGTTCGTCAAAGCCACAGGGAATGCTAATCCCTGGTAAACCAGCAAGGTTTACAGGAATTGTCATCAAGTCATTTAAATACATACTCAAGGGATCAGTAGTTTTTTCCCCGGCTTTAAATGCTGTGGTTGGTGCTGTGGGAGTTACTAACACATCAACGGTTTCAAAGGCTTTTTCAAAGTCTTGTTTAATCAGGGTACGGACTTTTTGCGCCTTCAGGTAATAAGCATCATAGTAACCAGCAGATAGGGCGTATGTACCAATCATAATCCGGCGTTTGACTTCTGCGCCAAATCCTTGAGCGCGGGTACTCTTGTACATAGACAGGAGATTATCCGCATCTGAGGCGCGCCAGCCGTATTTCACACCATCGTAACGGGCGAGGTTGGCGGATGCTTCTGAGGGAGCGATGATGTAATAACTAGGTAAGCCATAGCGGAAGTTAGGACAGGAAATCACATGAATTTCTGCACCTAAACTCTGTAGTTGTTCAATCGCTTTGGTAACAGCTTTTTCCACAACTGAATCTAAACCTTGACCAAAAGTTTCTTTGATAACACCAATTCGGGTTTTACTTCTGGCTTTGAGGTCGGGTTTTAAAGTGGCGGCGTAATTAGGAATTTCGACTTTCAGGCTGGTGGAATCTTTGGGGTCATAACCTGCGATCGCATTTAATAATATCGCAGTATCTTCTACTGAGCGTCCAAAGGGGCCAATTTGATCTAATGATGAAGCATAAGCCACTAAACCATAACGGGACACTAGACCATAGGTGGGTTTAAGTCCCACCACACCGCAAAAAGACGCAGGTTGGCGAATTGAACCCCCAGTATCAGAACCCAGCGCAACCACACATTCATCGGCGGCGACGGCGGCGGCTGAACCCCCAGAAGAACCACCAGGAACTCTCGACAAATCCCAAGGATTTGCTGTGACTTGATAGGCAGAACTCTCTGTGGAACTACCCATTGCAAATTCATCTAAGTTGGTTTTCCCAACAATCACCGCCCCTGCATCAATCAGTTTTTGTGACACAGTTGATTCATAAGGTGGTACAAAATTTTCTAAAATCCTGGAAGCGCAAGTAGTAGGAATCCCCTTAGTACACATATTGTCTTTGACACCAATGGGAATTCCCGCCAGTAAGCCAATTTCCTCACCTGCGGCAATTTTGGCATCCACAGCACTAGCCTGTTCTAACGCCTTTTGTGCCGTTACGTGTAGAAAACTGTGTAATTTCGGCTCTAACGCTTGAATCCGGTCTAAAGCCTCTTGGGTAATTTCAACGGCAGAACGTTCTTTTTTAACTAGTTGTTCGTGCAACTCGCGGATGGATGCCATGATTGCTCTCTTAGTGACTCAAGTCATTGATTTTAGTACATATTGACGGTGACTGGGTACTGGGCATGGGGAATTGGGCATGGGGAATTGGGCATAGGGCATGGGGCATTGGACATTGAGGTAAAATCTACCTTGTCCCCAATCCCCAATCCCCAATCCCCAACCCCCACTATGGTTAAAATTATTACTCGCAAATATATAGGTAAAGAAAATGTCTACGATATAGGCGTTGAGCGTGATCACAATTTTGTGATGAAAAATGGCTTTGTCGCTTCTAATTGTTTCAATAAGTCACACTCAACTGCCTACGGATATGTTACCTATCAAACCGCCTATTTAAAGGCTAATTACCCACTGGAATATATGGCTGCGCTGCTGACAGCTAACAGTGGTGATACAGATAAGGTGCAGAAATATATTTCCACCTGTATCAGTATGAATATCCAAATTGAACCACCTGATATTAATCGTTCTGGGGTGGATTTTACGCCTGTGGGTGGGAAAATTTTATTTGGTTTTTCGGCGGTGCGGAATGTGGGACAAAATGCGATCGCTGCTATTATCGAAGCGCGTGAACAGGGCGGTGCGTTTAAATCGTTGGCTGATTTTTGCGATCGCGTGGATCTTCGCACTGTCAACCGCCGCACCCTAGAATCGTTGATTTATTGCGGTGCTTTCGACAAAATTGAAGCTAATCGTCAACAATTAATGCACGATTTAGAATTAGTTTATGAATGGGCGCAATCTCGTGCTAAAGATAGAGCCACTGGTCAAGGTAATTTATTTGATTTATTAGGCGGATTCGCGGCTAGTAATGATAAAAAACCGAATAATGCCTTTGAAACTGCACCAAAAGCTAAACCCGTAAATGACTATCCACCGCAAGAAAAATTGCGAATGGAAAAAGAATTATTAGGTTTTTATGTTTCTGATCATCCCCTCAAATCTTTAAGACAAGTTGCACCACTTTTAACACCAATCAATATTTCTCAACTCGGAGAACAAAGAGAAGACACAAAATTATGTGTAGTCGCCATGCTCAACGGCGTGAAAAAAGTCATGACCAAAAAAGGCGATCCAATGGCGATTTTGCAAATAGAAGATTTAACATCTCAAACTGAAGCTGTAGTGTTTCCTAAAACCTATGAACGCGTTAGTTCTGTATTACAAGTTGATGCTAGATTTATCATTTGGGGTAAAGTAGACCGTCGTGACGATCAACTGCAATTAATCGTTGATGATGCCGAACCAGTAGAAACAGTACAAATGGTTATGGTGGAATTAAATCCCCAACAAGCGTCCAATATTGAAGAACTACATCGCTTGAAAACAATTTTACAAGAACAGTCAGGGGATCGAGACAAAGCCAAAATGCCAGTGATAGGAATTATACAAACTGAACATTCTCGCAAATTAGTCCGATTAGGTTGGCAATTTTGTGTGCAAGATGCACGAATTACCGTACAAGCCTTACAAAATGCCAGATTTCCGGCACATTTAAGACCTTTAATCGGTAGTTAGAAAAAAATTTAGTTTACCTACCAATCCCTAATCCCCAATTCCTAGTTCCAAATAACCCCAGTATATTACCGTAGAAGTCATCAAAATGAATACTTTTTTTAGTTACTTGTGCGGATGATGATTTCCTCAAGGGCGTGGTACTTTTTTATGCCATAACAACTTCGGCAAGAGGTAGGGGAAGGAGCTGAAACTTAATGATCGCTAATGACTTAAGTAAGTTTGTGTCTTATTGCAAAAAAATTCAACCCCAAACCCACGAAGACATTAAACAGTTTTTTGAAGGGGTGATTGTATTTCCTTATGATAAAGAACTGCTTTTGCAGGCTTATCTATTTTTGAATATTCGTGATTTATTTCCTTCCTGCTATGAGTTATTGTTGTTTGAAAAGTCTCCAATAGCTGACTATACAGACTTAGGAAAATGTGATTTCGTTTATTTAACATTCCAAGGTAATTTATTCTTAATTGAGACGAAATTTATCGACACAGAAGCAACAGGCGCGACAGAAAGAAAGCGCAGAAATAAGCACAGAAATAAAGTTTTTGAGCAAGTAATCACTTTAAAAAGTAGATTTAGTCAATACTGGAGTATTCACCCCGAACAATTGGAATGTGGGGTATTCACCACAGATCCTGAAGTAGATTGGCGTGGTGATAGTGCCAATGTTTTAACTAAGTCTATATCCATAGATAGCTTAGAAAAATGGCGGAGAAGTTATAAGAGGATTTATCAATAGGTGGGGGAGACAGGGGAGAAGTAATGAGTAATGAGTAATGAGTGCTGAGTGCTGAGTAATGAGTGCTGAGTGCTGAGTAATGAGTGCTGAGTAATGAGTAATGAGTAATGAGTGCTGACTATTGACTATTGACTATTGACTATTAACCGTTGACTTCGCCGATCGCAATACTGCTTCTAGTAACCCAGGAAATAGTTCTTCTAACTCTTCTCGCCGCAATCTGTTGATGTGCTGTGTCCCTTCTTTGCGGCTAAACACTACACCCGACTCTCGCAAAATCTTAAAGTGGTTCGACATGGTAGACTTGGCGATCGCAAAGTCAAAGTCTCCACAACATTGCTCACCTTTGGCTGCTAACAAGCACACCATCTCTAAGCGCACAGGATCACCTAGCGCGTACAACACTCCAGGTAATGTAATATCTTTTCGGTCTGGATGATATAAGAATTTCATAACTTGCATTATCTCTTAAATTGGCATATATTTTTATTATTCGATATTATCGAATAAATGAATTAAATCAGGAGGACAACTATGTCATCCGTCATCAATGTTACAGAAGCCACATTCAAGCAAGAAGTGCTAAATAGCCAAATCCCTGTATTAGTGGATTTTTGGGCCCCTTGGTGTGGCCCGTGTCGGATGGTAGCTCCAGTTGTCGAGGAAATTGCTAGCGAATACGCAGGACAGGTAAAAGTAGTAAAGTTAAACACAGACCAAAATCCCACTGTTGCTAGTCATTACGGTATTCGTAGCATTCCTACTCTGATGGTATTCAAGGGAGGGCGACAAGTCGATACAGTTGTGGGGGCTGTCGCGAAAGATAGTTTGACTAAGACTTTAACACAGCATATTCAACAAGATTAATCAGTGGAAAAGTCGGTTTTTTGCTGAGAATTTAAACCCTGCTTAATATAGCGGCTGTATGATTCTCGCGACTTAAATCCGTTGAATCTTGTTAAATTGCTATTGATGCAATCAGGACTGGTAATGGGTAACAATTTATAACCAAATTACCAGTTCCTACGGTAGTCTTGAACAGACGCAGTCAATCGCGTCTGTAAATTTTCACAGCGTAATCCTATTACATTAAATTCAGAGGCGAATCTCATGAGTACAATTACCCAAGTTCAACCTCTAGACGTACCCAAGGCGATTATTCAAAGACGTTCCATCAAGACTTTTAAACCAGATCCCATAGAACCGGAACTGCTCAAGCAATTAGTAGAGTTGACTGTAGCTGCACCTAGTAGTTTTAATACCCAAGCCTGGCGGATTGTCTTAGTACAGGACGAAGCGCAAAAAGCAGCTTTAGCAGCTGCATCTTGGAATCAAAAACAAGTTATAGAAGCTCCTGTCACCTTTGTATTTGCAGCTGATGCCAAAGCTGGAGAGGGAGATTTAAGCTTGGTGTATGAAAAAGCCTTGCAAACTGGCGCATGGAATGAAGGTACAGTCAATTATTTTAAAAATGCTATTCCCCAATTCCAAGCAGGATTAGGAGATAAACGCCGGGAATATGCAATTAAAGATGCGATTATTGCTGCTACCCATTTAGTGTTAGCCGCAGAAAGTCTAGGGCTATCCACCTGTTTTATGAATGGATGGATAGAAGATAAAGTCAAAGAAGTAATTGGTGCAGAAAATGAGCCAGATTTAGCGATCGCAGTTTTAGTTCCAGTCGGCTATGCTGCTGAACCCCGCTTAGATCCTGGTCGCCTGCCATTATCTTACAACGTCTTTGTAGATAAAATTAATAACCCCTATCAAGGATAAAAGGCAAAAGGCAAAAGAAAAAATACTTTTTACTTTTTACTTTTGCCTTTTTACTGTCCTCCGCTACACATAAGGATTAATCACCATGTCAAAAACAGCGTTAATCGTTGGGGCTGGTAGTGGATTAAGTGCTTCCATTGCACGTTTATTTGCTCAAGAAGGAATTAGCATCGCTTTAGCGGCGCGGAATGTAGATAAACTGGCTAAACTCAGTGAAGAAATCGGGGCTGTTCGTTTTGCAGCTGATGTTTCTCAAGCTGACGAAGTACAACAGTTATTTAATGATGTAGACAAAAAACTCGGTTCGCCTCATATCGTAGTTTACAATCCAAGCTGGCGCGTGCGTGGGGCATTGATTGATTTAAATCCTCAAGATGTAGCGAAAACCTTAGAAATTACAGCCTATGGTGGCTTTCTCGTCGCTCAAGCTGCTGCTCAACGAATGTTACAGCAGGGGAGTGGTGCAATCTTCTTTACAGGCGCATCAGCTAGTGTCAAAGGTTATCCACAGTCTGCACCTTTTGCAATGGGTAAGTTTGCGTTGCGAGGTTTAGCCCAAAGCATAGCCAGAGAACTCGCCCCGAAAAATATTCACGTTGCCCATTTTGTAATTGATGGCGTGATTCGTTCTGCATCTTATTCAGACCCAGCAGATAATCCTGATAGTACCCTAGATCCAGATGCGATCGCCCAAACCTACCTCAACATCCTCAAACAACCCCGCAGTGCATGGACATGGGAAGTAGAACTGCGTCCTTGGGTGGAGAGATTTTAGGGCATGGGGCATGGGGCATAGGGCATGGGGCATGGGGCATTAAAATGAGAACTGTTGACTAATGACTAATGACTAATGACTAACACCCAGGAGACATCACCATGATTGACTTGTATTATTGGACGACTCCTAACGGTCATAAAATTACTATCTTTCTAGAAGAAGTCGGTTTACCTTACAATATAATTCCTGTAAATATTGGTGCTGGCGACCAATTTAAACCAGAATTCTTAGCCATTTCCCCTAATAATCGTATACCCGCAATTGTTGACAACGAACCAACAGGTGGGGGTGAAGCTATTTCTATATTTGAGTCTGGTGCTATTTTGTTGTACTTAGCAGAAAAAACTGGGAAATTAATTTCTTCAAATTTGAGGGAACGAGTAGAGGTTTTGCAATGGTTATTTTGGCAAATGGGAGGTTTAGGGCCGATGGCTGGACAAAACCACCACTTTAGCCAATATGCACCGGAAAAAATAGAATACGCTATTAACCGCTACGTCAATGAAACAGCACGTTTATACGCGGTGCTAAATAAACGACTAGCAGATAGAGAATTTGTAGCTGGTGATTATTCCATTGCAGATATCGCCATCTATCCTTGGATAGTACCTTATGAACGCCAAGGTCAAAATTTAGATAATTTCCCTAACTTGAAACGTTGGTTTGAAACAATTCAAGCGCGCCCGGCTGTCATTCGCGCCTACGAAAAAGCGGAAGCCTTTAAAAATCAGGCTTTAGATATCGAACAGTCAAGGAATGTATTGTTTAATCAATCAGCAAACACCGTTAAAGCATAAGACTCACAAGAAACTTAAGGGTGTAGGGGTGTAGGGGAAGAAAAAAGTGTTTCTTCTATAATCTTGCTAGCTCGTAGTCGCGTTAGTTAAAGGCTCAAAATCATTTAGACACCTGATTTATCAAAAAAATCGGGTGTCTAGACACTGCAAATTTTCACAATAGTTACTTGTGTTGGAAGTTACAGCAGTTTTGGAGTAAATGAGGCACACCAATTTTGGAGGGTAGTTTTAAAACTTGAAGTTCAATCGGTTACTGTACCTCATCAACCTCGAAACTGCTGTAGAGTAAATATACTCATTTTTTTTACTTTATTGTTCGAGATGGAAGTAAAATAATATTAATAAAAATTAATATAGACTTCCGCCGATGCTAAGACTAATTACCGACTTCGACGGCCCCATCATGGATGTTTCCGAGAGGTACTATCGGGTTTATCAATTTTGTTTAACAGAAATCCGCCGTCCAGGACAGGCTGTAAAAGAATTAAAAAAAGCAGAATTTTGGCAAATGAAGCGATCGCGGATTTCCGAAAAGGAAATTGCGTTAAAATCAGGTTTGGATGAGACACAAGCACAAGAATTTTCTCAACTGCGACGCAACACAGTACATACTCAACCTTACTTTGAGTATGATGTCCTCGTTCCTGGTGCGGTAGAAGCATTGTTAAAAATTCAAGCAGCTGGTGTTGATTTAGCTGTGATGACGATGCGCCGGGTGAGAGAATTAGACTATGCTTTTGAAAAACACGATTTAGGTAAGTTTTTCCCCGAAAATCGCCGTTATTGTCTGAGTAACGATTATGTCAAAACCCGTGATGTTGACGATAAACCCCTATTGATGACTAAAGCTTTAGCGGAATTACCAGCAGCAGCAGCTACTTGGATGGTAGGGGATACGGAAGCTGATATTGCAGCCGCGAAAAAGCATAATATTCAAGTTATGGCTGTAGAATCTGGAATTCGCGATCGCACACAGTTAAAGCTTTACCAGCCTGACTTCATTCTTCCAGACTTAAGCACTGCCGTAAATATGATTTTGACATCAAAAGTCCCAACTTTATCAGCCAAAATCTAAACGCGAAAGCCATTTTATCCTGTAAGACAAGGTGCGTTACGGCTAGAAATTATTTGTACACAATATGAAATTACTGCACAGCCGTAACACACCCTACTGGCTATTCTAGCCAATATAGTTGATAAATAAATAACCATAAACATAGCACCAGAGTACATGACAATAGAAATCACTTCTAATACCAAAGAAAATCTGCCTCTTTTTTTTGAGATGATTCGTGAAGGTAATACGGAAAAAGTCAAAGAATTAATTGCTGCTGGATATAATGTAAATGCTATTTTTGAGGATGGAAAGACACCACTTATATCAGCAGCCCATCATGGTCATTTGAAAATTATCAAGATTTTAGTTGAAGCAGGGGCAGATGTTAATGTTGTAGATGCAGAGCAAAACTCACCACTTTTCTCCGCTACATATCGGGGTTTTCAAAATGTAGCTGAATATTTAACTCCGCTAACCAATCCAGAACTACGGGAAATCATTCAGCAGCAGTTGTAAAATCATTAAAGCATAAAAAATTATAGCTTATTATTGAAGATGGTTAATTTACTTTTCTAAAAAGTTAGTGACATTAAAATTTGATGTTCCTTCCCAACAGTGATTTAAACAAGCATTAACTTGAGCATCAGCACCATTGGCAGATTTAGAAGCGTTCAACTGCACTGCGGTGACGATATATTCAAAAATAATCACGAATTGTTTTTGTGGTGAAATTCTCTCTACAACAATAGTTTCGCCAACTCTGGGAATTTGAGGTAAATCTACCACAAAGTTTTCTATTTTTGGTTTATCGAGGGGATTTTTGAAATTGAAGTATTTACAGTAAACAATAATTTTCACGCAGATAATACCCAAGAAAGTCAAAAATTTTAGTTTGTAGTGATAATTTTCACCCTATTTTGAAGCAGTATTAATATCTAGTCCACGAAAAACGAAATATAGTTTTCTAACTCAAATTTAACTAATTCTCCCTTATCGAAACAATCAGGTTTAAAACCGGACTTCGTCCCGCTACGCTAACGCCTTTAAAGGCGAAAGGTTTTATCACGGGGTTAAAACGCTGTAACAAAACGTAATTGCGAATTGCGAATTGCGAATTGCGAATTGCGAATTGGTTTTATCTCCTCATTATTTACCACGCCAAAAACTTTGTAAAGATTGAAAAACTCTCACGATTTTCTCTTCTAACCAGAGCATAGCACGATCTAGAAACTCTAAAACTTGCTCTAGAGGGTGCTTTTCATAGCTGACTGATGTGGGTTTAGTTTCTATCCAGTCTGCGTCTGATGCGTCTTGATGTGGGTAAGTGTCACTACTAGTAGGAGAAATAGTAGTTTCGCTTTGTTGTCTAGTAGTAAGTTTTCCCGATTTTTTTTGAATGCGGGTGAGGTGGCGGGGTTGTTTTTGGCGTGGCACTAAACTAGACTCAGATTTAGTTGGTGGAATGGGCAATTTATTCTGCCAAGATAACCCTGTTGATGAACTAGGAGCAATAGCAGGATTAATCATCAGAGTATTTGGCGTATTTTCTCCG
>NZ_PJIZ01000065.1 GCF_021596505.1 Nostoc sp. CMAA1605 | reverse complement strand
GCCGTTGCATAATTATGTAGAAGGCGGCAACCTCTAACTTGGGAAAATTGTCTTACCTTGAGATACCTACAGACTCTTGTGATCAAATAATCAACATGAAATTTCAACTGTTTTTCGGCTCTTTGTTGTCCCAGCTTAAAATACGTCACTGGTGGTTAGGTGTTTTATTGTGGATAGCTTTAGTCGCACCAGCTCAAGCTTCTGTAATTTTGCGTGTAGCGATTGAGAGGGGAGTCAATCAAACCAAGGTTGGCAGTTCCACAACGGCGATTGTGAAAGATAGTAGTGGGCGGACTTTGGGACAATTGCCTGCGATGAGTGCCTTTTACGCGCAAGCTATACCTGGAGGCGTGGCGTTAGATAAATGGCAATCTGGTTTATTTTGGATTGAACCATCAGGAAAAGGATTTGTGTATATTGGCGATCGCTGGTATCGCGGTAGAACTTTAGTTGTCCCCACCCAAAAAGGTATAGATGTTGTTAACTGGGTGGATTTAGAAGAATATCTTTACAGTGTGATTGGCGGGGAAATGAGTTCTAGCTGGCCACAAGAAGCCCTCAAAGCCCAAGCGATCGCCGCCCGTACCTATGCCCTCTACAAACGAGAACAACAGCGTAAAAACCCCGTTTATGATTTAGGAGATAGTCCTGATCGCTGGCAAATATATAAAGGAGTAAGCAGCGAATCTCCCGCCACCTATAGCGCAGTTGATGGCACAGCTGGACAAGTCTTAACTTATAAAAATAATCTGATTCTCTCAGTATTTCACGCCTGTTCGGGAGGACACACCGAAAACGTAGAAGATGTTTGGGGAAATCCTCTGCCTTATCTGCGGGCGGTGGAAGACTACGATCAAAATATTAAAGAATGCAACTGGCAACAAACCTTTTCACCTGCGGAAATTAGCTCCAGAATTTCTGGAGTTGGGAATGTCCAGCAGATCATTCCCGAAGAGTTGTCACCTTATAAGAGTGTCAAAGCTCTAAAAATAGTCGGAGATCGAGGTACAAAGGTACTGCGCGGCGAAGAAGTTCGTACAGCCCTCAGACTCAGAAGCACTCGCTTCAACGTCAACAAAGCAGCAGACGGTAGTTTTATACTCCAAGGCTTAGGTTTTGGTCATGGTTTAGGCATGAGCCAATGGGGAGCCTATAATTTAGCCCTACGCGGTGCTAACCACCTGCAAATATTAGGACATTATTATCGGGGCGTTTCCCTCACACCGATTAAAGCGAAGTAATGGAATGGGGCATTGGGCATTGGGCATTGGGCATTGGGCATTGGGCATTGGGCATTGGGCATTGGGCATTGGGCATTGGGCATTGGGCATCGGGCATTGGGCATTGGGCATTGGGCATTGGGCATTGGGCATTGGGCATTGGGCATTGGTATAAAATCTACCTTGTCTCCCATTCCCCATTCCCCATTCCCCATTCCCCATTCCCCATTCCCTATTCCCTATTCCCTATTCCCCATTCCCCAATCTCCTCTGCACTTCTTGTTCTAATAAGTCAGTTTCGCTGGTGTAGACTAAATTTTCATTAGTAATGACTGTTTCTGTGGCAAATTGACGGGCGTAGGCAATTTTTTGCTGTAAATCGGCGTTGGGTGCTTCTAATAGTCTGGCTCTGGCGATGCGATCGCTGTTACGACTTGCTATTTTGCGATTGCGTCCTTGTAGCCAAAAATAACGAATCAAAGGTACAGCTAAAAAACCAATACCATACACCAATAAAATCCAGTAAATACCTTGGACAAAAGCAACCAGTCCACCTACCTGAGCCGCCACTGTACCATCTCTTAACAAACTACCTAATATCAACGCACCTACTAGATTAACTACACCCAGACCACCACTGAGCGTAATTTGTCCAGAATCGGCTGCACTAAATCGCCAAGGTAATTCCTCTAGATAAGGTGAGATAAATTCTTGTCGTTGATTGCTGGCTTTTACCTGTAATTCTGGGAAATAATAGACAATTTGTCCTTCAGGACTCACTTTTGGTTGCCCATTAAATTTTAACAGCACAGGCAACATATAATCCTCATATTCCTGTTGATAACTGGCACCCAAATCATCTAAATAAGGGGCGATTTGCTCTGCTGTGACTGCACCTTGGTTACTCCGAATTACGGCGGCTATTTCTTGCCAACGGCGTTCTTCTAAACGCGCATTGGGATTGCCATCCCCAAACAAAAAGGAGAATACAGCCTCAAAAAAATTCATTTGGCCGTTTTGTTGTCTACTACGCCGTTTTTGTTCAGGATAAGTTTCATAATTAGGATTAAAATACCAAAACAAATCAGGAATATAGAAAAATCCCCAACTACCGCTAGAGTTATTGTTACGGTTGTCATTATCATTACTGGAATTCATAGCAGTAATGATTAAAATAATTGTGATAGTAATTAAAGCAATAGAAGCAATGAGAAAAATCCCAAAAGAAATCCTAATTAAGTAAAATAGAACTTTCCATACTTTCTGCCACCATTCCTGCAAGCGTAACTGAAAATATTTATTGCGTAGAATATCGCGAAAATTACGCGGAAACAAGTAAACAATATCACCAGTTTCTGCTACCTGCAAATGTCCACCCGCATCAGTAGCTAAAGCTAGTAAGCCCTGATTTGCTTCTGCTAAATTTAATCCAGCCTGAGTTGCCACATCACCAACAGTGACACGGTAGCCCAGTTTTTCCACAGCCTGCATAACATTGGGATTAGGAGTCACGTCGCTTCGCTCCGAGTTCAAAATTAAAAATTCAAAATTGATTACCCCTTCACATACATTCGGGGCTTGAATTTAAAACTGACTTGTTTTTCTTCTAGTATAAAGTTTGGGCATGGGGCATGGGGCATGGGGCATGGGTCATGGGGTATGGGGCATTGGGCATTGGGATAAGAACTAATGACTAATGACTAATGACTAATAACTATTGACACGTCTTATGGTAAGATTCAGCTTCTATGCTTAGTTCATCAGTAAATTTTCTGTTGGGAATATGGTTCAATACACTCTCGCCCAAAGCCCAGAAATTATCCTCACTGTTGCAGGTAAAGATTCAGCTAAAGCTCGTGATAAAGCAATGGATCAGTTACTGGAACTGATGAACGCTGGCAAATTACCTACAGAATTAGAAGAAGGATTTGGCCCGCAACAATTAATAGAAGTAAAAGAGCCGACGGCTGAGTCTAGTAGTGGTGAAGATGCGATTACTCAAGCTGTACAGGTTCTCAGTAATCTGGCTACACTGAAGCTGAAAGTTCAGGAATCTCGTGCTGAAGCTTTGGAAATTCGTAAAGCTGTTGATGTGCTGTTTTCTGATGAGTCGGTGACGGAAGAAGAGATTACCCGTCTCAAGGAAGGTTTTAAGGTTCTCAAGAATTTTGCTCAAGCCAATTTACGTTATCAAGAAGCACGTAATAAAGCAGAACACGCTAGACAGGTTTTAGATCAGGCTTTAGAGTCACCTGGTGAAACGTCTCATTGAGGGGACTGGGGACAAAAAGAAGGCAGGGGGGCAGGGTGCAGGGAGAAAAGGGGAAATTTTTCTCCCCCATGCCCCCTGCACCCTGCACCAATTCCTCTTCTATTCCCAGTCCCCAGTCCCCAATCCCCAGTCCCCAGTCCCTAATAGAATGCTCGACTTTTGGCGAATAGTTTTGGTGAGAGAGATGAGCGTAAATTTAGCGTAAACACGCTTGTCAGCATTGACATACCATGCCAGAAGTCAATCAAAATCAACATCGTAGTCATTTGGGTGCGGGTTGGTCTTTTCCACTTAGGGTGAATGTCCAAGGGGGTTTGCAACTCAGTGCCAAGGAACGCAACATTGAAGAGTCGATTATGCTCATTCTGCGTACTGATTTGGGTGAGAGGGTTTATCGACCTAATTTTGGTTCACGGTTGTCTGAGTTGACCTTTGCACCGATGAATACTCAAACTTTATTACTGCTGCGCCTACACGTCCAAGAAGCCTTGGAAATGTGGGAACCGCGCATTGTTTTAGATGGTGTTTTTACTGAACCTGATCCTTTACGGGGTCGGGTCAATATTCATATTAAGTATCATCCAAAAGATACTCATGATGCTCGTAGTTTAGTTTTTCCTTTTTATCTGAATGGGGTTAATAGTCAATAGTCAATAGTCAATAGTCATTAGTCATTAGTTATTGATATTTTTCTTCCTTGTCTTCCTTGTCCTCCTAGTCCCCAATCCCCAGTCCCCAGTCCCCAATCCCCAATCCCCAGTCCCCAATCCCTTTTAAAACCAGGTTATATTATCGTGGAATTTGATTTTTTACCGAAGTTACCGAAGTCAAATCTGGACGATCGCACGTTTAAAGATTTGGTTGATGAGTGTGTTTTACGGATTCCTCGCTATTGTCCAGAGTGGACTAACTATAACCCTAGTGATCCAGGAATCACGCTGATTGAGTTATTTGCTTGGTTGACTGACCAAATGCTGTTGCGCTTCAATGAAGTACCGAAGCGCAATTATATTACTTTTTTAGAGTTGCTGGGGGTACGGTTGCAAGCACCTGCTCCCGCTATGGCTGATATTACTTTTTATTTGAGTGCGGCTTTACCTAATACTTATACAATTCCGGCTGGTGTCGAGGTGGCGACGATCCGCACGGAAACTGAAGAGGCGATCGCTTTCACTACAGATCGGCCTTTAATTATTGATAAACCCCAAATTCGCCATTTTCTCTCTGCCCAAACGACGGAAACTTTACCCTCAATTTTACGCGATCGCTTTACTAATATTTGGGCGCAAACGCCTGATGAAAACTGGTACGGCAGGGAATTGTCTTTTTTTGATGAGCAACCCCAGCCTGGTAATAGTTTTTATATCGTGATTGATGGTAGTTGTCAGTGTGAGGGGAATGTTTTAGCACTGCAATTTAAGGGAGAAGCCGCCACTAGCACAGGGATTAATCCTGATGCACCGCCGCGACGTTGGGAAGCTTGGAACGGGATTGAGTGGGTATCAGTTTTACTTCAAGAATCTGATGATAGTACCAAGGGCTTTAGTTTTAGTGAGTTGGCGGCTCAAGGTGCTAATCCCCTGCAAGGTGCAGATGTGGTGTTACATTTACCCCAATCTTGGCCTGTAACCACCTTTACTGCTTTCCAAGGGCGTTGGTTGCGTTGCGTTTACACGACTCCCCAAGCCAATCAGCCGGGGTTTAGTTCATCTCCCCGCATTGTCGGTTTATCGGCGCGCGCTATTGGTGGGACGGTGGGAGCTAGTCAAAGTGAGTTGATTTATGATGAAATTCTAGGGGAAAGTGACGGTACACCAGGACAGACGTTTCAATTACAGCAATTTCCGGTGTTAAATCGTCGGGAAGGTGAACATATAGAAATATTACCTCCAGGCAGTTTATCTTCGCAGATATGGTATGAAGTCAGCGATTTTGCTAATTCTAGTTCTCAGGATAGACACTACACCATTGATTCCCGCACAGGTTTAGTACAGTTTGGCCCTTTAATTCGTGAACCAGCCCAAATTCAGCAGCAGACGGAATGGAGGAGGGGACTGGGGACTGGGGACTGGGGACTGGGGACTGGGAATATCTCCCCGAACGCTAATTCCCAATCCCTCATCCCTCATGTTCAGGAATTAGAGCGACAATATGGGGCTGTACCGCCACGGGGTGCGGTGATTCGGATGGTGGCTTATCGGACGGGGGGAGGACGTAAGGGAAATGTGCAACGGGGGACAATTACTGTCGCCAAGACGGCTGTACCTTATGTAGCCCGTGTGACAAATCATGCACCGGCTCGTAATGGTGCAGATGGGGAATCTTTGGAAGATGCGGTGATTCGTGTGCCGGCGATGCTGCGAACACGCGATCGCGCCGTTACTCCTGAAGATTTTGAAGTGTTGACGCTGCAAGCTGGTGCGGGTGCAGTGGCGCGGGTGCGTTGTTTACCACCGAATGCGACTAAAGAAGCGGGGACAGTCAGGTTATTAGTTGTACCGGCGGCGAATACTGATGCAATTAACCGTGCTGAAGGGATTGAACCAGAACTATTTAATCTGACTCCCCAACTCCGCAATCAGATATTAGCTTATTTAGATGAACGGCGATTATTAGGCGTGCAAGTCAAACTACAAGCACCAGAATATGTGGGTGTTGCGGTGCAAACGGAAGTCGCCTTAGAGCCAGAATACAATCATCCCTCAGCCCAACAAGAAATTTTAGGAAAATTACGCATCGCCCTTTATCGCTTCCTCAATCCCATCACAGGCGGACATGATGGTCAAGGTTGGCCTTTTGGTCGTCCGGTGTATCCTTCCGATATTGTGACCCTATTCCAGAAGTTCCCTGCTGTGCGTTATTTGGGAGTCGTGCAACTATTTGAAATCCGCTACATCAGGGATCACTGGGAGCGATCGCAACCCCAAAATCCTGTCATTGATCCTGGAAATTTGGGATTAATTTGTTCTTGGCAAAATACTGCTTTGCGTTCTGGTCATGTAGTTAACTTGATTCAGTGAAATAAAAAGGCAAAAGGAAATGGTTTCGTTAAGTTTACAGTTAACTCCCATGCAACAACCGGATGCGCTGCAACCATCAACAGCAGCCGCATCTCAAAATACTTCTTTAGTACCGTTTAATTTAGCGACGAATACCAATCTTTCAGGTTGTGATGTCGTTGTTTATCCTAGAGAACCTAGTGAAATATTGTTGCAGTTGGAAAATTTAGGCGATCGCAGTCTCAATTTAAGGGTACAAATCGAAGGAAATTTTCCTAGTGAATGGTGTTCTATTCACACAGAACCCGACAGACAAGGGCCTTTTGTCTTTGATCCAAAAGCACAGATGAGTGTGGTGCTTTGTTTCAACGTTCCAGAGGATTTTTTTGAAAAACAAGCGGCGATTACACTTAATCATCCTTTGATGTTAGATTTTCACTGCCGTATTCACGTTTACTATACAGAACAAGGTACTAATAGACAATTTGTGGAAACTGGGGCGTTAAATTTATATGTACGTCCTCGGAGTTTATATCTAAAATTTATACCTGCACTTTATCGAGAAGTAGACTTTATTGGTCGCTTCTTGAAAATTTTTGAGCAGGCTTTTGAACCCACAGTGCAAACCTTGGATGTGCTTTGGTCATACCTAGACCCTATGACAGCACCCCAGGCTTTATTGCCTTTTTTGGCGCATTGGGTAGCCTGGCCAATTGACCAACGCTGGAGTTTAACAAGACAACGCTTTTTAATTCGTTCGGCTGTAGAACTATATCGTTGGCGTGGAACAAAGCGAGGTTTGAGACTTTATTTACATCTTTATACAGATTTACCCTTAGATGATCATCTGGTTTCAGAAACTGATAAACATATTTGTATTGAGGAAATTCGGGGTGAAGGTTTTGTATTGGGTAACACTCGCATTGGTCAAGATGCAATGATTGGCGGTGGTCGTCCCTATCACTTTATCGTCCGTCTTCGTCCCCAACATCCCAACCAAATCGACGAACAATTAGTCCGTCACATCATCGAACAAGAAAAACCAGCTTTTTGTACTTATGAGTTGTACGTGGAACAGTCAATAGTCAATAGTCAATAGTCAATAGTCAATAGCCAATAGTCATTAGGTAAAAGATTCTACCTTGTCTACCTTATCTCCCCTGCCCCCTGCCCTCTACCTCCCCAGTCCCCACCTATGGAAGAACTCAAACCCCTAGAACGATTACAGGTACAAGATGGTTTATTGATCAATGCTGAAAAATGGCAGCGATCGCATAATTATCACCGTCAACGGCAAAATATTCACTATCAGTCTCTCAATCAGCCAGGAATTGTCTATGGTTTGGGAGTGTGTCTGATTTCTGTACCACAAGGGATTTCTTCACAATATAACGATGGTCGATGGTTGCAAATTCAACCAGGATTAGCAATTGATATTCACGGTAATCCGATTATTGTTCCTCAAGCAATCGATTTTCACGTTTCGGCTGATATTACAGAAGATAAACCTCGTCTGATTTATCTGGTGGTGAGTTATGTAGATCCCGATGATTTACAACGTCAAAAAGTCGCTGAATTTGAACCTGAATCTTTTCGGATTGAAGAAAAAACTACACCACCTCATGCTTTGGAGGTGGAATTGTGTCGGATTGTGTTGCAACCAGGGTTAATCCCTTTAAAAAATCCCCAAGATGTATTTTACCCAGATTTGAATAGTTTAGATTTGCGTTATCGTCCCATAGCGCGATCGCGTCATAGTGCTGTTGTTCGGGTGGCTTATTTACAAACGAATACACCAGAAGTTAGTGATCATTTTGCTAATCTCTGTTATTTACTCAAAGCTAATGAACATCTCACCCAAACCATCCAAGGATTTGGAAGTGTTGATCGTATACCGTTGCACCTACAACATATTGATCAGGCAGTATTTTATGATTTGTTATTTACCACGGGTAATCAACCACTATCTTTAGATCCCCAAGAATTAACTAATCTCAAAAGCTATTTAGATGCTGGCGGTGTATTGTTAGTTGAATCACCAACTGATGCTATAGACAGATTAGACAGTGTAGTTGATATTGCCGACAAATTTAATACACCTTTGGAAGATTTACGCAAACTAGACCGCAATCATCCCATGCGGACAAACCCGTTTTTATTCGCAGCCTTACCAGTGATTAATCAAAAGCCTATTCAAATCTTAATTGCAGGTGGCATTGTTTTAGTTATAGGTGATTTATCTGCCGCTTGGGGAATAGATGAAAAACTCACTTTACCACGAGAAACTATTCGCACTGCCCAAGAATTAGGAATTAATATCTTATATTTTGCTTGGTCAAGAAAGCAAATGACTCAATTACAAAAACAATTTATTTCTCCCTCAGCCAATACACCATCTACACCCACTAAACCCAATGCTTTACAAAACGTTTTCAACAAACTAGAGGAATAAATTAAGCCACAATTCCAAACAAAAACATACACTTTAAACCAATATAAGACTCCTATTTAATTTTTGCGAAACGAGGTAAACTCTTATTTCTTCTCACTCATTCCTTATCCCCTAAATACTCACTCAAAATCCAAAACTCAGCACCGGCTAAACGCCGTGCTACCGCTAACACCACTCACCACGGGCTAAACGCCCCGCTTCCGCTAACAGCACTCAAAACTCAGCACTCAGCACTCATCACTCCCCATATGGCTATTAAACTCATCCACGCCAAGATTTCCGTTAAAAAAGTTACCTTCAAACCAGGCGGACAACCAGCATCATTTGAAGTGAATGTTGTGAATGACAGCAATCAATTTGCATCATTCCAACTAGAAATTACTGCGGCTGGTGGTAACTCAAATTTAGGAACTAATTGGTATAATATTACGCCTGCTGTTAGTGCCAAAAACCCACCAGGAGATAGTGTAAATTTCCATGTGACGATCACCGATACACCCATTGTCGGTTTTATCGGTAAGATTAACTTGATAGTGCGGGTATTTTCTGTAGAATTACGAGAAGAAGATAGGCAAATTCTGCGGTTAGATGTCGAAGCCGGAATTGGTGCTGTACCTGTACAAGTTGAGTTACCTATTCGAGAGTTTACCACCCAGCCACAAGAGTCAATTGAAATTCCAGTTCGTGTTTTTAATCCTAGTCAAATACCTACAACTGTCTCTCTAAGAATGATCGGATTAGAACCGACATGGTTATTAGGTAATGAGACGAAATTATTACCAGTTTCTCCTGGTGAGAAAGCAGAAACTTATTTTTCTTGTCAACTACCAATTCCTATAGAAGTTCCCAGCCGGACATATACTTTTAAAATTGAAGCTAGCCATCCTAATGCTACATCTTCCCTAAGTTCTGAAGGTAAAATTAAAGTCGTGCCTGGGGGATTTGTCGATTTTCATTGTATACCAGAAAAGCAACAGATTCCGGCTGATGCGCTTTGGCTACCACAATGGAAAAATAATTCCGCAACTTATACCCTGGAATGTCACAATATCAGCAATTTAACCCAAACTGCACATATTGAGATTCGAGATGGTCATGAAAAGCAACCTAAATGTACTTTCAATATTCAACCGGAAAGTCTACTATTAAACCCAGGTGAAACCCAGCAATTACAAATTATTATCACTAATCGTAGACATTGGTTTGGGCTAGAAAAAAAATTATCTTTTATAGTTAAATCTATCGTATCAGATCAGCGTGTTAATATTAATAATGAAAATTTATTTATTCGGTTAATTATTCATCCAGTTTTACATCCTGTTCTGCAATTAATTTTAGCACTTTTATTGTTACTTTTACTTTGGGCAGTTTCCTGGCTAAATCCGAATAACCCCTTATTTGGACATCATGAACCTGTAAATTTTGTGCAGTTTAACGGTACAGCAGATAAAGCTGTGAGTGGTTCTCAAGACCAAAGTATTATTAGATGGACTGTGGCTGGATTTCGCAATCCTTTTATTAATCAACATGATGGCAAAATTGCTAATAATATAGGTAAATCAGTACGAGTTGTCCGTTATAAACCTGTAGATAATGATATAGTTGCAGCAGGTTTAGAGAACGGCGAAATTCAACTTTTTGATGTGATAAGAGATAGAAAAGAGCCTAAATTAACCTTCTTATTTAATCCAGCAGATAGAGTCCTCAATTTAGAATTTAGCGAAGATTCTCACTACTTATTTAGCGCGCATGGTAGTGGCTGGATTTTAAAATGGGATATCAATGATGCACTATTAGGTAATCCTGAAAATCTCAACCAACCAACGAAAAAGCAAAAGGTAGACTTTTCAGCTTATGGTTTAGCACTGGTGGGGAAAGATAAACAAGATTTAGTAATTGGCGGTAGATATAACAATTTAGCAATTTGGAATTCTCGTGAGGATAAATTAAGAAAAATTTCCTACACTAACCCAGGTAGTCAAAATGATTATATTGTGGGTTTAGTCAGTGCTGAATACAAACCAGATTTATTAGCAGTTGCTGATACGAGAGGACAGATTACTTTATGGAATATGCAGTCATGCCTCAGTCAAAATAGTAGCCAATGTGAACTAATTGATCAATGGAATGATGGACATAAAGGTAAACCTGTACGTTCAGTAGCATTAAGTAGGGATGGTTGTTATTTAGTCAGTGGTGGTGATGATAGTCGGGTGATGTTATGGCCTCTAACAAAAGATGGGAGACGCGCTTTACCAAATGGTAAAGAAGTGCGTACTAATTCTAAAAAATTTAATAGTGTTGATATCAAAATCGTAAGAAACCGTATTTTAATTATTAGCGGCAACGATGATCATCGGGTGCGTTTAGATGTAATCACTCCAGATAATAGTTATTGTAAGAGTTAGGGGATTGGGTATTGGGGACTAACTAAATTCAAAATTCAAAATTCAAAATTGAAGAATGACTGGGAATTGGGGATTGGGAAGAGGAGACAAGGTAGGAGAGGAGAAAAACTAATGACTAATGACTAATAACTAATAACTAATGACTATTGACTATTGACCAATTTTTAATATCATGACTTTAACAAATTCTCGTAATAGAAATACTAAACTTGGCTTGAGTATGGCGGATATATTAACTCTGCCGACTCAACAACGAAAACTCGTGCAGTGGATGCTAAAGAATAAACCTGATGGGGCTACTTTAGCTGAAGCAGCTTATCATTTAGATTTAAATCAGCAAGCAACTCTTAATATCTTAGACGAGTTACTTGACCAAGATTTTATTCAAACTGTTCTTACCCATGATGATGATCTGAAATATCGTGTATATCTTGCACCAAAACAGGGAATTCAACAAGAACAAATTCAGCAAGTTTTAGCACCTGGTAGTCCTTTAGCGATTATTTTCAACCCTTCAGGAGATTATGCTGTACAGGCGGGTTCTCGGTTTGAAATTCATATTACAGTTACTAATAAAGGTGCAGAAAGTGCATTAATTAATGTTTTTATTGATGATTTATCGCCGCAGTTGATTCAATGGTGTGATGCACCTCATCAAAGGTTGGCATTGAGTCCTAATTCCATAGGTGAGGTGCTATTTGAATTTAATGTCCCGATAACGGCGATTCCTAGCACCTATAACTATGTGATAGTTGTAGATGCGCCGGAACATTACCCAGAGGATACGCCTATCCGTCACACGGCGAAACTCCAGGTACTACCAGCAATTGAAACGGTTGTTAGAGTTAGTGACCCTACTTTTAATGTTATCCCGGCAAGTAGTTCGCGATCGCCTGCACCAATTCCCCCTGGCGGTATCTTGCAACTTAGCGTTAATGTCCACAACCGTTCTGATAGGGTAGATAGGTTTCGTCTGACTTGTTCTGACTGCGACGATAATTGGTACACTATCCGCTATCCCGAAGGTTTGGAAACAGCAGGGTTAATTATTCCCAATATGGGTTTGAATCTCAACCCTGGGGAAACTGGACAAATTTTACTGCAATTCCACCCCCCATTAGGGGTAACGGCGGGAATTTACTATCCGACTTTGCGTTTATACTCTGCTAACAATCCTGATTTGGTACTGTTAGATGTGGTGTATGTGCAGGTTCTACCTTCCTATTTGCTGAATGCAGAACTGTTGACGGTGGTGGGAAGGGTACGCCGCAAAGCCGGAGTCTTTGAAATTAGGTTAACCAACGCAGGTAACACCGTCCGAGAAATTGTCTGTACACCAGTCCCCGCAGACGAAGATAAAATTTGTACTTACGTCACCACTCCCCCTGTATTGCTGGTATTACCAGGAGAAAAAGCTATTTCCCAAGTGACAATCACACCTGTAAGATGGTGGTCACGACCAATATTTGGTGCAGGACGCTTACTTAACTTTCGCATTGAATTAGTAGACCAACAACAATTTCCCTTACCTAACCCTTCCCTTCCAGGGACAGTGATTTGGGAAGCGCGTCCTTGGTGGCAATTATTACTGTTTATACTAACGGTGTTAGGCAGTATCGCCGCGATCGCCTTTCTGCTATGGTTGCTATTAAAACCCCCCGCATCCCCAAAAATCGCCCGTTTCCAATCTTCCGATGCTTCCTATCAACAAGCTAATAACGGCAATATTCGCTTAAACTGGCAAATTCGCTATCCTAAAACATTGCAAACATTGACTATTACCGGAGTCTTTGCCGATGGTTCAGTAGCGGTACAACCGGTAGTTTATAACTTTAATGGAAAAATCCCCACAGAACTTAAATCATATTGTCAGTTACAAAACACATTAACTTGTGCCAATATCCCCACCGATGCGCGGAAACCAGGAGACTATATTTTTGAGTTGCAAGCATTTAGCAGCAAAAATCCTGAAGAAGCCGTAGATACAATTAAGACTAATACTATCAAAATTATTCCCATGCCTCCGGCAAAAATACTCGAATTTGCTGCCGCTAAACCCACCTATCAAGAAGTACCAGTAACCTTAAAAACTGGTAAACAAATTAGTGCTGACACAATTCGATTAAATTGGAAAATTAGCGATTTAGATAAGATTAATAAAATTCAAATAATTGGGCGATCGCCGGAAGGTGTAGTTAATAGTGAATTGCAAACTTATCAATTTAATCAAGGGGAAATTCCCGACACATTACAACCGTTTTGTCGCAACGAACAAAATCAATTAACCTGCCGTAGCGTCCCCACCAAAAACAGTACCATTGGTAACTATATTTTTGAAATACAAATATTTGCCAAAACCGATACTGACAAACCAAGCATCTCGCAAAAAACAGATGTCATTAAAGTCCAACCCTTACCCAGCCAAATTGTCGAATTCAAAATTAACGGTAGTGAACCCCTCCCCAAATATCAAATTCCCATCGACACCCAAAGTAAAACCAAACAAGCAATTAACTTCAGTTGGAAAGTAGAAGGTAGCAGCGAAATGACAACAGAATTGTTACCCGCACCTGGTAACATTCCCCGCAATGGAACGATAGTTTACCCCATCAATAATCAACCAGGTAGTGAAACCATTATCCTCCAAGCTACCAGTCCCACCGGCGAAAAAATCAGTCGTTCAGTCACCATTGAAACCTTTGCACTACCCATCCCAACACCGAACCCCAACCAACCCCAACTCCCCCAACTCCCAAGCACACAACCCACACCCCCAGTCATTCCCCCACCCCCAACCGCACAAAATCAACCAAACACCCCAGGAAATAGTAATACCCCTGGTTCAACATCCCCATCATCCACACCCCTTCCCACATCACCCACCCCCTCCCAACCAGGAAAACTCTCACCCTTAGAACTACCCCCAGGATTTGATTAAAAGGCAAAAGGAAAAAGAAAGAAATTAAATCGCTGCTAACTAAACTCTCTCCTACTCCTTTGCGTCTTTGCGCCTTTGCGCGAGATAAAAAAAGGAAAAAGGAAAAAGAAAGAACAAAATTTATGGGTTTAATTCCCCGTTACAACATAAAAAATAGTGAATTGCGAATTGCGAATTGCGAACTGCGAACTGCAAATTGGTATTGCGTGAGATAAAAAATATGCTTAAAAAACTCCCCAACATCTTCCTTGCAATACTCCTAACCGCCGCACCAGCCAGCCAATACCGTGCTGACTTACTACTAAGATTAGGAAATAGACAAATCAATAACGGTCAACTAACCGCAGCATTAGTATCCTTAAAAGAGTCACTAAAACTATATCAAGAATTAGGCGATCGCACCGGACAAGCCAACACACTTTTAAGCTTAGGGGAAATTCATTTCACCCTGGGTAAATATCAAACAGCGATTAATTTTTATCAACAAAGTTTAAATTTCATGCAGAACACAGGTGATCAACCTGGGACTGTACAAGTGTTAGAACATTTGAGTAATGCTTATATTTATACTGGGGATGAAAAACTAGCACAAGAACTGCGAGAAAAAGCCACCGCCTTAAGAAAAGAAATCGGCAATCCTCCCAGAGAAGCATCATTTTTAGGTAACGTTGGTGTAGGACATGAAAAACTAAAAGAATATGAATCAGCAATTGCTTTCCATACCCAACAATTAGCCATTGCCCAAGATACCAAAAATCGCCAGTTAGAAATATACTCCCTGCAAAATTTAGCAGCAGTTAATCGAGAGTTAAAACAATATCAGCCAGCGATTAATTTTTATCAACAAGTCTTAGCCATTGCTACCCAATCTAGTGATATTGCCTTAACTAATATTACCTTAAAGCAAATCGCCAAAACCTATGAAACTCAAGGTAATTTCGAGCAGGCGATCGCACTCTACCAACAGCAACTAGAAACCTCAAAAATTCCCAGCCAAAAAGCCGAATTAATTAAACAATTGGGGCGTGTTTACACATCTGCTAAACAATATGACCAAGCCTTAGCATTATATCAGCAACAATTAGATAATGCCAAAACTAATAAAGATATTTACACTCAAGGCGTAGCCTTCAATAATCTCGCCTTTGTTTTACTCAAGTCAGGTAAAATTAATGAGGCGCAAACCAACTTACAAGCTAGTATTAAAACTTGGGAGACTTTACGCTCAAACTTAAGTAATACTATTGATTATTCGACTGAACAAACAAATACATATAATTTACTAGAACAGGTTTTAGTCAGTCAAAATCAGCCGGAAGCTGCTTTAGAAGTTGCTGAACAAAGTAGCATCATGAAAATCTTAAACTTGATGGGAATGCGTTTAGCCACAGAATCAGCCGGTAGTGGTTTAAAAGCTGCACCCAAAGAAATTATTGTCCCAACAATTACCCAAATTCAAACTATAGCCAAACAACAAAAGGCAACTATTGTTAGATATTCATTAATAGAAGATAGTGAAATTTATATCTGGGTAATGCAGCCTACTGGTAAAATCACATTTCGCAAAGTAGATATCACATCACAAAAGAAGATTATTCCGTTTAATTCGGTTGTCGAATTAATTCATCAAACTCCTATAGCCTTGGGTGTAAAAACTCCTCAAACTCCCACCGCTAATTACAAAAATATATTACTACAACTCAATCAAATCCTCATTAAACCCATAGCTGATTTATTACCATCCAATCCTACAGAACAAGTAATTTTTATTCCCCAAAACGAATTATTATTTGTGCCGTTTCCGGCTTTAGTCGATATTTACGATAAATATTTAATTGAGAAACATACTATTACTACCATCCCATCAATTCAGCTACTCAAATTAACAAGAGAAAAACGCAATAATACAGGCGGTAGTAAAGTAGTGGTGGTGGGTAATCCCACTATGCCCAAAATCGAAAAACAGTCTTTACCGCAATTAATTAATGCCGAACAAGAAGCCTTAGAAATTGCAGATTTTTTCAAAACTAATGCTTTAGTTGGTAACAAAGCCACCAAAGCAGATGTTTTACCATTATTACCCAAAGCTAAAACCATTCATTTGGCAACTTACGCTGTCATCGATGATACCAAAAGACAAGGCATCCCAGGCGCGATCGCCTTAGCCAGTATTGCTGACAATAACGGACTCCTCACCGCTAGTGAAATCCTCAATCTCTATACCCAACCAAAAGGCGCGCGTCTAAAAGCTAGACTAGTTTTCTTAAGTGCGGGAGAGACAGGTAGTGGTAGTATTGGCAACGGTATGTTAGGTTTATCTTTGGCCTTAATTAATGCTGGCGTTCCCAGTGTGATTATTTCACAATGGGCAGCACCCGATACACCCACAAACGTTTTCACTACGGAATTTTATCGACAGTTAAAACAAAATCCTCATAAAGCCCAAGCCTTACGCCAGGCGATGTTAACCACTAAGAAACAGCATCCTCACCCTAAAGATTGGGCTGGATTTACATTAATAGGAGAAGCACGTTAAAAAAAGTAAAAAGGTAAAAGTAAAAAGGTAAAAGAAGGAAATAATAGCTTTGCATCTTATTTTAAAATTCCCAGTGCAAATGCTACCAATTACAAATTACCTTTATTTAATTTCTAATAACATTCCGGCAACTCTTGTTTTGACCTTCGCTTTTTTCTTAGGGAATTATCCCGCCTCTGCACAAGCCCCAAATCCAGAAGGTAGCCGTAACCAAGAACGTTTTCCCCAACCCCAATCAACGCCAACACCTCTAACTCCAGAATCGCCACCTTTACAAACAAACCCCACACCAGAAACTACACCCGCACCGACATCTGGCAGTATTCAAGTAGAAAAAATTCAAGTTACAGGTAGTAGTATTTTTGATGCCGCAACACTCAATTCTGTGACTAAATCTGTAGAAGGGCGTACCGTTACTTTAGAGGAATTAACTAGCGTTGCCGATAGGATTACACAACTTTATTTAAATCGAGGATACATCACATCTAGAGCAGTTTTAGGAAACCAAAAAATCACTAATGGTGTGGTGGAAATTCAAGTAATTGAAGGCAGCCTAGAAAAAATTATTATTGAAGGTACAAAACGTTTAAACCCTAATTATGTGCGATCGCGTATTAAATTAGGTGCAAATAAACCCCTATCTTCCGCCAGTTTAGAAGACCAATTAAGATTACTCCGCAATGATCCCCTATTTACCAACGTCGAAGCTAGTTTACGTCCTGGGACTGGTTTAGGTCAAAGTATTTTAATTGTACGCGTCATCGAGGCGAACCCCTTCGAGGCGACATTGAGTCTGGATAATTATTCCCCGCCTAGCATTGGTTCGGAAAGGTTGGGTGTGAGTGCCACCTATCGCAACCTTACAGGAATAGGTGACGAAATTTCCGCCGCCTACTACCGCACCACCCAAGGCGGGGCAAATATTTATGACTTCAGTTATCAAGTACCATTGAATGCGATGAATGGTACTTTACAACTCAGAACTTCTATTAATAACAACGAAGTCATTCAACAACCCTTTAAAAGCTTCCAGATTAGTGGCGAATCGCAACTATACGAAATTAGCTACAGACAACCATTATTGCGATCGCCCCGCGAGGAATTTGCTTTATCATTAGGTTTCACCTTCCAAGATGGGCAAACCTTTACTTTTGCAGGGCCGACACCCTTTGGATTTGGCCCCGATGATGAAGGGAACAGCCGCACCCGTGTCATTAAATTTGGTCAAGATTATGTTAGCAGAGATGTTAGCGGTGCTTGGGCAGTGCGATCGCTATTGAGTTTGGGTATTGGTGCTTTTGATGCCACTATAAACGATGATGCCAAACCCGATGGACGCTTTTTTAGTTGGTTGGCACAATTTCAACGAGTCCAACGCCTCAATCAAGATAACCTATTAATTGCCCAAGCAGAGTTACAATTAACACCCAACGCCTTATTACCTTCCCAGCAATTTGTTGTCGGTGGTGGTCAGTCAGTACGTGGTTATCGACAAAACGTCCGTGCAGCCGACAATGGCTTAAGATTTACCCTAGAAAACCGCATTACCACAATGCGCGATGCGTCCGGTAATTCCACCCTCCAAATCGCCCCATTCTTTGATTTAGCCTACGTCTGGAACGTGGACACTAACCCCAACAGCTTACAACGACAAAAGTTTTTAGCCGGTTTAGGGATGGGTGTTCTATACCAACCCACACAGAAACTTAATATCAGATTAGATTACGCCCTTCCCCTAATTGATTTAGATGACCGAGGTACAAACGCCCAAGATAACGGCTTTTACTTTAGTATTGGCTATGGCTTGTAGGGTTTTATACTAATCCCCAATGGACTTCTCTAGGAGCCGCTAACGTGTAACCCGCTTTCCCGGAGGGATACGTCCTGCTTGTCTACGAGACGCTACGCGTAGCTTACTTCCACGTTCGCGGTAGCGTTGCGTAGCGAAGTGGTACGAAGACAGCAATTAAGAAAGTTAGATACCATCTGGGTTTCAAGCTTTAGCAATACTCAAGCATAAATTTTTCCCCCAAAAGTTGTCGAAACAGTACACTTTTATTCATTCTTACCCTGTTCCCTACCTATGTAAGTACTTTCAATAATCAAGTCGGATTCCCATATTATTCAAAAACATACTTTTCTGCTACCTTCCAATAGCGAGAGAAACGCTTGAGGTCGATATATCCGTCATAATCAAAAAATGGTTCAACCTCAAACACTTCCAATTTTAAAGAACGCTCAATTTCATCGCAGATATTATTAAAACGAGGACTAGGACTATCAGTTGTAGCCACTAAATCAGCATGATGTTCTTTAGCAAAAGCTAAAACTTCTTGCACCACATTACCCCGACGAATTTCCACAGGTAACTCTAGCAAGCATTCATAAATAAAAGTCAACCGTTTGAGACTAAGTTGCCATTCTTCTATCAAAGCATCATCCCAAACCCAAATCGCAGGCGCATCCGGGTATTCTTGTAAAGCTGGGTTGTCAGAACTCAAACAGTCGCCGTGTATCCAAATAATTTGTTTAGTCATTAGTTATTAGTCATTAGTCATTAGTTATTAGTCATTAGTCATTAGTTATTAGTCATTAGTCATTAGTCATTAATCATTAGTCATTAGTCATTAATACTTTTTCTCCCTTGTCTACCTTGTCCCCAATCCCCAATCCCTAGTCCTTCTTCAATTTTGAATTTTGAATTTTGAATTTTGAATTGATAAGTCCCCAATCCCTACTTCTTCCCCTTTTGCCAACTTTGACTGTTAGGTTTTTTGGTAAATTCTCCTTTGGGAAATAGGCGTTGTTCTAATTCTTCGTAACTACCTTCAAAATCACAATGACCGTAGAGGGGACATTTTTGACAATATACTCCTTTGGTGTAGCGTTCTAAGTTTTCGCGGTTGAAAAAATAAGGTTTATGGCTAAAGGTGCTGGCTACCCATTGCCAAGACATATTATTACTTGCAGGATCACCGTCTAATAAATGTTCTAAAAACCATTTCGCGCCTGCTTGCCAGCGAATTCGCCGCCAGTGAATGATGTAAGCGGCTAACCACATTCGCATATGGTTGTGTAAATAGCCAGTTTCTCGTAATTCTTGACTGAAATTATCTATACAAACTAATCCTGTACTACCCTCTCTAATATCTTGGGGTAACTTAGGTGCATATTGTCCTGTGGTGTAGCCAGTTTTGTATTCTTCTTGGTCTTGCCAAATATTATTACCAAGTTTGACATATAGTCTTTGCCAGTAATCCCGCCAACCCAATTCATTAATGAGTTTAGTTGCGTCATCACGGTTTTGGACTTTATCTAGGACATAATCTCGAATTTCGCGTAAACTCAAAACTCCGTGACGAATATACGGTGAAAGCTTAGTAACATCACCTGTTAAAAAATTACGAGTTTTTGCGTATGATGATGGGTTAACTTTTTGTAAGGCTTTTTGAGATGCTTTCCTTCCTCCTACGGTGTTACTAATGTGATCATCGCGTTCTGCGGCTTGGGGGAATTGTTCCTTCAAATAGGTTATTAATTCATCACGACTGGCAAATTCACGCCGCATAAATAAGATTACTTTACATAAATTTACATTATCTAATATATCTTAATATGAAAGAGGGATTGGGGACTGGGGATTGGGGATTAGGGATTTGGACAAGGTAGACAAGGTAGACGGTAGAATTTATTTCTCAACTCAGCACTAGCTAAACGCTATGCTACCGCTAACATCACTCATCACCGGCTAAACGCCGTGCTACCGCTAACAGCACTCAACACTCAACACTCAACACTCAACACTCAACACTCAACACTCATCACTCAGCACTCATCACTCAGCACTCAGCACTCAGCACTCAGCACTCACCACTCACCACTCAACACTCACCACTCAGCACTCGGAAAAAATAAAAGACAAATTTTATCTGTGAATTACACTAGAAAAGCTACACTAGTCAGATAAAAACTTTACTTGCCGAAGCGATGAGCCTCTGCATTAATCCTCAGTGTACCAATCCTCAAAATCCTGACAATATACTATTTTGCCAAGCCTGTGGTTCAGAGTTGCTCCTAGAAGGTTGTTATCGAGTAGTGGGTTTTCTAGGCGGTGGTGGCTTTGGCAAAACCTATGAAATTCTTGATACGCGGACACAAACTACTAAAGTTATTAAGATTTTAATCAATAATCATCCGAAAGCGATCGAGCTATTTCAGAGAGAAGCAGAAGTTCTCACTCGTCTCAATCATCCTGGTATTCCTCAAGTTGAACCTAACGGCTACTTTATTTATTTTCCTAGAAGTAGCCCAGAGCCATTACACTGTCTGGTGATGGAGAAAATCGAAGGTCTTGATTTAAACGATTATTTAAAAAAGAGAGATTATCGACCCATTGACCAAAAATTAGCATTGCAATGGTTCAAAGAAAGCATCATTATCCTTCAACAAGTTCATCAACAGGGTTTATTTCACCGCGATATTAAACCATCCAACATTATGTTAAGGGCAGATGGTCGGCTCGCGCTCATCGACTTCGGCACAGCTAGAGCAATTACCCAAACTTATATCGCCAAGCAATCTGCGGGACAGGTGACAGGCGTAATTTCCGCAGGTTACACCCCATCTGAACAAATTCATGGACAGGCTGTACAACAGTCAGATTTTTTTGCACTAGGTCGAACTTTTATTTATTTACTCACCGGCAAAGCACCAACGGATTCTCTAATTTATGATTCTTACAACGATGAGTTAAGCTGGCGAAACCATACAAACATTCTACCGCCGTTTGCAGATTTACTCGATCAAATGATGGCGCGTTTACCTAGTCAACGTCCCCAAAATACTCAAATAATTTTGCAAAAGATAGCGGAAATTGAGAGTTATTTAAACCCACCACCACTACAAACCCCACCGCCACCACAAACCTCACCTCCTCCCAATAGAAGAACATTTATGAAATTCTTGGGCTTTGGTGGACTGGGAATAGCTGTGGCTGGGTTAATATATGCAGTATTGCCCAAAACTAAGTCAAAATTAGTAGTTTCTCGACTGGGAGACGGTGATTATCAAACTATCACAGAAGCGATCGCCAATGCCCAACCCAACACCAGTATCATGGTGCGTCCTGGATTTTATCAAGAAAGTATAGTAATTAATAAACCAATAACAATTATTGGTGATGGTTCTAAAGCCGATATTGTCATTGAAAGTCCCGACTCAAATTGTATTTTAATGGAAACTGACACAGCAACAGTTAGTGGTTTGACACTGCGTTGCACAGCAGGCAAAAATAACAAAAAATTCTACGGTGTAGATATTTCCCAAGGACAGCTAACTTTAGAAAATTGTGATATCACCTCTGATTCTCTAGCCTGCATCGCCATTTATCACGCCACAGCTGATGCCATTATCCGTAATTGTGAAATTCACGACGGCAAAGCTAGTGGTATATTTGTTTATGATCATGGTCAAGGTAGAATAGAAAACTGTTATTTGTACAGTAACACCTTATCAGGAATCACCATCCAAGACGGTGGTAATCCTACAGTTGAGCGTTGTAGAATTCGTGATGGGGGAATTCTGATTGATCAAAATGGTAAAGGCAGCATCAATAATTGTGACGTTTTTAGCACAACATTAGGTGCAGGTATAGAAATTAGGAAAAATGGTAATCCAGCAATTGAAAACTGCGTCATTCGTGATGGACAAGGAAGCGGTATTTTAGTAGATCAAAATGGTCGAGGGATAATTAAGGAATGCAGAATTCTGAATAATCGATTATCAGGTGTAGAAATAAGAAATGATAGCAACATCGTCATTAGAGAATGCAAAATTAATAGAAACCAACAATATGCCTTGTATGTTCATGATCGAGGCACAGGTACAGTAGTAAATTGTGATTTAACAGCAAATGTCCGAGGTACCTTTGACATCGACAACACATCTCAAGTACAACGCAGTGGCAACCAAGAATAACATAGCAAATAAACAGATATTCCTAGCCTCACGTTGATGGCAAGGGGGCAGGGGGCAGGGGGCAGGGAGAAAGACAATTGTTTTGGGAAAAATAAATTAGATAGTTTATTTTCTGGAAAACCCTAATGACTAATGACTAATGACTATTGACTATTGACTAATTATGACTAACCTTCCCCAAATTGGACAAACAGCACCGGAATTTTCTCTACCAGACCAAAATGGCAATCTGGTTACTTTAAATGATTTTACAGATCAATGGATTGTAGTTTATTTTTACCCTAAAGATGATACTCCTGGTTGCACCACAGAAGCCAAAGATTTCACAGAGTTAAATCAGGAATTTAGTACATTAGGCGCGAAAATATTAGGTGTGAGTCCTGATTCTGGTAAAGCCCATTGCAAGTTTATTGATAAACATAACTTGTCTATTACACTGCTAAGTGATCCAGAACACCAGTTAATAGAAGCTTATGGTGCTTGGCGGTTAAAGAAATTTATGGGTAAAGAATATATGGGTGTGGCGCGTTCTACTTTTCTCATTTCACCTGAGAAAATTATTGCTCATGCCTGGCCTGATGTCAAAGTCAAAGGTCATGCCCAAGCTGTGTTGCATAAACTGCAAGAATTAACAGCTAGTTAAGCTAGTTAACTGATTAAAAGCAATAATGAACTTAACATTACTATAAAATTGACACTGCTTTACAAGCGGAAATGTCAATATAGTTATACAGTTCCTATTGTAGACCCTATGGTTCAATTCATCCAAGCTCAAAACGTTGGAATTGCATATTTAGAAGCAAGGTTTGGACTTAAATTAGCGGAAAATGATAGATTTTTTCCAGAATGGTTTGAGTCTTTACCTGAAATTACAGACTTGGAAAAAGAGTATTTAGATAGAGTTAAAGCTAATTTTTTGAATTTAGTTAAAAGACCACCTATTTTAGAAAACGCTGTCAAGATGGTGGTATTGTCTCCTTTATTAGATTTAGCTGGATTTTACCGCGCGCCATTTTCTATTCTCACTGAGGAACCTATCGAAATATCTTTAGAAGACGCAGGAGAAGTGATTAGAGGTAGAATTGATGTTTTAGTTATTCAAGAGCAATTATGGTTACTTGTCATTGAGTCTAAACGAGCAGCATTTTCTCTGACAGAGAACATATCTCAAGCATTAGCTTATATGATCAGTCATCCCAACCAAGAAAAACCTGTGTTTGGATTAGTAACTAATGGCAGTCACTTTATTTTTATAAAATTAACTAATTTAAATACATTAACTTATGCTTTATCAGATGAATTTACGCTATTAAAACGTCAAAGTGAACTGTATCAAGTCCTGGCTATCTTAAAAAAACTGAGTCAAATATTGCAATAGTTATGTCAAATCATCCCATCTACCTTGATTATCACGCCACTACACCTGTAGATGAGCGTGTATTAGCAGCTATGCTGCCATACTTTACAGAAAAATTTGGCAATCCGGCAAGTATTAGTCATATTTACGGTTGGGAAACGGAAGCATCTGTAAAACAATCGCGGGAGATTTTAGCCACCGCAATTAACGCATCCCCAGAAGAAATTGTCTTTACTAGCGGTGCAACGGAAGCTAATAATTTAGCCATTAAAGGTGTAGCAGAAGCTTACTTTCAAAAAGGTCAGCATATAGTTACTGTGGCAACTGAACATGGTGCGGTACTCGACCCTTGTGCATATTTAAAAACCCTGGGTTTTGAGATTACTATATTGCCAGTCAAAGCTGATGGATTGATTGATTTAAGAGAACTAGAAGCAGCGTTGCGTCCTGAGACAATTTTAGTTTCGGTGATGGCAGCTAATAATGAAATTGGCGTATTACAACCGTTAGCAGAAATTGGGGAAATCTGCCATAGTCGCCAAGTAATTTTCCATACAGATGCAGCCCAAGCTATTGGGAAAATTCCTCTAGATGTGCAAGCCATGCACATTGATTTAATGTCTTTGACTGCCCATAAAGTCTACGGGCCAAAAGGTATTGGTGCCTTATATGTCCGCAGACGCAACCCCAGAGTGCAACTTGCACCCCAACAACACGGGGGAGGACATGAACGAGGAATGCGTTCAGGAACTTTATACACACCGCAAATTGTTGGTTTTGGTAAGGCTGTAGAAATTGCTTTAGCCGAACAGGAAACAGAAAGCCTCCGCCTCATCCAGTTAAGAGACAACTTATGGAGTCAACTTTCACAATTAGAGGGAATTCACCTAAATGGACACCCTACCCAAAGATTACCAGGTAACTTGAATGTTAGCGTTGAGGGAGTGGATGGTGCAGCATTGTCTTTAGGTTTACAGCCAGTTATGGCCGTATCCTCTGGTTCAGCTTGTTCATCGACGAAAACAGCACCCTCTCACGTCCTCACCGCTTTGGGACATGACGAAAAATTGGCTTATGCTACCGTTCGTTTTGGGATAGGCAGGTTTAACACATCGGCAGAAATTGATATAGTAGCGAAACACGCGATCGCTACCATTCAAAGTTTACGTAAACAAAAGACCTTAGTATAAAATGCCGTCTCAATTTGTTACAAAAGACTGGTACACCGCAAATCATCGTTATTTGATGGGTTTAATCTCCCAAACCCGTCAAGCTTTAGAACAGTTGGCTGAAGACAACGAACAGGGAAATCAGAGTAGTGAGAAAGGCATATTCCTAGATTACGAACAAGACCCAGCCTTTCATGAAGCACCGCCCGCCATAGAGCAACTGTGTCAAATCTTTAAATTATCTAAATTAGAACGGCAAATTGTGCTGTTGTGTGCAGGGATGGAATTTGACCGTAACTGGGGAAAACTATGTGCCGCAGCCCAAGGACAATCACAGTTAGAACATCCCACATTTAGTTTAGCATTCTCCATGTCTTCTGGTTCCTATTGGGATTTACTTACTCACGATGCACCCTTACGACGCTGGCGGATTATTGAAATTGCTCCGTCCCATACATTGACGATTTCTCCCTTAAGATTAGACGAGCAGATTATTCATTATTTGGCAGGATTGCGTCCATTAGATGAGCGATTGGCACAATTAGGAGCCACCCCTGTACAGACAGAAAACTTAGTTCCATCCCATACAGCCTTAGCTCAACAGATGGCAAATTGCTGGTTGCAAGCATCTCAAGAACAGCGCGCCTTACCAATATTGCAACTATGCGGTACAGAAACCGCCAGCAAAAAAGCGATCGCCGCCCATGCCTGTGATATTTTACACTTAACAGTTTATGCTGTAGCTGCCCAGAACTTACCCCGTGATACCCAGCAATTAAATCTCATCAAGTGCTTGTGGGAAAGGGAATGGCGACTGTATGGCAGGGTAATATTATTGGATAGCGATCGCACTACCGAATCTCCAGAAGGGGAAAATCACATCCATCAGCTACTCGAAACCCTACAAACTCCCCTGATGATCTCCAGTTTAGAACGTCGTCGCGCCATCCAGCGTCCCTTACTCACCTTGGATGTCAACCAACCCAGTCCTGCCGAACAGCGTCAAGTTTGGCAAACTGCCTTAAGTGACATCTCACCCACCTGGAATGGACACATCGACCGTCTTGTTTCCCACTTCAACCTCAGCACCGCCACAATTACAGCCACCAGTTGGCAATTCAAAACCCAACATCACCCAACATCCGACTCCAGCCAAGCCTTCCGTTTTCTCTGGGATGTCTGCCGTAGCCAAGCCCGTCCCCGCCTCGATGAATTAGCGCAACGCATCGAAGCAACCGCACAGTGGGAAGATTTAGTATTACCGCCCAATGAATTAGGCGTATTGCGTGATATTGCTGCCCATTTACGCCAGCGTTCCAAAGTCTATGAACAGTGGGGATTTGCGGCTAAAGGCGGACGGGGTTTGGGCATTAGTGCCATGTTTGCTGGGGCGAGTGGCACAGGGAAAACTCTGGCAGCAGAAGTGTTAGGTAATACCCTCAATCTAGATGTCTATCGCATAGATTTAAGTGCGGTGGTGAGTAAATATATTGGCGAGACTGAGAAAAACTTGCGGCGAGTATTTGATGCGGCTGAGGGGGGAGGAGTCATCTTACTATTTGATGAAGCCGATGCCCTCTTTGGTAAACGTACAGAAGTGAAAGACTCCCATGATCGCCACGCCAATATTGAGGTAAGCTACCTATTGCAACGCATGGAAGCCTATCGGGGTTTAGCAATTCTCACCACCAACTTAAAAGCCTCCTTAGATCAGGCATTTCTGCGGCGTTTGCGCTTTATTGTCCAGTTTCCCTTTCCCGATGCCAATCAGCGCGCCGAAATTTGGCGACGGGTATTTCCCGCCCAAACCCCCACCGCAGACTTAGACTTTGAGAAGTTAGCTAAACTTAGCGTTGCTGGCGGGAATATCCGCAATATTGCCCTAAATGCAGCGTTTATAGCGGCCGATGCCGATGAACCTGTGGGGATGAAACATATCTTACAAGCAGCGAAAAGTGAGTATATCAAGATGGAGCGACCTTTGACTGATGTAGAGGTGAAGGGATGGGTAGCATGATTTTTGCTGAATAGCAATTATCCAAACGTCTAATTGATATTACCGAAGAAAATGAGAGAATGAGGTATTATTTGGCTGCGATTCGGAGTGTGGCTATGCGAACTCATAAAGCATCTCAAAAGCAATCTTCGGTGAACAATTCCTTGGTGTCTCGTCCCTTTGTGGTGCAGTCCAAACCAGAGGAAAAGAAAGAATCGCCAGGAACGCAGGGATACAAAAGCCAGATGCCAGAGTTCGCTATTTTCAACCCAGCAGGAGAACAATCGCCTGTGCAAACTAAGTTAGCGATCGGCGCGCCAGGAGATAAATACGAGCAGGAAGCCGACCGGACAGCGAAACTAGTGGTACAGAGAATTAATGCACCGGCGATCGCTCGTTCAACTTCAGAACCCTCAATACAACGGCGGGGAGGTTTAGAGGGAGGAGAAGCATCAACAGATTTAGAATCCGCCATTAATAGTGCTAGAAGTGGGGGACAGCCCTTAGATGCTGGTTTGCAAGCAAAAATGAGTACAGCGATGGGGGCTGATTTTAGTGGGGTGAGAGTGCATACTGATGCCCAATCAGACCAGTTAAATCGCTCGATTCAAGCCAAGGCATTTACAACAGGGCAAGATGTATTCTTTCGGCAAGGGGAATATCAGCCAGGGAGTCGCGGCGGGCAAGAGTTGATAGCCCATGAATTAACCCATGTAGTACAGCAAAATTTTGGAGCATCTCATCCAATTCAGAGGATGAAGACCACTAGTCAGAGCAGAATAGAATTCAGGGATTTAATATATAAACTACTATTAAACAAAAATATTTCACTTGCCCAGTATGCTGTGGAAGTACGAGTTGAAAGTGTAGAATTTGACACAGAAGATTTGGAAGAAATTGAGAAACTTGTCCCAAGCGACGCATTTTCTCTTATGATTGGTTCGCTACCTGAAGAGACCCAAAAAACAATAAGGGGTTTTGAGAGTTCTTGGCCGAACTTAATCAAGGAACAAAAGGAAAAAGCACAACCCCCAACTAAAGAGGAAGAAGCGATCGCAGGTACTGTAGAGGCAGATGAAGGTTTTGTAGAAAAAGTGCCTGGCCCTGGGAAAAAGCGTATCCAAGTACCCACAGGTACTGCGTCAGCAGTTCAAATCAAAAATTTGTCGGAAATCCGTTGGAGTCAATCCGATGTGAAATCAGAAACCCAAGGCGAAGGTGCAACACCAATTACTACCGTCATCAAACACATGATTAAAGGAGGTTGGAGAGGCGACCCATGTAGTGTGGTGCAAATGACTGACAAAATCAAGGTTGAGAATGTAGAAGTTTCTTCTGGAGTTAAAGCTGGATTAGTAAGTCAAGATAACCGTCGTCTTCTAGCCGCAAAGGTTGCAGGATTAACTCAAGTCCCTTGCATTATTAAAAGCCATTCTGATCCATTGCCAGAAAGCTGGCCTGTAGGAGATCGGGACAAAATTGGTAAGCATCTTTATCTAGATACTAGTAACAATACACTCCGCTATGGTGCAAGTGGAGAAGGATTCAATAAGCAAGGAAAACCCACTGATGATAAACGCTTTAAACTGATCCTACAAAAAGGCCATATAGCGTCTACTTATGGTGAATTAATTCTCATTCGCACTGCCAACCAACCAGCAGTCAAGGCAACTGGAGAAAGGTTTGAAATTGGTGGTAGCAGTGAAACACCATATATGAAACCGAAAAATAATGTGTAAAATTCATCAATCACCATAGAAAAACAACAGAATGTCATACAGAAAAAATCAGGATACAAGCCACTAAATTTATAGATGTGGATTGTAATTTTGAATGGAAGAATTTTGAATTCGGAGCGCAGCGACGTGACCTTAACAAATGCTTTTTATGGCTATTTAACATCTGAGGATCAGAGTGCTTCCCTGCCATCTCTCTCTCACGCATTGGCTAACGCTGAATATTGGTTAGAACATTCATTATTAGAGCAATACATTCAAAAGGGTACAAGTAGTGAAATTATTACAGTGCCGCACAGTCGTTATTTGGGTAGAAGAGGTTGGGTTGGTTTTGAATTGCCTACAGATGGGGCTGCTGGTGATATTTGGTTAGATATGCGGGAATTAATGCCTATGATGTTAATTCCCAGTGAACCACATCCCTGGAGAGAAGTTGATCCGATTATTCAATACCGACCTTTGTATTGCTGGATTGCTTGTCGTCCTGTAGCCAGATGGCAATATCAAGCATATCTAGCTACGAATGCAGATAATTCTTCAGAATTTTCACTGGAAATCACAGAGGAAACCCATTCAGCCACTAATCTCAAACTGACTAATGCTAAAAATTATGCCCGTTGGTTTGGGAAAATGTTACCGGATACAATCGATTGGCAAGCTGTACAAGAATTTTTGCCAGAAGTAGTCATTGATGAGATGTGGCTTGGCCAAGATCGTGAATGGAGTAATGCCAGAAGTTACTACGATGACGAAATGGCTCTGGTGATCACTAGAGAAACTCTAACTCAAGATCCGGATGAATTGTTACAGGCGTACGAAGCCGGCAACGCATCAGATCCCAAAGACGAGCTAGTATTTAGCTTAGAAACGGCTAGTCCCAAAATTGGGTTTCGGACATTGGTAAATATGCAATTTGGGTTACAGAAACGAGAATAGAAGAAATCAACTCGAATTTTATTTAAAGCGTAAAGAGAAACTAAGCGTAACCCGAAAGAGCGATCGCCCATAGTATTTTTTTGAGCTAGGCGATCGCACCAACTTTCAATACGGATCGTAATCAAACCTACCCCGTTTCACACTGCGAAAATAATAACCCCGACTCGGTGGATTGTTTAAATCAAAGGTTTCACCACTGGGAACACGCCAAATTTTGTAGTCGTGATACGTCAATGGTGTGCGGGGTTTGCAGACTTCTGGTGGGTGATCTCCTAAGACAAAATACGCTGCATTTCTCCCCATGACTTTCGCTTTACCATATTTATCTACAACTACTGATGTTTCCTCACTAATCGCAATCCCTAAAGCACTTTTAGCCACACCATCTTGAAGTTGACGAGCAATAAACGTCATAATCCGTCCCATGCGTTTGCGACTATCAAAATGGGTGTCAACTATCGTTCCCTGCAAATGATGCCATCGGAAAAAGTTGTAGGTAAAGGTAATATTTTCATAAGGATCTGCTAAAGCATCCTTAGTTTCAATGGGGTCTTCGCAAGCACAAGCATCATAAATGAAATCACTGAGAATCATCGCCCCCGCACTAGTGCCACCAATGCCGCCGCCTCTTTGATACACTGACCGCACAGCCGCTTCTAGTTTGGTGTTTTTCCAACTGCGGATGTATTGACATTGGTCGCCACCAGCAAAAAATATTACTCCTGCGTCACGGATTTTTTGTACAATATCGTCTCTATTGGCATCTTGGCGATTACTGACTATTAGTGTGGCTACAGAGTTCACACCTTTCATCTCGTAAATTAGGCGATTGTAGTCATCACTACCATAGGTACGAAGGACTACAACATTGATTTTTTGCGTAGAATTAGCACCGCCTCTGACTTGATTAATCATCCATTGGATAGCCGCCTCGACATCAGGGCCACCACCGCCCAAGTTAAACACAGGGCCAGCCAATGGGGTCAGAATTTCGGGCGTGTTGCTTTCAAAATCGAGCGTCAGGTATGCTGTAAGACGGTTGAACACCCTCAACAACATAGCTCCTGCGGCCTTCAAGAACCTTGCTATACCTGGGAATGCCCTTGTCATACTAACCTTAGAGTGCAAACGGCAACTACTGCTTAATTTCGCACTTCTCAGGGCAAAATTCCCAGCGTACACTCATGGTGTTGTTTTTTAGCCTGAAAGCGTCCAGAATAAACATTCAGGCTGGGTTTGAGGCTGTGTTTTGTTACTGAAATTGGGGATTGGGGATTGGGGACTGGGGATTAGGGACTGGGCGGACAAGGTAGACAAGGTAGGAGATGAGAAAAACCGTTCCCTGTTCTCTAAGAACTAATGACTAATGACTAATGACTAATGACTATTGACTAATTACCAATTCACTTGCGATCGCTCTTTCACTACCCTAAGATATACATTCTCGGTCTGCTTGGCTAATTTTGGCCAGCTAAAGCGGCGTTCTAAATCTGCATAAGCGTTATCTACTAACCATTGGCGATAAGCAGTATTTTTTAACACTTCTAAAATTCCCCAGGCTAAAGAATTGGAATCATTTACCCAGGTAACTATTCCTGTCTTGGTATGCTGTACTACTTCTGGGAAGCCGCCTGTGTCTGAAACTACTACAGGCACTTTTGAGGCAAAGCTTTCTAAGGCTACAATGCCAAAGGGTTCGTAAAGGCTAGGAAAAACCGCACAATCAGCTACGGTTTGGAATTTATCTAAATATTCGTCAGAAAGAAAGCCGGTAAAGTAGCATTTATCCCAAATTCCTAAGTCCCAGGCTTGGCGTTTGAGGTTGTCGGTATTTCCACCACCCACAATTACGAATTTGACATAACCTCCCATTTCCCACAGTACCTTAGGGGCGGCGTTCATTAAAACTGATACGCCTTTTTCGTAAGTCATGCGTCCTACGTAGTAGACGATTTTCTCATGGTCGGCGGCGAATTGACGGCGAAAATCTTGGGCGTGAAAATCTTCGTGATGTTGTTTCTTTTCGGGACGAATACCGTTATAAATCACATCGATTTTGTCCCAGGGACTAGCTAAGGCGCGGGATACCTCTTGACGCATATAATCGGTACAGACAATAACTCGCCAAGCATTGTAGGCAAGTAAGTTCTCTTTACCGTGGATATAGTTTTGAATATCGTTGTGAATACCGTTGTAGCGTCCGTATTCAGTAGCGTGGATGGTAGCAACTAGGGGAATTTTAAAGGTATGCTTAAGAGCGATCGCAGCATCACCCACTAGCCAATCATGGGCATGGATTAAATCAAAGTTACCTTCCTCTGAAATTAACTTACCACCATGATGTCCCATGCTTTGATTGAGATTGACTACCCAGTGAAAAAAGTCATTGCTATGAGAAACTGGGACTCGATGTACATGAATTCCCTCCACTATCTCGTACATCGAAGCATTACCAACTTCTACCGTAATCAAGTGGATTTCGTGGCCTAGTTTAACTAGTTCGGGATACAACTCTGCCACATGACGCGCAATCCCGCCAACTATCCTCGGTGGAAACTCCCAACTTAGTACCAGTATTTTCATGAACTAGACTCCCCGATGCTTTGAGCAATTCAAAATTCAAAATTCAAAATTAAGAAAATCTGCACTGGTGAGAAGTTGTCAGGAGGTTCAGCCTCCAAGCGAACTTCGGTAAATATCCTAGCTTCTAGGATGAGGCTACATAAAAGCAAATTTGCTTTATAAAAATTTAAACTTTTGAAAGTGAAAACTTGGAGTTAAGTAGATTTACTAAAATTTTCGGATTTTTTGGTCGTTATGTGGGTAAAGCTGATCAAAAATTATCAATCCCAATGAAAATCTTTAGATTAGCTGAAGAATTCTCAAGTTGAATGCAGTCTCACACTGAATTGAAATAAGTAGTATTGTTTCGAGCTTTGGGAATAGCCTAAGAATCTGGGTTTTCAATCCAAAATCCAAAATCCAAAATCCAAAATTGGTATCATACCCCCCAAATAAATGATAGGGAACAGGTTACAGGAAACAGAATATTGTCTGTTTCTTGTCTCCTCTTCCCTATCAGGATGGAATTTTTACTGAAAGTTCAACTCTAATCTGTAACTTTCATCACCCTTGATCTAAACGCAGTACAGCCATAAAAGCTTCCTGGGGTACATCAACTGTACCGACGGATTTCATCCGCTTTTTACCTTTAGCTTGTTTCTGTAACAGTTTCTTCTTCCGGCTGATGTCACCACCATAACATTTGGCGAGTACGTCTTTTCGCAAGGCGGGGATGTGTTCACTGGCGATGACTTTACTACCAATAGAGGCTTGAATGGGGACTTTGAATTGATGACGGGGAATCAATTCTTTGAGTTTTTCCGCCATTGAGCGTCCCACGTTGTAAGCTTTATCACGATGGACAATCATGGCTAAGGAATCCACCGGATCACCGTTAATCATGATGTCTAGCTTCACTAGGGGATTTTCACGGTAGCCAATTAGGTGATATTCCATACTGGCATAACCGCGCGATCGCGATTTCATTTGGTCGAAAAAGTCGGTGACAACTTCCGCTAAAGGTAACTCATAGGTTAAGGTGGTACGTCCTTGGGTGAGATATTTCATATCTTTGAAGATACCCCGACGATTTTGCGCCAATTCCATCAGCGTCCCCACAAACCCTTCTGGTGTAATCATTTCGACTTTCACGTAGGGTTCTTCAATGCGTTCGCGATCGTTAGGCGCAGGTAAGTGGCTAGGATTATCAATATACAGTTCTTCACCCTTAGTTGTGACTACCTTATAAACCACAGAGGGGGCTGTAATAATTAAATCCAAGTCATATTCTCTTTCTAGGCGTTCCTGGACAATTTCCATGTGCAGTAAGCCTAAAAATCCGCACCGGAAACCAAAACCCATCGCGCTAGAGGTTTCTGGTTCGTAGTGTAATGCTGCATCATTGAGGCGGAGTTTTTCTAAAGCCTCCCGCAAATCTTCAAATTGATCTGCGTCAATGGGGAACATTCCACAGAACACCATCGGGTTAGCTTCGGTGTAACCGGGTAGAGGTTCTGTAGCTTTAGCATTTGATAGGGTAATGGTATCACCTACCCGTGCATCGGCTACAGCTTTAATGGCGGCGGCTAAATATCCCACTTCCCCGGCGTGGAGTTCATTGACTTGCTTTTGGTTGGGGGAAAGAACACCCAACTCATCGATTTCATATTCCTTACCGGAAGCCATTAAATAGACGCGATCGCCTTTTTTCAACTTCCCGTCCATCACGCGGAAATAGACAATCACACCTCGATAAGCATCGTAATAACTATCAAAGATTAACGCCCTTAAGCGTTCATTGACAGTATCCGGTGCAGGCGGAACGCGTTCGACAATCGCTTCTAGAATTTCGTCAATCCCGATGCCTTCTTTAGCTGAGGCCAAAATCGCCCCACTGCAATCAAGACCGATAATTTCCTCAATTTCACTAATGACTCTATCTGGTTCAGCCCCAGGTAGGTCAATTTTATTGAGAACGGGGATAATTTCGAGATTATGCTCAAGGGCTAGATAGACATTGGCCAGAGTTTGCGCCTCTACACCCTGAGAAGCATCCACCACCAACAAAGCCCCCTCACAAGCAGCCAAACTGCGCGACACTTCATAGGAAAAGTCCACATGACCAGGAGTATCAATCAGGTTCAGTACATAGTGCTGACCATCCTTCGCCTGATAATCCATCCGGGCAGCTTGCAGCTTAATTGTAATGCCGCGCTCCCGTTCCAGATCCATGTTATCGAGAAACTGTTCCTTCATTTGCCGGTCTTCAACAGTCCCCGTGGCTTGCAAGAGGCGATCGGCAAGGGTGGATTTCCCGTGGTCAATGTGAGCAATAATACAGAAATTGCGAATGCGAACTGCGGGAACGTCAGTCATATACTAATCTTTGCTGAAGCAGCAACCAAGGTTAAAAAGCTATTTACTTCATGTATTTTAATGCTTTCTTTGCCAAGACGCTGCTAGTTATTAGTCATTAGTCATTGGGCATTGGGCATTGGGCATTGTATTTTTCTCCCCCTGCTCCCCCTGCTCCCCCTGCTCCCCCTGCTCCCTTGTCTCCCCAATCCCCTCCTTAAAGATTCCCTCCATACTTTTTAAGAATCTCTATAAAGTCCATTTTTCATTGCTAGTATTCATCAACCTGAAGCGTACAATAAAGATATATAAGTACATAGTGTAGAGATGATGGTCAATTACCACCTGTAATTGCCCTGATATTCTAATTTACTGACAAAACTTCCAGCCAACAGTCTGGAAACCGCTAAGAAAATGGCCACTTGCTACCTGACGCTGTTAGTTTGATGAAATTTCGGGGAACTATGTAACTATAAACTTTTAACAATTTGTCAGTAAACAACCCGAACAGTCAATATAACTGCTTTATAAAGCTGGTGAAAAGACCGTAACTGAGTATATAAACCTATGAATATGCAAGAAAGAACTACCGATGCGGAGTCAATCCCAGCCGATAAGTGGAAATCTCTGTCCAACTGGATTCGGAGTTACTAGAGCAAATTCAGCATCTGACTGACGATCCCAGTAAGGTGATCGAAGTAGCGATTCGTCAATGGTTACGCGGCGAGATTCTCCGGGACGATGAACTGACACGTAGTCCCATCGCATCCCAGTTCCACCTAGAGGTGAATGGAATGATTGATTTTTTCATAAATAGGCTGTAAAGAATCCAGCCAAAA
>NZ_PJIZ01000064.1 GCF_021596505.1 Nostoc sp. CMAA1605 | reverse complement strand
GACTAATGACTAATGACTAATGACTAATGACTAATGACTAATGACTAATGACTAATGACTAATGACTAATGACTACTACGCATTCATCCGAATGCCAAAGGATGAGATTGGTTTGTATCTTGGTATTGGCGTAGTAATATGCCCATAGTGCTAGTAGTGTGCCTACCACGTTCAGGAAAAGAGAAGTGAAGCCACATGAGTAATTCTTCCCATCAAGATCATCAGTCCGGTAATTCTGACCGCCAGCGTCTATGGCTGCGGGTTTTGAAACGTGGTGGTATTACCTTGGGCGGTATCTTACTGCTAGGTTTAGTCGGCGGTGCTTGGCGATTATGGGTTTTTGTACAGAATGAATTAACGCCTTTAGCAGAAAAAAGTCTGACCAATACGCTAAACCGTCCCGTAAAATTGGGTAAAGTTAGTCAATTTTCCCTGACAGGTGTAAATTTTGCGGCTTCTTCTATCCCCCCTACAGCCACAGACCCCGATAAGGCGGAAGTCGATGCGGTGGAAGTTACTTTTAATCCTTGGCTGTTAATTTTTAATCGTCAACTAAAACTAGATGTTACCTTAGTTAGTCCTGATGCTTACATTGAACAGGATAATCAAGGGCGTTGGATTACTACAACCTTAGCTCCTCCAGGAGAGGCGGGAGCAATTAAAACTGAATTAAGTACATTGCGTCTGCGGAATGGCAATTTGGTACTGTTACCCCAGAAGAAAGAAGCAGGGGAGCAGGGGAGCAGGGGAGCAGGGGAGAATGTTTCTATTTCTCCCATCGCTTTTTCGCAACTTTTGGGATCTGCCCAATTTTTAGAAAATAACCAATTGGTGAAATTTGCAGTCCAAGGTCAGGCGGAGACTGGCGGTAACATTACCTTGGCTGGGGATGTGCGTCCTAAGACTTTGGTGGCGAATATACAGGTGCAAGCAGAAAAAATGCTGGCTGCACACGTTACCCAATTGATAAAATTACCCCTGGAATTACAAACAGGTCGGGTGAATGGTGATTTAAAAGTTCAACTCGCGCCAGAACAGAAGCCTTTACTGTATGGTAGTGCTGATTTAGAAGGGGTGACGCTGCAAATTCCCCGCGTACCACAACCGTTTATTAATAGCCAAGGTAGTATTTATTTTCAGGGAACAGAAATTAAACTCGAAAATCTCACTACTAACTACGGCAAAATTCCCCTAGTGGCGGCGGGAATTATTGATAGTATTAAAGGCTTTAAGTTAGCTGGGCGCATTAATGGGGTGAGTGTCGCTACAGCCCAAGAAACTTTAAAATTAAAACTGCCTGTACCTGTGGCTGGACAATTACAGGCGAAATTACAGGTGGTGGGGGATGTTGATAACCCCGTTCTTTTAGGTAGTGTCACCACTGTGAAAACTGCCCAAATTGATAAGATTAATTTTAAAAGAGTTAGTAGTAACTTTGCATTCAACACCCAGGATGCTTTGATCAAGTTGGAAGACGTTCTGGGAGAAACTACAGTCGGTGGTGAGATTAGAGGTGGTGGGATTATTCAGTTAGGAAAAAATCCCCAACTCGATTTGAGTTTTGCTGCCAATCAAGTAGCTGGAGACGCGATCGCTAAACTCTATAATCCTAATGTGGCTATAAAAATCGGCAGTGTTAACGCTACAGCCAGGGTGACGGGTACACCTACAAATACCCAAACTTTCGTCCAATTTGCCGCACCACAGGCAGTTTATCCTACCACGGGGGAAGTGATAGTTGGTGCTAATCGTAACATTAATTTTCGCAATGTGGTGGCGCGGGTAGGTGGGGGGACAATTCAAGGGAGTGGGAGTTTTGTCAATCAGCGTTGGCAAGCTGTCGCCCAAGCTTCCAGGGTGAGTTTACAACCCTTCGTCAACCCCAATCAATTGCAAAATATCTCTTTGGCGGGGACAGAATTAAACGGTCGTTTCCTTCTGGCGGGGACGGCTGAACCTTTCCAAATCGTCAATATTCGTTCCCAAGATGCGGGGGTGCAGATTGGTGGTGGTAGGATTGCGATCGCGAGTATTCAATTACAAGACAAAAACTTCACCGCCCGTTTCATCGCTAATAATGTCCGTCTGGGTAACGTCCTCAAAAATTCTCCCCCAGCTTTAGCTAACCCCCTAGATGGCACATTTCAAATCGCCGGCAATCGAGAAAATTTGAATCTGAAAACTTTCCAAGGCAGTGGGGAAGCCCGTTTACGCGTAGGTAATGGCACAATTACCGCCGCCAATATTCAACTTGCTAACGGTCGTTATCAAACCCAAGTGCAAGCGAATAATGTTCCTGTGCAACGTTTAGCGGCTGTACCCCTACAAGGTAATTTAACCGGACAATTAAATGTCGCCGGTAGTATAGATTCCTTCAGTCCCAATACCATCCAAGCCAGTGGACAAGCCAAAATTAATGTCGGTAACGGTACAATTACCGCCGCTAACATTCAACTGGCTAACGGTCGTTATCAAACCCAAATCCAAGCCAACAGCGTCCCTGTGCAACGTTTGGCAAAAGTGCCACTCCAAGGCGATTTAACAGGACAGTTAAACGTCTCTGGCAGTGTCAATTCCTTCAGTCCTAAAACCATCCAAGCCAGTGGACAAGCCAGCATCAATGTTGGTCAAGGTAAAATTACCGCCGCTAATATCCAACTGGCTAACGGTCGTTATCAAACCCAAATCCAAGCTGATAACGTCCCTGTGCAACGCTTGGCTACTGTCCCGCCCCAATTTCAAGGTAATTTAACTGGTCAATTAAATGTTGCTGGTAGTGTAGATTCCTTCAGTCTCAACAGCATCCAAGCCAGAGGTCAAGGACAGTTAAATGTCGCAGGTGGTCAAGTTACAGCGTCTAATATTCAACTGACTAATGGTCGTTATCAAACCGTAGTTGCAGCGACAGGTGTACAGTTAAACCGCTTTAATCAACAACTGCGGGGACAATTAGGAGGACAACTGCAATTAGCAGGAAATCTCGGTTCCACGAGATTAGCAGATATCGAAGCTGCGGGTCAGGTGCAGTTATCCCAAGGTTTACCAGGACTAGAACGCCCCTTAGTCGCTTCCCTGGCTTGGAATGGCGAACAGTTGACAATTCAGCAAGCCACTGCGCCAGGCTTAAATGTGAGTGGACAAATAGCCGCCAACGCCAATAGACCAGGTATCCCAGAAATTACCGCCTTAAATCTCAACGTCCAAGCCCAAGACTTTAATTTACAACAGTTACCTGTGACTTTACCCAATCAGGTAGCGGTGGCAGGTAGGTTAGATTTTAACGGTCGGGTGACTGGGAAATTACCGTTACCGAATGTAGCCGGACAACTGGCCTTAAAAGATTTAGCAGTCCAGGGTATTGCCTTTGAACCTGTACTTAAGGGTAGTGTGCAGTCAGCCCAGGGACAGGGTTTAAATTTAGACTTGAGAGGCAATAATGACCGCATCGCTTTAAATCTCAACGGCAATAATCGCCCCGAATCCTTCCTGGTAAAATGGCAGCAAGCCTCAGCCCAAGGTCAAGTTAAAGGGGATAACTGGAGTGTGCAAGTGGCTAGCTTCCCCTTACAAATCTTGAATGTATCACCGCCGCCAAATCTGCGTTTGGGTGCAGGGAAACTGGCAGGCAATTTAACAGGAGATATCCAATTTAATCAAAGCACATTTGCGACTAGTGCCAACTTAGCGATCGCCAAACCAGAAATCGGCAGAATTAAAGGCGATCGCTTGGCAGCTCAATTCCGTTATAGTGATGGCACAGCTAGCATTACCAGTAGTGAATTTATTAAAGGCAATAGTCGTTACGCCCTCACTGGCAATATTGCCCCAACTGCCCAAGGGCCAAGAATCCAAGGTAAACTCAACGTTAGCCAAGGCAATATCCAAGACGTACTCACTGTAGCCCAAATTTTTGACATCCAAGATTTGCAAAACAACGGTTCGCCGCCTAGTTACGGTAGTGCAGCCGACCTCAATACCGCACCCCAAGGCTTACCTAATCGTCCTTTACTTGACCAAATCGAACGCCTAGCCCAAATTAATCGCCTCATAGCTGACCGAGAAGAACAACGCACCGCTTCCCCAGTTCCCGAATTAGCAGATTTACAGGGAACCTTTAGCGGCGATGTGGCTTTAGATACGGGTACGCCAGAAGGTTTATCAGTTCAATTCAATTTAAATGGACAGAACTTTACTTGGGGTAAAGAAGACGAAGAGAACCGTTTCTATCGTGCTGACAAAATTATTGCCGAAGGTAGCTTTGCCAATGGGGTATTACAAGTACGACCATTACGCATTGAATCAGCTAATAGTCTTGTGGCCTTTGCTGGTAACATTGGCGGCTCAGACCAGTCAGGACAATTACGGGTGAATAATTTCCCCATAGAGGTGCTGAATAACTTTGTCAGACTGCCCATTGGCATCACTGGCAATCTGAGTGGTACGGCAGCTTTAGCAGGTAGTATTGGCAACCCCCAAGCTAGGGGAGAACTGCAAATTACAGAAGGTAAACTCAACGACAAAGCCATAGAATCAGCCAACGCCAGTTTTAGTTATGCCAACGGTCGCCTGAATTTTGGTAGTATCGTTGCCATCGCGGGGCCGCAACCAGTGAACATCAATGGCAGTATCCCCTATAAATTGCCCTTCGCCACCACAAATCCCGATAGTGACCAAATTAGCTTAGATGTGAAGGTGCAGAACGAAGGATTGGCACTATTAAACCTGTTAACCAACCAAATCGCCTTTGAAGAAGGCGCAGGTGAAATTGATTTAACAGTCAGAGGAACTAGACAAAAACCCATATTAAATGGGATTGCCACCGTCAATGATGCCACTTTCTCAGCTCAAGCTTTACCAGGGAAAGTCAGACGTGTCACCGGTAAAATTCAATTCGATTTTGACCGTGTTTTAGTAGAAAGTCTCCAAGGTCGATTTAGCCGTGGCCAAGTCGCCGCCGCAGGGGAAATACCCATTTTTAACACCGAACTGGCAATTAATAATCCCCTCACCGTAGAACTAGAGCAATTAAACTTAAACCTGAAGGGATTGTATCAAGGCGGGGCTAGTGGCAACTTACAAATTACAGGTTCAGCCCTCAAACCAGCGATTGGCGGTAAAATCAGCCTCTATGATGGTCAAGTCTTGCTAGCAGAATCTACCAACGCCCAGCAGCAGCAAAATAATAACGCTGGTATATCACTCACCAAACTCAACAAGCAAGACAAACAAGAAGTAAATAGTGCAGGGGCGATCGCGCGCTTTAATAATTTAGAACTAGAATTAGGCAAAAACCTGCAAATTACCCGTCCACCTATCTTAAGTTTCCGCGCCACAGGTAACTTGATTGTCAGTGGTACTTTCGCTGATCCCATTCCCGTAGGCACTATCCAATTAAAAGACGGTGGCGTAAACCTATTCACCACCCAATTTAAACTAGCTAGCGGTTATAAACATACCGCCACCTTTAGAGCCAATCAACCCCGCGACCCCGATTTAGATGTACAACTATTTGCGAAAGTTCTGGATGTCGTCCAAGACAGTAACTTTAGTGATAGTAGATTAAGTCCCACCGGTTTAGCGGCATTAGAAACCGTGCGGGTAGAAGCTAACGTCAAAGGACAAGCCAGCAAACTCGACCAAAGCCTAGAATTAAGAAGCAGTCCCTCCCGCAGCGAAAACGAAATTGTCGCCTTATTGGGTGGTGGATTTGTCACCGCCCAAGGAGGCGGTGATAGTACCCTGGGTATTATTAATATTGCCGGTTCAGCAGTATTTAATAATTTCCAGTCTGCCTTTAACCAAATCGGTACAGCCTTCGGGTTAAGTGAACTGAGGATATTCCCCACAGTCATTTCTGATAATCCCGAAGCCGGTAAAAGTGGTTCTTCTATTGAATTAGCAGCCGAAGCCGGCGTGGATCTTTCCACCAAATTGTCAATTTCTAGTATTAAGATTTTGACAGCCAATGACCCCTTCCAATGGGGGATTAATTACCGCATTAACGATAAAATTCGGGTGCGTGCTTCCACTAATTTAGAAGATGATAGCCGGGCTGTAATTGAGTATCAAAATAGGTTTTGATGGGCATTGGGAATAGGGCATGGGGCATTGGGCATTGGAGTAAAATCTACCTTGTTACCCAGTCCCCAATCCTCAGTTATACCAATTCACTAAAATTCTGATACAGATCCAAACCCAGAAACTCTTGTCAAGTCGGGATTTATCAATTGCGTTAGCGTACCACTCCGTGGAAGCAAGCTACGTGTAGCGTCTCGTAGAGAAGCGGGACGAAGTCCATTGCGAATTGCGAATTGCGTTAGCGTAGCGGGACGTTAGTCCATTGCGAATTGGTATTACTTCTCCAGCGCAATAGTATTAGCTTGTTCCACTAAACGAATAAACTCACGCCGATAGCCTTCCTTATCTTCTCCGACTGCTGGTGTGGCTAATTTCATCACCAAATTATAGTTAGCATTCCCTTTATACTCAGAGTCACGCAACACCATACCAAAGGCAGCTATGGCAGATGCAAATCTGAAGTTGGTAGACGGTGTTTGAGTGCTTTGCAAATCACTATCTTGGATAGTTTGGGTGATTAATTGACTGGTGTTGGCTTGGGGCAATTTATAGCGCAGTTTCACTTGCATTAATTCATTCGCGCCAATATCAGGGGTAGTTGCACCAGGACGCTGATATCGTAGGGGGTCTATTTGTGGTAATTTCACATCGCTGGTGATGCCTGTGGGAATGATTTCATAAAGTGCGGTGACAGAATGCCCAGCCCCAATTTCTCCTGCATCTTTGCGGTCGTCGTTAAAGTCTTGGTTTTGCAAAAGGCGGTTTTCATAACCAATTAAGCGATAGGCCTGCACTTTTGCGGGATTGAACTCTACTTGAATTTTCACATCCTTGGCAATGGTAAACAAAGTTTGCCGCAGATCATTGACTAAAACTTTTTTGGCTTCTAATAAAGTATCAATGTAGGCATAGTTGCCGTTACCCCGATCCGCTAACTGCTCCATTTTTGAGTCTTTATAGTTACCAGTACCAAATCCCAATACCGTGAGATAAATTCCCTGGTCTCGTTTCTGTTCAATTAATCGTGTGAGTTCGGCATCACTAGAAACCCCGACGTTAAAATCGCCATCGGTAGCTAAAATTACTCTGTTATTTCCTGATTTGAGGAAGTTCTGTTTGGCTATCTTGTATGCCAACTCAATACCTTGACCCCCAGCAGTAGAACCTCCAGCTTGCAAACGGTCAATTGCTGCCAAAATTTTGGCTTTTTGACTGCCAGGAGTAGCTGGTAAGACTAATCCAGCATTGCCAGCGTAGACTACTAAACTGACTTTATCTTCAGGGCGCAGTTGATTCACAAGCAATTTCAGGGACTGCTGTACCAAGGGTAATTTGTCTGGTTGATCCATCGAACCGGAGACATCAATCAAAAATACTAAGTTGCTGGGTGGTAAAGTGGCACTGGTATGGCGTTTACCTTGCAAACCCACTAGTACCAACTTGTGCTGAGAATTCCAGGGGGCATTAGCCACTTCCGTAGTCACAGAAAAAGGGCGATCGCCTTGCGGTTGGGGATAATTATAAGGAAAATAATTAATTAGTTCCTCAACTCGCACTGCATCTTTAGGTGGTAATGTCCCCTGGGTAAGAAATCGACGGATATTGCTGTAGGATGCTGTATCTACATCAATGGAAAAGGTGGAAAGGGGTTCATTATTGACGCGATGAAAGGGATTATCATCAATGCGGTTGTAACTTTCTGTGTTGAATTGGCTATTGGGCTGAGATTCAGCAGTAACTGTGCCGGAATAGGATGTATTGGAACGGTTAACAGGTTGATTTTGAGGAGGCACACTAGGAAGTGCCAACTTTGGTTTGCTAGCTGGAGTCAGCTTTCTAGTTGTTGGACTTGGGGTAATGCTATGATCTTCTACTAATTCATCTGGCTTAACTTTGAGAACTGCTAACTCTGGTGCGAATTGTGCCTGTAAGCGTTGTAGGGTTTGGATATCGACTGGGCTAACGGCGTTGGGGTTATTTGCAGTCAACTCTTGGCTGCGATTTATACAGGCATTTAAGACTGTGGCAAATTCTGTGCGAGTTATAGCAACTTTGCCAAAGTTTTGTACAGAGACAACACAACTATACTTTTGAACTAATGCCTTGAGTGCTTGATAGTCGGGGTGACGCGGAAGAATCGAGGTATTTGAGCTAATTCTGGGAGGAGTTAGATTTGCTGGTAGGGCGACAGTAACAGACTGACGAGCGATCGCCATTCCTACTGATGGTATTAATAATAATAGTGTAGCAATACTAACTTTTTGCCAAACTGGAGACGGAATGCGGCTAGACATGACTAACTCCTCACACTGAATTTTTGCTGTTACATCTGCTGTTGTTCATTACTTAGAATATTCCTCAGCAGCCTCTACTGTGGTCGTCGTTACAGTTTTGGTAACTATCACTGATACAAAAATCAACATTCTTTTCTGATGGCAAGAGCTAGACGAATTATGAGTACAATCAATTCCGTAGATTAATGGTTTTGCAAGCTAAATATGAAACTTATTTATTTTGGTTGCAGTGTAGTTTTACAAATATTGACGACAGTAACTTTAGCTACCCCAGGGCTGGCGGAAATTGTCAAAATTAACCTGTTGCAACTTAACGATGTCTACGAAATTACGCCAGTGGAAGGAGGAACGCGCGGAGGTTTAGCCCGTGTCGCCACCTTGAGACAACAACTTTACCAAGATAACCCCCGCACCTACACAGTCTTAGCCGGAGATTTTCTGAGTCCTTCGGCTTTGGGAACTGCGAAAATCAACGGTACGCCCCTAGCAGGTCAGCAAATGGTGGCTGTGATGAATACCTTGGGTGTGGATTATGTGACTTTTGGTAATCACGAATTTGACCTACCAGAAAACCTGTTTTATCAAAGATTGCGAGAGTCACGGTTTCGTTGGGTATCGAGTAATGTTTCTGATAGCGCAGGCCGACCCTTTAAAGGTGTTCCCCGGACAATAGTATTTAATGTCAAAGGCGATCGCGGGGCTGTAGTTAGGGTAGGATTAATCGGTGTTACCCTCAACAGCAATCAACCAAAGTACGTCAGTTATACAGATCCCATTGCCACAGCTAAACAGCAGGTAAATAGCCTCAAAGGTAAAGTTGATATTATCGTAGCTTTGACCCATCTATCAATTGCCAGCGATCGCCAACTAGCGGAAACTGTACCAGAAATAGACGTAATTCTGGGTGGTCATGAACATGAAAATATTCAACAATGGCGGGGTCGAGATTTTACACCGATTTTTAAAGCCGATGCCAATGCACGTACAGTTTATGTTCATCAATTGAATTACGATACTGTCAAAAAAAGTCTGGTAATTAACTCTCGCTTAGTCCCTATCACAGATCAGATTCCTGAAGAACCAAAAACAGCAAAGGTAGTGCAAGGGTGGCTAGAAAAAGGTTATCAAGCCTTTATTGCCAATGGCTTTGACCCCAGTCAAGTAATTACTCAACTCACATTTGCTTTAGATGGATTAGAATCCAGTGTTCGTAATAAATCGACGAATTTGACAGAGTTAATTGCTGAGGCGATGTTAAAAGAAGTACCTGACGCAGATTTAGCCGTGTTTAATGGCGGTTCAATTCGCATTGATGATGTCATACCACCAGGCCCCATCACCCAATACGACATAATTCGCATCTTGCCTTTTGGCGGTAAAGTTGTGGCTGTAGAGATGAATGGCGAACTTTTACAAAAAGTATTAAATCAAGGAAAAGCTAATCAAGGGACTGGTGGTTATTTGCAAACAGCTAAAATTAGTCAGGAAGCAAATTCCAATAATTGGTTAATTCAAGGTCAACCACTTGACCCCAAACGCACCTACAAAATCGCCATTACTGACTTTTTAATTAGTGGTAAAGAAAAAGGATTAGACTTTTTAAATCTCAAGCAGCCAGGAATAAAATTAATTGCAGAAAAGCGCGATATTCGTTTTGCTGTAATTGACCAATTAAAACTTCCAAAGGCAACAGAAACATCACCATAGATAAATTTAGAGTGATTTTTATTTTGTCATATAGGTGATGACTAAGGGTGTTAATTCATTTTCCAATTGAGTCATAATAGCATGGTCAAAATCTGACCAAATTCGCTTGTGACCGAAGACACTAGGCTGTAAAATCCCCCAAAGTTGACCATCTTGGCACAGGTGAGCATGAATTAACGCCCGATGTCCCAGATTTTCCCGCTCAAACTCTTTATTTACCACTTTCGGACTAGCAGTTTCTACATCTTCAACGTAAATGGAAGCCTCATTCCGCAGTGCTGCGGCAAACAAAGGGTCTTCTTGGGGTAATGATGACGGCTCTAACTTCCATGCCGATTCTGTAATATCGGGAATATTTTGATGTTTTCGCCAGCAATAGGCGATTTTAGCAAATCGAGTTTGAGGATTTCTCAAGTACAAAAAACAGCGATCGCATTCTAACACTTCTCCAATCACTGGCAAGATTGCCGGAAAAATAGCCTCTGGCTCAGTGTATTTTTCTAAAATATTTTGTATGCTTCTTGGCAAGGCTAAGTCAGTCATGACAAGGCACGCCTTAAGGGACTCACAACTTAAAAAATATACTATCACTGTGTAGGCAGAGGGGCAGGGAGCAGGGGGAAAAATAACAATGTCTTATATCGGAAATTGGATAATTTATTTTCTGGAAGTCCCTAAATTAGTATTTTCTTGTTCTGATGAAGTGTTCTTTGAACTTTGAGACATATTAATGATCATCTCTTTTCGTTTCAGTTGGCGGATGTGTAATCTCTCCCTCACTGTAACCAAGGTCATACATACTAGCAGCTTGAGCATCTTGTTCTGGTGGTACTTTAGACTTGCCCGCCCAAGCATCAGATTTCCCTACGTTAAACCAATCTTCATCAGTCATCCCAGATATCAATCTGTTTTTTGTTGTTTTGTTCATAATTTATAATCTTCGCACCAAGTTTGAATAACATCCTGTATCCAGGGAAAGAACATCACAGAAATAAAATATGATTCCTATAGCTTCATCAAGAAAACTCAAGATTAATACACCTAAAGATGGTATTTTTGTCTGTCAACAGAAGGATGATTTCATTTTGTTGTGTTGCTAACTTAACTAAAAGACAACACAAACAAAGTTAACGAAAAAAGTCTATGGCATCTGCAAAACCATTGCATGGAACCGACTTAGTAGATTGTGCTAGGGCAAATGCCAAGCAAGGAATTGAGACTGCGGCCTATCAATGCGGTTACGGGGAAGATATTAACACCTTCGCACGCGAACTTCGACAAGCCTGCGAGCAAATGAATTTACAAGTTAAAGAATTGAGCGAATTAATTACCGAACAAGACAAAATCCTGAAAATGGGTACCGGTGAAATTATCGCTCCAGATACACCCTCGGAACTGTAGAAGTTGAGGTGACATGGAACAGGTAACGGAGGCAGGGGGAGCAGGGGGAGCAGGGGAGGCAGGGGAGGCAGGGGAGGCAGGGGAGGCAGGGGGAGCAGGGGAGGCAGGGGAGGCAGGGGAGGCAGGGGAGGCAGGGGAGGCAGGGGGAGCAGGGGAGGCAGGGGAGGCAGGGGAGGCAGGGGAGGCAGAGAAGAAACACTAATGACTCAGCACCGGCTAAACGCCGCGCTACCGCTAACAGCACTCAGCACTCACCACTCACCACTCACAACTGTAAAATTACTCGTGCCAAGTTGAAGTAAATTAACACACCCAAAACGTCAACTGCTGTAGTAATAAACGGTGCAGACATCAAGGCTGGATCTAAACGCAAGAAGCGAAACAAAAATGGCAGTGCTGAACCGGAAACAGAAGCTAAAACAGAAATAGCTACTAAACTACTACCAACAGCGATCGCAACTTCTAATCGTCCTTGTAAAAAGTAAGCCCAGATTGTAGCAATACTACCTAACATAACACCCAGCAATGCACCGGCGATCGCTTCCCGCCCAATCACTTGCAAAGTCCCTAAGCTTCTGATTTCGTCAGTGTTCATCCCCCGAATTACCACTGTTGAAGATTGCGCGCCGACGTTACCACCAGTACCAGTCAGTAGGGGAATAAACGCCGTTAATGTGACAACTTTAGTCAAAATATCTTCTTGAGATTTAATAATCGTACCTGTAACTGTATTGGTAATTAATAAGACAAATAACCATAAAACTCGCTTACGGGCTACTTGCATTAAATCCATCTGAAAATAGTTATCACCACTAGATTGCACACCACCACCCACAGCGTAGATATCTTCCGTAGTTTCTTGTTGCAAAATATCAATGACATCATCAACCGTGACGATACCTACTAAACGTTCTTCCTTGTCTACTACTGGTACAGCTAAAAAATCATATCTTTGAATTAATCTAGCTACTTCTTCTTGGTCTGTATCAGTGTGAATACTAATGACATCACGAGTCATGATATCGCCAATCATCTGTTCTGGTTGAGAGGTGACTAACTCCCGCAAAGACACAATCCCCGTTAAACTTCTGGCTGCATCAGTCACGTAGAGATAGTAAATCATCTCACTGGCATTAGCGAGACTGCGTATCCGTTCTAAGGCTTGAGATACCGTAAAATTATCTTTCAGGGCGATAAATTCCAGAGTCATGATGCGTCCAGCCGTACCAGATTCATAACCCAAAAGTAAAGCCGTAGCTTGGCGTTCAACGGGACTGAGTTGTTCTAATAGCCGATTGACTACTTTCGCTGGTAACTCATCAAATAACCTAGCACGGTCATCGGAGGACATCTGATCAACAATATCGCGGACTTCTTGGCTTTTCAATTCCTCAATTAATCGTTCTTGAACGCTGTAGTCCAGATATTCATAAACTTCTATCGCCTCACTCTTTGAAAGTAGACGAAACGCCAAAGCGTGCATCGCTTCTGGTAAACCTTCAATCGCCTCGGCTATATCCGCAGGCTGCACAGGTATGAGAATAGATTTAGCTGCTTGCAAATCTCCTGCTTCCAATAGCATTCGCAGCTGAGTCCTGACTAAATCGCGCAATTCTCTACGTGAAACGTCCTGAAGAGCAGAGTTTAAGTTGTTCGTTTCCGTCACTTTCCACTTTCCTCGACCAATATTAACAAAGTTGCTGCCCCTAGTCTAAGGGATAGTAGGAGGCGTAGAGTTAAACTTGTTGTGATTTTTTCTACTTTCACCAACGCACAGATCAAACCATATCGCCAACACCAATTTGAGTTTCTAGGATTAGTAACTATAATTACTTTAAGACTAGGTTAAGAATCAGATTTAATTTGGTTATATTTAATGATTATTAAATTTTCTGATAGTAGAAATCATATTTGGTTTTTGCGAAGTTAGGTATACCTTTATTTCTTATTCCTTAACTACGCCATTAACATATGTGAATTCAATTGGCATCGCTAGTATTTTAATTCAGAGAAAATGCTGTTCCGGCAGTCCCTAAATAATTCGTGAGCTACAAGACACCCGACTTCTTTGAGAAGTCGAGGATCTGGACAACAAAATCATCATCGTTCAGGAAAAATGTATTACACCATAGATGGATGACTTTATATTTTAGAAAGGTAAAGATATAAAGTTACGTCATATTTTGGGTGAAATAAGTCTACGGTGTCAACATGAATCATTTAACTCACTAAATCTGATTGAAGAATGGAGACTTTAATAAATAATGCTCTTCAAAAATTATCTATCATCAGGATATAAATAACCAGAAAATAACTAATTATTAGAATTCAAATACTAATTTGAAGCCTCTGATTTATCTTGTCTAGATAAAAATTAACCCTAACATAAAGATGCTCATAGACAGTTAAGTACATCCTATTTTATGGTGTATAATATTATTGGCAGTCAAAATGTACCTTTGTTGTTAAATCAGTAAAATTTCTGAACAATACAGGGAGAGCAAACAAATAATATGGTCTAAAAATAACGATTACGGGAATATACCAATTTTCTCAAGCTCACCAGTGCAGTCATGATTCAAGAAAAACACAAACTTTAATATAGCGAATTGTACTTATCTAAAAGGTCAGCGATGAAATAAGTATATTGCGGTGGAACTTTTAATTACTCTCTAGAAACTACGTCAGTATATCAAACGCATTTTTTGAAAAATTTGTGTCGTCAAATCGGACTTATATACCCACATAACTAGTTTTAGATGTCATGAACACTTCCAATCATCAGCTTGTCAATTTATCGTCAAAATCACCGGAGCAAATCATGACGGAAGAACGTATTCATGATGTACTTCTCTTGCTAGAAAACTTATCATATAGAGAAGAAACAACGGTTAAATTGATATTAGATTGTTTATATGATGTAGGAGCAACTAACCTCATTAATCAAAAAGTTCGCTCCCATAGTGTGAATAGCCTCTTAAAAATGATGGCGAAATTTTCTAAACCTGTATTTCGGATGATTGCTTGGCAATGGTTTAAGAAGAACTGTCCCCAACTAATTACCAACTGGCTATATGATCAGGTTAAATTTGCCAGTATTGCGCCACAACCAGCCACAAGAATAGTAGAAAATTCCCAAATTCAACCGCCATCATCTATAAGTCTGCTGGAGCAAACACAAGAAATTAAATCTCTACGTTCTCAAGTGAGACTATTAATAACTATTTGTCTCATTACCATTACTTCTTTTGGTAGCAGCTTTGTTTGGCTCAATTACAAGTTGGAACAAGCACACCTGCAAACTAGAGAAGCAATGTCAACTCAAATTAAAGTGAAAAAAACTACGGCTAATGATGCTAACTGATATTGGCTTTTGCAGTTTAGCGTGTCGGAAATTTGCGATCGCCTGTACAACTTAGCAGACCCACTTACAATAGTAATCGCAAGCTATCAATCATACCTATCCGTGAATCTCCCTACCGATAACACATCCATCCCCATTCAGTCACGTAAAGCAGATCACATCCGCATCTGTTTAGAAGAAGATGTCCAGTGTCAGGAAATCACTAACGGTTTAGAACGCTATCGTTTCACTCATTGTTGCTTACCAGAATTAGATCGGGAAGACATTGATATCAAAACGCGATTTTTCGGTAAAATCCTCAACGCACCTTTGCTGATCTCCTCTATGACTGGGGGAACAGAACAAGCAAAAATGATTAACCAGCGTTTAGCCGCAGTCGCGCAAACCTATAAATTAGCGATGGGTGTCGGTTCGCAACGGGTAGCAGTAGAAAAACCCCAAGTCGCTGATACCTTTGCAGTGCGTCAATTTGCACCCGATATTCTGTTGTTTGCTAACGTTGGTGCTGTACAGCTTAACTACAAATACGGCTTAGATCAATGTCTGCAAATCATTGATATGTTAGAAGCCGACGCGTTGATTTTGCATATTAATCCTCTACAAGAGTTTATTCAACCTAGAGGCGATACTAATTTTCGGGGCTTGCTTGACAAAATAGATAAATTATGCTCTAAATTACCAGTACCAGTAATTGCCAAAGAAGTAGGTAACGGTATTTCCGCCACAATGGCCGAAAAGCTATTAGCAGTAGGAGTGAGAGCCATTGATGTAGCGGGTGCAGGCGGGACTTCTTGGGCAAAAGTCGAAGGAGAAAGGGCAGAAAATGCGCTACAAAGACGTTTAGGGTTGACCTTTGCCGATTGGGGAATACCTACAGCCGATTGTATTACCAGTATTAGAGCGATCGCACCCCATGTTCCCCTCATCGCTTCCGGTGGTTTGCGTCATGGCTTAGATGTCGCCAAAGCGATCGCCTTGGGAGCAGATATCGCAGGCTTGGCGATGCCTTTCCTCAAAGCCGCCGTAGAATCAGAAACAGCACTCCAAGATTTAGCCGAGGTATTAATTGCAGAAATCACCACAGTATTATTCTGCACAGGTAACACCAACCTATCTGAGTTAAAACACTCAAATAGTTTACAAATAATACAATAGGGAATAGGGCATTGGGCATTGGGCATTGAACATGAATATTAATCTGTTCCCTGTTCCCTGTTCCCCGTTCCCTAATGACTAATGCTATTGACTATTAACTAATGAATAACTTTTTAAAACAAACTGCTGCTAGCTTACTTGGGACTGTATTAGGACTAATTGTTTTCTCTGGAATTAGTACAGTAGGACTTTTATTTTTATTATTTGCTGTGGCGGGTTCTAAAGATACAGGGCCTATAGTCAAAGATAAGTCCGTCTTAGTTTTTGACTTATCAATGACTATCACCGACAGAGAACCAAGTTCTGGTGAAGTCTTTCAAAACACTCTATCCGGCGTGAAACCAGAACGGATGACACTCCGTAGCGTTTTGGATTCCATTGCCAAAGCTAAGAGTGATCAGCGAATTGTGGGTATTTACTTAGATGCTACCCGTACAGGTGGAGCGAGTAACTTGGGTTTTGCTTCTCTTAAAGAAATTCGCAAAGCCTTAGAAGACTTCCGCGCCAGTGGTAAAAAGGTAATCGCCTATGGAATGGAATGGGGAGAAAAGGAATATTATCTCAGTTCCGCAGCCGATACCATTGCACTTAACCCTTTTGGCGCAATGGAAATGAACGGTTTTAGTAGCCAACCTGTTTTCCTGGCGGGAGCATTACAAAAGTATGGTATCGGGGTGCAAATTGTCCGAGTGGGTAAATTTAAAGGTGCAGTCGAACCCTTGGTACTCAATAAACTGAGTCCAGAAAACCGTGAACAAACCCAAAAATTGCTCAATGATATTTGGGGAGAGTGGCGTGCGACAGTAGGTAACAGCCGGAAAATTAACCCGCAAAAACTCCAAGCGATCGCCGATACTCAAGCCATACTAGAAGCCAATACAGCCAAAAGTAACGGCTTAATCGACCAGATAGCCTACAGCGATCAGATAGTAACTGATTTAAAAAAATTAACCAATAGCAAAGAAAGTGATAAAAACTTCAAGCACATAGATTTAATGGAGTACGCACAAGTACCCGATAAATCTTTACCAGTAGAACGCCAAGCCAAAAATAAAATTGCTGTGGTTTATGCTGAAGGCGAAATCGTCGATGGTAAAGGCGAGGAAGGACAAATAGGAGGAGATCATTTTGCGGCGATTTTCAACAAAATCCGTCAAGATAAAGATATTAAGGCGGTTGTATTAAGAATTAACAGTCCAGGAGGAAGTGCGATCGCCTCCGAAGTTATGCAGCGAGAAATCAAACTCACTCGCCAAGTTAAACCCGTCATCGTCTCTATGGGTGATGTCGCCGCCTCTGGTGGTTACTGGATAGCTAGTGATTCCAACCGCATTTTCGCCGAACCCAACACGATTACAGGTTCAATTGGTGTATTTGGAATTTTAATCAACGGTCAAAAACTAGCGAATGATAATGGTATCACCTGGGATGCTGTCAAAACAGCCCGTTATGCTGACAGCCAAACCGTTGCGCGTCCTAAATCACCTGAAGAATTAGCAATTTATCAACGCAGCGTTAACCGCATTTACAACATATTCTTAAGTAAAGTCGCCCAAGGACGCAAACTACCAGCACAAAAAGTAGCAGAAATTGCTCAAGGTAGAGTTTGGTCTGGAGTAGCAGCGAAACAAATTGGTTTAGTCGATGAAATTGGTGGCTTAAATGCAGCCGTTGAATATGCAGCTAAAGAGGCTAAATTAGGTAAAAATTGGCAGTTACAAGAATATCCCAAAGAAAGCACATTTGGAGAGCGTTTGTTTGGACAAACCGTTGAAGATATCAGCACTACCTTTGGGTTACAAAAAGTAAATATTCAGCCAAGTAATCCCTTAAATGCTGAACTCCAAAAAATTCAAAAAGAATTAGCAATTATGCAAAATATGAATGACCCCCAAGGAGTTTATGCCAGATTGCCATTTAATTTAATCATTGAGTAGTTTCACTAATTTGAGATTTTGGATGACCAACAAGATACCCGAATTTTCCAAGAAATCGGGTATCTAGAAATCGCAAAATTTCAATACATTATATGTGTAATCCAAAATCCACATTGCCTAGATTTAGCGGATGGCATATAAAGTGTATGTATCCACAAAGTTAGACGGTAGTAACTCTCTCTTTTCTAAAATGATATGAAAACCTTGATGAGTGAGAATTGTTTTAACTTTTTCTAGTCTGCCTTTCTTATCATGAAATTCGCCGACAATCTGCTTAATTTTCGGCCAGTCTTTATCTTCTATCCCTTGTAAAACCTCGTATTCTTCACCTTCTACATCAATCTTGAGTAAATCTATGGTATCAATTCCTAATTCATCAATTAAAGATGAAAGCGTTCTGACTTGACACTTAACTTGGGTTTGTTCCACAAATAAATCTGCAAATAAATCAGTGATTTCTTCTGCGTCTGGCTGAGATTTTATTTCATCTGTATCAGCGATGATATCATTGGGTTTAGTGGTTGAGTTCCCTGCCATATTGGGATAAAAAGTAAATATTTTATCGGGATTATTTTCGGAACTCAACCCACAATTAAATAAACGCACCTTTTCTAGAGAGTGCAAGCGAATATTATCTTCTAATACCGCAAAAGTTGACGCAATTGGTTCAAAGGCATAAATTTGTATATTTTTTTGCATTTGACTAGCAAATATTGTAAATAAACCAATATTTGCGCCAACATCAAATATACAATCACCTTCATTAACGACAATACCGTTTTTGTCATACTGTTTTTCGGCAAATATCTCAGAATAAATATATTCAGTTTCTTCAATGCTGCTGCTGTAGTAGCAGTCTAAGCCATTAGCAAAGGTAATTTTTTTTTACTCATTTTTGACTCTACATCCTGTGTCTGAATCCAACCACAAGAGGACATTTTAGCTCAAATTGATGCCCTGTGCCTTTTACCTTTTTAACCTAGCCTTGGTACCAAGCATCACTCAAGCGAGTACCTGTGTAATTAGGCAGCCAACCATCTGCCGCACTAAAGTAACGTACCGCTTTGAACTGTAACAACGCCGTGGGACTACACCAATGTTCCACACCCGACGGAATACTCAGGTAATCTTGAGACTCTACCAAAAGCTGTATCTGACTACCATCAGGCTTCACAAAACCAAAAATCATTTCCCCAGCCAGGACATACAAAGCTTCAGGCGCGGTGTGAGTATGATATTGGCTGTAGGTAGCAAACAATGTTTGTAGACTTGGTGATCCTGGATGTACATTTAACAAATCACACCACAAATAACCGTTTTCTTGTTGCAGGAATTCAAACACACTATTGTGCAAATCTACAACATGACGCTTTTCTTCATCTGTCAACACCTCTTGTTGTAAGAGGTGGGGAAATAGCAACGCTGTTCCTGGGTCGTAATGTTTGAGATAAATACCAATAGATGCAAGTTCACGAACTATTTCTTGTATATCGCTTTCTATCGTGCCGTCTGCCAGTAACAATGCTGCCATGATGAAAAATTTAATTCGCTATTAATCACAAGTATACTGGACTTTGACGTAACAAGCCACTATCACCGATAGAGTTACTGGAGTTGTATTTGGTTCCAGAAAATATCAATTTTGCCAATAGTTAAATGCTCCTACTAGGGTTTAAGCTAGTACGAGTGAACTATATAAACTGCTCAAATGTCTGACTTAATTTTATTTTGGCATCGCCGTGATTTACGCATTGCTGATAATACCGGATTAGCTTTAGCCAGAGAACAAACTGCTAAAGTGGTGGGTGTATTTTGCCTAGATCCTAATATTCTCGAACGAGATGATGTTGCACCAGCCAGGGTAACTTACATGATTGGCTGTTTGCAAGCATTACAACAGCGATACTTACAAGCGGGAAGTCAGTTATTAATTTTGCGTGGTGATCCTGTAGAGGCTATTCCTCATTTAGCTGAGACATTGCAAGCTAAAGCGGTGTTTTGGAATTGGGATGTAGAACCATATTCTCAGGTACGCGATCGCGCTATCATAGAAGCCTTAAAAGCCAAAGGTATAGAATTTCTCACCCCCAACTGGGATCAAATTCTCCATTCCCCACAAGAAATTTTTTCAGGTAGTAATGCACCTTACACTGTCTACACTCCCTTTTGGAAAAATTGGATTACTAAACCCAAGGCTAAACCAGTCCCAACCCTAGAAAACGCTACAGGTTTAACACCAGCAGAACAAGAACTGGCGACACAAGCAGGCGTAACAAACTTACCCACAGCCAAAGACTTAGGATTTATTTGGGATACAGATTTGGTAATTCCTCCAGGGGAAGCAGCCGCACAAGCCAAACTAGAAGAATTTACCGCCAAAGCCATCACAGAATATCAAGAACAGCGTAACTTTCCCGCCGTTGACGGCACATCACAACTCAGTGCTGCTTTAAAATTTGGTGTAATTGGTATTCGTACAGTTTGGCAAGCCACAACAGCAGCATTAGAAAATTACACCAGTGAAGAAGCTAGCACCAGTATCCGTACATGGCAACAAGAACTCGCTTGGCGGGAATTTTATCAACACGCTATGTATCACTTTCCTGAATTAGCTGATGGTGCTTATCGTGACACTTTTAAAACTTTCCCTTGGGAGAATAACGAGGAACTCTTTCAAGCTTGGTGTGAAGGTAAAACAGGCTACCCCATCGTAGATGCAGCCATGCGCCAGTTGAATGAACTAGGTTGGATGCACAACCGTTGTCGGATGATAGTTGCCAGTTTCCTCACCAAAGACTTACTAATTAATCCCCAGTGGGGAGAAAAATACTTTATGCAGAAGCTAATTGACGGTGATTTATCTGCGAATAATGGCGGTTGGCAATGGAGTGCTTCGAGTGGAATGGACCCTAAACCAGTACGAATTTTTAACCCAGCCAGTCAAGCACAAAAGTTTGATGCTGACGCTGAGTATATCCGTTTCTGGTTGCCAGAATTGCGGTCTTTAGATACAGAATATTTGGTGACAGGGAAAATTACACCCTTAGAACGTCGTGCTGTCGGCTATCCTGACCCGATTGTAGACCATAAAAAACAGCAACAACTATTTAAACAACGCTATCAACAGCAGAAGGAATTGGTTGTTAGTCATTAGTCATTAGTCATTAGAAAATAAAATTCTCTCCGAGACGTTATTGCAACCTCTCGGAGAGAATACAGCGTGGCTTGTTTTCCCAAAGGGATACTTGCTGCTACGATAAAGTTATTCGTAATTTTTGGTTTTAATCACGAATTATTTGAATGCAGGTTCAAAATCTTGAATCAAAACAGTCTGACGTTGCAGCGCGACTTGATTACGCCATTTCTTCAGTCTCAATTCTGTTCTGGCTGTTCTGGGTTTCAGGTATCCTAAACGTAGTAGTTCCCTTAAATCTCTCATTCTGGGTTTTATTTTTGTTCCCAAAATATAGTCAGCCAAAGGAAACACAATATTGTAATTTTTATTAGTAAATTGGTGATGTAAATAATGATGAGTGGCTAGCCATCTAAAAACACCCCAATCAGCAAAAAAGGTGTCGCTTGGTTGGTGCATTTGAGTGTGGATGGTATTCCAAGTGAAGGCATGAATTAGTAACATGACAACAAATGTCACACCAGCTAAGGGTGAAATCATCCAAAATAGTAAATCTATGGGCAAGAAAAGAACTAACGCGGTGATAATTTCCACAGCCCGAAATCTAATATTGTCATCACTACCTTCAGGATGAGGCTCAAAGTCAAATTGACGATACCAAATGCCATGATGTCTGATGGCATGACCTTCATAAACTTCTTTAAATACGTTGGGATATTTTTTATAAAACCATTCAGATAAAACCTTTTTGTGCATGAAATTTTGGTGCGTTTGATGTTCAGCAAAGGAAAAGATAATCTCAGACAACAGAATGTATACAACCAGAGATAACAACATAATTTTTCTGACTAAAAGAATCCATTCAACCTAACTATCATTTAACACAAAAACCTAATAGGTGCTTACTTAATGAACCGCCTTATGACTCTTTGCAAAAGGCGTGGACACCATTAATAATAGGTTTCTGACTACAAACACAACAAATCAAAATTTGTAGATCATCACTGGTAATACATTAAGTAATATATTTTGTGTTTCATGCTATTTGATGCTGGCAAAAAGTTGTGATTTTGCTTGCCAACATATACTTTATCTCTTCGATGAATTTTGTCAATACTTTAGTTGATTCATCGTAATATTACATCATAAAAAATTTGATTCCTGAAACAATGGTTAAAAGAGGGAAAGGGAGACAGAGATAAGTCTGAGCGCAGGAACAGTTAATAAGCATCTGCTTAGAAGTTTTGTCAAAAATCAAATATAAATCATAAATATTTTCTTAATTTAGCAAGACTCTTTGTGTAGTTTGATGTGGAATTATGAAGCCGTAGGTAAGTTAGTTTGGGGAATTTTTGACTTGTGACTTTTGCTGTTTTTGATTTGCGATCGCCTGTCTGAAAATCTTGGGTAGCCAAAACGAATAATCATACCCTTGTTGCACTTGACTGTAAAGTGAAAATAGCTGTGCTTTACTTAGAAAAATATAGGGTTGAATGGCTTTAAGCATTGATAAAAATTTATCTGTGGCTATGGCGGGAGTGACACCACTGACAAGATAATCATGTAAATGGGGTGGTAATTGCCAATTAATTGTCGGATCTGGCTGATGGATAACAGGCTCAACATTTCCTCGCCATGCAACGCCCATAATTTGCATAGTTTGATAGACCATTGTATTCCAGCCTTTCGCCTTTAAATAATCCAAACCTGCGCCCACATCAGGAGAGGCTAAATCATGAAATAAAATTAACGCATCTGGTTCTGCAAATTGTTCACAAATCATCGCATCATTTAGTGGTGCAGGTGTTTCATGATGACCATCGATAAATATTAATGACCATTTACGTTGTAATTTATTGGCTATTTCTTCCACCTTTTGGGGGCTATAACCTGGTATGAGATTTACTAATTCTTGGACATCTGCTTTCTTAAGTGAATCTGTCACACTTTCAGAGAATAACTCTTGAGATAGCATCGGGTCAATTACATCTAACTCAACTCCCCCTAAAGCCAAATGACAAGCCGACCAACCCATCCAACACCCTATCTCTAAAGCCTTTTTTCCCTGAAATTTTAAAGCTGTGTTGTAGAGAATATGTGCTTCATCTCGACTCACAAAGCCTACACCAGTCCGTCGTTTATCCACATAAAAGTTATGAGGAATATTCCGCCGTAAGTAAAACCAAGAAGAATCATATTTATTACCTAAAATCATATTAGGAAAACATGAATCTGGTTTAACTGTGGCTAATCCAGGCGAAACATAATCTCCTTTGGGAAAGATGTTAGATGCAATTGATTTTACTATTATTTCACTCATATATTCATCTATTTTAATATTTTAATTTGCTTATATATAGCAACCAAAAACAATAATCCATACCTGGAAGCTATGCCAAGTATCACACAAATAATTTAATAATTATCGGTATGAATCTGCAAATGACCAATGCTCAAGGTTAACAGGACTTACGCAAAAATAACGTAACTCCGTCATTACGAGCGATAGGGAGGTAACTCCCCTAACGCTTTACTCATTACTCAGCACCAGCTAAACGCCGCGCTACGCTAACGTTACTCAGCACTCGTCACTCAACACTCAGCACTCATTACTCAGCACTCAGCCCTATCTTAGTCAGTAAAATAACTGGCATAGCGATCGCGTAACTATACCCGAAGCCTATGATGATTGAGGTATATACTGTGCTACCTACGACTTATATCACCCCATCATGCGTGAGAGTCCACCTCAAAAAATCGACTTAAAAATATCCTCCAACCACCCCGAACTACTGACGGGGTTGGATATGTGGTTATGCTTGGGTTTAATCTCCGATACCCAAGTCAAACAAATTTGTCGGGAATATCTCTCCTGTCGCGTCAACTTACAGCCTGTAGTTGAACCTGAACCACAGCGAGTCCCCGTATCCACGACAAGACTAGAAAAATCATTAATTGCTTATCTTCCAGAAGAACCAGAAGAACCAAAACCACCAAAACCACCAGCACGCCCCAGTGTGGTTAACCAAATGTTGCAATCCTTGGGCGCAGAGTTAAGTGTGCGGTGGCTGCTGTTTTTGGGTGTATTTTTAGTTGTCCTCTCTTCTGGAGTCTTGGCTGCTAGCCAGTGGGAGAGATTCCCCGCTTCTGGACAGTATGGAGTTTTATTTGCTTATACTTTAAGTTTTTGGGGTTTAAGCTTTTGGGCTGGTAAACAAAATAACCTGAGACTGACAGCACAGACTTTGCTGATTGTGACTCTGTTGTTAGTGCCGGTCAACTTTTGGGCTATGGATAGCTTTGGTTTGTGGCGTAATCCTCTCGATTGGTTGACCGTGGCGATCGCTGCTCCTATTCTAACGGTAATTACGGTTCTGCTTTGTAAAAATCGCACATTTTTAACAAATCAACCCAGAAGCAATCTATCTCTCGTCAATATTCTGGGACTAATTTACCTGCATTGGGGTTGGCAATTACCATTATTTCCCCTAGCGGCAATTTATGTGGCAATGGTAGGTACCACTATCTTGACGTTGTATCAGCATCGTCGCCAGCAACCCACACCCCAACAAGCATCAGGATTAGGAATTAATTTATATGCAACTGTCATTATTTATGCTTTATTACTTCTATTAACACGAGGCATCTTTGTTGCTAGGGTGGATGTCACCCAATTAGGTTTAGCAATTGGAATTTGTGGTTGGTTAGGAACTTGGTTAGCACAGCAGAGGAGCAAGGAAGCCACTCAGGAGCAAGGAGAAAATAGCGCGCCTGTAATTAAATTAGATGTAATTTGGGCAATAATTGGGGAAATTTTAGTATTTTTGGGTTGGTTGGTGGCGGTATTTAATCATCCAGCCCAAGCTATAGCAGTGAGTGGACTGGCTTTGTGGGTGGTGACAGCCCGACTGTACAGATACAGTTTACAGATTGATTTATTTTTACTGTTCGTTATTGGTTTACAGGCGATTTGGTTGGGTTGGCGGTTAATTCCCTCTGGGTTACAGCAGTTGGCTATCACCGTGGGAACACAACTTACCCAGGCGCAAAATGAACCTTGGGCTTTATTGAGTGTGGTGTTATTTCCCTACCTCCTGTTCATGGTAGTAGTGACAGAGACTTTACACACAGCCCAAAAGCGCGATTTAGCCAAATTTAGCGAATTTCTCAGTCTGGTATTCGGAGCTTGTTTAACTACGATCGCTACCGTTAATCCTACCTTGCGATCGCTAAATTTCCTGTGTTCTACCATTACTCTGGCAGTAGTCAGCAAGCGGCGTTCTCCTGTTCCCGTCCCCTTGGTGTATCTAACACACACAATGGGAATGCTGACATTCTGTTCAGTCATTAATTGGCTACTACCGAATTTAGCATTGCATTTGTGGGCAAGTATTTTATTGATACTGATGCTAGGAGAGTGGGGATTTTGTCTGCTTAATACAGAACCAGCCAATATTCCCCCTTCCCTCACAGGGAAGGGGGTTAGGGGGTTAGGTCAAAACATCTGGCGACAAAGCGCATGGCACATGGGATTTTTCCTGGCGGCGGTGAGTTTCTTGATGTTGTGGACAAATGCTCAACTAGTCATAGAAGCCTTAGAGGGTATACCTTCCCTACTACTGCAATGGCTGATATTCGGCACAGACAGCACCCCAAACTTTCAATCTCAAGACTATTGGGGAGTCATTTGGTTAACTACACCCATCGCCCTCACGGTTTTAGCTAGTCGCACAACCCAAAACCGGACTACAAATAGCTTATCGGCTGTCATCACTATATTTGTGGCACAGTTACTCACCCTACCCTTACCAGGAATACAACTAATTGGTTTAGCGGTGGGAACTGGTGTGATGTATGTCAACACCCGCCATCTACGCCAGCAAAAATTTGCCGTTATTAACATTGGTTTTGGCTTAAGTCTCATCGCGGCGTTACTGTGGGAAGGTATTCCTGGTGTGCCACGCCTAGCTAGACCAGGATGGTTGATTGTATGTGCGATCGCTATTTTAAGCTTATGGTTGGGGCATCGGGCATTGGGCATTGGGCATGGGGCATGGGGCATGGGGCATGGGGAAGTCAATACAGATGATGATTTGCCTCCGACTTTAGGGGGAATTTATGCCGCCGCTTGTGACCAATGGGCGATCTCCTTGTGTACTGTAGAGTTATTATTCCTGACTCTCTACTCATCCTCTGTTTATGTAGGTTTCACCCCTGGATTTTGGTATTTAGTCGCCACAGCCATTACATTAGTCGCCATTATTTATCGCAGTTGGCGACAACCGACAAACTGGGCATTTTATGGGATTGGTTGGTGCGTAGAATTATTAGTTACCCAGGTGTTAAGCTTCGGCGGACACTCGATTATTCGGGTTGCCATTGCTAACATTGCCTTGGGTTTATTCTCCCAACTTTTTGGCGAATGGTGGCGGCGTAAACACCAACTGACCAAGCTTCCTAGCAGTTTCCACGTTTTACCAGTCATTTATGGTGTATTTAGCGTCCTGCTGAGGGTAAATGTCTTTACTAATTGGTCTGGGTTGTGTTCTTTAGGTGTAGCGTTAATTTTCGTAGGTGTTGGACGACGCAACCGTGAGTTAAAACCCCTGCTGTATTTAGGGATTATTGGGATTTCTGTTTCCGCCTATGAATTGCTGTTCTACCAAATGTTACAAGCCTCCGGCGGTGGCTTGGGCGATGGTTTAATTGCAATGGCTACCCTGGGAACTGGAATCATGTCCCTCTATCGGGTTTTGACTCCGTGGTTAGTAACGTGGTTGCGCCTTAGTCGGCGTGAACTCCAAGGAATTGCCCATTTACATTGGGTTTGGAGTAGTTGCTTACTGATGGCTGCAATTTCCCAACCAATTGTCGTTAACCGACTAGTGGGTTTAGGAACAGGGGCATTTTTAATTGCCTACGCCATATTACAAGGCAAACAAACCGCTAATGCTAATCAACCCCCCGTATTTGGTCGTATTCCTGTTACTGACTTGTGGGTTTACCTTGGCTTCCTCTTAGTGGCGGGGATGAGAGTTTATTGGCGAGAAACCGCCGTCGGACAATGGTTAACTGGCCCCTTAGTGCCTTGGAATGGGGCGATCGCCTGCGTATTTGCCTACTTTTTATACCTGCTGCCCTGGGAACGTTGGGGCTGGAATCAAAAACCTTGGCGGTTAGCTGCTTATATTTTCCCCTTAGTGATTCTCACGGAAACTAGGCTGGCAGTTTACCCCATTACCTTAGTGATAGCGGCTGGGTATTATCTTTTACTTGCCAAGCTCAGGGAAAATATCCGCTTTACATACATTAGTGTGGTGTTGATAGACTGGGCGTTATTTTCGTGGTTACATAGTTTACGCCTGTATGATTCCCTATGGTATGTGACAGTGATTGGTTTATCACTGCTGTATCTCGCTCAATTTGATCCTGCACTGCGACAACCAGAAAATAAACTCGCCCGTCACACCTTCAGAGTCATTGGTAGTGGTGTAATTTGTGGTTGGGCGATCGTATTTTATCAACACACACCTCTCATAGCAGGAGCCTCTGCATTAGCTTTCATCTTTGTGGGGTTAGCTTTGCGGATACGAGCATTCCTTTACGTTGGGACAATTAGCTTCCTATTCACCAGTATTTATCAACTAGTAATATTTAGCTTGCGCTACCCCTTCCTAAAATGGGTTGTCGGTTTGCTAGTCGGTATTGCTTTGATTTCCATCGCCGCTAACTTTGAAACCCACCGTACTCAAATCACCTCGTTGTTACGTAATACCAATCATGAACTTGATGAGTGGGAATAATACCAATTCGCAATGGACTTCGTCCCGCTACGCTAACGCAATTCGCAATTCGCAATTAAGAAAGTCAGATACCACCTGGGTTTCAAGCTTTGCATCTGTTGCTTAATTTTGGAGAATTGGTATAAGCTCCGAATTCAAAATTAAATACCTCACGGATAAATCTAGGGGCTTGTGACCTATGTGCTAGCGTTCAGCCCGTGCAATTAATCTTACTTTTTACTCAGCACTTAGCACCGACTAAACGCCGCGCTACCGCTAACAGCACTCTTTTGGTCTTTAGTGTGAGTGCAAGCTTGTCTTCGAGACTTCCGCACAAGTTAGTGATGGTGGCGAATTCATCGAAGATTTATCGGCAATTAATTCAATTTTGCCTTGGTGATTACGATGCCAAGATGTAGCTTGCACCGGAACTTCTGTTGATTTGGCAATTGGAGCTTCTACTTGTTGTCTTGTGCGGAATCGAGAGATATCACGCGTATCAGACCAAGTGCGATCGCTCCTAATATCCTCACTAGGATTTTTGGGAACACCACCCCTTCCTATGGCCACAAAACTACTATCAGTGCTAGCAGCACAACCACTAGTGATTTTTTGGGACGGATCGGTGAAATTTTCTGGTAGTTCTATTACACCAAAGTTCGAGTCAACACCAGTATTATGAATTTGCACAGTACCATTGACGTTAAACTGAGAGCTAGCGGTAATGTCATTTGTGACAACTTCTCTAGGATTCAACAGATTGCGATATTGCAAGCCAATGATTCCCTGAGTTGTAATCTGAATATTGCCACCCCTTCCTTTCACTGCATTGGCAATAATGTCACTGTTTTCTAAACCGACAATATTAGGAGCGTTAATTGTAATATTACCCCCATTACCACCTGCTTCTGCACTGATGTAACTGCCATTACGCATCAGTAAGAGATCACGGACTTGCAGGTCAATATTACCGCCTTCCCCTGTATTGGCTTCAGAATAAAGTTTGCTGGCTTGATCTAGATTCAGATAATTAGCCCGGATGAGCATATTACCAGCGTCTCCTGTCCCTTTGCCGCTAACTACAATTTCGCCGCGATCGCCAAGACTCAATTTCTCTGTGGTCAGATTTACCGAACCCGCAACACCAGGGCCTGTAGAAGAAGCATACAACCCACTAGGGCCAGTAGCATCCAGGGAGTAGAGCAATTGACCACTCGGCAGTTGACTGACACCTGCAATATTAATGGAATTAGCTTGAATGGAAATATTTCCGGCTTGACCGTAGGTTTCAGTTGAGGTAGAAATTCTGCCTCCGTCAAGTAAGTTGAGCTTACCAACATTAAAAGTAATGTTGCCACCTTGTCCCTTACCCAGACTAATCAGTTGTTCAGTCGTAAAATCATAGTTACCATTGGTGGAGGCAAAAAATCTGCTAGACACACCAGTCGAAGAACTACCAGCCACGGTTACTTCATCAGCATTCACAATAATGTCCCCCGATATACCCTCGCCATAAGTACCTGTACGAATACCAGGGCCATTTAAAACCTCTAATTTACCGACATTGAGAATGATATCTCCACCCCTACCTGTGGCGTATTCACGGATGCTGGTACTCATCCCTGTCAAAAATGCAGGTTCACCTGTGGCAGTCTCACCTGTGATACTCAAGTTATTGGCTGTCACGATAATATTGCCACCATCACCAGTACCTCTAGCGGTAGCACGCAATTCAGCCCCGTCTCGAATGTTGACTTGTGCGGCATCAATGACGACATCACCCCCCCGACCTTGGGAACCATTCATTGTATTTGCCGCTAAGGTACTCACACTAAATCGCTGTTTTGTCGGTGTATAGATGGCTTCCCCAATCACGTTGACAACTGTACTCTTGACTGTAATATTGCCCGAATCACCTATTCCATAAGCACGGGTGTTAATTTGCGCGCCATTCAAAACATTGAGAATGGGTGTTTCAATGGTCACATCACCGCCCCTTCCCCTAGCTGTTGGTTGGGAGTAAGCTGCAATTGTAGTGTTAGAGAGGGCTGGCTGACCGATTAATTCCAAGGATTCGGAAGCTTTGATGAGAATACCTTGCCCTGAGCTTGTGCCTAAAGTGTGGGACGTGATACTTGAAGAACCAGACAGAGTAATTTTTTGTCCGTGGAGAGCGATCGCACCACCTTGGTTTCCACTCGTATCAACCCTGGCTGCATTACTAAAGTTGATATTTTGGAACTGATTCACACCATTCAAATTTAAGCTAAATCCAGTAGTGTTTGTTGACAGTCCTACGAGATTATTTGCTGCGACACTGGCTAATTCTACTCTGCCATCGCGAGCAGTAATGCTACTCTGATCAAAAGTTAAGTTGTTCCCTACCAGTGTAAATGTATTTTTTGCTGGGACTGCTAATTTTGCCCCATAAACGTTAATTGAGGCAGGATTACTGCCCATTTGCAAGCCAATTGGCACGCTGATAGTTAACAATGTGTTGGCATTGGGATTCACTACACTAAACTCAGCACCATCAGCAAATTTGATGCTATTAGCAGTTGTGCCAAAAAATGAACCACCAATGTTTAAGCTGGCCTTGGCATCAAAAATAATTCCGGCTGGGTTGAGTAAAAATAAATTGGCAGTACCATTAGCCCTAATTACACCATTAATTTGAGAAACATTCCCGCCAGTTACCCGACTAAAAATATTTTGAATATCAGTAGCATTGTCGAATAATACAGAGCCGTTGCTGGGAATAGAGAATTGGCTGAAGCTATGAAATAAATTATTGCCAACACGAGTGCCATTAGTAATTGTGTAATTATCAATACCTTTAACAGTAGTTCCGAGAGTATTATCAGAATTGACTTGAGCTTGAACACTAACGTTGTAACTGACAGATATGAAAATTGCGCCAATGAAGCTAAATCCAGCAAAACTTACTTTCATCAACCTACCTCTAATTTTCTACCCTGTATATATTTTTCCCAATTAAGTATTTTTTTAAACATTGCTATAGCCAGTAGTTTAAGTTTTAGGAAAAACTTCACAGTTAAACCGTTCCGCTTCAATTACCTGCGTAATATAAGGTTGATGCCAGTATGTTTAATCATCGAATCAAATTCCTATATAATTTAATTAATGAAAAAACTGTTATTTATTTGTAGTCAAAATCGATTGCGAAGCCCTACGGCGGAAGCTGTATTTGCTGAGTACGAAGGCATAGAAACAGATTCCGCAGGTTTGGATCACTATGCAGAAGTACCACTATCTACAGAGGCTATTGAGTGGGCTGATATTATTTTTGTCATGGAAAAATCACATAAAATTAAACTAGCACAAAAATTTCAGCCATTCTTAAAAAATAAGAGAGTTATCTGTTTAGATATCCCAGACGAATTTGAATATATGGATGCTAAATTAATTGAGATTTTGAAGAAGAAGGTAATAAAAATAATCACGTGATACAGTGATTATGGGGTAAAAGAATATTTTCAAATTTCCCCAATCCCCAATCCCCAATCCCCAATCCCTAATCCCTAACTAATAAAAACACCCCAGTCTCTCTAAGAAACTGGGGATGAGAAGTATTATAAAGACGAATACAATGTCTATTTAGCACCGCAGTAGGTATTAATTTCTTTGACAATTGTACTTTCGTCAACACTACTCTTTTGTAAGCTGACTAAAAAGCGATTAGCATCACGGATATTCTTTTTATCTATAGCCGCAGCAGCATCATTTAAACCTTTGCTGATATCTTGATAGAGTGTGAGAAAGCGTCCCTGAAAACCTTTTAATTGTTCATCACTAACTGTCACAGCTTTCATTTCTGTGCCAATCCCATCTATCTTAGTAGCAAGTTCAGTTAAGCCTTTAGACCCCTTGGAAGAATTGGGATTTTTGCCAAATTGTTGACCTAATGTTGCTGCTTTGTTAGCTACTGTGATCACTTTATTACATTGGGCAACTTTGCTTTCTCCGCATCCCGCAAATAATACTGCGATCGCAGCTACAAGAGAAAGCGTAGCAGTTTTTTTCAGCGTAAGTGACATATGTTGTGATTTCTCCAGCAATATTTCCGTAAAAATGGGCATATAAAACAATGAGTTTACAAAAATATAAGTCAACGCTAGTTTAGCTTCTGACTTTTTTAGCCCTGTTACTTTATACTTCATTCTTTTTCAGAGGTGTATGGAATTACACTGAAATCGAAAAAAGTTAAATTAGATATACATCTTCCGAGATGGTTTTTCCGTAGATGAGAGAAAAAACTTTACTCACGGAAATTAATCGCTGGATTTTGGTGTTAATCTTAATGTTGCTGTCACTTGGGTTGCAATGGTTTTTTGCTCCCAAAGCATGGGGTGATATTTGAGATTGCGCCAAGGCTCAATCATATCAGCATAGTGTTTATGGAAAGCGTGACCAGACTGTCCAGGTGTATGAATAGCTAAAGAATTATCCAAATTACTTAAATCGACAATCATGCGTAGTGAAGGAATATCAGTCACTTCAAATGATTCATTTGCTCGCCAACGGTTAGCATTCACTGTTTCGCCGTTTCCGGCTGTACTGAAAGCACCGCGATTAAATATAGATTCAATCAAAGCCACACCAGATTTTCCCAAGGTGGCGTTACGAAATGTAATGCTGTGTAACTCACCCCAATTCCAAGCTTGCGGGTTTTTCCCTTGAATAGTTTCTAATTCCTCCACAGCTGCTGTAAAAGCTTGCTGGAAAATTTGATCGCGGGTTTCTACCTGGGCAGTTTTAGTATTATCCCACCATTTACTATTAGGCTGTTGGATGAGATTTTGCAAAACAGCATACCAGCGATCGCCCCCACTCGGAAAGTAGTCTAGAGGTAATTGATCATGAAATGTTGCAGCTAGCAAATGTTTATAAAATACTTCAAATAAAGCCGCCGCCGATGATGTCATGTCTAGTTGAAAATTCCAGTCTTGTATCAGTTTTTGAGCAGCTTTTAATCTAGAATCATCAAAAGTCAGATTTTGCAGCAATGGCACTAAATTACGGGCATTTAAATTGAGATTGTCACCCTGAATTTTCTCCACATCTTTTACAGCTATCGGCTGATTTTGTTTTTCGATCATCTCTACAATGCGCTGGGCGCGATAGCCATAAACCCAATCTGTAGTAATTACATAAGGATATTCTTGAGCAACTAAATTATTAGCAGTAGCTATATAACCTTGGGGTGGATTAAAGCTATAAGGTAACTTTTCAAAGTCTATATAACCTTGCCATTCATATTCATCAGTCCAACCAGGAACAGGGTAGCGTCCATTTCCTTGAGTGCGAATCGGGAATTTTCCTGGCATTTGATAACCGATATTACCATCAACATCGGCATAGACTAAATTTTGTGCAGGCACATCAAAATTAATAGCAGCAGCGCGGAATTCTTGCCAATTTTGAGCGCGATTCATTTGCGGAATTGAGTAGACTAATTTTGTCGGTTCTAATGCTGTCCACCGCAAAGCTACAACATAGTTTTGGGGTAATTTGATTGCTTGATGAAACTGTTTTAAATTAGGTGCAACGTCAGAAAGAATCGGCCCATGTCTAGTGTAGCGGACTGTATGGACAAGGGGTTGACTACCAGCAATTTGAATAGTCTCTGGCACGAGTTTCATGTCTACCCACTTACCATTAACTTCATATTGATTGGGGTTATCGGGATTGATTTTCTCTATATATAGATCCATCACATCGGATTGTACATTAGTCACACCCCACGCAATGCGATCGCTATGTCCAACAATTACTCCCAACATCCCTGCAAAGGAAAACCCCGTCACATTGTAAGGACATTCAGTATTTTTGGTGGTGCAATGTAAACCCACCTCATACCAAATTGAAGGCATTTGCACCGCTAAATGGGGATCATTCGCCAATATCGGTTTACCTGTAGCTGTACGTTTACCCCCAATTACCCAATTATTTGAACCAATACCAACTCCAGTTTCCCCAATGAGTTTTTCTAATGCCAACATGGGTTGAGTCATAGCTTCTAAAGTCGGCGCAATTTCTGAGACATCAGTAATTACAGGTTTGTGAGTTACTTTTGGGGTGGTTTTTCCTGTTTGCCACTCCGGCAAAATCACAGGCAAATCTTGGGGGTAGGCGGGAAAAAGTTCTTCGACTTGTTCAGGTGTGAGGGTTTTTAGTAAGATAGTACGTTCAATTTCACTTTGAAAATTTCTGCCCAAATCGTAAGCCATCACCTTACCCCAAGTCAGGGAATGGAGAATTTCCCAAGGTGCGACTTGATAGCCAGGATTGAGTAATTTTAATACCGCATATTCTAGACTTAATGCACTGCCTTGATGGGTTTGCAGATAGGCCTTTACACCATCAGCATAGGCTTGCAAATCAGCTTTCATCTGTGCATCCATTGACTGGATTTCTTGTTGCGCCACCCTTGCCCAGCCTAAAGTTCGCAGATATTTATCGGTATCTAATTGCGAAGCACCAAACATTTCTGCTAATCTACCAGAACCAATATGCCGCCATAAATCCATTTGCCAAAATCTGTCTTGGGCATGGATGTAACCCTGCGCCATAAATAAGTCGTGGGAGTTAGCTGCATAAATATGAGGTACACCCCATTGATCCCGTTGCACTCTCACTTCTGCTTTTATACCAGAAATGGCGATCGCTCCATTTTCTACAGGAAAAGAACGCCGAATTGTATAACCCAAAAAAGATACTAACAATAACCCCAGCACTAACACTAAAACAACAAATATTTTCAGTAATTTAGATAACCGACGTTTGCGGATGTTTTTCATGTCTGGGTTGTTAGTAAAATCCTGCGACATTATACCGTTTGTCGCGGCTCATTTTTTCTGTTGATTTTTGAGTAAGATATATGACTTAGCTAATTTACTAATACTGACAATAAAATCGTTTTCTGATATCAATTCCTGTTGGATTATCTGATTTTTCCTCAGTATATTGATATATTTTCCTGTATCTGAAGAATATATATAGGGATTGCGATCGCTTATCTAAATATCTTGACAAACTTTGATTGACAAAGCTTATAAGTTCGTGGTACTCAAACTCTTAATGTAATAATACTGAAAAATATAATTTAATAGTAATAATTAATACAATACAAGCTTATTACTTCAGCACCACATTCTCATAAAATGCCTCAGTATGGGAATCACCGATGTATTTCGGGCAACGAAGTAATAAAAATATCATCAAATACTTATGAAAATCGCTAAGAAAAAACAAGAAAGGCGTGCTAAGTTTTAAATCCATCCTTATTCCGTTCGCGGTTGCCCCATGTATCTGCCAGACTTACATCCACAACACCTTGAAGAATTAGTCAAGCGTAGTGGTATAGATTTAGACTTGACACAACTAAATTTCCAGTCTCTCCAAGGCGCAGCAGCCTACGAATATCTCTTAATTTCCGAACATCTCCCCCGCACTAACACAGGAATGGTGACAAGTGGTTGGTTACAACGCTACAGTCATGTCACCGCAGGTGGTTGGTGGTGTTCGGGTTTAGATCCTCTCCATCATTGGAAAGCAATGGAGTGGGGTTGTTTTAAACCCAACCAACCACGCACCAATCAAAATGGTAAAACCATCAAATACGAACATCCCCCCAGCACACCTACAAGGATATTTTGCCTGCGGGTGACGGGGAATATTTGGCAGCAAGTCGCCCAACGTTACAATATTCTCATGCCTAGCCATACCACCAGCAATGAACAAGGTGAAGCCGTCGGGTTTTGGCAATGGGTATTAGAAAATCAAATACCCATCATCATCTGTGAGGGAGTCAAAAAAGCCGCCACCCTCTTAACGCAAGGCTATGCAGCCATAGCTGTACCAGGAATTACCAGTGGCTATCGGGTTGTCAAAGATAAATTTGGCAAAGTTATCAACCGTCAACTGATTCCCGATTTAGCTGTATTTGCACAGATGCAACGAACTGTATATATTTGTTTTGATTTTGAAACTCAACCGCAAAAAGTAGCAGCCGTTAGCAATGCAATTACCCAATTGGGTTGTTTATTCCAAGAACAAAAATGTCCCGTTAAAGTTATTACCCTACCGGGGCCAGAAAAAGGCGTTGATGATTTGATCATAGCTAAAGGTGCGATCGCCTTTGAAAAAGCCTATCGTCGGAGTCTAGATTTAGAAATTTATCTCGCTGAAATTAAACCCCATACAGAACTAACTATTCCCCCGACATTAACTATCAACCGTCCCTACTTAGGCGAAATAGCTTTTCCTACCTCTGGACTAGTGGGAGTCAAATCAGCTAAAGGTACAGGTAAAACTACTGCGCTACAAACAGTAGTCCAACAAGCTAAAACTAGAAATCAGCCCGTATTATTAATCACCCATCGGATTCAATTAGGCAAATTCCTCTGTGAAAAAGTCGGGATCAAGTGGGGATTAGGTAATCATGAAAATCTCGCAAGTAATGATGATGATTTATCTCCTCAAAATCATTCTCTAGGTTTATGTATTGATTCTATTTGGAAGCTTGACCCAGAAAACTGGCAAGGTGGCATCATAATTTTAGATGAAGTAGAGCAATCTTTATGGCATTTGCTCAATAGCAGCACTTGCAAACATAAGCGTGTCAAAATTTTAAAGTTATTCCAGGAATTAATTGCTACCGTAGTATCAACTGGCGGTTTAGTGATTGCCCAAGATGCTGATTTATCAGATGTTTCCTTAGATTATTTACAAAGTTTAGCAGGCTGTAAAATCACACCGTGGATATTAGTCAATCAATGGCAACCCCAACGTGGTTGGGATGTGACATTTTATGATTCTCCTAACCCCATACCATTAATTCAGCAATTAGAGTTAGATTTATTAGCAGGGCGTAAATGTTACGTTACCACCGATAGCCGTGCTGGTAGATATAGTTGCGAAACTATTGAGCGTTATCTGAAAGAACGTTTAGAAAAACTCCGTTATCAGTTTCCTAAAACTTTAGTAATTAATAGTCAAACAACTAACACTCCAGGTCATGCGGCTGTTGATTTTGTCCCAGCCATCAATCAAAAAATTACTGAATATGCAACTGTATTTGTTACCCCCAGTTTAGGCACAGGTATTAGTATTGATGTCCAACACTTTGATAGAGTCTATGGCATTTTTCAAGGAGTAATTCCTGATGCAGAAGCACGACAAGCATTAGCTAGAGTTAGAGATAATGTACCGCGCATTGTTTGGTGTGCTAAACGGGGAATTGGTTTAATTGGTAGCGGTAGCACCAACTATCGTTTATTGTCTAATTGGTATCAAGAAAATCAAAAAGAAAACCTCGCCTTACTTAGCCCTTTACATAAAATAGATGTTGATTTACCTCTGGTTTATGACCCTGTGCATTTGCGTACCTGGGCTAAATTATCAGCCAGAGTCAATGCTTCTCTTCGTCTCTATCGCCAAGCCATGCAAGAAGGCTTAACTAACGATGGTCATCAAATCCGGCTCAGGAGTAATGCAATACATAATAATATAGTTAGAGATTTAAGATTAGCTTTCTTAGCAACCGATCCTCAAGATTTAGCAACTCGGAGAAGATTAGTTTTAGAAATTGTTAAAGTTCAAAAAGAATGGTCAGAAAAACGCCAAAAAGGTAAAGAAATTAAGCGGCAAATTAGAAAAATTAAACAAGAGAATCAACTAGCAGGCGCAATTAATGTTGCTAATGCTAAAGATATTGATTATGTAGAGCATGAGCAGCTAGCTTCCCAACATTCTCTCACTGATGCCGAACGCTATCAAATTCAAAAATATCATCTCAAACAACGCTACGGTATTCCTATCACCCCATTACTAAAAGTTAAGGATGATCAAGGATACTATTCTCAATTATTAATTCACTATTATCTAACCCATGAAAGTGAATACTTCCATCTGAGAGATCAACAAGAATGGTATCAACAATTGTCGTTAGGTGATGGCAAAGTTTTTCTCCCAGATTTAAAAACCTACACCGTGAAAATAGAGGCGATGAGAGCCTTGGGGATATTGCAATTTCTTGAAAGTGATGCCAAATTTACAGAGGATGACCCGAAGTTAATCTGGTTGAGGGACATAGTATTTCAACACAGTAAACACATTAAAAGAGTGTTAGGTATTGACTTCATCAGAGTCAAAAATAGTATAACAGGGATAAAAATCCTCAGTCGGTTGTTAAACTTATTAGGGTTGAAATTGCAGCGTATCCATGATTTTTACCAAATTGATGTAGATACCCTGAATGATGGTAGAGAGCAAATATTTACTATCTGGCATCAGAGAGACGAATTGATATTAGCTCACACCAGACAAATAGGAAATAACCACACCGATAATTTCGCTAATTGGCAACAATCAAAAATCGTAAGTTCTCCTGTTTCGGTGATGTATAAGTAGAACAAGGTAAATAATGACAGGTTTGTAGTGTACCCCTCTGGAGAAGCAAGCTACGCGAACAGAAAAGGACTAAAGTCCTTACTACGAACTTAATCCTAATTGTGGTGTAGGAGTTGCAAGCATTTTCACCTATGTGTATTTATCTGGAAAATGCGTTAATGATAGTGTGGTAATACATAGGCTCTGAATTCGAGTTATATTGCAATTAGTAACCATTAGGAAAAACACCTGTGTTTCCACTCTACGACGACAACCCGACCCGCATCACACCGTATTTTACTTACGGTTTAATTGGGATGAACGTTCTAATTTTCCTGCATGAATTGAGTTTGTCGAATGAGCAGTTGAATCTTTTTTTTTAATCAATATGCAGTAGTCCCACAAGAATTAACCACTAATTTAGCTGGGGAGTGGACAACTTTATTTACCTCCCAATTTTTACACGGGGGGTGGTGGCACTTAATTTCTAATATGGTTTTTCTTTGGGTATTTGGTAATAATATCGAAGACCGTCTTGGTCATTTCAAATACCTCATTTTTTATTTAACTTGTGGTGCTTTAGCTGCTGCGTCTCAGTGGTTCATTGGGATGTCTTCAACTATCCCTTCCTTGGGGGCTAGCGGTGCAATTTCGGGAGTATTAGGTGCGTATCTCATCCGCTTTCCCCATGCTAGAGTAACAACTTTGCTTTTCTTAGGTTTTTTCGTAACTACAATCAGCATTCCAGCCATGATATTGATTGGGGTTTTCTTCGTTCAAAATGTCATCTCTGGATTAGTTAGCCTACAAACTGCTGCTAATATGAGTGTTGAAACAGGTGGAGTTGCCTACTGGGCGCACATTGGCGGCTTTGTGTTTGGGATGATTCTCGCACCTTTATTTGGGCTATTTAAACGTGATTATTGAGAAAAAGGCAAAAGGCAAAAGTAAAAAGTTAAAAGATAAGAGTTTCTTACTTTTTACTTTCGCCTTTTTTTAATTCCTATTGACTATTGACTATTGACCTTTTTTGAATTCAAAATGCAAAATTTAAGATTCAACATGAACAATAAAAATAATTTTGAATTAATTAATTTTGGGTTTAAAGATCCCCCTAAATTGAAAATTTAGCGGTCTTCAATGAGTGGTGGCTTGAACCCACCACTCATTGTCTTTAATTTTGAATTTTGAATTTTGAATTTTGAATTGGAGCGAAGCGACTTGACTATTGACTATTTGCACCAACAGAAACTTCTGTTGCTTCATCTTGAATTTCAGGTTCTTCTGTAGATACAGACTCCACTGAAGGAGGTAGGGAAATAGTGATGTCAGCACCGTTGATAATAGTTCCTACTAAACCCAGTTCAGCTTCTACTAATTGATCAACTGCTTCACCTAACATATTTTCTTGGGTGTAGTTAGGTCTTGCTACTAAGACCATGCCATCACTATAGGGTTGAATTAAGAGGGCATCATTAGATAAACTCAGGGGATGAGTGTCTAAGATAACCAAATCGTAGCGTTCCCTTACATCCTCCATCAGCCGCCGGATTTCACTCGATTCTAAGACAGCCGCAGATTGGCGTACAGGGCCAGGACTAGGAATAATGTAGAGGTTTTCCACATCGGGGACTAGGCGGATACATTCGCTTAAGCTGCCGTAATAACGCAGGGGTTCTAGATTAGCATCGGGGTCTGGGTTGACTCTGAGTGATAAACAGCGTGAAGGCGATCGCAAATCTGTTTCAATGATCAAAGTTCTCTTTCCTGCGCGAGCTGCCGCAATCCCCAGGTTATAAGCACTAGTAGTTTTACCCTCATTGCTGCTGGTGCTAGTAATTAATACTACTTTTAACTTTTGCCCACCAAAGCGGCGCAGGTTACTACGTAGCTTTTCATAAAACTCTAAATACACAGACTCAGCAGATAACACTACGGGTATACCTTCTGGTGGTAAATCATCCACAGGCATTAAAGGTATTTCTCCCAACAAAGCAACTTCCCGTTGTTTGAGGCTGTCGCGGATATCTTCTCTGGTGCGGAATGTGCCTTCGAGAGAACCCAATAAGAAAATGATCCCCCCACCAACTACAAAACCCAAGAACCCACCCACTGCCAAAGTTAAGACTACACTCTTAGGTTTCTTGGCATCAGCAATCACGGTGATGGCTCTGGCAACACTAAAACTACTGACTGTTTCCGCTTCGGCTGTTCTAGCATCAGTCAGTTTAGCCTGCATTTGATCAAACACAGCCTTTTTAAGTGCCACTTCCTGTTCTAAACGCGATCGCTCTAGCTGTTTGTTGGGTATTTGGGAATACTCCTGACGCAGTTGCAGTTCTTCCCGGACTTGTTGTGCTAATTGTTGCTGTAGGGTTTCCCGTTGGGTTTGCAAAGCCACCATCTGGTTTGCTAACTGTTGTCTGGCCGGATCGAGGTTACTTTGAGCGCGGATACCTGTGATATTTCCCGCCAAAGGTGCGGCTGTACCACCCCCACCAACCACCTCTGCGGCGCGTTGTTGCAGTAATTCCTCAGTGGCTTGTTTTTGTCGCGTTAACTGGATCATGGTGGGATGTTCCGGCCGCAGATCCTTACGCAGCAGAGCTATTTGTGATTCAGTTTGATAAAGTTGTGTCCGTAAATCACCGATAATCGGGTCAGCACTTAAAGCCGAAGAAACGTAAGCCTGATTAACATTTAACCCTAACTTCTCTTGGAGACTACGAAGTTGGGCATCAATCCCAGTAATGGTTTGTTGAATGATTCTTTGTTGGTTTTGACTGTTGGTGACAGCACTTAATAAACTGCCATTTTCTGCTGCCAATATGGCGGGACGTTCCCGACGGTCATATATTTCTAGTTTCTTTTCAGCCGCTTGTAGTTCTCCTTTAGCTTGTGGGATGCGTTCATTAACTTTTTCAATAATGGCTCTTAAACGCGTTGTATTGACATCGCTACTGTACTGGATCATCCCATCCATCAAAGCCTTGACAATTTCTTGAGCGCGTTTAGGGTCAGTATCTCGATATTTGAGTTCAATGATATTCGAGTCTAATTTCCCAGTTCTAGCGTTTCTTTTTGGTAACTTGAGGTCTACGCTACTAGCCAAAACTTTAGGTTTGATACCCACCGTTGTCGAGACGCTTTCAATTAGCTGGTCTGAGAGCAGAGATGTTGCATCTAGTTCTTTACCCTGTTCTTGAATTTCGCTACCAGTTGTAGAAAAAGACACAGGCGGGCCGGAATAGGTTAATGCGCTGTCAGCTATGTAGTTTGGTGGTGGCTCCGGCTGGATAGCCACTACTGTTGACCCCGCCACAATTAAGGCAAAACTGGCTAGTCCAACCCATTTGTATTTTTCAAAAGCAATAATGTAACGCTTAACAATTGGTGGGGTCATAACAGAAACATAGGTAAACAGACGATAGTTAATTGAATCGGCGATCGCTAGTTGTCATTGTAGTTACTAGTTATTATTCATGATGAATGATTCATTAGTCACCCCCGTGTTTCATTTTGCTACATTCTTGACAAACTAAACATATTAAACAACGTCTTCCTAATTACCACCACCAAAATTATTAAAGAAATTGAGGAACGAACGCACGTTGAAAAATGGCTGAGTAATAGTGCTAAGGAAGTTAGTAATACGTCCAATCAGGTTGCGTCCTACAACAATCACATCATTATCTTGCAGTGGCACATTTTGAGAAACATCACCACTCAAGGCTTTTTTCGCATCTAATGATTGAGTGACAGCTCTACCTCGTTCTGGGTCAAAGCGAATTAAAGCCATATCCCGCAGATTTGCCGTATCCAGGTTAATTCCACCCAAAGCATCTACAAAGTTACTACCATTAGGCAGAGTTTGTGTCACAAGTCCCCCAGCCGCATAATTTAAGACTCTGACTCTAATTTGTGGTGTAGCTAAGGAAGAACGAGAGACTAAAAGGCGGTCATAACCATCATCTGTACCAATTTCTCGTTTCGGCACAATAATTGCATCCCCATCTTGCAGACGTAAACTAGGTAATGAACCATCGTTTTGCAATGTGCCGTATAAATCAATATTTTGTGCGATCGTTGAACCATCTGTCAGGCGACGACGCACCTGTATTTGACGCAAGTCAGCAGCAATACTAGAACCACCAGCCAATAACAAAGCATCAGCTACACGGGGTAAAGCAGCAGAAACATTGTAAATACCTGGACGAAATACTTCCCCACTAATAGTCACCTGTACAGGACGAGGAGTAGCCAAGGATACTACTAATGAAGGATCGACTATAATGCGGCTCAAACTCAAACGAATCTTTTCCTGTGCTTCTTCTAAACTTAAGCCTTGCACAGAAACCGTACCAATTTGCGGCACTACAATATTGCCTTCTGGACTAACTTGAGCTTGAAAACTCAAATCTGGACGCGCCGACGCTAAAGATAAAACTACAACAGGATTAATTACATAACGATTGAGTAAAGAACGAATTCTCTCTTGTGCCTCTTGTAGAGTTAAACCTTGCAGTGGCACTGTTTCTAATAGTGGAACAATGATATTACCTTCTGGGTTAATTGCTGCTTGAAAGCTTAAATCTGGGAAACGTTGCACAATTACACTGACTACATCTCCACTTCCCAAACGATAGGGGCCAGGAGGACGTTCAAAGGTCACGTTAATGACATCCCCAGGCCCCAACAAATAACGATTGAATTGAGGTGCAATTTCATTACTACTGCTAGCTGGTGTTGTCTCCCTATCTGGTGGTGGAGAAGGGAATTTAAATGGTAACTCCTCTGAAGGTGGTGTTGGTGCTTGAGCAAAAACAGGCTGAAAAATATTTAAGAAAACCCATACTTGAAAAGTTAAACAAAATAGGGCGTTAAATACACGCATATCACCGATATTAAAAATGAACGTTACTGACTTGAGAGTAGATTGCCAGGAGTAATTATACTTACTTGGTAGTATTGAAAACCCCAGTCATTAGTGTAGATTGTACTGTTTCACCAATAGACTGCGCTAAAGGCCAAGTAGTTTCCACCTGACCCAAAGGTTCCATCGGCACAAGAATACTGACAGCAACCCAAGGTTGACGCTGCTTTTGCCATTGTGCTAACTGATCTGCTAAAAACCAACGAAACGGAGTGTAATATCCACTCTGCGGTAAAGCATACCATTGTAAAACCGCAAAGGTATCTTGATTGGTAGAAACGCGGAAAAACTGAGCCTCTACTGTCGTTTCTGTATTTCCCCCTGGAGATGATTTTTTCACAACAAACCTAGCCGAACGTTCTTGTGCTATGTCCCATTTTCCCCAGCGTCCCTTACCCCAGCCGTTAACATCTGTCCATTCAATTTCCGGTTGGTCTTTGGGGCCATTTTGTGGCAATAACAACAAAATGGCCTTACTTTGTGTACTTTCTTGTTGAAGTACCTGTAAAGACCATTTATGTTCACCTATTTGCTGTTCTACTTGTTCAACGGTTTTCCACCCAGGCAAAGTTAAACCCTGACTACGTATCTTTTTGATTAAGTTGAGATTAGTAACAGGTGGAGGTTCTTTCCATTGCCATTTGCCTGTGATGTAACCTGGTACTGCTCCTGTTACTAGTAGTAGAAGCAACAGTAACAGCACCATAAAATGAGGCAAATACTTGTATTTGAAAAGTTTAGATAAGGAAAGCATCAGTAAAAATTGCTATATTCAAGCAAAATTTTACCTGAAAGAATGACACTGTAGGTTCAGTGGAATTAAGGGTTAATGGGGATTGGGGACTGGGGACTGGGGATTGGGTATTGGGTATTGGGGACTGGGAAAGCAGGGGAAGAAAAACTTCAATCATTACTCATTACTCATTACTCATTACTCATTACTCATTACTCATTACTCAGCACTCCCTTGTCTCCCTTCCCTGATCTTTAAACTTAGACAATGAAATATTTCTTAATCAGAAGTCGCTGACTCTTCTAATTCTGGTTGAATTTCCGGTGGTGGTGAGAGTAATTGATCTAGCCAATTCAACAGAGGTACTAGAGAAAGTAACATGAGAGCTGAATATAGGTCGCCTCCCCAACTATCATGCAGCCATGTAAAAGCACCTTCTTTGCCAGTGCCGTGAAAGAAACTGAGTAAGGTGTTACGAATAATATTGGCAATGACACTGATCACCATTGCCATTGATAAAAACCAAACTGTTACCCGACGTGAAGCTAAAGCCCCTGTCCAATACAACAACATCAAACTGACATAGATTGTTGTAAAGAGCATTTTCAAGCCTGCACAGTAGGGCGCAACCTCTACAATTTTGCCGCCAACGTAAATGTTAATACCGTCTACAACTACTTCCATACCAAATTGATTGAGAATGAAACCTGCTGTAGTAGCGATAAAACTCTGTAGAGGAAAGGTGTAAGGTGCTATTAGGTAAGGTACTGCTGTAGGAGTTGCTAGTAATACGAGAATTAAAGAAAATCCCTGCAATCTGATGCCAGAAAAACCTTTAAACCATAAACATAGACCTGCAAGTATGGTGGGTAAAGATAAATTCACCCACTCTGTTACTCCACTTAAGTAAAAAATTCCGCCAATTACTAATAAAAATATACCCAAAGGATGAGATTTATTAGTTAAGCGTTGCCATTGTTTTCGCTTTTGCCAAGTCAAATAAGCAGCAAATGGTAGACCAATTAAACCATGACTAAAATATTCATGTTCAATACTGATAGTTTTGTGTAACCATCCATCTACCCAATGCAGTAGGATAGGCGCGTATAGCAACACCAATATCCCAAAAATTCCTATACCTAGTAATAGGTTTGCGTCTCTGTTTTTAATTTGTTGTTGAAGTGCCATAATTATCAGCAATTCAATTGATACTTTCTTTCTCAGTATCCTAACTTGAAAGTCAAGAAATGGGAAATGGGAAATGGGAAATGGGCATGGGGCATTGGGCATCGGGCATGAAGATTAATCTTTTCCCTAATGACTAATGACTAATGACTATTGACTATTGACTTTATTCTCAATTGTGACGAACTTGTTAATAGCTGCTACCACTTCTCTGGCTTGACTATGACTCAAGCCTGGATACATCGGTAAGGATAATATTTGTTGTGCTAGTTTTTCCGCCTGGGGAAAGTCTCCTTTTTGATAGCCTAGATAAGTAAAAGCTGGTTGGAGATGACAAGGAATTGGGTAGTGAATACCTGTTTGAATTCCTGCTTGGGTGAGTTCTGTTTGGAGTTGCTGACGGTCTACAGGGCAATTATCATCAACCTTGACGACGTAAAGATGATAAATATGACCGTCGCCACCTTGGTTGTGCATAGGAACAATACCAGCTGCCGCTAAGGATGCTAGTTCTAAATCATATTGTTGGGCAATGGTGAGGCGATCGCGATTCCATTGTGATAAATGTGGTAACTTCGCTAGTAAAATAGCCGCTTGGATGGTGTCTAAACGGCTATTTGTACCCATTTCAATATGCACGTACTTTTGCGATGAACCATAATTTCTGATTCGAGCCGCTTTTTTGGCTATTTCTGCATCGCGTGTCACCAGCATTCCCCCATCTCCCAACGCCCCTAAGTTCTTGCTGGGGTAAAAACTAAAGGCTGCGGCTGTACCTACGGAACCCGCTTGATATCCATCTCTATGGGCTAGATGTGCTTGGGCTGCATCTTCAAAAATTAATACCTTGTATGTTTCAGCAAAATCTAATAGCTGCTTGGGTGATACCATCTGACCATACAAATGAACGGGGATAATGGCTTTAGTCTGAGGTGTGACGGCTTTGGCTGCTGCTTCTAAGTCAATTAAAGCTGTTTGGGGATCACAATCTACAAGTACGGGTTTTGCTCCCGCCTGTAGAACTCCTATCAGGGTGGCGACAAAGGTATTGACTGGTAAGAGGACTTCATCCCCTGATTTGATGTTACAGGCTTGCAAACCTAGAGCGATCGCATCAGTCCCCGATGCTACTCCTACCCCATATTCTGCCCCTGATGCTTGGGCAAATGCTTTTTCAAATTCTGTGACAGCTTTTCCTAAGATAAAATCGCCTTGCTGCAAGATTGTCTCAACTGCTTGCTGGATTTCCTGTTTAACCACATCATGCTGCCATTTTAAATCCACAAAGGGGATGATCTGATCAGTCATTGTTAGTTCACCTCTCCATCAAATGTAACGGTTTTTTTAAAGATTTACAGACATCACAGTAAAAATACTTGCTTACTATATAGTTTACTGGTGATTTTTTACTATAACAGTTGTCGCATACAGAGATCACCTGAGACTTTGAGCAGCAATTTATCCTGCTGGGGAATGGTGATTTACAGTTGCCAAATATCTCGTGTCAATACTTATAATTAAGCAGATTTTATTCCAGCTTTAATCTGTTATTTCACCGAGAAGAGTTATGATGACTATTTATGGTAATTCACGCGAAATTTATATAAGTAGCAATTTACTAATTCATCCAAAATTTTTTCTCAAGATAAAAAACGCTTTACTACCCTAATTGACCAGTCATCTTTATGAGTCACTATTCATACTTTAGTCTTGATTCAAAATGGTTTGCAGCCACTAGAAGTCATATCAATGAGTTTGGTATCATCACCATATTGATGATGAGAAAACTGATTCAATTGTGAATTATTTACCCTCTCTGTATTCCTACGGTTAGGATACCCTGATTAAACTGTAAACTAACGCTACCTGCTAGTTGTAACTTCACAATAGATGAGTTACACAATTACGTAGATGATTTTACAGCCGAATAAAAAATTTTTGTCTTTAGTTTGTTTGTCGGCAGCTAAATTGGGGAATGCTTAAGAATAGTAAATCATAACCCAGCAAAAGTGGTTATATAAATTACAGTATCGAGCAATGATTAAGGTAGCGGTGGGAATGGTAGAGCCGGATAACAAATTATTAGTCCCTAGAGATGGTTGGGCTGCTCAAGACACAAGAGAACAGCAACGTCTCAAAGCGTTGTCAGAATTAGGTTTAAGACAACCAGAAACCATACCAGTTTTTGAAGAAGCCACTCAAACGGCAGCACATTTTTTAGAAGCACCAATTTCTGTTTTAGGATTTATCGATCAAGAACGTCATTGGTTCAAATCTGCCGTCGGCTTATCCAGACTAGGTTTAATGAATAGTTTGGCGCAGAATCGTCAGTTGTTGCGGGGCGAGTCTTTTTGTACCCAGGTGGTAGACACTCTGCAAACTATTGTGATTAATGATACGCAAAATATTACGGACACTGCACTGTTAAACAGCAAGTTAGTGCAGGAATATGGTATCCGTGCTTATCTGGGCGCGCCATTGATTGATGCTACTGGTAATTGCTTGGGTGCATTAGCAGTCATGGATCTATTGCCACGTAATTTTACGCATCGCGATGTTGAATTTTTACAGATTATTGCTCGTTGGAGCATGAGTGAATTTGAGCGTAACCGACTCCTATTCTTGGGACAAACAGAAAAATCACTCTCAAATACTGCCAGTTCTTTGTCACTGACTCAAGAGAATAATACGGTATCTAAAGTTACAATTACCAGTTTAGAAAAAGAACCTCACGAAACTAAGCAGATCAAATTAGAACTTTTAGCCCAATTAACCCAAGAATTACGCACGCCTTTGACATCTGTATTAGGCATGGCTAGTGTTTTAGGGCGAGAGATTTACGGGCCCTTAACAAATAAACAAAGAGAATATGTAGATATCATTCAACACAGTGGTCGTTACTTACTGTCTTTAGTGAATGAAATTACCGAATTAGGAGCGATGGATGAAAACGCTACTACCATCAATTTAGCTCCTGTAGATATAGAAATGCTCTGTCAACAGGCGATTAATACTTTAGAAGAAGTAGCTAATCGTCGTGATCAAGATATCCGTTTGTCAATTGAACCAGGACGCGGACGGATTTGGCCTTTAGACAAAGATAAAGTCCGGCAAATATTATATCACCTGATTTTTAGTGTGATTCAAATGTCTGCTACTGGGAGTATTGTTCGTATTCATGTGTCTTACAAAGAAAATACGCTCAATATTACTGTGTGGGCTTCTCATCCCTGGCTAGGAGATGGGATTACGGAAGTCGATCCTTATTTCCGCCTCAATTCACTGTCTCTGATGGAGTTGACTGGAGAAGCCGCACCCTACGGACTGCATCTAGAAAATCATGAGGAAATGACCAGTTTACCCGTGACACTGGAGAAATTGCAAACCCTAGAGAGCGATCGCAATGATATTTTGGGTATAGATTCCGAGGAGAATGTCATCCCAGGAAAAAGTAATTTATCGCGGGAAAGTTTAGGTTTATTACTGAGTCGCCAGTTAGCAGAGTTACACGGTGGACAAATTGCCATCCAAGGCTCACCCCAATCAGGCCATCGTTATGTACTAACTGTACCCTTGCAAATGAATAGTTCTGCGGAAAACAACGATATTGCCTAAAAGATTATTTTGGATTTTAGATTGACAGCCAAGATACTAAGCTATTGTAGAAGCACAAAATCATAGTACCTATCCCCATTTGGTATAATATGACGGCAAAAGCAGAAAGAAAGTTTTTCTGGCGTTTGTCGATGCTGAAGAATTAACAATAGTTAATTATTGATGGCTAAATGACTCATCACCTAAGCCGCATTATGATCAAGTCCTAAGTGTTAATATGGCTTGCTAATTGATCATAGTGGATTTTATGAATTTAGTCTGGCAAAGGTTGACTTTATCGTATTTACCACCAAAACAATATCTTTCCACTAGTTATATACATCGGTTGTTAGTGGGATTGTTGTTTTCTTGGCGGGAAGCTAGTGTGTTACTTCAGTGGGGCGATGTGATTGCAGCCGCCTTGTTGAGTCTTGTGTATGCACTTGCGCCTTTTGTGTCTAGCACTCTTGTTGGTGTATTGTTAATAGCCTGCGTAGGTTTTTGGCTATTGATGACTTTAGCTGATCAACCAACATCGTTAGCTAATTCCCTAGTGACTCCAATTCATCTGTTGGTCTTGCTTTATTGGGGAGTTGCCGTAGTGGCTACAGCACTATCACCCGTCAAAAAAGCCGCAATAACGGATTTAGCGACCTTAACGCTTTATTTGTTACTATTCGCCTTATGTGCTAGGGTATTGCGATCGCCTCGAATCAGGTCTGTAATTATTACCATCTACTTACACGCAGCACTGATTGTGAGTGTATATGGTTTGCGGCAATGGCGCTATGGTGCAGCCCAACTAGCCACTTGGGTAGATCCAGAGTCCCCCCTATCTAAAACCACTAGGGTTTATAGTTACTTAGGTAATCCTAACTTATTAGCTGGTTATCTTGTCCCATCTGTAGTTTTTAGTCTGGTAGCTATTTTTGTTTGGCAAGGCTGGGTTAGAAAATCTCTAGCATTAACTATGCTAATTGTCAATACACTCTGCCTCGTTTTAACTTATAGCCGTGGTGGTTGGATTGGGTTACTGGTGGCAATTTTGGCGACGAGTGCTTTGTTGGTCTACTGGTGGAGTGTACAAATGCCCCCCTTTTGGCGTACATGGTCACTGGTCATACTCTTCGGAAGTTTGTTTTTTCTATTGTTATTCGCAGTTGTGTTTGTAGAACCAGTCCGCCTGCGGGTGTTTAGCATTTTTGCCGATCGCCAAGATAGCAGTAATAACTTCCGTCGTAATGTTTGGGATGCTGTATTTGAAATGATCGGCGATCGCCCGATCATTGGTATTGGCCCAGGTCACAATTCCTTTAACAAAATCTATCCTCTCTACCAACGCCCTCGCTATAGTGCTTTGAGTGCCTATTCCATTTTCCTAGAGGTAGCTGTAGAAACTGGTTTTGTCGGTCTTGCCTGTTTTCTCTGGCTAATCATTGTCACCTTTAATACAGCCTTATTACAATTACGTCGCTTAAGGCAATCTAGTAATTTAGAAGGATTTTGGTTAATTGGAGCATTTGCCACTCTTTTAGGAATGTTGGCGCACGGCACAGTAGACACAATTTGGTTTCGTCCTGAAGTCAATACTCTCTGGTGGTTGATGGTCGCCTTAATTGCTAGCTACTGGACACCATTAACCCAAGACCAAACTCTAGCAGCTAATTCGCCTCAAGCAACTGCCGACTAAGGGACTTCCAACTAAAAAAATATACAATCGCTTTAGCGAGCAGGGGGAGCAGGGGAAGCAGGGGAAGCAGGGGGAGAAAGAATCTTCTCATCGTCTTTGCTATCAACATTGGATAATTTATTTTCTGGAAGTCCCTAAAAAATATCTCAGGAGTTGGGTGAACAGAGGAGGGTGGAGAGGAAGAATATCATTGATTATCTCCGCTCTCAGTTCATCAAAATCAGTGCTGTTAGTGGAAGTGCGCCGTTTAGTCGGTGCTGAGTATTTTTCTGACTCAATCATTTTGAAACATGAGTGGGTGGTGTTTGAACTCAGCACTCAGCACTCAGCACTTTTCATTCTCTATAGCTAGTAGCTCCTGGAGCATTAGGATCACGATAGCGAGTTGGCTCATCGTGCTGTTTTCTTCCTGCTAACCCAGCTAAACCCAACAAACCAATTAAACCCAACCAACCCCAATCAAAATCGTTACGGTCATTGTAAGTTGTGGTTCTGGGAACATTATCCACTCTCGGATTAGTAGTATTAACTTGAGCTTGAGCAGGTAGACTTAAAGGCAAAATAGCCATACTAAGGGTTAGAAAGCCAGCCCCAACAACTGCGGTAAAATCACGTTTCATATACACCAGTCCCTCATAGCTTCTAAAGTTACCCACCACTGTAACGATTCCTCCATTTCCCAAAATCAATCTACAGCTATAAACAGGTGTTTGTAGCACTCACGCTGAAGACGTATGGAAGAGGGATTGGGGATTGGGGACTTATCAATTCAAAATTCAAAATTCAAAATTCAAAATTAAAGAAGGATTGGGGACTGGGGACAAGTAGACAAGGTAGACAAGGTAGACAAGGTAGGAGATGAGAAAAACTGTTCCCTGTTCCCTGTTCCCTGTTCCCTGTTCTCTAATGACTATTGACTATTGACTATTGACTATTGACTCCCTAATAATTTTTCATCGCCCTTTGTATATCACGCTGATCTTGTCGGCGTTTGAGGTCTTCTCGCTTGTCGTGGAGCTTTTTACCTTTACCAAGGGCAATACTAATTTTGACCCAACCCCTTTTGAGGTACATTTTTAAAGGTACTAACGTCAAACCCTGTTGTTCTACTTTACCGATGAGTTTGCGAATTTCTTGGCGATGGAGTAACAACTTGCGGGTACGTCGCGGCTCATGGTTAAAATACTGACCACTGGCGGTATAAGGAGAA
>NZ_PJIZ01000063.1 GCF_021596505.1 Nostoc sp. CMAA1605 | reverse complement strand
CATCTTCACTATATAAATCCCCAGGTTGTAGTTGTCGTAAATTGGTACGTTCCCGCAACACCACCTGGGGATTATTGCGTAAACCCCAATCAGTTTGTCCGTAACCGACATCAATTCCGTAAACTAATTTTGCCCCAGCTTGGAGTAAACAGTCAGTAAAGCCGCCTGTAGAAATTCCCCCATCCAAGCACACCCTACCCGCTACGGGAATAGTGAATAATTCTAAAGCTTTAGCGAGTTTATCACCACCACGGGAAACAAAGCGCGATCGCTCTTTAACTTTAATTTGAGCAGCAACATCAACCTCTGTTCCAGGTTTATCAATTACCTGTTCATTGACCATCACTTCCCCCGCCTGAATTAATCTCTGTGCTAAAGCGCGGGAATTACATAAATTTAACTCTACTAATAATGTATCGAGTCGCTGCTTCACCAATTAACTTGATTCTCCTGTTGTTGAAAAATAAATTTTTTGAAATTTTTGTATAGCCGCAATGCTGCGCCCCGACGTAGGCGATCGCTTCTTTGGTATGTTAATAGTCGTGATCAGCTAGTCATAGAGGTGAACTAATGCCAGAAATTAGCCGCTTTCTCGGAATTATTATCACTATGTATTATAACGATCATCCACCGCCACATTTTCACGTCCGCTATAATCAACAAAAAGCAATTATTGATATCGAAACTTTATCGATACTAGAGGGTAAACTCTCTTCCAGAGTATTAGCACTGGTAGTTGAATGGGCAAATTTACATAAAACAGAATTGATGAATAATTGGGAAAAAGCTAGAGTCAATGATCCTGTAGAGAAAATCGAACCACTGGAGTAAGTCATGCTCAAAGATATTATTGCAGTTGAACCGAGAGAAGGTTATCAACTATACATTAGATTTGAAGACAACCAACAAGGCATTATTGATATTAGTAAGTTAATTTCTTTTACAGGGGTTTTCGCACCGCTACAAAATATTGACTATTTCAAACAGGTAAAAATCAACCCGGAATGGGGAACTATTTGTTGGGAAAATGGCGCAGATTTTGACCCTGATGTACTTTATGCTGAAATTACTGGAGAAGCAATCAGTAATTATCAAATTGCCAAAACTTAGTCAAAATTTGCGATCGTTCCTTAATTCTAATTTGAGCAGCAGCATCAACTTCACATCCAGGCTTATCAATTACCTGGTCATTCACCATCACTTCCCCCGCCTGAATTAGCCTCTGTGCTAAAGCGCGGGAATTACATAAATTTAACTCTACTAATAATGTATCTAGTCGCTGCTTCACCAATTAACTTAATTCTCCCATGATTGAAGGTAAATGCTCAATATTGTATTTTACGAATATTTATAGATGAAAGCAAAAACTAATATTCATTGGCTATTGAAACTACAATGGAATTAGCTAATAGGGAAACTGACACAGGAAATAAACAAGAATGCTTAAAACTGTTGAGGGAATTTATAAAAACGGACAAATTGAACTAACTGAAACACCACAAGGTATTACTGAAAGTAAAGTCTTCGTGACTTTTTTAGAAACAAAACCGAATATTTGGCCGGAAAATATCATACAACATCAAGGCATAGCAGAAAGTATCGTTTTTGAGTCCTACCGAGATGAACTGCTCCCGACTGATGAAATAGAGTTTTAATTATGGGTTATTTACTTGATACTTGTGTAATTAGTGATTTTGTCAAGGGAGAGGAAATGACTCTCCAACAACTCAAGTCTAGCAATCCCAAAGATATTTTTATTTCGTCTTTAACGGTGATGGAAATAAAGTATGGACTAGGAATAAATCCCCAACGCGCCATCAAAATTCAATCATTAATTGAAACATTATTAAATACAGTGACAATCATTCCTTTTGGGTTAACTGAAGCTGAAGAAGCTGCCCAAATTAGAGGCACCCTCAAAAAATTAGGTACTCCTATCGGTGCTTATGATGTATTGATTGCTGCAACAGCAATAGTTCACAATCACATTCTTGTCACATCAAACATTCGAGAGTTTCAACGAATAGCCAGTTTACAAATTGAAAATTGGCGTTCTGCATAAAGAATATCTAATATTTGCATGATCAGACTAAAAAAAGACATCCCCAGGGTGTGGGGTATGGGAAAGATTAGTCTAGCTTTTGCAACTGCGCTACCCTGGGGTCAATAATCTTCTTTCCTAGACTGTCAAATTTTACAGCGACAGAAACTTTATTCCCTTCACCAAAAATATGAGTTATTTCACCTATACCGAAGGTTTTATGTAATACCCTATCTCCTACTTGCCAATTTGTTGTCGTTGCTTGCTTACCGTTAGTTTGAGCAGTTTTTGTGTAAGTTTGTCGGCTTTGATTAGGGTGTGCTAATAGTTCTGTGGGTAATTCATCGAGAAATTGCGATCGCATTGCGGGTTCGCGTGAACCATATAAGCGACGTTCTCTCGCAAAGGATAAATGTAGTCTTTCTTGGGCGCGGGTAATTCCTACGTAACACAAACGCCGTTCTTCTTCTAAGGCGGCTGGGTCGTTCATGGAGCGATAATTGGGAAATAATCCCTGTTCTAATCCCACTAAAAAGACTACAGGAAATTCCAACCCTTTAGATGCGTGTAAAGTCATCAAAGAAACTGCGGTTTGTCCCTCTTTTAAGTTATCTAAATCGGAACTGAGGGCGGTACTTTGCAAAAATGCTGTTAAAGAAACGTCTTCATTTTCTTCTTGAAATTGCAGCACAGCGTTATAAAGTTCCTGGACGTTTTGGATTCTATCTTCGGCTTCATCTGTACCTTGACTTTGCAAATCCTGCACGTAACCAGAATCGTCTAATACCCCCATCACCAACTCAGAAACGGGAACAGTGGCGATTTCATTTTGCCATTTGTTAATCATTTGGGCAAAGTTATTCACAGATTTGGCAGAACGTCCAGCTAAAGTATTCACTGATGTTTCATCACTTAAAATTTCCCAAAGAGTTGTACCCAATTGTTGAGAAGCATTCATTAAATTATCAATAGTGGCTTTGCCAATTCCTCGACGGGGTGTATTAATAACTCGTAATAAACTGACTGTATCAGATGGGTTTGCGATCGCTCTTAAATAAGCTATGACATCTTTAATTTCTTTGCGGTCATAAAATTTCATCCCACCCACTACTGTATAGGGAATTTGATTCCTGACTAATAATTCTTCAAAGGGGCGAGATTGGGCGTTAGTACGGTATAAAATGGCGAAACTTCCCCAGTTCAATTCGGGGTGTTGATTTTCTAAGTAGCGAATTTGTTTAATCACAAAATCGGCTTCTACTAGTTCATCATCGGCTTTGTAGCAATAAATCTGTTCTCCCGCGCCTCTTGTCGGCTTCAGGACTTTATCAATCCGTTGGGTGTTATTTTCAATTAGTTCATTAGCCGCCTGTAAAATATTTTCACAAGAGCGATAGTTTTCTTCTAACTTCACCATTGTGCGTGTATCTTCATCAGGCAAACCATCACCAAAATCTTCCTGAAATTCTAGCAAAATTGTAAAGTCTGCCATTCTAAAACTATAAATAGATTGGTCAGCATCACCCACAACAAAAACTGAGCGATTTCGCCAATCCCAGTCATTTTTATTATTTTCTCCGTTAGTTACCAATAGGCGAATCAATTCATATTGAGTGCGGTTAGTATCTTGATATTCATCAACCAAAATATGGCAGAATTTCCGATGCCAATAACCCAAGATTTGCTCGTTTTGTTGAAATAATCTTGTAGGGACAAGAATTAAATCATCAAAGTCGAGCGCATTATTTTCTGATAGTTTATCTTGGTAACGGTTGTAAACATCAGCAATTACCCGTCCCCGATAATTAGGCTGTTCCTTTTCAAATTCTTCTGGTGATAAGCCTTGGTTTTTGGCATTGCTAATAGCATACCGAACAGAACGCGGTTCAAATTTCTTATCGTCTAAATTTAACTGTTTAGTAACGATTTCCTTAATCAAACTCTGGACATCAGACTCATCAAAAATCGAAAAATTCCTATCCCACTTTCTCCCCTTTTCGTCTTGATATTTATCAACATCAAAACGGAGAATCCGCGAAAATAGACTGTGGAAAGTACCACACCACAAGTCTTTAATTATACTTTTATAAACACGCGATCGCAGTTTCGTTTGTTCGTATTCTGGCAGTAAATCCAACCGTTGACCATGTTCTGTCATAGCCAACTGTTCAGCAAATAGCCTTTGAATCCGGTCTTTCATTTCCCTGGCGGCTTTATTCGTAAAAGTCACCGCCAAAATATTTTCCGGTGCAACCCGATGTTTCAGAATTAAGTTAGCAATCCGGTAAGTCAAGGCGCGTGTTTTACCAGAACCCGCACCAGCCACCACTAACAAAGGGCCGCAATAATGTTCCACGGCTTGGCGTTGACTGGGGTTTAAGTGGCTCAGAAAGTCGATGTTAGTAGTCATGGTGTGAGTTTGGGCATTGGCTATGGGGCATGGGGCATAGGAAATATAATCTATCTTGTCTACCTTGTCTACCTTGTCTCCCGATTCCCAATTCCCAATTCCCAATTCCCTATTCCCCAGTTTACTCCTGTACTGTCAATGGTAGATGCACAGTAAAAGTAGAACCTACTCCTATTTGACTTTGCACTAAAATTTCCCCTCCCATCATCTGACAAAAGTGGCGACTGATAGCTAACCCTAGTCCTGTACCACCGTACTTTTTCGTGGTTGAGGTATCACCTTGAATAAAAGGTTGGAATAGTTGTTGCTGTTGTGTGGGAGACATCCCAATTCCTGTATCACTGACTGTGAAAGTAATCATTCCCAGGGGTGCTTCTAGGGAAGCATTTTGCAAATCATTTTTCACTGTCAGCTTAATTTTGCCGTTGGTGGTAAATTTCGCGGCGTTACTTAAGAGATTAAACAAAACTTGTCGCATCCTGGTTTGATCTGCGTACATTGTACCTAAGTGTGGATCACAATATACTTCCAATACATTGCCGTTTTTCTCAATGGCGGGTTTGACGGTAAGGACTACGTTATTAATTAACGTCATAATCTCAAATGTCTCTGGGTAGAGAGTCATTTTCTCGGCTTCAATTTTCGATAAGTCGAGGATGTCGTTAATTAGTTCTAGTAAGTGTCTTCCGGCTGCGTTGATGGTTTCTAAGTCGGTGATAAATTCTGGTGATAAGTTAATGTCAGTCGCATCATCTTGGAGGAGTTGACTTAAGCCAATGACTGCGTTTAAGGGTGTACGTAATTCATGGCTGACGTTGGCTAAAAATCGACTTTTAGCTTTGCTAGCGGCTTCTGCTTGTTCTTTTGCTAGTTCTAATTCTTTGGTGCGTTCTGATACTCTCTCAATCAACCGATTTAAAGATTTTGCCAATAAGCCAATTTCATCTTCGGTAGTGACTGGTGCGCGTAAGTCAAAATTATGTTTGCGTGCGACTTGTTCGGCGACTTGGGTGACAATAATTACTGGTTCTGCGATCGCGCGACTGGTGCGCCATGCGATAATGGCGGCGATCGCCACTGACACCAGCATACTCACCATCACAATTATTCTCTCTACGCCTTTAGCCTGTTCTACATCACTTTGTCTTCCCTGTTCTTGCTCTTCGGCCGTGCGTAAAATGTTACTTAATTTTTCTGCTAGTTGGTCTAACTGTACTGCTGTTTGACCACGCATAATTTGTAACAGCCTATCTCTTGTTACAGATACTTGCTGTTGATTACTGTCTTTTAATACAGCCTCTATTTGATCAACATAAGATTTTAAGTAATAGGCGTAATCTTGCAATAAAGCCTGTAAGTTAGCACTAGTTGCAGCTAACTTTTTAGTCGGCTTGCTATTAATAAATTTGTCAATTCTGCGCTCTAATTTTCTGGCTCTCTCTACATTTTGCAGGAATTCTGCTTTTTTTTCTGGGAGTCGTTGTCCATCTTCTAGAAAGGCCACAATATGAGAGCTGTGCAGTTGTGCATTGACCACTGCCTCTTTATAATCACTCAATAATTGCCGTTGTTCTTGTGCTTGGGTGAATTGCCGAATTTCTTTCCCACGATAGTAATTAGCAATGACTAGTCCTGTGAGTGAACCGAAAAAGCCAATACCAATGGCCACAAAATAACCGTAGCCAATTTTTTGGTGTATACGCCAAGAACTAGCTTTGAGTTTCCCCCGTGAGGGAAATTCTATTGTTGGAAGTTCATCGTTGTTGGATGTCTCTTCTATTGACACTTGTTCGCTTTCTAAACTGCTTTCCACAGGGATTGGCTGTTGAGTTTGCATCCCTCAAATCTCCTTCCTCCCCCAACAATTATTAAATAAGTTTTGCTTGTAAAATTACTGCCATGTTGATCAACACTTTACATAATTTTTTTTGATTACAAGTGCAACAAATTGCTTCTAGATAATTTGCATAACTTTCCGACATTCAATTAGTTTTGATACGAATTTTTACACGAATATTAACTTGTGTGTAATATCGTGCTTAATTGGTTGACAGTGGACTAATACAATTGCTTCTAGGAGCAGGTTATTCTCCTCTATGGTTTTCAGCCAGATTTTAATGGCGGTATGATGATACCTTACTCTAACCCATTTTTTCTATCTCCGAGCTAATGTCTTGGTAGTCTTCCCAAGTAACTTGGTTTCACCCAACTAGCATTTTAAAGACTGATTCTTCAAAATGCACCGCCATCCAATGGGCTATTTTACTTTACGGGGACTTTGAACACATTCAGCACAGGAAAACTTAATATCGAACGCAAGTAGGGAACTTTTTACGAAACTGTTTTGGTTCTAGAGTGCAATATTAGCAAGACAATAGGAACAAGAACAAAACTTTTTTTTGGGATACAGCAAATATTATCATCAATATCGGCGATTTTTCTATCAATTAGCTTCATTTCGGCTTTTCATCAGTTATCTTGTGACACACATGAGCAACAGAAAACCCTCTACTGAGCATGAAACTCAGCAGAGGGCAGATTATTGATGGTTTAAATCTTTTGTGGAGTAGGATGCTCCTCTACTTTAAAGCCTGAGCGATCGCATTTGACATCGCCTGACTAGCTGCTTGCTTCAAAAATTCAGCTTTATCGGTACGTTCCCAAGGCAAATCTAAATCATTGCGTCCAAAGTGACCGTAAGCTGCAACGTCCTGATAAAAACGTCCGCCTCTTTCACTTGGGAGGTTACGTAGGTTGAAAGCATGAATAATTCCCGCCGGACGTAGTTCAAAATTTTGTTTGACTAGTTCCAGTAAGGTTTCATCATCGACTGTACCAGTACCGAAGGTATCTAAGAAAATGCTGACAGGTCGCGCTACACCAATGGCATAACTCAACTGTACTTCACATTTTTCTGCCAATCCAGCCGCCACAATATTTTTAGCTACATAACGAGCTGCATAAGCGGCAGAACGGTCTACTTTTGTGGGGTCTTTACCAGAGAAAGCACCACCACCATGTCGGGAATAACCACCGTAGGTATCCACAATAATTTTTCTTCCCGTCAAACCGGAGTCACCTTGAGGCCCACCAATCACGAATTTACCGGTGGGGTTGACCAAAAATCGGGTGTCTTGGTCTGGTTTAACTTCCAAGTCGCCAAACACAGGTTCCACTACAGCAGTCCACAGGTCTTGCTTAATTTTGGCTTGCACTGCGGCCTCATCGGTAATATCGCCGATGGTAGCTGTGTGTTGGGTGGAAATCAGAATGGTATCAATCCCGACAGGACGACCATCTTCGTAAACAACAGTCACCTGAGTTTTACCATCAGGACGTAAGTAGGACAAATCTCCGGTTTTACGGACTGCGGCGAGTCGGCGCGCAATGCGGTGCGCTAAACTCACAGGTAAGGGCATCAGTTCTGGAGTTTCGTTACAAGCAAAACCAAACATAATCCCTTGATCACCAGCACCAATAGAATCAAATAGTTCATCACTATCTTGCTGGCGGGTTTCTTGGGCTGTGTTTACGCCTTGGGCAATATCTGGTGATTGTTCATCCAAAGCCACAATCACACTAGTGCTGTTGGCAGAAAAGCCATTGTCAGCATTAATGTAGCCAATTTCCGCAATTTTTTTGCGGGCAATATTGACATAATTAACATTGGCTTTGGTGGTGATTTCACCAGTGATTAACACCAAGCCAGTATTGACAACTACCTCTGCTGCAACGCGGCTAGCGGGGTCTTGTGCGAGTAAGGTGTCTAAAATCGTGTCAGAAATCTGATCACAGATTTTATCGGGATGACCTTCGGTAACTGACTCGGAAGTAAATAAATAACGTCGAGACAATAGAGTATTCCCCCTGTAATAGTATTTTCACTGACTAAAGTCTCAATACTTAGTGCAGCTACTAATTACTGAAATCATAACAATATTGACACATCCATTAGTTACTTTCCGTTAACTAGTCGTAAAGAGGTTGAATCAATCCCAAATCCAAAGTTCAAAATTAAATCCCCAATTCCCCATGCCCAAATGATGATAATTGCTCAATTTGTTAGCAAAGCTACATTTTTGTGGGGCGAATTCCTGTAATTTGTACTTACTATGTAAAATTGCCCGTATATATACAAAAAAAGGGGTTACTCACGAGTAACCCCTAGATTTTTGACACAAACACTGCTGTTTTAAACTTGAACTGCTATCTGGGCTTCTTTTGATGTTAAACGTTCGTAAGTAGCACGCATTTTCAGACCTGTTAACACTTGGAATAAACCAGTACCATTGTTAGAACCAGGATACTCACGGTGTTGTAACAACAGATGGGTCATCTCACCTTCGTACTTGGTGGATGTTTTGCTGAGGTGATTTTCGATGTAGATGACTTCTTCTAAGTTATCAAATTGTCCATCTACCTCTAACACGGAGACGTAACGACCATAGTAAACATCAGAACCATAGTATAGTTGCATACCTGGGTAAGAACAGGTCAATTTGCGTCCGCAGGGAGTCCATTGAATGCTTGAACCTTCGTCAAACAGATAAACTGGTTCAAATCCTTCTTTGCCTTCCCGTTGTAGCATCCGTACCCGTAAAACTTTACGCTCTGTATCGTTTTTAATTAAGTTGGTAGGTAATACTTGCAGGACTACATCGGCGAATTCTCTTTGGGGTTCGATGTATTTTTGGAAATCGGGTTTACGGGAGTTGATAGCGGCTAAGACATCTTCATAGCGATGGCCTCTTTCTGCCATGTCACGCTGGATTTTCCAGGCAATTTTGACTTCATCACTGATGTCGAAGTAAACGCTAAAATCGAGCAGCGATCGCACCCGTTCATCATACAGGGGGTGTAGACCCTCAACCACAACAATATGGTTTGGTTCTACGATCTCTGGGGGATCGATCATGCCGGTTTCGTGGTTATAAATCGGCTTATTAATCGATTGACCTTCTTTCAGAGCCTTAATTTGCTCATACATCAGGTCAAAGTTATTGGCTCTAGGGTCAAGTGCCGTGATCCCGGTTTCTTTACGTTGTTTGCGATCTAAGCAGTGATAGTCATCTAAACAGATGACTGTCATAAACTCTTCCCCAAACAAATCGATCAACCGACGCAAAAACGTAGATTTACCGCACCCAGAGTCTCCGGCTACTCCAATCAGTACCACGCGTTCCGGCTTACTTGTCATAAATCTCCTCTAAAAACTAAATGTGTCAATCAATATTTTTTTCACAGCAGAATGTGAAGCCAGGAGTCTACCCCGTTTGGTTTATCCTGCGTTCTTGCTACTTAAGCCACCTGTGACACTCTCCTGAAACAAATTCCAGAGATTCTTGCTTCTCATCCTCTTAACTAGACTAAACCAAAGTAGAATTTAGCCCTCATCAGACCGAATCCACAAGCGTTTTATTTTTACTTCCACTGGCTGTCAAACAGCAGAAGGTGCTGAAGTTTATTTACTTTTTCGTCTCATTTTAGAACAACTGAGCAGATATTTTGACAGCTACCATGTGTGAAGCTGTCGGTTATCTGAAGTATCTGAATGTTGACGAAGGGTAAGTATTTAATCCTAGTGTTAAAGGTGATTTTAACAGAATGATGTAACCCATACAAGATTTACTGCCAATAATAGGGACTGGGGACTGGGGATTGGGGATTGGGGAGTGTGGGGAGCAGAGGAGAACAACTAATGACTAATGACTAATGACTATTGACTAATGACTATTGACTATTGACTCACCACTTTCAACCTAGTAAGGGAAGGAAGAAACATCTCCAGCCCCATTTTTGATGCTCAATCAAAAAGCAGCATAGAAGAAAAGATTAAATTGACTCATTATTAACATTATGCCCAAGACTTATCCTCTAACCTTAGAAGTTAAGCGGGTGTGTATATTACTTCCACTACTGAAGCCCCCATATCCTTGGTGAGTGTATCAATGCTGGGCATTATTTACTTAGTGCCACTTTCTCAAAACGCTAGTTTTAGGAACACCAGATCCGATAAACTAAAGCTAGCTTGTGATGGGAAAAGTTTTTTTGATAAACGGTTAAGTAAGTATCGGAGTGGTAGAAAGAATGTTCAATCAAGGTGCTTTTGAAGGTGCTGCCAATGGAGAATCAGGTAGCCGCATCTTCGTTTACGAAGTGGTGGGTCTGCGTCAGAGTGAAGAAACTGATCAAACGAACTATCCTATTCGTAAAAGTGGCAGTGTGTTCATTAGAGTGCCTTACAACCGCATGAATCAAGAAATGCAGCGTATCACTCGCTTAGGCGGTAAGATTGTGAGCATTCAATCCGTGAGCGGGCTACAGCAACTCAATGGTAAAGCCACACCTGTAACAGCAAAAAGTGAACCAGCTGAAGAACAGCAGAAGAATAAGGACAACAAAGGCAACACCATGACTCAAGCGAAAGCCAAAAAAGCCCACGCTGACGTTCCCGTAAACACCTACCGCCCCAATGCACCATTTATTGGTAAGTGTATTTCTAACGAAACGTTAGTGAAAGAAGGCGGGATTGGTATTGTTCAGCACCTCAAATTTGACCTAACTGGTGGTAACTTAAAGTACCTCGAAGGTCAAAGTATTGGGATTATTCCCCCTGGTCTAGACAAAAATGGTAAGCCAGAAAAGCTGAGACTGTACTCTATTGCCTCTACTCGTCACGGTGATGATGTTGATGATAAGACAATTTCACTGTGCGTGCGTCAATTAGAATACAAGCACCCAGAAAGCGGTGAAACAGTCTACGGTGTTTGCTCTACATACCTGACTCAGTTAAAACCTGGGGATGATGTGAAAATCACCGGGCCAGTGGGTAAAGAAATGCTGTTACCCGATGACCCAGACGCTAACGTCATTATGATGGCTACTGGTACAGGTATCGCCCCCATGCGTACTTACCTGTGGCGGCAGTTTAAGGATGCAGAAAAAGCTGCTAACCCAGATTACCAATTTAAAGGATTTTCTTGGTTAATTTTTGGCGTTCCTACAACTCCTAACATTCTATATAAAGAAGAATTGGAAGAAATACAGCAGAAGTATCCCGATAACTTCCGTTTGACCTACGCCATCAGCCGGGAACAACAAAATCCCCAAGGCGGTAGAATGTACATCCAAGACCGCGTAGCAGAATATGCTGATGAACTGTGGCAATTGATCAAAAATGAAAAAACCCACACTTACATCTGCGGTTTGCGCGGTATGGAAGACGGGATTGATGCTGCTTTAACTGCTGCTGCTGCTAAAGAAGGTGTAACCTGGAGTGACTACCAAAAAGAACTCAAAAAAGCAGGCCGTTGGCACGTTGAAACATACTAAGTTAGTAATTAGTCCATAGTCATGAGTCAATAGTCCATAGTATAAGACTGAGACGACTGACAAAAACAACTAACAAACGATAATCTGTAGGGTGGGTGAATAACTCACCCTACAATTGTTATTGGTAAAATTGGGTGCAAGTTTGTGGGTGTAAAGCTGGGAATTTTAGGATTAGGTACAGTCGGAACAGGAACGGTAAAGTTGCTGCAAGACGCAGCTGGTCGTCATCCGTTATTGCAAGAAATTGAAATTTATCGTGTGGGCGTGCGATCGCTCGATAAACCCCGTAATGTACAATTACCTACACAGGTCATCACTACAGATTTAGAAGCAATTGTCAATGACCCCGAAGTAGATATTGTAGTCGAGGTGATGGGAGGATTAGAGCCAGCGCGATCGCTTATCCTCCAAGCTTTGAAAAACGGCAAACACGTTGTTACCGCCAATAAAGCCGCCATTTCTCGCTTTGGGGCAGAAATTTTCACCATTGCCAATCAAGCAGGCTTATACGTCATGTTAGAGGCGGCGGTAGGGGGTGGAATTCCAGTCATTCAACCCTTAAAACAAGCTTTAAGTGTGAACCGCATTCATACCGTCACTGGTATAGTCAACGGTACTACCAACTACATCCTGACGCGGATGCAAACGGAAGGTAGCGACTTTGCTGATGTGTTAGCGGATGCTCAACGCTTAGGTTACGCGGAAGCTGACCCCACAGCAGATGTTGATGGTTTGGATGCTGGAGATAAAATCGCCATCTTGGCATCTTTAGCTTTTGACGGTCGGATTCATTTACCAGATGTCCATTGTGAAGGAATTCGCCAAGTTAGTAAAACTGATATAGCCTATGCCGAAAAATTGGGATTTGTGATTAAATTACTAGCGATCGCTACTAATAAAGTCAGCGATGCTGCCCAATTATCTATCAGAGTTCATCCCACACTCGTACCCAAGGCGCATCCCTTAGCCAGTATTAACGGTGTTTATAACGCCATTCTGGTAGAAGGAGAACCCATCGGTCAGGTGATGTTCTTTGGCCCTGGTGCGGGTGAAGGTGCTACTGCTAGTGCGGTGACTTCCGACATTTTGAGTCTAGTAGCTGCTGTAAAAAGTAATACCGCCGCACCCAATCCTCTATTAACTTGTAGACATGAGGATTATTGCCAAATTGCCCCCATATCAGACCTCGTAACTCGATTTTATGCCCGATTCCTCACCCAAGACCAATCGGGAGTCATCGGTAAATTGGGAACTTGCTTTGGCAATCATGGCGTGAGTATAGAGTCAATTGTGCAGACTGGTTTTCAAGGAGACTTAGCAGAGATTGTAGTTGTCACCCATGACGTAAAAGAAGGCGATTTCCGCCAAGCCGTCGCCGAAATCCAAAGTTTAGCAGCAATTGATAGCGTTCCCAGCATCTTGCGGGTGTTGTAATTGGGAATTGGGCATAGGGAATTGGGCATAGGGGTAAAATCTACCTTGTCTACCTTATCTCTTATTCCCCAGTTCCCAGCCTTTTAATTTTGGATTTGGGATTGACGATAGCGTAGTATTAGCGACGCAGGAGCGTCTTTTGGATTGGTTTCCATCTAAAATTCCCAGTCCCCAATCCCCAATCCCCAGCGATGCACTGAGCTTGTCGAAGTGTCCCCAATCCCCAATCCCCAATCCCCAATCCATGACAAAACCTCCCACTGATCAAGACTCATCTCCATCGACGGCTTTGGGCTTCGATGAATTTATCGGGATTTTCGTAGCTTTCCTCACCATAGGAGGAATTTTGCTTTGGTCGTTTTCTCGTCAGGAATCTGGCTGGAATTTAAGTGGCCTATTATCTTTAAACACCACTGCGCCTAGTGCTACAACTAATCCCCCTACACCGTCTCTAACTCCAGAGTTACCAGCAGATACCGATGCGCGCTTGCCTAATGTGTCTGCACCTCCAGAGACGGATATAGTTGAACCTCCAGTGATTCCTTCACCTAGTTTTCAGGAAACACCAACTCTCCAACCGCCAGCAAAGTTACCACCTGCTGCTTTATCTTTGTCGGTAGAGTTGAATTCGGCTGAAAAACCTCCATCTTTACCCTTAGTCACGCCATCTGCACAGAAATCCACCATTCCGCCACCAATAGCTTTTAATGATGTACCTGCTAAATTTTGGGCTGGTGATTTTATTGATGCGCTGTCTGCGCGTAAAATTATCCAAGGTTTTCCAGACTATACTTTTAGACCAAATTTACCTGTAAGTCGTGCGGAATTTGCGGCTATATTACAAAAAGCTTTTAACCAAGACACTACAGCCGCTACCATTCCTTTTCGGGATGTATCGGCAGAATTTTGGGCTAAACCAGCAATTAATCACGCTATTAGCACCAAATTTTTAAAGGGTTATCCGAATCAGACTTTTCAACCACAACAAAATATTTCGCGATCGCAAGTTTTAGTCGCCTTAGCCAGTGGCTTAAATCTCCAACCACCAGCTAATCCCACTCAAGTTTTAAGCATTTATCAAGACGTTCAGGATATCCCAAAATATGCTGTTGATAAGGTAGCATCTGCGACTGTTAACGGGTTAGTGGTTAATTATCCCAATGCCAAAGTTTTAGCCCCTAATCAAGCCGCTACCCGTGCCGAAGTCGCAGCAATGATTCATCAAGCCCTAGTATTAACAGGAAAGTTAGAGAAAATTAATAATTCTCCTCTGCCAAATCAGAAGAACCTGAACCCTTAAGTAAAACCACTGAAAAAAACGAATTATGTTAAGTAATGTAAAAATAATAGGATTCAGTTTGTAGTAAGGACTTTAGTCCTTTTCTGTTCGCGGAGCGTCTCGTAAAGCCTACGGCATAGCTGCGCTTAGGGCGTAGCGAACACTACAAACCTTTAATTATTTACTCCGTCCTACTTAAAATAAAATGGTCAAGCCGCAAAGCTTGACCATATCAATAAATTATTGTCTATACCCTGTAATCGCTGTCAGTAGTTGATATGTCATCGAGTCAGATATTAGTTTTCTGAACCGTCTTGACCAACTACTTGGGACTTCAGAGTTGTGATTTCATTGTTTAACTCTTGTCTGGTTGAAGCTTTGAGTAAGTAGCGGTAAACAAACCAAGCAGAATAACCAATGCCAATCAATTCAAAAGTTGGTGCTACTAAAGGAATATCATTCAACGCGTCTAATACTGCCAAAAGTACCCTGACGGTCACTAGTGAACCTACAATTAAGCCTACGATGACTAAAGGCTGTTTATATTGATTGAAGAAATTGCCCACATAATCAGGCAGAGTTGCTAAAAATTGAGAAACTTGTTCTACGTATTTTCCCCATTCCTCTTGAGACTGTACAGGGGGCTGGAGTTTAGTAATAGTTCCTGTTTGGTTGTTGATATCTGGCATTGTTGCCTCTTTAGGTTGGGTTTGGGCGAATTCTGGTTCTTGCATTTTCACTTCCATAAATTTGACAGTTGAGGTTCTCTAATCCTGACAATTACAACCAAAAGGCTGTTGATTAGGCAATGCACTCTTGCATCCCACTGAGTTGGGAAATAGGGTTTAGCGTCCTATCACCATAGTCGTCCCATAACATCTACTGCATCAACTACAAGGTAGACAGTCAGTAGGTGGATAGAAGTCAGAAGGCTACAGGATGTCATAAAATCAGCGGCTTTCTGAGTTCTGTTGTCATGAATCAACTGGAATCCTCCGGTTGTCATTATCCCAGGCTGTGTCAATTGCTCGTCATCGTACTTGGAATAAAGTACAGATCATGCAAAAATCACTCCACCTCTCATTTATATAAGCACAAACGCTGATTTTATCTGAATATTAAAGCTATCTTAAGCCGCGTTCGTCAATCACAGTATTGATCTCGGATAGCAATACTTCATAAAAATTAGGACTTGGAGGGTGAAAGTGGTGAGTGGTGAGTGCTGAGTGCTGAGTAGTGAGTGCTGTTAGCGGAAGCGGGGCGTTTAGCCCGTGCTGAGTTATGAGTGCTGAGTAATGTTAGCGGTAGCACAGTGTTTAGATGGTGCTGAGTAGTGAGTTGAGAAATAAACTCTACCTTGTCTACCTTGTCTACCTTGTCTACCTTGCCCACCTTGTCTACCTTGCCCACCTTGTCCCCAGCCAAGAGTTTCTCTTTCATCCTTGCTTGACTAGATATGTTCTTTTAAAATTCCTGAAACATCCAACAGCTAACACGCGCCATCTGCTTTTGAATGTTCTAATACCAATTCTCCAAAATCCAGCGACAGATACAACCCTTAAAACCCAGATAATACCTGACTGTTTTCAACTGCGAACTGCGAACTGCGAACTGCGAACTGCGAACTGCTATAAGAGGTATGTGAGAGATGTGATTGGCTAACACCCAACTCTCTCACTCCATCTTTTATTTCTTAAAATTCACCTAAATCGGTTGATACTAATCCCAGTCGGGAATTTCTTGACCTGCTTCGCCACCAACGCCGATCGCAGTATTATAAATTTCTGCATCTGTGATGGTGAGATTTTCCATTGATGCTTGATACACGTTGGAATCGAAAACATGAGCGCGGGTCATGTTGGCGTTATTTAAGTTGGCTTTTTTGAAGTTGACGTTGGTAAGAAAGGCGGCGGTAAGATTCGCTCCTTTCAAATTGGCGTTAGTCAAATCAGCTCCTTCGAGGTTAGCACCAGCTAGATTTGCACCAGCTAGATTTGCCCCTCGTAAGTCAACACCAATTAAATGCTCGCCACTGAGGTTCATGCCTGATAGATTACACCCTACGCATTCCCCAGTTGATAACAGTTTTTGTAAGTCTTGTGGATTCCCAGCTTTGACTGAATTCACAAAAAATAGGGGAGTGGCTAAGGCTACAGCTGCTAATAGCTTGAGTTTCATAATTTCCCCCTTTCTCCTTGATTAACATCCGTTCTTTTCCTCACATTTCTATTATCTCACTAACTTTCTAAACAATGTTGATTTAAATCACAATTTACTTGTCTAGATTATGGCTAGTGTAGTGAGTCTCAAAATATTATTGGCTATGGTTTTTGGCTATTTTGTGTCTTTCAATTTCAGCATAAATACTGGATTTAATTTAATATTAAATATTTTTAAGTGAATGTATCATTCGATATATTTTCGTAAAAACATTGCCAGTATTCACTTATATAAAAATATTACTCATACTTTTGATGTAAATTATAATTTAAATTACTAAGTATTCTTGCATATACCGATTAACTAATTCTGGTTTTTCTTGTTGAACCCAATGTCCACAATGGGGAATATACTTAATTTGGAGATGTTTTACATAGTCTTGAGTGTTGTAAGTAAGCTCTTTGCCTAAAGCGGTATCATTTTCACCCCAAATCAACAGCGTAGGAGTCTCTAAAATTTGCCAACTTTTCTGAAATAGGAGACTGGAAAAAAGATTGCGGTAATAGTTCAACATAGCTGCAATTGCCCCAGTTTTAGCAGCAGCTTGTTGATAAGCGGCAATATTATCTGGAGTAAATGCTGTTTGATTAACTGCTGTCTTAGGAATCATATTAGCGATCGCCAGATAATTATCAGCTTTGAGCATCAATTCTGGTAGCCAAGGTAGTTGAAATAAGAAGATATACCAACTGCGGCGTAACTGTGGGGGAGTCAATAAACCTTGAGTAAATTTAGCAGGATGAGGCAAATTGAGAATAATTAAACGTTCTACCATTTCAGGATGAGCATAGGCAAAATTCCAGGCGATCTCTCCACCCCAATCATGTCCAACTAAAATACAACTATCGTGTCCTAATCCTTGAATTACTCCCGCAATGTCTTGAATAAATTCAGCCATCACATAGGCGGATTTCTTGACAGGTTTATCACTGTCGTTATAACCACGTAAATCTAAAGCCACGACTTGAAACTTTTCCGCGAATTTAGGGATTTGATGCCGCCAAGAATACCAAAACTCAGGAAACCCATGCAACATCAGCATCAAGCGTCCTGTTCCTTGGGTGACATAGTGCAGTTTTATCCCATTGGTATTGATATATGCGTGCTGCCAAGAATCCTGAACCACAGACATAGGTGTTATTTTCACAAGAATGCTAATTAATTATTTGATAACGTGCTAGTTCAAACATCTACTTTAGGGATTGGGCATTGGGAATAGGGAATGGGGCATAGGGCATCGTATTTTCCTCCCCCTGCTCTCCCTGCCCCCTGCCTCTCTGCCCCAAAACAAAACTATGGAAATACGCGGTGTCTGGTTAACTACTACCGATAGTCAAGTTTTGCGTTCACGGCAAAATATTGCTGAAGCTATGGATTTTCTGGCTACCACTGGGTTTAATGTGGTGTTTCCTGTGGTGTGGAATCAAGCTGTGACTTTGTATCCCAGTCAGACGATGCGCCAAACCTTTGGGGTGGAAATTGATCCTCTATCTGTCGGGCGTGATCCTTTATTGGAGGTAGTGACGGAGGCGCGGCGCGTGGGATTAAAAGTCATCCCTTGGTTTGAATATGGCTTTGCCAGTTCCTACAATTTAAACGGGGGCTTACTGTTACAGCAGAAACCAGAATGGGCAGCGCGTGATTCCCAAGGTAATCTGCTCAAGAAAAATGGTTTTGAGTGGTTGAATGCCCTGAACCCCGATGTCCAAGCATTTTTGATGAATTTAGTCTTGGAAGTGGTGAATAATTATGATGTGGATGGCATTCAAGGTGACGATCGCTTTCCGGCTTTACCCAGTGAAGGTGGGTATGATGCGGATACTATCGCCCGCTATCGTCAGGAATTTCATCGCCAACCACCGCTAAATCCCAAAGATAGACACTGGTTACAATGGCGCGCTGATATTTTGACAAAATTTTGGGCAAGGCTATATCAGCAAGTAAAAGCCGTTAACCCAAACTTATTGGTGTCTATCGCGCCTAATATCCATGACTGGGCATTTCGGGAATATTTGCAAGATACACCCACATGGTTAAACCAGGGAATAGTGGATATAATTCACCCGCAAATTTATCGGCGGGATTTTCCTAGTTACCGAGCGATCGCCGATAAACTAGTCAAAGAACAATTTACTGCTGCCACCCTACCAAAATTAGCCCCAGGAATCCTGCTGAAGTTAGGAACTTATTGCATCAGTCCCCAATATTTGGTGCAGACGATTGAGTATAACCGTCAAATAGGGATTAAAGGCGAAGTCTGCTTTTTTTATGAAGGTTTAAGAGAGAATAATCATACCTTAGCTAGAGTTCTGCAAAATCATCTCTATGCTAAATCCGCCGCATTTCCCACTTGTAGCGATTTAACTGGAATGGGGTAATACCAATTCGCAATTCGCAATTCGCAATTCGCAATAGACTTCGTCCCGCTACGCTCTAAGCGCAGCTATGCCGCAGGCTTTACGCAATTAAGAAAGTCAGATAATATCTTGGTTTCAAGCTTTGCACCTGTTGCTTAATTTTGGGTAATTGGTATAAATACTTGTAATTGGAACACACAGAGGAAGTTAGTGAAGCAGGGGAAGAAAAACACAATGCCCCATGCCCAATTCCCCATGCCCAATCCCCAATCATCATCACTTTTAATTCAACTTTGCAATTAAATCACATTATTTTCGTCTTTGTAACATAGTGTTACAAGCAATGCTTCATTTACTATAAAAGTTATGAATGGATCTTGTTAACTCTAGAAAATTGTGATTAAAAACCATGTCCTGTCCCCCAGTCCCAGCCGTTTTGTTAGTAGACGGTTATAACATCATAGGTGCTTGGTCTTGCCTCAAAAAAACCCGCGACACTGCCGGACTAGAAGCAGCAAGGCGTGAACTTGTGGAAACCATGACAAGCTACAGTTCTTTTCAAGGGTATGAGACCAAAATAGTGTTTGACGCTCACTATCAAAATACCGCCAGTAATCAGGAAGTAATCACCGAACTTTTATCAATTCATTACACTGATTTTGGGCAAACGGCAGACTCATACATAGAAAAAACCTGTGCATCTTTGCGCTATGAGTTTCTACAGTCTAGGATGGCTCGGCTCATTGTTGCCACATCTGACCGCGCACAACAATTAACAGTACAGGGGTACGGGGCTGAATGGTTATCAGCAGAACAATTGTGCGGCGAAGTTAAAACCACGATTTGTCTAGTTAAGCAAAGGGCTAAACCACGCCAACACTCTCCACGGAGATTGGCTAGCTCTATTGATCCCAAAGCCAAGCAAAAGCTTGCAGAGCTTCGGATGGGATTGAAGTAGTAGGCTGAATATTTCCATAGTCTTTGCTTGACAAGGGTTAAGTACAGACAAAAATAATTAACTGTATCACCGTCACTGGAGTTTCTGGCGGCTGTTTGGACTGAAAAGAGATTTTCAACGAAACATCCTATCCATTTTGTAGGCAAGGGGCAAGGGGCAGGCTTCCGCCGTGAGCGTCAGCCGAACGGGAGCAGGGGAGATACAGAAAATATCAACTAAGTACAATGGATAATTTATTTTCTGGAAGTCCCAAAATCAACGCCTTGAGGGTGAGCAAAAAAATTTTCTAAAAATGCTTGCCAAATCCAGAAGACTAAGATACTATTATAAATTGTGAGCGCAATCATTCCTCAGTAGCTCAGTGGTAGAGCGATCGACTGTTAATCGATTGGTCGCTGGTTCGAATCCAGCCTGGGGAGTTTAAAAGATTAAAGCAAGACTGGTATCCTTGAGTGACTGCTTAGTGAATCTCTGGTCACTTTTTGGATACTATCAAAGTATTGTATAGAATTCCAAAGGCGATCGCCTGCTTTTTTGTTTGGAAGTATCCTGTCGGCGATCGCAGTTGAGATTTCCCAACAAGATTACTTCCAGAACTCTGGCTTAAATCACCATCCCCAACTACCAGGAATACCCTTAAAAGGCCCAACAACATCGCTAGTTATCCAACCACCATAAAAGTTTCCTGGTTGTGGTTCTACTCGTTCACCATCTACGTAGCAAGCATCCATGAAATGGGCATAGAAAGCCACATGATCTTTAATATCTGCAAAAGCGCGCGTTGGACTGGCGTAAAACCAAGCTGCATTTTCGACTTCTCGCTCGCCCACTCGGATTGTATAGTATCCAGAGCGTCCCTTCCATTCACAAAAACTAGACTGTGGTGTTAACACCAAGTATTCCATTTTGATGTCTGTAGGCGGGATATAGTACGTGGGTGGATGGCTAGTTTCTAACACACGCTTGGCGTGGCGGGTATTGACGATTTCTACACCATTAAAAATTACCTGAATATGTTTGTTTGTGTCCTCCAAGCGGGGGGGACGGGGGTAATCCCACACAGATTCTTGTCCAGGTTGGGGTTCAATGCGTTGAGGATACATATATATTCAAAGTCAAAAGTCAAAAGTTTTAACGGGGAACAGGGAACGGGTAACAGGGAACAGGGGAGACTCTTTATCTGATATTTCCCCCTGCCCCCTGCTCCGTTGCTATCAACGTGATAGTATATTTTTTTAATGAGAAATCCCTAAAGGATTATCTTACTTCTTTTAAGCTTTCAACTTGGTTGGTAAACATCTCTGTAAACAGACTCAAAACTGTGCGTTCTTCTTGGACTTTGATGTTAGCACTTAAAGACATACCAGATTGCAGGGAAATTTTTTTGTCTTTAATGTCTAAGTATTGTTTATTTAACCTAATTTTGGCAGGAAAGCGATAGAACTTATGGGTTTCATCTGGTGGGAGTGCGTCTGAAGCTACTTCAACTAACTCGCCTTTGATGTCGCCGAATTCGCTAAAGGGGAATGAATCGATTCTGACATCGGCTTTCATTCCTTTGCGGACAAAACCAATATCTTTATTGGTAATGAAAATCTCAGCAACGAATTTGTCGTTGGGTACAATCTCTAAGATTTTTTGGGTGGGATTAGCTACAAAACCAGGAGTTTTAGCTTGTAAATTGAAAACTGTGCCGGAAACGGGGGCGCGTAATTGTTGATATTTAAATTCTAATTGAGCTTGAGAAATTTTACTATTGACCTCAGCTAAATTTTGTTCATTATTTAGCACAATTTTCATGAATTGGCTATCAATATCAGCAATGCGTTTTTTGTTATCTGCTATTTTTTCTAAAATGGTTTTATCGGAAGCTGCTACAGTATTGTAGACTTGTTGCCTAGATTTTTCAATATCAAATTGTAGACGTTTCTTCTCTTCGTTTAATTGCGCCACTTCGGCAGCATAATTTTGGACTTGTTGTTGCTGATTCAGGTATTGTAACTGAGAAACACCGCCTTGTTCTGCCAGGATTTTTAGTTTATCTAAAATCTTTTGTTGGATATCTAAACTGGCTTGTGTATCTTGGAGTTTGACTACAGTTTGGGCTAGTTGTTTTTCGATTTTAGATACTTCTAGCCTAGCGGCAGATGCACGAGTATCTAATTCTGTTTTCGCCACTTCTAACTGTTGTTTTTCGTCACTGTCTAAACCGATACCTGTAGTAGAGTTTCTTAATTGAGTGCGTAATAAATCATTTTCTGTAACTAATGCTATGCGACTTTTGAGCAGAAATTCGGCGTTTCTGGGCAATCTAACTCGCGAAAATTGTAATTCGGAATTAATGCCAGAAGATGAACTCATTAATTGACGATAAATTTGATTTTCCTGTATTAAACTGTTGCGAATATTATTTAAAGAATTCAACTGGGCAACAGTGGCAACAGTTTCAAAAGTAATTAGTAGGTCGCCTTGAAGGACTTTTTGTCCATCTTTGATATGTACTTCTTTGACAACTCCATTTACAGGAGCTTGGACTTCTTTAACTGTGCCTTCTGGTTTTAATTGACCAGTAGCAGGAATTACCTGTTCGATTTTAGCGAAATATGCCCAAGCAACACCAAAACAAGCCAAAGCCATGAGAGTCAGCATGATGGTGCGTGACCAAATAGGAGATTGACGCAATACAACCGACTGTTCAAACTCTTCGTAATTAGTGTTAATAGAAGATTGAGGAGGGGGTGGGGTTTGAGGTGTTAAAACTTCAGCATCAACCGCGATCGCCTGGTCATGCTTGCCGTTACCATTGTTATTGTTAAGTTGCGTCATATTAGTAATTTTTGACTGTTGACTATTGACTATTGACTAACTACAAACTCACTTCTTGTTGTTGATATAAATAGAAATAATGACCTTTAGCAGCCATTAATTCTTGATGGCTACCTTGTTCGATGATTTTACCGCCATCCATGACGATGATTGTATCTGCGTGGCTGACGGTGTTGAGACGGTGGGTAATGAAAAAGACTGTACTACCTTGAAAAGCATTGGCGAGGTTCAGACAAACCTGACGTTCGGTGGGATAGTCTAAAGCACTGGTAGCTTCGTCTAGGACTAATAGTTTGGGTTTTTGCAGAATAGAACGAGCGATCGCGATTCTTTGTCTTTGTCCGCCGGATAGTCCCGCACCACGTTCGCCAACTCTGGTATTGTAGCCGTTGGGTAAACCCATAATAAATTCATGGGCGGCGGCGATTCTTGCGGCTGCGATAATCTCTTCTGTGGAAGCATCGGGATTAGTCAAAGCAATATTCTCTTGGACTGTACCATCAAATAACAGGGTTTCTTGGGGAACTACACCGACTTGGCGACGCAAAGAATAAAGTTCTACTTTGGAGATATCGTAGCCATCAATCAAAATTCTGCCTGCTTCTATGTCATAAAGTCGCAGTAGCAGTTTCATCATCGTACTTTTACCAGAGCCACTCTGCCCCACAATCCCGACGAATTTTCCTTGGGGAATTTCTAGATTGACATTGCATAGTTGCAAAGGCCCGCCATTGACGAATCTAAAGGAGACGTTTTCGTATTTGATCGCACCTTGAATTTCGGGAAGCGGGATGTTGTAGCGGTCAATTTCTGCTTCTTGGGGTGTGTCTACAATATCGCTTAATCTTTCTAGGGATAGGGCTGTTTCTTGGAAGCTTTGCCACAGTTGTGCTAACCGTAAGATGGGGCTAGTAACATAACCAGAGATAATTCTAAAGGCGATTAATTCCCCTAAAGTTAACTCCTGCTGTAATACCAAATAAGCACCCACCCAAAGCACGAGTAAACTACTGAGTTTATTGAGAAATTGACTGGTGGAGTTAGCGAGGGTAGAGGTGACGACAGTTTTAAAGCCAGCTGCTACATATCGAGCGTATCGTTCTTGCCAAGAAAAGCGCGATCGCAATTCAATATTTTGCGCTTTGACTGTTTGAATCCCCGACATTACCTCGACTAAATAGGATTGGGTGTTGGCGTTGCGTTCGGCTTTGGCGCGTAGCTGTCTACTAACTGTGGGAGATGCAATTAAGGTAATAACGATAAAGATGGGAATCGTGGCTAAACCCACTATGGTCAACTGCCAACTGTAAAACAGCATGACAATGATATAAACCACTGAAAATACAGCATCTAATCCCACGGTTAAAGCTGTACCTGTGAGAAACTGACGGATATTTTCTAATTCGTTGATGCGTGTAGATAACTCCCCGACTGGCCGCTTTTCAAAGTAGCGCAATGGTAGCCGCAATAAGTGGTCAATAATTTGTGACCCCAAACCCATATCAATGCGGTTGGTGGTATCCACAAATAAATAAGTTCGTAAGGTGGTGAGTATAGCTTCAAATATCCCCACTACTAATAACAAGCCTCCCAGAACATTGAGTGTGCTGGTACTATTTTTGACTATGACTTGATCAATAATGAGCTGGATAACTAGGGGGTTGGCTAGCTGTGCTAACTGCACAAAAAAGGAAGCGATAAAGACTTCTGTGAGGACTCTTTTGTAGCGTGACAAGTAGGGAAGAAACCACCGTAAACCAAAGCGTTCTTGTGGCGTTTCCTTGGTGGCGGTGAGCAGTAGTACCTTGACTTGTGGCGGGAAACTATTTTCTATCGTCTCTAAATGTTCAACTATTTGTGCTGGTTTGCAGCGCACTATCCCTTGGGATGGGACACCTAAAACGACTTGATGAGCATCGGCGGCGTATAAAACGGCAAAATTCTCGCCATAACGCACTAATGCTGGTGTGGGGATGCGGGTAATAGCAGCAGTGGGAACATCGATTAAATTGGCTTTCAAGCCGATTAATTCTCCCAAATAGGCGCAAACAGGAAAAGAAATCGTCCCTTGGCGTTTGATTTGTTCAGATAACAGACGACGCACCACTTCCCGACGAAAAGGGATTTGTAAATGTTTGGTGAGCATCTGAAAACAGGCAAAAGTGCTGTTTAATTCTCCCTTTCCACCAAAGAAGGGGTATTTTGTCCGGGGATTTTTGCTATTTGGAGTTGTACTGCGAAATTGGGAATAGTCTTCATCTGAGGCGTAGGGAATTTCCATCGTCTCAGTGATGTGGGTTTGACTGCTACTAACAGCTAGTTGTGATTGATGATGATTACTAGGATTGAGGAATGATAAAGCCGATGGTGCTAAACCCAACAACCGCGCAGGACTGTCACTTCTGACGATAATGGTTTCTTGACCGTCTTGGGGTTCGAGACGCGAACCAACAGGAAATTCGTTAATGATCCCGCTACTCAAAAACCAAACGGTATTCTTCTCTAGTTGATGAAAGTAGTTTCTTCCAGGTGAGAGATATTGTATTTTAGCGGTTTGCCAAGCTTGTTCTGCTAGTTCATCTAGGTTATCGATGACGTTGGCTTGCTTTGCTACTTGTAAACCTAAAATATCGAAGATTTCCACGATATGACAGGGGTTTTGGCGTGCCTGTGCAAAGGCGGGATAGGTAGACAATAACCGCAGATAGTCGCTGGCTTCGATGCTTAAACCGATCATCTCGTCAGTAGAGGCGATCGCCGTTTCACAACCTAATTGACGCAATGATCCAATTTCGCCAATTATCTCTCCCCGTTGCGATAATTTCAGGGTTTTGGGCATTTGTGTTTGGGGGTCAAATCCCAATAACCGCGCTTGTCCCTCATAGATGATTGTGATGCGATCGGGGACTATTTCTTTGCTGATAATACGTTGACCGATACGATAACGGAATGCTTGCAGGCGGTCTAGTAAAAGATTGATCTCTGTATCGGGTAAATGCTCAAACCCCTGGATAGTCAATAAAAATTCTTGAAAGGCATTTTTTATATAGGTCATAGCTAAAAATCTGATTTGATTTAATGAAGTTTATCTAGCAGTTTTTCTACAGGCATTTCAAAAAATACTTTAGTCCCTGGTTTAACCATCTTGACAACTTGCTGAACACTGACAAGGTATACATGACGGCAATTGCATAAATTGACTTTGGGGACGTACGTAAGTATACAGGTATTAATTCTAATCACGATCCAGGGAACACTTGCTGATTTTATACAATCGCTGGACTAAAATTCCAATCAATCGTTAATTTCTCATGCTAACCATACAGCTAAGGAGAACACAAATTTAGTCAAACGAAGTATTCCAGCCATTGAGAGTGCAATACTTACAAAGATATATTTAGAGACAAATTATCACATTTTCTTACTATGATAAATACTTAGAAATGTGAAGAAATGGTAAAAAATATAACGATAGTGTAGGAATGGCTAATATTTTTCTAACCCATAGGTCGATTTGTAGTTGATTCCAGCGTCTGAAAACAAGACTGATTTGGTCTTAGGCGATCGCTTGTATGGGGACGGTTGAGGTTGGGGTTTCTTGCTGGTGTAGGGGAATTTCAATCCAGAATTCGCACCCTCTACCTAACTCCGACTCACACCGTAAGACTCCAGAGTGTTTTTCTACAATAATTTGGTAACTGATAGACAAACCCAATCCCGTACCTTGTCCTACTGGTTTAGTGGTGAAAAAAGGATCGAATAACTTTTGTTTGACTTTTTCTGTCATTCCTGGGCCATTGTCAGCGATTCTCACCACTGCACGCTCATTTTGGAGTAATTGGGTAGTGATTTTAATATAACTGGGGTCATCAGCAATTTCTTGGGGCGATCGCTCGGCATTGTAACTATTGAGAGCATCAATGGCATTATTAATAATGTTTAAAAATACTTGATTTAACTGTCCAGCGTGACATTCTACTAAAGGTAGTTCTCCATACTCTTTGAGAATGTCGATTTTTGCATTCTCTGGTTTCGCTTTAAATCGATTTGTAAAATTAACAGTGTACTTTCAATCCCTTCGTGAATATCAACAGCTTTCATTTCTGCTTCGTCTAAACGCGAGAAATTACGCAGGGATAACACTATTTGCTGAATGCGTTGAGAACCCATCGTCATTGAACCGAGAATTTTCGGTAAGTCTTCCTGAATAAACTCTAAGTCCATGTCATCAATTTTTGCTTGAATTGTGGGACTAGCGTTAGGAAATTCTTCTTGATATAAACGGATTAACTGTAACAATTCTTTAGTGTATTCATTGGCGTGGGTGACATTGCCATAGATAAAATTAACGGGATTATTAATCTCATGTGCCACACCAGCCACTAATTGACCCAAGCTAGACATTTTTTCGGTTTGAATTAGCTGTGCTTGGGTGCTTTGTAGTTCTTGTAAGGCTATTTGTAGTTCTAACTCTGCTTGTTTGCGTTCAGCTATTTCCAACTCTAAACGCTGATTCATGTGGGTGAGTTCTGTATTTTTAATTAGCGTTTCGTGGGATTTAGCCAACTTCACCGCCATGTGATTAAAGGCTTTAGCTAAATCTTCAATTTCATCACCTGTGAGAATATTTAAACGATATTCAAAATTACCTGTGGCAATTTCTGATGTTCCTGTTTGTAAGTTCTGCAAAGATTTGATGGTTGGTTGCCAAATGAGCATGAATTCACCAACCATCAGCATTAAAATCACTGCGACAACGACAAAAGAAATAATTCTTTGGACTTGGTGTAAATTTTCTAAATCTTGTGCTACAGCTAATCTTTGTTCATCAGCCCGTTTAATTAGTTGGTCAAGAAATAATTTAATATCCCTGTTAAAAGAATTGATTGAGCGAAAATACAACTGTGAATTTTCTACATTATTTTGACTAGAACTCTGTTCAATTAATTGAGTGGCGATGCGGCGCAAAAACTGATGACGAGTACGAATAACGGAGATTTCTGGAGTATTTGGCATGAGGCGTTCTAACTCATCCAATGCTTGAATAAACTCCGCATGGGACTTTTCAATTTCGGCATTTTGCTTTTGGAAAAGCACAAAATCTTTGAGTGTGATAATTTCCGACTTTAAGGCGTTATCTGCTGCTAGTGCTGCTTTGATGGTTTCCGCAGTTCCATTACTTTTTTCGCGCACAGTTTCCTTAATCTGCTGCACCACCACTGTATTCCCGATGAGGATAGCCACTACGAGTCCAACAGATACAGCAGAACTAGTCAGTAGCTTTGTAGAGATTTTCATTTTGACGGGAGAGAAGTTAAGTTCAAGTCTTGGCGGATTTGTTGTATTTGATCATATTCAGCAGCGATGACAAGAGTGTATCCGTCAGATTGACTACCTCCAATCAAATCAAGCCCTTTAGGAAGGCTGAGAAAAGCTTGCTGAAGCTGATGAATGATCTGGTCTGGTAGTTCTGCCGATACTACTATGGGAAAATTAGGTGTGAGAATAGATTCTGTGATGATTCTGATATTTTTTGTAGGCATCTTACCATCTTTTTGTTGATTAGTACAAGCCGTAAGATTAGTAGCTACAGCATCTACGAGATTACTTTCTAAGGCTGCCATACTTTGCTCATGATTGCCTACATAGATGACTTGAGTAAAATCTTGATAGGGGTTTGCTTGTCTTTCTTGCTTCCACTCTGCTAAGGCTGTCAGATACCCGAAGGTAGAGGTTTGATCAACAAAAGCGATACTTTTTCCTTTGAGGTCTGATAATTTTTGAATGTTGCTATTGGCATTAACTACAATACACATTCGATACCAAGGTTGACCTGAGTTGATATCTATGGGAGCTACTAAAGGTTGAATTTTCGCACCTTTATCTACTGCTTCTAAATAAGTAACAGAACCTAAATAGGCAATTTGTATTTGATTTTCAACTAGTAACTGAACGACTTCTTTATTATCCTGAGCAATTTGAAATTCTACTGGTCGCTTGAGATAATCTTCTAAATATTTATCTAAAGCCTGAAGAACTTTTTCTTGATCTGTTTGATTCTGGGTGGGCATAACTCCAATACGGAGTTTTGGCAAGTCGTCCTTGCTACTATCAGGAAGAGAGCCTTCGTATACTGTACCCTGTCGTTCCTGTGTACGTCGGTAGATCCTCAAGGGAGATGGTGGGGAAGTAGACTCGATATTGGAGCTATTGTACTCCGAAGCGTTGCCAGTACAACTAACGGTCAGTAGTAAGGCGATCGCACAGGAAATTAAAATCTTACTACTCCGTACCGACTGCTTAGTAATCAGCCAATGCCAGGCTTTTTTCATAGGATTAGAATTGAGCGAGCAACATTGCTGGAGTGGAATCAGCTAAACACATATTGCTTTAAGAGTATATTCGGTGATCATGACCAAGTCTATAGTGAGTGGTGAGTGATGAGTGGTGAGTGCTGAGTAATGAGTAATGAGTAATGAGTAGAAATAATTGCACTCTGTTCAACGCCTCACTACCGCTAACAGCACTTAACACCCAATTTTTCTTCTCCCCACCCCTACACCCCTACACCCTTACACCCCTATACCCTCCCCAACACCCAAGAAGAAGGTCAAAATAGAACAACAGTATTTAGCCAGGGGCTAGTTATGTTGGAACATGATGTGATTATCGTCGGGGGCGGATTAGCGGGATGTCGGGCGGCGGTGGAAATTGCGCGGACTGATCCTAGTTTAAAGGTGGCGGTGGTGGCGAAAACTCATCCTATTCGCTCCCATTCGGTGGCGGCTCAAGGTGGTATTGCTGCAACTTTAAAAAATGTGGATGCTACGGATACATGGGAAGCACACGCCTTTGATACAGTCAAGGGTTCTGATTATTTGGCTGACCAAGATGCAGTAGCAATTTTGACTCAAGAAGCACCCGATGTCGTGATTGACTTGGAACACATGGGGGTTTTGTTTTCCCGCTTAAATGATGGACGCATTGCACAACGGGCTTTTGGGGGACATTCTCACAATCGTACTTGCTACGCGGCTGATAAAACGGGTCACGCAATTTTACATGAATTGGTGAATAATTTACGGCGGTATGGTGTGCATATATACCAGGAATGGTATGTGATGCGCTTAATTTTGGTAGACAATGAAGCCAAAGGTTTGGTGATGTACCGCCTGTTAGATGGTCATATAGAGGTAGTAAGGGCAAAAGCTGTGATGTTCGCGACGGGTGGCTATGGTCGCGTTTATAACACCACCTCTAATGATTATGCTTCCACGGGTGATGGTTTGGCGATGACCGCCTTGGCGGGTTTACCCTTGGAAGATATGGAGTTTGTACAGTTCCATCCGACTGGGTTGTATCCGGTGGGGGTATTGATTTCGGAAGCGGTACGGGGGGAAGGGGCGTATTTGATTAACTCTGAAGGCGATCGCTTCATGGCTAATTATGCACCTAGCCGCATGGAACTAGCCCCCCGTGACATCACTTCACGGGCGATCGCCTATGAAATCCGTGCGGGAAGGGGAATCAATCCTGATGGGAGTGCTGGCGGCCCCTTTGTCTATCTGGATTTGCGACACATGGGGAAAGAAAAAATTATGAGTCGTGTTCCTTTTTGTTGGGAAGAAGCACACCGCCTAGTAGGGGTAGATGCAGTTACTCAACCCATGCCGGTACGCCCAACGATTCATTATTGTATGGGGGGAATTCCCGTCAATACCGATGGGAGAGTCCGCAGCAGTGGCGATAGTTTAGTTGAGGGTTTCTTTGCGGCTGGGGAAACGGCTTGTGTGTCCGTCCACGGTGCAAACCGCTTGGGGAGTAATTCCCTATTAGAATGTGTAGTTTATGGTAAACGCACTGGGGCGGCGATCGCTCAATACGTACAGCAACGTAAATTACCTCATATAGATGAACAACATTACATCAAAGCCGCCCAACAAGAAATTCAATCTTTACTAGAACAGCCAGGAAAATACCGTATTAACCAAATTCGCCAAGACTTTCAAGATGCGATGACTGAATTTTGTGGCGTTTTTCGCACTGAGGAATTAATGCGTACAGGCTGGGAAAAAATCACCGCCCTACAACAACAATACAATCAGATTTATTTAGATGATCAAGGGAGTTGTTGGAATACAGAACTTGTAGAAGCTTTAGAATTGCGGAGTTTAATGGTAGTCGGACAGACTATTTTAACCTCAGCTATCAATCGCCAAGAAAGTCGCGGCGCACATTTTCGGGAAGATTATCCTCAGCGTGATGATACTAATTTTCTCAAGCATACAATGGCTTATTATTCACCAGCCGGAATTGATATTCAATATCGTCCGGTAGCCATTACTATGTTTGAGCCACAGGAGAGAAAATATTAGTCTTGGCAAGTTGATTGATACAATCTTCGTGTTTGCGGGAATACTGAGTTTGATGCCAAATTTTAGGTAATTGGCAAGGGTGAATATCAGACCAAATTTTGACATTAAACTCAGTATTTGCTTAAAAATATGAACGAAATTTATATATCCTATGCTTGGAAAGACAATAACAGCGAATCAGGAAAACGCCGGGAAGAATTAGTTGATCAAATCTGTGATACTCTACTTGCTCAAAACTATAAATTAATTCGCGATCGCGATCATTTATCTCTAGGGAAAAGCATTAAGCAATTCATGGAGTCAATTGGTCGCGGTAATTATGTGATTTTGGTAATTAGTGACAAATACCTAAAATCAGAATACTGTATGTTTGAGGCTATAGAAGTTATTAAATCTAAAGAATATGAACAAAGAATTTTTCCCATCGTCTTAGAAGATGCCGATATATACAGCAAAGAAGGACAGTTTTATTATATAAATTACTGGAAGCAGCAAAAAGAAAAAATAGAGAAAATTGTCAATGAAGATTTTCAATCAGATATATATTCTGCTATTCATCATATATCTGACAAGATCATTGAAATCTCCCACCAAATCGATGATTTTATTTTCTTCATTGCTGATAAACTCAGTATTAATCCGATGAAAAACTTCGATGGTTTTATTAATCAGCTTACCTCCAGTATTCAAGATGATGCAGCAAAACTCAGAAGTAATCAAAATATTTTAGTAGCTGGTACAGGTAATTATCAACTTGCTCCAGAGATTTATCTAACTGCGAAACACCTGGGTGAGAAAATAGCCAAGTATGACTATAATTTAATCACAGGTGGTTGGCAAGGCGTAGATTATGTAGTAGCAGAAAGTTTTGCCAATCAGCTAGCACTTAAAAATATTCCCCTTTCCCGCAAATTAACCCAAGTAGTTGTGCATGGAACCCAACCTATTTTTAGAGGCGGTACTTTAGAATACACAGAACCAGGGATTAATGAATGGCTGAAATGTTTGCAAAAAGCTGATGTAGTGATACTACTAGGGGGTCTTGGTGGTACTTATGAAACTTACCTCTATGCTAAACAAGAAAAAATCCCAGTGATTCCCATTGTCTGCACTAATGGTGATGCTAAACGGGTATTTGATGAAATACTACAAGATTGGAATACTCAAATTATGGGTAATATTTCAATCACCAAATTTAAGTCACTCAATCAATATATTAATAATGAAATGACTGCGGAAGATGTTGTCAATGATGTGATGGATATAGTCAATGAAATTATTTTTAATCAAACTGTCTTAAAACTGTAAAATTCTGAGGGTTTTGGTTGACGCTCTTTAAGTAATAAGTAAAGAGTAATAAGTAACGGGCATTTACTCATCACTCATTACTCATTACTCATCACTCATTACTCGTCACTCATTACTCATTACTCATCACTCATCACTCATTACTCATTACTCATCACTCATTACTCATCACTCATTACTCATCACTCATTACTCATCACTCATTACTCATTACTCATTACTCATTACTCATCACTCATTACTCATCACTCATTACTCATTACTCCTCATCCAAGACTTACGGCTGTTGCTACGTCTTTTCCCTATGATATTTTCATGAGTATCAACCTGTTCATCTGAGAGAATGTTTTGCCGATTATCCTGATACCGTAAAAATGGTTTCGAGAAATTGTCAACATTTTCAGTGTGATTTTCAGTTACACTTTCCTCACCAATCATTGCAGTCCAATTAGAAATTATCAATGGTGTCTTATTCGTAGGACTAGAAATTGACCTAGATACTACAGAATTGCTACTACTGGCTGTCGATGCAGTGCTGGAAGTAGCACTGGGGAGAGTACCACCATTCGCGGCGGTAGAAGTGAGAATCTGACGCACTTGAGCATCGGTGAGATTGTTCTTAGCACTCAGCATCAGCGCAACTACACCCGCAACATGAGGAGCAGCCATTGATGTCCCTGACTTAAAATCATAACCACCCCCTGGTACGGTCGAATATATACCTATGTCTAAGTTACTGTATGCACCAGGAGCTGTGACGTATGCCAGTGTAGTTGTTCCAGCACGATTGGAAAAATTAGTTAGGGTTCTATTGTAATTGACTGCTCCCACCGCAATTCCAAACTGGTCTGCATAGCGGGCGGGGTAGCCAGGTGCTAACTCACTTTCATTACCTGCTGCGGAAACAACAATTGCTCCTTTACTGATGGCATATTGAATAGCTTGTAGCCTTTCAGTATTAGTAGATGAACCACCTAGACTTAGATTAATGACTTTAGCTCCATTATCTGCGGCGTAACGAATACTATTGTTGACTGCTTCAAAGCTAAGTGATCCATCAGAAGGGCTAGTACCACCAGTTTTCAATGCCATAATCTTGGCATTATAGGCAATACCAGTCACTCCAAAGTTATTCCTTACCGCAGCTATAGTACCAGCTACATGAGTACCATGACCATTTTTATCTAAGGGGTCGTTATTGTTGTCGAAAAAGTTCCAACCATATATATCATCGATGAAACCATTGCTATCGTCATCTATGCCATTACCCGCAATTTCTCTGCTATTCCTCCACATATTGGCACTCAAGTCTGGGTGTGTATAGTCCACGCCGCTATCCACCACCGCAACGATCACACCCTGACCAGTGTATCTCCTCGCCCAGACTTCAGGTGCTTTAATTGCATCCGCGCCCCAGTCACTACCACCCAAGTCAGGGACATCAGCAAAGGTGCTTTGATTAAGGGCTTTGGCTACGGCGGCGGCGGCGTTGACTAAGCCATAACCTGTAGTGGAGTTAAATCCACCGCCATTAGGAGGAGTGATATTGATTTGTGCTGTGATGTAAATGCTGTTGTTACCTTCATTGCTTTCGGTAACAGATCCTGCTCCATCGGCTTTAAGCATGAGGTAGTATTTGCCAGGATTCAGAGTTGGATCAAACGTAATAGATATGGAGCGAGAAATAATGGCAGCAGGTGCTAGGCTAGCATTAGCCTCAGTTTCAATACCTAACGAGATATCATCATCATTACCCAATGTTGTATCTCGTGACAGATAAAAACTTGTCTTACTTCCTCCAGCAGAGCCATTACCTTGGTTTTTCAGTTGATAGTTAACTTGTAGTGTAGCCCCGATGGCAACACTACTGGCAGATGTAGCATTTTCGATCACTAAATCTGGTGCAGTAATCGTAATTGCTTGGGCAATAATGTTGTTATTTTCATTGCTTTCTCTCAATGAGCCAGAACCATCAGCTTGGTATAACAGATAATAACTACCAGGGGTAATGGTGCTGGAAAGGTATACAGATGCAGACTCGGAAACTACACCAGAGGGTGCAATATTACCAAAAATACCAACTGTATCCCCAGCGAGAAACCTATCATCACTGCTGAGACTGGTATCTTTAGAAAGATAAAAGTATGTGCTGTTAATACCAGCGTTGCCATTACCTTGATTTCTCAGCTGATAGCTCAGTGAAATTGTTGTCCCAATGTTGGCACTAGCGGGATTAGAAGGATTCTGGACAATTAAATCTGGTGCAGCTAGTGTAATGGCTTTGGTGGTGATATTGTTAGCTTCGTTGCTTTCACTGATTTCGCCATTGCCATCAGCTTGCAATAGCAGATAGTAGTTACCAAAATTGATATCCCTACTTATAGACAAATAGTAAGATTCTGAACTATAAGTGCCAGCATTTAGTACAGGATAAAAGTAGTTCGGGTCAGAGGCTAACAATATATCATCACTACTAAGAGTTGTGTCTCTAGACAAATAAATCTTAGTTGTATGATTACCAGCACTAGCAGTACCCTGATTCGCTATTTGGTAATTGAGTGTAAATAAGTTTCCAGGGTCAACAATACTTGGCGCAGAAATATTTTGAATGATGAGGTCTGGTCTTGGCCCATCAATTGTAATGGCTTTAGAAACCACATTATTTGTTTCATTACCTTCTGCTACTGTGCCATCAGCATCAGTTCTGAACAACAAATGATAGTTACCTCCAGCGATGCTATTGGCTATGAGAATTGAGGCTGTTTCGGAACTGACAGCACCTGCGGCAATACTATTCACTGCATCCGAACCTAACAACACATCATCTGTGCTGAATGTTGTGTCTCTAGAAAGGTAGAATCTGGTGGTACTCGCTACAGCATTTCCAGCACCTTGATTTCTTACCTGATAACTCAGTGCAATAGTGCTACCTACTGATGTAGTCGTTGGTGCTGTGGGGTTTTGAATAATTAAATCGGCAGAGTTAATCGTGATGGCACTAGAAACCACATTATTATTTTCATTACCTTCTGCTACTGTGCTATCTGCATCAGTTCTGAACAACAAATGATAGTTACCAGCCGCAATACTATTAGCTATGACAATGGAGGCTGTTTCGGAACTAACAACACCTGCGGCGATACTATTCACTGCATCTGAACCTAACAACACATCATCTGTGCCGAATGCTGTGTCTCTGGAAAGGTAGAATCTGGTGGTACTCGCTACAGCATTTCCCAAACCTTGATTTCTCACTTGATAACTCAATGCAATAGTGCTACCCACTGATGCAGTCGTTGGTGCTGTGGGGGTTTGAATAATTAAATCAGCAGAGTTAATCGTGATGGCACGAGAAACCACATTATTAGTTTCATCACTTTCGCCTAAGTTATTATCCGCATCAGTTCTGAACAACAAATGATAGTTACCAGCCGCGATGCTATTGCCTATGAGAATCGAGGCTGTTTCGGAACTGACAGCACCTGCGGCGATACTATTTACTGCATCTGAACCTAACAACACATCATCTGTGCCGAATGCTGTGTCTCTGGAAAGGTAGAATCTGGTGGTACTAGCACCTGCACTTCCCACACCTTGGTTTCTCACCTGATAATTCAATGCAATAGTGCTACCCACTGATGCAGTCGTTGGTGCTGTGGGGTTTTGAATTATCAGGTCTGGATTCCCTGCTGGGGTAATATTAATGAGATTGCCAAAGGCATTGTTATTTTCATTACTTTCAATCACATAACCATCTGCATCAGCGTAGTAAATCAAATAGTAGTTACCAGGGTTGATGTTACTACCGATGGTGAATGTGACTGACTCTTGACTAGATGCACCAGCCGCCAGACTATTCACAGTGTCTAAGCCTAGATAGACATCACTACTGTCAATATTCAAATCTGGAGATAGGTAAAATCTGGTATTACTAGCAACAGCACTTCCACTACCTTGATTCCTCACTTGATAATTGATTTGAATACTGCTACCAGCTCTGGCTGAGGTGGGAATTGAGGCGTTTAATACTGTTAAGTCTGGCTGGGTAATGGAGATTGGCGCACCGAAAGCATTGTTACTTTCATTACTTTCGCTCACATAGCCATCAGCATCGACATAGTAAATCAAATAGTAATTACCAGGCCTGATATTACTACCAATGTTGAATGTAGCTGATTCTTGACTAGATGCACCAGCAGCTAGACCATTTACATAGTCAAAGCCTAGATACACATCACTACTATCGAGATTCAAATCTGAAGATAAGTAAAAATCAGTGTAGCTAAATCCAGCACTCGCACTACCCTGGTTTTTCACTTCATAGGTGATTTGAAGATTGCCACCAACGATTACCGACGGAGGAATTAGGGCATTTGGTGCTGTTAAATCTGGTTGAGCCGTTGCAGTGGCTGTCATCAAGATACTATTGCTCTCAATATCTTGAGTTAGATAGTTAACAGGATAAGTATCGGATGTTAAAGAGTCTAGTGTTTTCAATATGGAACTACTATGAATGCTTGACTGGAGGGAATTCACATTACTTAAACCAGAAGGGAAATAATCTCCACTCTGATGGAAAATACTAGGTTGCTGATTAGATGACAGCATTCTATTTACATCATCCAATGGATAAATATTGTTAATTTCATTATTCATATAACTGAATTTTCTGAACTAAATGAATAAACTGAATTTTTCCAAATATTCAACCTGAAATTGACTGAATATATATCAGAAGTTATTGCTGTACAATAACTGTGATGATTTTACACGATTACATGAATTAGTGTAATCAAATTAATTCTCAGTGACAATCATGCTTTATAAAATATATATTTTATCTCTAGGAAAAATATTTAGTGGCTAATTTATTTGTACAAAATATGTGCAGTCAGAGATACTTGATCGAACAATACAGCCCAAATTTAGAGCAAAAGGATTATGTAGAGATAAGATTTATTGGATATATGAATCAATTCTAGATTCATAATCAAATATAGGCATTAATAGGGTGTGGGATTTGAAACCTAGTCTTTTCCGAGCAGAGGGTGTGGGAAAGGTCAGATGATTTTGCGATCGCGATCCTTTCGTCTCCACTCCAGTTAAGAATAATAAAGTTTATTGAACAAATCTTGAAAGCTTAGATAATATAAAATGCGTTGAATCATAAAAATCAGCACTACTTAGCCATCGAGTATCTGCCATTTCATCAAAACGAATGGCTTTGTATTGCTTAGTTGAGAGACTTTCAGGGTAACTACATAACAGTTGCTACTCAGCACCCGGAGTAAAGACTTAACAATAATAATTGCGTTTTTTCAGGTTTGTTGTCGCTATTGTGTCAAAACTGTAAATCACGAAATTCATAAAAATCAGATTACTGAAATCAAGAGCAATCAAGATGACCAGAGGAGGAGAGCATGGAAATCTTTGATTATGTAATTTTAGGAGCTGGATTAGGTGGACTAGCAACAGCAGCCTGCTTAACACGCCAAGGATATAATGTAGCCGTTTTAGAAAAACATTATTTACCAGGGGGTTGCTGTCATACGTTTGATTATGGCGAATATAGTTTTTGTGCTGATGTGCATTATGTTTCTCAATGCGGTCATGGTCAGGCGATCGCACAGTTTCTTAACTATATCAACAGAGATATACCCTTTAATAGTCTTGATCCAGACTGCATAGATCGTGTGATTACACCAGAGGTAGATTTTAAAATTCCCCTGGGATGGGAAAGTCTGCGTTATCGCTTGCTTGCAACTTTTCCAGAAGAAGCTAATGCTATCAACCGTTACTGTCATGAAATTCAGCAACTCCACCAAGAAATTCGCAATTTAAACCAGGAAGTGCATTGGTATCATCAAAAATGGTCTGATTGGCTAAAATTACCGAAATATCTCCATTTGTTTCGCAAACGCCACTGGACGCTACAAGATTTATATAATCACGTCGGGTTATCACCCAAATTACAAGCCATCTTAGCGGGACAAAGTGGTGATTACGCACTATCACCCCAAGAAATCGCCCTCATCACCCATACTTCCCTAGTTTGGGACTATTCTGAAGGTGCTTATTATCCCAAACATCACTTTCGGCACTTTGTAGACACTATTGTTGATACCATTACCGCAGGTGGTGGAGTTGTTGCCTATGCTACTACCGTTAACCATATCCAAGTTAGTAACGGTAATGTTCATAGTGTACTAGCTGATGGCAAAATCTATCGTGCTACCAAGGCTTATATTAGCGACCTTGATCCAAAATTAACAGTGGAGTTGATGCACGATAATGAAGCCATCAGTCACAAAGAACGTCGGCGGTTAACTGGCTATGAATACTCAGCCAGTGCTTTTAATATCTACTTAGGTTTAGATAGCCACTTTCAACCTCAGAATTATGGTATCGGTAACTGGAACATTTGGTACTATCCTACAGGCAACCTCAACCGAGAATATCAACAACAATTGCAAGGAGATTTTAGCCATCCCTGGATTTTCTTATCTTGTCCCACTATGAAATCTGACGAACCAGGAATGGCCCCTCCAGGACATCATATTTTGGAAATCGCCACAGTTTGTCCTTACGCACCCTTTGCACATCTGCATAAAACAGACGTACAAGCCTACAAAGCTAAAAAGCGGGAAGTCTACCAACAAATTATGCACAGCGTCAGAGATTTAATTCCTGATATTGACGACTACACCCGCATGAAAATTTATGGTACACCCACCACCAGTGAATATTATCTAGGACAACCAGAAGGGAATATTTACGGCGCGAAATTAGTCCCCCAACAAGTAGGATTAAATCGCATAGGCTACAAAACGGAATTACCGAACTTGTTTCTAGTTGGCGCAAGTGCTGGTTATCCCAGTGTACCTGGTGTCATCGGTAATGCGATGGATGTAGTAGAACTGCTGACTGGGGAATCAGTGTGGCGCAGAGTTTCTCGGAATCAGGCTTTAGTGGGGGTGTAGGGAATTGGGGATTGGGGACAAGGTAGACAAGGTAGGAGGGAAGAAACACTAAATTTGCATTCCTCATTTTTGTTACTAAAATTAAAAACTCCTCTCAGGAACGAGGGGAGTTTTGTAAACCTTTGTTGCTAATTTTTTATTTATTTTTTTAGAAAACACTCATGATTGTGATGATGCTGACACTAGTCAACATAATTAAAACACCCATAACCATTGATTCTCCCAAGGAATTAGGACGTTTTGAATTATTCATCATAGTAGAATCCTGCAAGTTTTAGTTATCTCCTAAATATAACAGTCTCAGTATAAATATCTATGGAAGCCATGCAAAACTTAAAATAGCTTTACTATTCTTAGTTAAAACTGTAGTGTTTACTTAAAAATCAGATTCATCTCTTTAGATAAACATAATTTCTGATTCCGTACAATAACTTAAGTCGGCGTTGTTGATGAAAAAATAGTTTGTAGTCAGGACTTTAGTCCTGACTACGAGCCTGGAATCATTTACGCGCTTCTATTGATTTGATTAAGTAAAAATACTATCATCTAGCGTTTAGTCATCATTATGATTAAAATTCTTCATCTCTCCGACATCCATATGGGAAGCGGTTTTTCCCACGGTAGGATTAATCCGGTAACGGGTTTAAATACACGACTGGAGGATTTCGTTAAGACCTTATCTTTGTGTATTGATCGGGCGTTAACTGATGCCGTAGATTTAGTTTTATTTGGTGGTGATGCTTTTCCCGACGCGACACCACCGCCATATGTGCAGGAAGCTTTTGCAGCACAATTTCGGCGGTTAGTTGATGCTCAAATTCCAACAGTGTTGTTGGTGGGAAATCATGACCAACATTCCCAAGGTTTGGGAGGCGCGAGTTTAAATATCTACCGCACTTTGGGCGTACCTGGTTTTGTGGTGGGAGATAAGTTAACAACACATCACATCTCCACACCCAACGGAAAAGTACAGGTAATTACTTTACCTTGGCTAACCCGTTCCACTTTGATGACTCGTCAAGAAACAGAGGGTTTATCACTAGCGGAAGTCAATCAATTATTAACAGAACGCTTGCAAGTTGTGATTGAAGGGGAAATTCGCCGACTTGATCCTGATGTGCCGACTGTACTGTTAGCGCATTTAATGGCGGATAATGCCACTTTAGGGGCGGAACGTTTTTTAGCTGTGGGTAAAGGTTTTACTCTACCTTTATCTTTATTGACGCGTCCCTGTTTTGATTATGTGGCTTTAGGACACGTCCACCGTCATCAAAATTTAAATAAATCTAATAACCCGCCAGTGATTTATCCAGGGAGTATTGAACGGGTAGATTTTAGTGAAGAGAAAGAAGATAAAGGTTATGTGATCGTGGAATTACAACGGGGGAGTGCGAAATGGGAATTTTGCCCTTTACCTGTTCGGACTTTCCACACCTTAGAAATAGATGTGTCAAAAGCAGAAGATCCTCAAGCTGCTTTAATCAAAGCAATTACTAAACATGATTTGCAAGATGCAGTAGTCAGGTTAATTTACAAAATCCGTTCCGAACAAATCGATTTAATTGATAATGCTGCGTTACATTCTGCCTTGAGTGCTGCTCATAGTTACACAATTCAAGCAGAATTAGTGAGTCAATTAGCTCGTCCCCGCATTCCTGAATTGAGTGCTAGTAGTAGTATTGACCCAATGGAAGCACTGAAAACTTACTTACTCAATCGTGAAGACCTCAAAGATATATCAGGATTAATGTTAGAAGCCGCAGAAAATTTATTAGGGACTTCTATGGAGTGAAATAAGATTTTTTACCTTCTATAGCGATTTGCATTTAAGTCTTTTTTTTACGCGGAGGGGCGCATATTCAAGCGCAAAGTTACGCAGAGGTTTGTCTATTTTTAAAGGGAGGTTTAAGAAAATTTTCTATAAGGTTTGATGACTAATTTAAGGGACTATACTGTGTAATTAGTCGTGTTAAACGCTTACGTTCGTAAGGTGTGAAATCTTTTGCAAATTTTTCTAGTTTTTCTAATTGCTGGTAAATTAAATCATGTTCAAAAGATTCTACGCGTTCTGTAATTTCTCCGTAGAGTTCTTGATGGGTAAAATCGGTTGCTAAAGCATGAACTATTTTTTCTCTTTCTCTACCAAGTAATTGATTATTAAACTGATAATTATTTTGAGAATTTGGCGATATTAATTCAAGTGCGATCGCTAGCAGTAGAGTATCATAAGCCAAGGTTAATTCTCTACTAGAACTAATTTCTTCGGGAATTAAATCGGGAATCTGACTATCTTGTGCTGATGCTTCTTTTTGAGTACGTTCATAGCAGTCTCGATAAAACTCAATTTGACTGAGAAAGTAAGCTGGGAAGCCTAAAGAACGTACCAAAACGCACAAATTTCGTTCGTCTTCGGCAACAAAGGGAGTTACAGCACGGTTGAAGCGACTGTAAAGCCGAAGTATTTCTTCTTTATCTTTTGCTCCTACCCAAAGTGTAATTTCTGGTTGCGAAGTTGGATTTAAGTGAGCATCGGTATCTTGAAGACGCAACAGGAGTTTCGCACTGTTATAAAGTTGGTTCAATCTCACGCTAGCTGTATTCTCTGTGATTAAATCTGACTTTAAAACGTCTCCAATGGATAACTTACTTAAATGTTCAAACTGCTTTTTGGCAAATAAAACTAGTTTGTTCTGAAATTCTGTAGCGGGAATTTGCCATGCTTGAGAGCGACTAACTTCTTCTTGGGTAAATTTATTAATTGGTAAAGTTTTGAGAATATTTTGATGGTAATAAATATCAATATCTGAATTTGTCAATACGGCTAATCTAGTTTCCGAGTAATTTGTTGATGCTTTGTCGTGTTGAGTAGTTAAAATATCATATAACTGAGAAAAATTAGATAAAGTTTGACGTAAAGTCTCAGTTTTCTGTTTAGACATTTTAATCAAATAATTGACTACCTCAACGCGGATATTTTGAGCATAGATGTCATATTCTAACTTTAATCGCTCATTATAGTTGCGACGTAATTCTACACCATTAGCTTTTAAGCTGCTTTCTAGGCGTTTGATTTGTTTTTGAGCTTTTTGAATGCGATCGCGGATGGTTGTACTATACTTGAGCCAAACAATACCCAAGTAACCGAGTATACTAATTAACCCCCAGATTAAGTAATTAAATAAGTTGACCCCTATCTGTTGTAATAATACCCACAGGGTTGATTGACTGAAAAGCCCAGTGATCAGCAAAATCCCAATGACAGCAATAGCAACGACAGCCGGAAAAACTACGAGATATAAAGAACGAAAACGGTTTTCTTCTGCTATCAATTCATTTAATTGATCTGTAGCTATTTCGTATTGATTTTCTAAATAATGTAATTGTTTTTGCGTTTGACTAATTTCTGTTAGGGCTTTGGCACGGGCATCTTCAATTGCTAATGAGCGAGTTTGTCTAATTTGTTCAATTTCTGTATTTATAGCTTGGTGATAATCAGTCACCACCAATCTTAATTGTTCTTGGATTTTTTGTAAATCTTGATTAAGTAATTCTGAACTATTGGCAGATACAGTATCTTGTAATTGTTGTCTTTGGGATTTGAGAGTGAAAAATTGATTGAGGAGCTTTTGGCTATTTTCTTGATTAATTTTTATTTGTAATCGAGTATCTAAAAATGCTTCGGCGGCACGTAATTCTGTAATTAAATTTTCTGGGCGATCGCTAATCGACTCTGTTTGCAATTCCAAATAAGGATTATTCAAAACATTGGATAATCTCACAGCTTCATGTAAGCCGCTAGTTGTAGCATCCACATATTGATTAATCTTTTGATCCAATAGTTTATTCAGGGCGAATTGTGCCTGTTTGCCGCAACTTTCTAATGTACGCTTATATGAAATCAGTTCTTTATTTTCAAATTGCTGATAAGCACGTTGCAATTCCATTCCATATTCTTGAGTCTGACCAGGACGAAGATCAAGACGGGGGCTGAAATCTTGCCAAACTGGTTTACCATTGTCTCGTTCTAATTGCTGTAAAGCATCGTGATAATCTTCGCTGAGGACAAATTCTTTTGCATCTAATAGTAATTGGCGATTTGCTTCGGGAGTTAGTTTGGCTGGGGGGAGAAATTCCTGGGTGATAATATCGCCCGCTAAGGCTGTACTCAAACGTTCTATAACTATGTCTGCGGGAAAAAATAACTCCCCATAGCCAAATGCACTGTAAGCGGGAAGTTTTCCGCGTACTGTATGCGCCCCAATTAACAATCCGCCTGTTTCGGCTTCGACAGTCAATAAACCGGCAAAAGCATCAGCATAACTATCTAAATTAACTCCTAGTTCCCCGATGCGTTCGTCAATCAGCCAACAATTATCAAAAGGTGGTCTTTTTTGAGTATTCCTAATGACAACGCCTTTAGTCATTTTGTCGTCTAATTCCTTCAGGAGTTGATAAGCTGCACTATAATCTTCAGTTCTGGCTTGGGCAAATAATCCTGGTAAGAGTATGAAAGCTTCTAAACTATGGGGAACATCGGCAAAGTAGACATTAAATAGCCAATGAATTAAGCGGGATAGTTCAAATACTAGTTCTCGCGCCCGGTGGTCATTGGCGGAGAACATGATGTAGATTCTATACCAAGAACTGATATCAACTCCGGCATTTTTGGCGGCGATCGCTTCTGGAGATTGGTTAACTGATTTAATTAAATCAATTAACGTTGTTTGCAAATCCTTTGCTGCTTGTTGGAACTGGTTACTTAATTGGGATACAGAAGCTTGTCTAGCGTTTGTCAAAGCGAGGTCAAAACTCGCATCAGCAAACTTATCTAATTCGCTACTAAACCCAAAAGTTTGACCATCCCAAGTCAGAGTATAAGCCTGAATTAAGCGACTTTGGGCGTTGGGGAGTTGTAAAAGTTGCCGCTTAATAGCTGCACATAAAGCAGTACCGTGGGGATCGAGTGCAAGTAAGATAGTTGGTTTTGGCATGATGCTAGTACCGCTACGCGGAATTTTAAATGCTGGTTTTAGCTGAGGAACATTGAAATATGTATTAGTTAATTACATCCAAATCTTCTAGGTAGGCATCAATTTCTTGAATTTCCAGTTCCACCTGTTCTTTAATTGGCAAACCGACTCTATTATTCTTTAAAAGCTCATTAACTTGCTTCATATAGGTTTCCAGAGACAATCTCGCTTTTTCTTTGTCTTCGTGGGTAATTTTATCGACCTTCTGAGCAATTTCTTTAACTAAAGAAACGTTATTTTTGAAAGCTTTAAACGCTGATTTGCGGTCTTCTCCTAACAGCAATATGCCGTCTTCTAATTTTCTGGCTTGGTCTGTATGTACAAAATATTGCTTCTTCTGATTGACAATTAAGGAATATGGATTAGGTGCTAATGCTAAAGCAAACCAACGTAATGCCCCGCCATCATCTTCGGGAGGAATTAAATTTGCTAAGTTTGTCCAATTACGATGTAAATGTTTAAAAACCTTATCGGGATCTAGATAAGCTAACTCCATATCTTTTATCCCATTCAGGGTAAACAAAGGTACACCTATTTCTACACGAAACAGTGTGAGTTTATGGGGTTCACCTGTAGGTACAAAAGAAACATTTCCTTTGCCTTTAGGTAGACGACTAGAAAGGGGTGGATTACTAAAAATAGTGTTGTTACTTTCCACTCCGTAGTAATAAAATTCTGTAATAATGTGCTGCTGTTTAGCCGGAATTTCTGCATCTTGATATTTCCACAAAGGAACTGCAAGTTTACCGAGTTGTTGTAAATCCTCTCCCGCATCTTCTGGGTTACTATCCGCTAATACTTGTTCAACATTCATACTAGTTAGTGGACGATAGATTTCATCCATAAATGATAAGATGTCATTTTTCACATCTTCGGCTTTTTTCTCAGACCAATTAGTTAAACTTTGGGACTTTTCTCGATACCAACGGATGAAGTCTTCACCACTAACTTTGGGGCGTTTTGATTCTAAATCAACGCGTTGAATAGTATGAATAAACGGATTATCAGAATTACCTTGGCGACTAACTTCGGCGTAACTTTGTACTACATCTCGATAAACTTTATCTAGGTTGCTGTGTATGCGTTGACATTGTTCTTGAATTTTTTCTAGCTTATTTCGTAGCATTCCACAAAGTTCTGCCGCTTTATCACAGCGTTTCCAGTGTAAGTATACCCGCCACTTTTGATCAGCCCGTTCTTTATATCTTTGACAAGCAGCTTGGATTGTATTCTTATTGGGAAACCAAGTTTCTGCGGCTTCTTTGATTTTTTCTTCTTGGGGTTCTAATTTTAAAGTGGAAAAATTAGATTGTGCTTCTTTAGATTTGCGCTGCACATTTTGCTGTAACTCATCTATCTTTTGAGAAAGTTTACTCAAAAATTGCAAAGTAGAAGCTAGACCATTAGGACGGTTCAGACTCCTCTCTAACCAAGCTGCAATAGTCGCGGTTGCATTCTGTTCTAAGCGGTAAAAATTCATCGCTAAATCTTTAGCCGTTCGTTGTTCCATTTGATCTAACTGTCGCTTGTACAGTTCTTTAATCGTCGGTAAAGATGTGCGGTCATATTTCATTTCTCCGATGCGGAATTCTGGCTTGGCTTGTCCACCGCGATCGCTCTCTGTCAAACTATCTAATAAGGTGTTAGCTTCTCCTAATTTGCAGTCTTGTAAAAAACGCTCAATTTCGCTGTCTACATCAATGTTTGTAGTCGTAGCCATCAACTCATTTTTCAACAGGTTCTGCGTATCTTCTAGTTTCATTCGCTCATATTGCTGTACTGGCAAAGTCAAGGTAGCAAAGCCAAAACTACAATAATTTATATTCCGTCCTCGGACTTTCTCACCAGCTGCTAAATAAGCCCGAATATTATCAGCAACGTTGGCAGCATCTAGACCAATTTGAGAGCCAATTTGAATATACAAACCATCAGCAATTAAGTTTTGTAGGTCGTTAGGACGGCTGACTACAGTACCATTTTTGTTCATCCCGTCCATCAAAAACACAGCATCAAAAGGAGGGCGATCAGCTTTGACTTTGGTAATACCATAATCAATCTCTAAAGCATTGGATGGTGACAGATTCCAACAGTGTTCAATCTCTTTTAGCGCACCATAAGCATTGGATTTGACTAGATGAGTTTGGGGAAGATTAGCAAATACTCTAGGTAAGACAAATAGTCCTGTAATATTGGAAAAGCTATTCAGATATTGTCTGGTTAAAAATGCCACATCTAAGAAAGTACCGCTACCTGTTCCACCTGCTAAACTACCAATAATAAAAACTTCTACACCATCACGATTAGATACTTGAAAGTTATCTGAAAATGCCTGTTTACCACTGCGAATTTCGCGGACAGAATTAATCGCCTGATTGATTAAACCGTTGATATCACCTACTTTCGCAAAGAAAGCCAACCTTCCACGGGCGCGAATTTGACCTGCACCATTAATTAAACTATGTGCGGGAATATTTCTCGGCCACCATTCATCAATATGATCGTTGCGTGTTAATGGTAATGGATTTGCCACTGAAATAGCGTAGAGTTCATTAGGTTCTAAAACGACCTTAATTCCATCAGGTGATTTTTCGCGAGTTTGAATATTTTCGGTTGTATCAATAGAAAGAAATCGAATAATTTCTGGTACGTAGCCGTAAACATCAATGAAGCGTTTTTTAAGTTTGAGTACAACTTCGTAACCAGTACCACCTAACCCAATGACAACAGTAGGACGAAAAATAACTGTGGGACGAGACATTTCATTTCCTCTAATTTTAATTAAAAGTTTGCTAGCCCACTGTTTTGTTCATAGGGCCGTTGGTTGCCAATCCAGTTAAATCGCAGCTTCACATCCCCAATTTGGATGTTGTCTTCATCGTAGAGTTGATATGTATTTATCTTTTCATTATTGACAAAAATAGCACCTTTTTTACTACGTATATATACATATTTTTTCCCTGATTGCCAAATGATGACTAATTCTGCATCGCAATTTGTCGCTGCGATCGCCGGAATCAATTCACTCAAATTGACTTTTTGCTGATGCTGGTGTGTGAGACTGATATACTGTTCTTCCGGCGATGTTGGCAATGGTTCTAGTAGTTCTAGTTCTCCTTCTAAATGGTTGCGAGTCCGAATCTCTTGGGTTAATTCCCAAGGTGTTTTACGTTGAATCAAGCAAATTACAGTTAGAACAATTAAAAACAGCAGTAATATTAATAACAAGGAAATGATAATTTTTCGTCCCAGTGGCATCAAGATTTGCATCTGAACTGTGGTACTGAGGGGACTAGCAAGCTGGCTATTGGGAGTTATCACCACATTGAAGCTACGTTTACCTTCAAAACTGCTATCAGCAACCTCGAATTGTATAGGTATTTTGGTTTCTCCCACAGCTAAAGATATATTTGCTGGAGGTTGTTTTAAAGAAATATTTTTAAAGTTACCTTGCAGTTGTAAGCTAGCTGTTCCTGATATATTGCTGCGAACTATTACAGTTTGTATTTGACTATTCTTTCCAGCTTCTACAGAACCAAAATCTAAGTTGTTTGGTTGCAATGATAATTCTGGCTTAATAGTTAAAGATAAATCAATCACCTGTGATGCAATTGCTTTATCTGTGGCTTTCAATACTAAGCGCAGCCTGCGATTACCTCCCTGTGCATTAGTTGGGATTTGTAAACTTATCGGGATAGATTTTTTTTGATTAGCAGTTAAGTCAATTGTGCTAGGTGAAGCTAAACTAATACCGCTTTTATCTAGGTCTTGTAGTTGTAAATTAACTTTGGTGTTAACATTACTGACACTATTAATATCAATTGGTTTAGTAACTGTTCCTGGTAATGCAGGCGGCGAATTAATGTTAGATAAACTCACATCAATTTGTGGTTTTATAAGTGCTGGTCTAATATTTTGCGCCAGTCTATTTAATTGCACTCCTCCAGGATCTCGCAATACTCTTCCTTTACCACAAAGTGCTGGATTATTAGCAAATTCATTTAATTGATTTTCGTGTTCTTTCTGACCTAAAGATACAAAAAATACATAAGGCTTACATTGTTGTTCGCGTAAAAGTTGGTTACTCTGAGGGATTCGGATAGGATTAGGAATACCTTGCACATCTTCTAATCCATCGGTAAGCAAAACTATACTTACAGTTCGATTATTAGCATCAGCACGTTGGTTTAATACGGCGGAAGTTTTTAATGCTTGTTGTACTGCTTTACCTGTGTGAGTCCGCACACCATCGGCTTTGAGGTCATTAATGATTTTTTTGAGCTTACCACGATCTGGATTGCTGGTAATAGTAATTTCTTGGGCTTGTAGAGTTACATCACTATCAAAATTATAAATAGTAACTGTATCGCCTAATCTCGCAGTGTTGACAAACTCAGTAATAGAATTCTTGACTTGATTAAAAATATCTTTTGTACCGCCTGCACCCCGCATAGAAGCAGAAGTATCTACGACGATAATCCAGTCAATTCCACCTTTTGCAGTCTGAGCCGATGCACTACTAAATTGAGAAATTGACATGACGAGCAGAATGAAAATACTTTGAGATAATGGTAAAAACCTCAACCACTTTTTAAAGTATTTATAATTCATTGATAGATGTCTCCAGCCATACATATATTTATGACTCTTTCTGCAAACTAATAAGTGAATAATTATGGTAGGCGATTTTTAGCTAAAATAGGTTGATTTTTATGCCAATTTTCTCTACCAAAAGTTATATTTTTTTAATAGCGATTCTTGAAGTATGTTATGTCCATGTCGCAACAATTTAATGTTGTTGAAATCACATTAATAATTAAATAAATTCTCCTTGATTTACACCTGTTAATAGTCTATTCTCCTCGAAAATATAGACAGGTAACTGGTTTTTTAATGACTATTATTTTTCGCAACAACATCAATTTCCATCAGAATATTTAGATGGACTGAGTAAGTGATGTATCAATTTACATCTTAGCTATTTAATTTTAAAATGTCACGTTTTTATACTATTCAGTAATAGCACTTAAACAAAATAAGCTCCATCATCAAATTAGACGGCTAATATATAAAATGAATTTGTATATTTAGATAATTAATTTTACTTAATTAAAAAGTATCAAAAATTAGGTTTATATTAATATTTCCAGTCAATATACTGATACGCTGGAAACATCAAACTAATTTATTATTTAAATTACTGGCGTAAGTAGCGATCATCAAATGAGTAAACTAGAAAACATGAAAAATTCGTTCCCTTACACCAATTTGTCAGAAAAGGACTAAAGTCCTTACTACGAACTGAATTCTAGTTTTTTGAGATTACTGAAAGTCAATTTGTCCTATTTAGTTCGAGAAAAGTAATACTCTGTAAATCGAAAAGCTCAAATTGCTATTACACAGGATGGGGGATTTCATATTTGGCATCAATATCACTTTTATGAGGGTATTTCTTAATTAACTCTTGGACTTGAGTTGCTACAAGTGGATGTGAATCTTGTTGTAATTTTGGTAAAAGTTCCAAAAGTACACGTTGAGAGACTACGCCTAAATAAGCGATCGCAGCTTCTCTCACAAAACCTGTAGGATGACGCAAAGCTAGTAAAATTTCATTAATGGTCAAGCGAATCCGGTTAACTTGAGCAAAATGGAAACAGCAAGCCAAGCACCAATCAGAGAAAAATTCCCCTAAAGTCAGCATTCGGCGGATTCTTTCACTAGGGGAAAATGGTTCATATTCTACTAGCCCAGCTTCTACAAGATAAGAGAGTTTTTCTTGGGGCGATCGCTGATCTAAAATATTCAACAGCAATGATTTTGTGGGTAAGTTGACTGTATGCTCTAATATCTCTAGTCCCTTGCTAAATTAGCTCCTGATTCTGACCGTAAATTAAAAGCTGCCGCCTGCATTTTTTCTGGGGAATAAAGTAATCTTAATAAAAGTAAGATTCTTTCTTTCACATCCCATTCGATTTCTTGCAAGGCGCGTTGTAATAATTCTTCAATAATGACAACTCGCTCTTGAATTTCATAACTTTCAAAATTTTGTCGTGCTTTTAAGTCTATGTGTGCAGCATAGATTTCACCTAAAAACTTTAATTCTTGGTCAATTAAATTTTCCACTCGGCTGTGCTGAAATCTATCTACTAAATTGGTAACTTCTGACTGTTTTTGAATCTTTAATACACTCCGCAGAATATGATATCTGGTTGCTCCCCAAGAGGATTCTAAATGTAACCATAAAGTTTCTAAGGCTTCGAGGGTAGAAATATGAGCGATTGTCCGCCAAGCATACATTCGTAATACTTCTGGTTTGTAAACATTGGTGGCTAATTGTAATAACATCTCCAATGCTTCATTTTCCATTTTGACCAGGGCGCGCATCGCTGTTTCACGGGTAGATTTGTAATACAGTGCTTTCAATAAGGCTGGGTAATATTCTTCCATGCGAGTCGCCGCAATCATTTCCAAAACAGCACAGCGCACTCTTAAAGATTCATCTTGTAACAAATTGGGGACATGAATCCGCAAAGCTTGCAAATAAACTGCTTCTCTTAAGGCTTTGACTGCGTTTATCCGTTCCAACTCTTGTTTGTGAGTCAGCATCCGGCGCAGGGTTTTAGTCGCAGCAGCTTTTTGTATGGGTGTCCCTTGACGTAGCAGTAAAGCCGCCGCAGTTCCACGCACGAGGGAATGGTGGCGCGGATGTAGATAATCTTCTAATAAGCTGAGATTGGGATGGCTTTCCGCTAACCAGACATAACGCAACGCTAAAGCAAAAACCTCTGGATTTACCACACCAGGAGGCCTTTCTAATAGCCAGCGTACCTCTGACACATATTCAGCCTTCGCACCCGCAGCTAACATGACTTCTAAACAGTGGTGCTGTAAATCTGGGGCGAGTTTAAATAATAATCCGGCTAAAATTTCCGCCGCCCCTTGGGGGTCAATTTGGGCTAAAAGTTCAATACAGGAATGTTTATCGGTGGTGTTACCTGTTTCTTCTAAAGCCTTGACTACACCTTGCTTAAAGGCGCGCAATCCCACCTTAGAAGCACTTAACTCACCACGTTCTGCACTCAAGACTAGCAAATCTACATAGCGCGATCGCAATACCCACACTACACGCAAGCATCCAATCGCTACAACTGCTGTCTCTGCAATAAATATCCATTTCTGGACAGGGGTGGAGACAAAATTTCCCCCAATTGATAAAGTTAAAAATATTACTAACCCTGCTAACCCTGTGGCGATCGCTTCGGCTGTTCCTCCTGATAAAGCCTGCATTCGGCTACGAATTCGCTCTGGTATGGGTTGATATAACACCGGGCCACTACTGACCACAAAGGTATAACGTAGCAACTCATCAGCAAATTTCAAACCCACTAATCCCCAGAAAAAAGCCACAGATTGAACTCCTGGGATTAAATTCAGCACAAAAATCACACCAGGAACAATAAAACCTACGGCTACAGGTAAAAGTGCTGCACTAAAAAACACTCCAAAACGTTCAATTAAGCGACTAGAGACAAACCACTGAGTGGTTAACTCACAAAGTCCGACAATCCCACCAAATAATCCTAAAAAACCCGCTAATTCTTTGTCACCCAAATTGAATTTTAGTTCTTGCAGGTATTGAAAATCAATTAATAAACCCATGATTTGCAAAAGACCCACAAAAGCAAACAACTGTAAGGTGTAACGTCGCAGAGGTGTTTCTAGACGGCGATGTCGAGATGCTTGTTCTTGAGGAAGTACACGCTGCGGCGCATCAGGAAAAACACCGCGATATTGATAAGTTAAATAAGCGAGAATTGCCGAACCCAAGAAAATCACACCGCAGGCGATGATAATCACCCGATTGAGTTTGGCAAATTGCAGCAGCCAAGGTAAGCTAAAACCACTAATGACATCTGCAACTAGTAACCCACTGCTAACGATGGGGTAAGTACGTTTAATTTCTCGAATATTGAAAATTTGGTTAGCGACTATAGAAGTGTTGAGATCATTAACTACATATAAAGAATCCACCCACAGGCGCAGTAAAAATACTACTATCACCGTTAGGTAGGAGATAGTAACCCCTTTATGCAGTAATACCAGAAAGATTAACGGTACTACCATACAAGGTGCGATCGCCACCACTACCCAACGCAAAGGAAAAATCTTTTGTAACCAAGAATACAAGAAAACTAGTGCAATTCCCATAGCCGCACTAGCTATATATATCCAAGGTAATGGCCCCACTCCGTATTCATCCAGAAAAAGCGCGACTGTACTATCTTCTGCCCAACGTAAACCTATAGATACAGTTGTATAAAAGGCAAACATCAACCCAGTACGTTCACCTTCTTCTGGTCGTAGATTAACCCATTTTAATAGCTGTGTCAGCAAATGATGATTTGCCGCCAACGACTTAGTTTTCAATTCCATTAAAAATGGCAAAAGTCCTGAACAACTGAGTATTATGTTTCCCACTCAGCTCTCAGGACTATCAGGTTTAGTATTTTCAGTGGTTAATTATTTGACCCAGCACTCATTACTCAGCACTCTCACTTCTTAGGCGAAATCAACATCATCATGTTACGCCCTTCTTTTTTCGGTGCTTGTTGGACTTCACCGAATGGCTCTAAATCTGTAGCCATCCGCTTGAGTAAGGTTTCTGCTAAGTCACTGTGTTGAATTTCTCGACCTCGGAACATTACAGTCGCCTTGACTTTATCACCATCTTTCAAGAAGCGTTCCGCCTGTTTCACACGCACATTGTAGTCGTGTTCCTCAATTTTGTAACGCATCTTCACTTCTTTGACATCGGCTGTATGCTGTTTCTTCCGGGCTTCCCGCGCTTTCTTCTCCTGCTCAAACTTGTATTTCCCGTAGTCCATAATCCGACATACTGGCGGGTCGGCCTTGTCACTGAGCAGCACTAGATCAAGCTCCTTTTCTTCTCTAGTTGCAGA
>NZ_PJIZ01000062.1 GCF_021596505.1 Nostoc sp. CMAA1605 | reverse complement strand
CAAACACCCACACAGCCACAAATCCCCATCCAAGCAACTTCTTGGCATCGTAACCCCCACGGCAAAATCGAATTAATTGCAGAACAATCACCAACTCAAAGCAAACAAGTCTTCACCTGTGCAGCTATGCCCCAAAGTTAGTAAATGTTACCCAATCTACCAAACTGGGAACAATAAATACAAAAGTGAACATCAGAAATCGGTGATGAAATTAACTCTGTTGGGGTTTAGCATTCTCAGTACAGTCTGCATCTGTGCAGTGAACAACAATCATGTCTACGCCCAAGTAATTCCTGATCAGACTCTCAATACTAAAGTAGAGGGTAATGGTAATTACACCATCAATGATGGTAGGCGGATGGGAAATAATTTATTTCATAGTTTCAGCGAATTTTCCATACCCAGTGGCGGTTCGGCTAAATTTAATCATGCTATAGATATTCAAAATATATTTAGTCGGGTGACTGGTGGTCAGATGTCCCAGATTCATGGGAACATCAGCACGAATGGAAATGCCAACTTATTTTTAATCAATCCCGCCGGCATTGTTTTTGGTAAGGATGCCACCTTAAGTATAAATGGTTCATTCATCGCCACCACCGCCAATAGTATTAAATTTGAGGATGGGACAGCATTTAGCAGTGATCCAGCGACAACCCCGTTGTTAATAGTGAGTGTCCCGATGGGTTTGCAACTGGGGAGCAATGCCGGAACCATCCAAGTACAAGGGAAACTACAAGTTCCTACTGGTAAAACGTTGGCTTTAGTTGGTAGTCAAATTGAGATGACACAAGCCAATTTGACGGTTCCCGATGGGCGGGTGGAGTTGTGGGCAGTCAAAAATGCTGAGATCAAGATGGACAATCAAGCAGGATGGCAATTGACGAGTGCTACTGCTGACTGGGGTACTATTACTTTGCAGCAAACTTCATTAATTGATGCTAGTGGTACTAACGGCGGTGCAATCCAAATTCAAGGACGGGGATTAACAGTCAAAGAAAACTCAAATATTACTTCTGTTACCCGTTCAGGAGAGGGCAGAGGTATTGTTGTCAAAACCACGGAATTTATTGATTTGTTGGGAGCCTCAAGTCCCAGGCCTATTTTCAATCCAGGGATTGGAACTTCCGTAGGAACTACATTCGGGCCACCAGCCAGAGGTCGAGCCGGAGATGTATTAATTGAAACTGGCAAACTATACATGAATAATGGAGCTTGGCTGCAATCTACCACCTTTGGTACCAACTCCAGGACGGGAAATTTGACTATTCGCGCCTCAGATGTAGAAGTAATCGGGGCAAATCCTCTGCCGAATGCTGCGGGTATTTTTGTGCCTACTGATATTACTACCCTAATTATGGCAGGAACAAATAATCAAGGTGGCGATATCATCATTGAAACGAATCGCTTGCGTACTGTTGATGGTGGGCTGATCAGTGGCAGTATCTTTAACCTGCGGCAAACACTAGGCCTGAATAACCTCATTGCTACAGGGAATGGTGGTAATGTCTTCATTCGCGCTAACGAGAGTTTTGAAATTTCTGGAGGAACGCCTAGTGGTTTGCGTTCTGGAGTGACAACTGCGCTGCAACCTTCTGGGGGAGGTCAGGCTGGAGACATTACAATTCAAGCCGGAAGATTACAAATCAGCAACGGGGGAATTATTAGCAGTGCTGTAGCTGGGAATGGAACATCGGGAGATATTAATATTCAAGCTACAGAAGTGGCTATTAGTGAACCAGTGCTTGATCAATTGAGTCAATTAGCAAGTGGAATTACGGTTTCTGTGGGTAAGAATGTCCTGGGTACAGGTGGCACAATTAACCTGACAGCAGATCGTCTCCAAGTTACCAAAGGTGGACAGATTACTGCTTCTACTCAAGGGTTGGGCAATGCAGGTAATATTAACTTACAAGTGAAAGAGATTGATGTACAAGGAATAGCTCCCACCACAGTCAATGGGACTTACTTATACAGTGCGATCGCTGCATCCTCCACAACTAACTTTGCGGCGGGGTCGATTAATATCAAATCTGACACAGTAAACGTCAGCAATGGTGGCGAAATCACCGTCAGTAATATAGGTAATGGTGATGCAGGTAATCTAAATATTGATGCCAACAGGATTTTACTGAAAAATGGGGCAAGTCTGCGTTCAGAAGTGAATGAAGGTGATCAAGGTAACATTCAACTCCAGGCTTAATTGTCGCCGTACCAACGGAAAATAGTGACATTTCCGCTAACGCTATCTTAGGCAGTGGTGGCAATATTCAAATTACTACTCAAAGCATCTTTGGACTGCAATTTAGTGATCAACTAACTTCCCAAAGCAACATTACTGCTAGTTCCCAATTTGGTGTCAATGGTACAGTCGAAGTTAGTAGTATTGAAGTTGACCCCAATTCAGCTTTAGTACAGTTACCAGTAAATGTGACTGATCCATCCCAACAAATTGCTACAGGCTGTGCAGCGACTAGTGACAGTAGCTTTGTAGCTACGGGACGAGGGGGAATACCGCAAAATCCCACGCAGGATATTAGGAGCGATCGCACTTGGTCAGATATCCGCAATCTCTCTGTATTCCCCAACACACCACAAATCCAAGCACAAACACCCACACAACCGCAAATTCCCATCCAAGCTACTTCTTGGCATCGTAACGCCCAAGGTAAAGTTGAATTAATCGCCGATCAATCTCCCGTTGCAGTGCCAACAACATTAACCTGTGCGGTCATTCCTCAAAGTTAATGATTGATCGTATTCAGACTCCATCTGGGAACAATATATTACGTGTATAAAATTTCGAGATGAGTTGATGAAGGTAACTGTTGCTGGCTTGGGTTTAATTTGTGCTATTTACATATCTGCTATTAACGGTAGTGTTCAGGCACAAGTAATACCTGATAGCACTCTCAATACTAAGGTTTCTGGAAACCAGAATTATATTATTACCGACGGTACTAGTGTGGGTAATAATTTATTCCATAGCTTTAGCAGCTTCTCGGTTCCTCACAATGGTTCTGTTACCTTCAGCCATAGTTCTCAGATCCAAAATATTTTTAGTCGCATTACCGGCAATAATGTTTCTTATATTGATGGTGCTATCAATGCCAATGCCAACTTATTCTTACTCAACCCATCTGGGATAATTTTTGGCAAAACCGCCAGTTTAAATATTAGTGGTTCCTTTGTAGCAACGACAGCCAATAGTATTAAATTTGTTGAGGGAACAGAATTTAGTGCTGTCAATCCTGCTGCTCAACCTTTATTAACAATGACTGTACCCATTGGCTTGCAAATGGGTAATCATCCCGCACCGATACAAGTCCAAGGTACAGGACATAGCCTCAGTAGCAACGGTAGTTTCTCTCCTATAATTACCAATCCTAGCCCTACCAAACTACAAATACAGTCGGGAAAAACCTTAGCATTAGTGGGTGGAAATATCACTTTGGATGGTGCTACCCTGAGTGCAGCAACGGGTCAAATAGAATTAGGGAGTCTGGGAGGTTCAGGATTAGTTAGTTTAGTCCCGACTACTCGTGGTTATCAATTGGAATACGAGCAGGGACAAAGTTTTGCTGATATTCAACTAGCGCAAAAGTCACTATTAGATGTGAGTGGGTTTAACTCCGGTACAGTCCAACTCCAGGGAAGAAATATAGAATTTACCGATGGCTCATTGATTTTCTCCCGGAATTATGGCAGTCTTCCCAGTGGAGAAATTAATGTGCAAGCATCAGCAGCGATCGCGATCATTGGAACTACGCCCGATGCAAAAATTCGCAGTTGGATTCGTACGGAAGCCTTTGGAACTGGCTCTAGTGCCAATATCAGCCTGATCACTCCCCGCCTCACACTCCAAAAAGGTTCAGGAATTAATGCTTTAACCTATGGAACTGCTAACGGTGGTAACATCCAAATTCAAGCAGCAGATTTAGAGTTATCCGGTTTTTCAACCCTCAATCCTACTGGAGTGACAGCAATCACCACTAGCACCTATGGAAAAGGATCGGCTGGAGATATCGCGGTGAATGGGAATAATTTATTACTCTCTGGGGGAGCGACATTATCATCGGTGACATTTGGTAGTGGCTCTACTGGTCAGGTAATAATTCGCAATCAAAACACTACTGTCATGGGTGAAAATCCTTCGGGATTGTATAGCAATATCAGTATCACTACATTTGCCAATGGCAATGCCAAAGATTTGAGATTAGATACTGAGAACTTGCAGATATTAAATGGCGGAACAATTGGTTCATCGGCATTCTTTATCGGTAATGGTGGTAATGTCCAAGTTAATGCCAGTGAAGCGATCGCTATTAGTGGTAGCAGTAGTAATAATAACAGTAATATCAACTCTTCTGTTGTGCGTCTAAGTCCGCAATTACGTCAATTCTTTGGTTTGCCCAATATACTGACGGCTAATGCAGGTAGTGTCAGTATTACAACACCCAAACTCACACTCACAAATGGTGGAACCGTCAGTGTGACTAGTCAAGGGACTGGGAACGCCGGAAATCTACAAATTATTGCCGATCAGATCCAATTGAAAAATCAAGCCTTAATTCAAGCGCAAACAGAATCAGGTAATGGCGGTGATATCAGCTTGCAAGTCAGCGACTCACTGTTAATCCGCGATCGCAGTAAAATTACAACCACCGCAGGTGTGACGGGTAATGGCGGTAATATTAAGATTAATTCACCCACCATTGTCGGCTTAGAAGACAGCGATATCACCGCTAATGCTGTACGCGGTCAAGGTGGCAATATTAACATCACTACTCAGGGAATTATTGGTTTAGAATACGGTTCGTATCTGACATCAGAAAATAGCATTACAGCCAGTTCAGAATTTGGGGTGAATGGTACAGTCCAAGTCAATACCGTCAGTGTAGAGCCAAATTCGGGTTTAGTGGCATTACCCACAAATTTTACTGATTCATCCCAAAAAATTGCTAGTGGCTGTGCAGATACTCATCGTAGTAGTTTTGTCGCTACAGGTAGGGGTGGAGTACCACAAAATCCGACGCAAGGAGTGAGGAGCGATCGCACTTGGTCTGATATTCGCGATATCTCTGCATTCCACAAAACACAACAAGCACAAGCACCGAAAACTTCCGCCACACTTGTCCAAGCTACCTCCTGGCAACGTAATGCCCAAGGGAAGATTGAGCTTGTTGCAGATAACTCTCCTTCTCCTACAAATATGCAGCCAATATTAACCTGTGCGGCTGTTCATCAAAATCAGTAACGTTATAAATCATACTTTCGGGGGTAGTATACATAAAAGTAGTTTATTTATCTAATTAAGGGTATTGGTAATGAGAGCTATCCATCAGGGGAAAAGTCTCTGGAATCAGTTACTTCTAGGTTCATTGACAAATGGTTTATTCACTTTCACAATATCATTACCAACCCTAGCTGACATCATACCTGATCACACGACTGGCACCAATGTCACACTCGAAAATAATGATTTTAGGATTGACAAGGGTATTGAAAGAGGTAACAATTTATTCCATAGCTTCAGTGATTTTTCTGTACCCACAAATGGAAGAGCCACCTTTGATTTAACAAACACACCAAATATTACAACCATATTTAGTCGGGTGACAGGTGGAAATATTTCTCGTATTGAGGGAGAGATTCGCACCTTCAATAACAATAATCCCGTCAGTTTATTTTTAATGAATCCCAACGGCATTGTATTCGGGCCGAATGCCAAGTTAGATATTGGTGGTTCCTTTGTGGGGACAACGGCGAATAGTATTAAGTTCGTTGAGGGGACAGAGTTTAGTGCAGTGAATGCTTCAGGTACTCCTTTGCTGACGATGAGTGTACCCATCGGTTTACAGTTGGGTAGTAATCCTGGTGCAATTAATGTGCAAGGTAATGGACATACGATGTCACAACAAGGGTCTTTTACACGCTATGTTCACACCAATAATGGCGGATTGCAGGTACAACCAGGTAAAACCCTCGCATTAGTGGGTGGAGACATCACACTTACAGGTGGTATTCTCACTGCACCTGGAGGACGTATCGAGTTAGGTAGCGTGCAAGATAGTCAGGTGGGGTTAATTCCTACAGCAACGGGTTGGATGCTAGATTATAACGGGATTTCTCAGTTCCGAGATATCCAATTATCCCAACGAGCGATCTCTGATGTCAGTGGAAATGGTTCAGCAGCAATTCAGTTACAAGGTCGTCAAATTCTCGTCAGTCAAGGATCAACCGTTTTTTCGGACAATCAGGGTAATACAGACACTGGCAATATAGATGTCTATGCTAGTGAGTTGCTGGAATTAAATGGTTTTGATCCCAAAGACAATTTTCGCTCTAGCCTAGCAATGCAAACAACCGGAACCGGAGCCGGGGGAACTATCAACGTTAATACTCAGCGTTTGCGAATGATTAATGGTGGATTTTTGGTAAATTTACAAGCTAATGCCATTGGCGGTGGTGCGATTGAAATTCAAGCTACAGAGTCTACCGTCTTGGATGCTGTTAAGTCTGGCGATGTCAATATTCTAGCCACAGGTTTGGGGACAATCACACTTTCTAGTGGGCGAGCAGGAAATGTGACAATCACTACCCCAAAGCTTTCAATTTTTAATGGTGCGCTGGCTGTTGCTTCTACCTCCAATAGTGGTAGTGGTGGGAGTCTGACGGTAAATGCAGATGCGATTGAGATTACTGGTGCAACTCCTGGGCGAAATCGTAACAGCGTGATCTCTGCATCTAGTCTTGGTTCTGGAACGGCGGGTAGTATTACACTCAATACTCGCACCTTGAATCTTCAAGAGAGTGGTGAAGTTGCAACCATTGGTAGTGGGACAGGCGATGCAGGACAAGTCATTGTGAATGCTTCTGAATGGGTGGAGATTAGCGGTAATATTCCCGGAGCAGCTAGTAGTAGCCGCATCAATTCATCAGTTCAACCTGCACGTCCATTCTTACGGCAAATATTTATTCTGCCTGATGTTCCTAGTGGTAATTCAGGGGATGTGATTATTAACACGCCGGTTTTGAGAGTGACAAATCAGGGAGTTGTGCAGGTGAGAAATGATGGCATAGGTAATGGTGGTAACTTGAGAATTAACGCAGATTCAATCCTTCTCGACAATCAAGGTAGCCTCACTGCCACTACAGCCAAGGGTGAAGGTGGTAACATTTTTGTACAGAGTAACTCCCTCGTGATGAGGCGTGGTAGTCAAATCTCATCTGAAGCTGGTGGCCTTGGTAATGCTGGCAATATTAGTCTCAATTCTGATATTATCCTGGGTTTAGAAAGTAGCGATATTATTGCCAATGCAGTCCAAGGAAATGGCGGCAACATCAACATCACCAGCCAAGCTATATTCGGACTTGAATACCGCGATCAACTTACGGCTGAAAGTGATATTACTGCTAGTTCTCAATTCGGTGTCAGAGGAACAGTAAATATTAATAACTTCGGCGTTGATCCCAACTCTGGGTTAGTCGCACTACCCACGAATGTCAACGATCCATCTCAGGAAATTGCCACAGGCTGTGCAGATACTAGTGATAGTAGTTTTGTCGCCACAGGCAGGGGTGGAATACCACAAAATCCTACACAACAAGTGAGGAGCGATCGCACTTGGTCTGATACCCGTGACATCTCTGCGTTCCACACCACACAAGCCCTACCCGCCCAAACACTAACACAGGCACAAATCCCCATCCAAGCTACTTCTTGGCATCGTCGCCTTGATGGCAAGATTGAGTTAGTAGCCACTCAATCAAGCTATCTACAACCATCTTTAAGTTGCACTCATGTTGCTTCTGAAAGAATTTAGTAGTGCTGTTAGTGGGAGTGGGGCGTTGATCAGGGTGCTGTCATATGATGTTATGCCAACTTTCAAGGTGGGCATCCTAATACTATTGCATAGAGGATTAGTGCCATGAGAGGGATCTGCCCAGCCACCAGCGAGAAACTGAATGCCTGTATTGTTACATTAAGTATAGGATTATACAGTATATGTTTCAGCTTACCCGCCTTGGCTCAGGTGAAATCAGATGACACTACTAGCACCCTTGTGAATCCAAGCAATAATGTTGTGGAAATTCTCAACGGCAGACAAGAAGGTAATAATTTATTTCATAGTTTCAGTGATTTTTCTGTCCCACAAGGTATTGAGGCACGGTTTGATTTAAAAAACACACCAAATGTTACAACTATATTTAGTCGGGTGACTGGTGGGAATGTGTCCCAGATTGATGGCACAATTAGCGTAGTTAATAATCCATCTGCCAGTTTATTTTTACTCAACCCGGCGGGGATTGTATTTAGCAAAAACGCTTCATTGAATATTGGTGGTTCATTTGTAGGAACAACAGCCAATAGTATTAAGTTTGCCGATGGAACGGAATTTAGTGCTGTTAATCCAACGTCAACCACATTATTAACCGTGAGTGTACCCATTGGTTTACAGATGGGTCAAAATCCGGGGAGTATAACAGTCGAGGGAGGAGGACATCCATTAAATAGACCCCTCATATTTTTTCCGATTTTAGGCACAATAGAGGACATGGGTCTGAATGTGCAACCAGGACAAACATTAGCCCTTATTGGTGGTGATATTACCTTAAACGGCGGGATATTAACCGCTGCCGATGGACATTTAGAATTAGGTAGCGTTAAAAATGCAGAAATTGCCCTCAACACATCATTACAAGGATGGGAATTTGCTTATAATACAGTGCAGAATTTCCAAAATATTCACTTATCAAAACAAGCCTTAGTTGATGCTAGTGGAATCGGTGGTGGTTCTATTCACGTACAAGGAAATAATCTGAATATTGAAGATGGATCTTTGGTGCTGCTGGGCAACTTTGGATTTTTACCAAGTGGCAATATTTCTATTAATGCTGCTAGTAATTTAACTATAAATGGCACTACACCCAGTGGCGATATACCTAGTGGCGTTATCGGTCAAGTTTTAGGCTCTGCTCCAGGAGGGACAATTTTTATTCAAGCTGACCAAGCCTCATTAAGTAATGGTGGTGTCATTCTCAATCAAACATATAGTTCTGCTAGAGGTGGAGATTTGATTGTTAATGTGGCCAATGACCTGACATTATCTGGCATATCTCCACTGAATCCATTAGCTGCAAGTGGGATTACTTCCAACACTTTTGCTGATGGTAAAGCAGGTGATTTAGTGATATTTACTCGAAATTTAGTTGCTAATAATGGGGGAATTATTACTACAACAACTTTTGGTACAGGGAATGGTGGAGACTTAAATATCAATGCTGCCGATTCCATATTTATCAACATGGATATTCCTGGTTTAGCTCTTCCTAGTGGCATTACAGCTGAAAGCATTTTAGCAGGTGATGCTGGTAATTTAAGCATTAATACAGCCAGATTAACAATCAATGGCGGCGGGCAAATTTTAGCATCAACTAGAGGTAGCGGTAAAGCAGGAGAGATTCTCATTAATGCGGCAAATTCCATAGAACTTAGTGGTTCGATTCAAGGTGCAGAGGAATTATTAAAAAGTACAATCAGTTCCAATGCTCAAGCCTTACCACCGGAACTGCAAATTTTGTTGGTGCTTCAGCATTACCAAATGGAGACTCAGGCAATATAGGAATTAATACACCCATACTCAAAATTAATGACAATGCTGCGGTGACAGTTGCACATTTAGGAACTGGAAACGCGGGAAACTTAAATATCCAAGCCAGAGAAATTTATTTAGATAACCAAGGACAAATTACAGCCGCAACGCTGTCAGGTGGAGGCGGAAATATTGACTTACAAATCGCAAATTTATTAATGCTCCGCAATGCGAGTTTGATTAATACCGAAGCTCAAGGTACGGGAAATGGTGGGAATATTGCGATTAATTCTCCCATAATTTTAGGATTAGAAAACAGCGACATCATTGCTAATGCCGTAGGAGGTCGTGGAGGTAATATTAACATCACAACTCAAGGCATTATCAGTCTAGAATTTCGTAATACTCTCACCCCTAGAGAAGACCTCACCAATGACATCACAGCCAGTTCCCAATTCAATGTTAACGGTAGTGTACAAATTAACAACATCGGCGTTGACACCAATTCGGGTTTAGTGGAATTACCAGAGAACGTGAAAGATACTTCACAGCAAATAGCTAGGGGTTGTTCTACTGATACTGGTAGTAGTTTTGTCGCTACGGGACGAGGTGGCGTACCACAAAATCCGACACAACAAATGAGGAGCGATCGCACTTGGTCTGATATTCGCGATATCTCTGCATTCCACACCAACCAATCAGCACAAGCCCAAATCCCCACAACACCACAGGTTCTCGTGCAAGCAACAGGTTGGGGACGTAACGCCAACGGCAAAATTGAATTGGTTGCAGCTAATACCAATTCGCCAATGCCACCAACTTTAACCTGTGCTGCTGCAACCCAAAATTAACTACTGTTAAAAAACCTACTAAACAGGGAACAATAAATACGTAATCAAAAGAAAAATTGGACTAATGAAATTTGCTTTTGTCGGGTTTAGTGTGCTGAGTGTAATCTGCTTCTCTGCTGTTGGTAACAGTAGTGTTTACGCCCAAGTAACAGAAGATAATACCATCAGGACTGCTGTTACTTCCAACACTTCCATAAACAAAAGTAATATTTACACCATCACAAACGGCGATCGTGTTGGTAACAATTTATTTCATAGCTTCCGGGAATTTTCTCTCAATAGTGGTGATTCTGCATTATTTGACAATGCTAGTGATATTCAAAACATTTTTAGTCGAGTTACTGGTGGTAAAATTTCCAACATTGATGGTGAAATCCGTGCCAATGGTAGTGCCAACTTATTCTTACTTAACCCTGCGGGGATTATTTTTGGGTCAAATGCCAGCTTAAATATTGGTGGTTCATTTGTCGGAACTACAGCCACTAGTATTAAGTTTGCTGATGGCACAGAATTTAGTGCAACCAACCTTAATCAGTTGCCATTGTTAAAGATGAGTGTGCCAATTGGCTTGCAGATGGGACAAAATCCAGGAGAGATTGCCGTACAAGGTACAGGATATAGCTTAAATTTTGCTAATTTCTCTCCTGTTGTTCGTATGCCTAGTTCGACACAACTAAAAGTAGAATCGGGCAGAACTCTGGCATTAGTGGGTGGTAATCTCAATTTAAATGGAGCAACCCTAACATCTGAAACTGGTCGCATTGAATTGGGTAGTGTGGGTAGCTCCGAATATGTTGACCTGATATCATCAACTCAGGGGTATACCTTGGGATATGGAAATGTAAACAGCTTTAGAAATATTCAAGTTGCCCAAAAATCCCTCATAGATGTCAGTGGCGTGAATGCAAGCGCAGGCTCTGCTCAGATACAAGGTAAACAGATTCAATTTACTGATAGCTCTCTGTTGCTGGCGCAAAATCAAGGTAATCTTCCTGGTGGTAACTTGCATCTTCAAGCCAGCGAAAGCATCAATATCATTGGTGGAATAAGCGGGGTGCGGAGTGAAAACCAGAGTCAGGGAACTGGTAGCAATATCAGTGTGATTACCCCTAAACTCAATCTAGATCAAGGTGGAGTATTAAATAGTTACACTTATGGGGTGTCTAACAGTGGCAATATCCAGGTTAATGCCAAGAATATAGAAATATCAGGATTTTCACCCCTCAATAATGGTGGCAGTAGTATTAACACCAGTACAGTTGGCTCTGGAAGTGCGGGTAATATTTTTGTCCAGGGTGATAGTTTAGTTGTATCCAATGGTGGCGGACTTTCTTCTACATCCGTGGGTGTCGGTTCCAGTGGTGAAGTTATGATTCGCAACCAAGATACCACTGTGCAGAGTGGTAATAGCTCTCCCTTTATCTCCAGAATTAGTTCAGTGAATTTCAACGTGGGCAATGCTAACAACTTAACCATAGATACTGCTAGGTTAAAACTTATAGATGGTGGCGTAATTAGCACAAGTTCATTTTTTATGGGTAATGCTGGGGATTTGAAGATTAATGCTAGTGAATCTGTAGAGGTTAATGGCTACCATCCAGTATCACCGAGTAATATTAGCTCTTCTGCTCAGATGCTTCCCCCATCATTTCAGCAGTTATTTAAATTATTAAACTATAAACTGACTGCTGATGCTGGTACGGTCAACATTACCACACCAAACCTCATCTTGAAAAACCAAGGAACTGTGAGTGTAACTAATCAAGGTACTGGTAATGGTGGCAGTCTCAAAATTAATGCTGATAGTATCCAATTAGAAAATCAAGCTTTTATCGAAGCCAGAACAGCTTCTGGGAATGGTGGAAATATTGATTTACAGGTGGGTCAATTTTTGCTACTACGCGACAAAAGCCAAGTTACCTCCACAGCACAAGGCAATGGTAACGGAGGCAACATTACCATTAATTCACCAATCATTTTCGCACAGAAAAACAGTGATATAGTTGCTAATGCCTTTCAAGGAAAAGGTGGCAATATTAACATTACAACCCAGGGGATTTTAGGATTAGAATATCGTTCGCAACTCACACCAGAAAGTGATATTACCGCCAGTTCTCAATTTGGTGTGAATGGTACAGTTAACGTTAATAATATTGGCGTTGACCCCAATTCGGGTTTAGTGGAATTACCAGCAAATGTAACTGATTCATCACAGCAAATCGCTACAGGCTGTGCAGATACTAGTGGTAGTAGTTTTGTCGTGACCGGACGGGGTGGTATACCGCAAAACCCAACGCAGGAGGTGAGGAGCGATCGCACTTGGTCTGACACCCGTGACATCTCTGCGTTCCACAACACAAAACCCACACAAGCCCAAATACCACAATCCTCAGAAACACTTGTCCAAGCTACTTCCTGGAGACGTAACCCTCAAGGAAAAATTGAATTAATTGTCGCTAAATCTGCTTTGCAGATATCACCAACATTAACTTGTGCGGCTGTAGTTGAAAATTAACTACCGTTAAAAAATCTACTCTCGTGGGCAAGATAAATAAGGAATAAAAAACAATAAGTGGATTAATGAAACTAACTTTTGTCTGGTTGGGAGTGCTAAGTGTAATCTGCTTATCTGCGGTTTACAACCATGATGTTCACGCCCAAGTAATTCAAGATCATACCCTGAATACTTCTGTTACTCCCACTCATTCTATCAACGGAAGTAATATTTACACCATCACCAACGGCACTCATGTCGGCAATAATTTATTTCATAGTTTCAGTGAGTTCTCTATCCCTACAAATGATTCTGTATTATTTAACAATCCTACAGGTATTCAAAATATTTTTAGTCGAGTGACTGGTGGTAATATTTCCAAAATAGATGGTTCTATCAATGCCAATGGTAGTGCCAACTTATTCTTACTTAACCCATCTGGGATTATCTTTGGGAATAATGCCAGCTTAAATATTGGTGGTTCCTTTGTCGCCACTACAGCCAGTAGCATTAAATTTGTCGAGGGAACAGAATTTAGTGCGGTAAATCCCACCGCCCAACCCTTATTAACCATGACTGTACCTCTTGGCCTGCAAATGGGCAATCATCCCGCACCGATACAAGTCCAAGGGACAGGACATAGCCTAGATGCAACCGATAGTTTTTCTCCTGTAATTCGCAATCCTAGCTCCACTCAATTACAAGTACAGTCAGGAAAAACCTTAGCATTGGTGGGTGGAAATATCACTTTGGATGGTGCTACCCTAAGTGCAGCAACGGGTCAAATAGAATTAGGGAGTCTGGGAGGCGCAGGATTAGTTACTTTAGTACCGACGACTCAGGGTCATCAATTGCAGTATGAGCAGGGACAAAGTTTTGCTGATATGCAACTAGCGCAAAAGTCACTATTAGATGTGAGTGGGTTTAACGCTGGTGCAGTTCAACTCCGGGGAAGAAATATAGATTTTAGTGGTGGTTCGTTAATTTTCTCCCAGAATTACGGGACTCTTCCCAGTGGAGAAATTAATGTGCAAGCATCAGCAGCGATCGCGATGATTGGAACTACACCCGATGCAAAAATTCGTAGTGGAATTCGTGCGGAAGCTTTGGGAACTGGAGCTAGTGCCAATATCAGTATTCTGACTCCTCGGTTGACAGCTAAAGAAGGTTCAGCAATAGGTAATTTAACCTTTGTAACAGCTAAAGGCGGTAACATCCAAATTCAAGCAGCAGATTTAGAGTTATCCGGTTTTTCACCCCTCAATCCTACCGGAGCAACAGCCATTACCACTACCACCTTTGGAAAAGGATCGGCAGGAGATATCGCGGTGAATGGGGATAATTTAATCATCTCTGAGGGAGCTTCCTTATCATCGGTGACGTTTGGTAGTGGCTCCACTGGTCAGGTGATGATTCGCAATCAAAATACTACCATTAGAGGTGAAAACCCTTTTGGGCTGTCTAGCAATATTGTTATGACTACCTTTGCTGATGGCAATGCCAAAGATTTGAGATTAGATACTGGAAACTTGCAAGTATTAAATGGTGGAGTAATTGGTTCATCGGCATTATTTGTAGGTAATGGCGGCAATGTCCAAGTTAATGCCAGTGAGGCGATCGCTATTAGTGGTCGTGGTAGCAGTAATAACAGTAATATTAGCTCTTCTGTAGTGCGTTACACTCCAGAAATCCGTCAATTCTTTGGTTTGCCAGATATACTGGCAGCAAATGCAGGTAATGTCAGTATTACGACACCCAAACTCACACTCACAAATGGTGGAACCGTCAGTGTGACCAGTCAAGGGACTGGGAACGCCGGAAATCTGCAAATTATTGCCGATCAGATCCAATTGAAAAATCAAGCCTTAATTCAGGCGCAGACAGAATCAGGTAACGGTGGTGATATTAGTTTGCAAGTCAAAAACTCGCTTTTCATGCGCGATCGCACTAACATTACAACTACAGCATCAGGTACGGGTAATGGCGGTAATATCAGTATCAATGCACCGATTATTTTCAGTTTAGAAAACAGCGACATCATTGCTAATGCTGTTCGAGGTAAAGGCGGTAATATTAACATCACCACTCAAGGCATGATTGGCTTAGAATACAGTTCGCAAGTCAGCCCAAACAATGATATTACAGCTAGTTCAGAGTTTGGTGTGAATGGTACAGTCCAAGTCAATACTGTGGGTGTTGACCCCAACTCTGGGTTAGTGGCATTACCAACAAATTTTACTGAGTCATCCCAAAAAATTACCAGTGGATGTGCAGATACTAACGGTAGCAGTTTTGTCGCCACAGGCAGGGGTGGCGTACCGCAAAATCCCAATCGCGAAGTGAGGAGCGATCGCACTTGGTCTGATATCCGCAATCTATCTGCATTCTCAAACAACTCTCCAGTGCAAGCAAAAACACCAACACAACTACAAATACCCATCCAAGCTACTTCTTGGCATCGTAATGCTCAGGGCAAAATTGAGTTAGTGGCAGAGCAATCTTTCATTCAAACGCAACTATACCTAACTTGTACTCCGGCTTGACCTCAAAGTTAATCATTCATGCCCTAAAAGGGAAAACTAACTTGATAACAAGATCAAGGAAATTTTTGGTGATGAGAGTCGTACCCTTTGTATTTCTCTTAGTTAGTGGGTTATTTACTCTTGGCATGATCCCAGAGGCTTCAGCTGAAGTGACACCAGATCATAGTGGCACTAATACCAATGTCAAACCTGATGGCAGTAATTTTCAAATTACTCATGGTACAGAAAAAGGTCAGAATTTATTTCACAGCTTCCGTGACTTTTCTTTACCTCAAGGTACTTCAGCAACCTTTGATTTAACTCATACACCAAATATTACAACCATATTTAGCAGGGTGACTGGTGGGAGTATTTCCCAAATTGATGGATTAATTCAAACTTATCAGGGAAATTATCCAGTCAGTTTATTTTTAATCAATCCGGCAGGGATTGTATTTGGCAAAGATGCCTCATTAAATATTGGTGGTTCCTTTGTGGGAACAACAGCCAATAGTATTAAGTTTGCTGATGGGACAGAATTTAGTGCTGTTAACCCGACGGCAAACACATTATTAACCGTGAGTGTACCCATCGGTTTACAGATGGGGGGAAGTTCAGGAGATATTCGGGTTGAAGGTTCAGGTAATAGCAATAATGTCAAACGTATCGGAATTTCCTTACTTGACATCACCACACCAACTACAGGGTTACAGGTAAAATCTGGCAATACCCTGTCCTTAGTCGGGAGTAACATCACTCTAGACGGTGGTTTACTGATTGCCAACTCTGGCAAAGTTGAACTAGGGGCGTTAAGGAATGGACAATGGTTGCTAGGACAAAACAATCAACTTGCAACTGTGAGTACAACTCCCACGACGGAATTTGGGGATATTCAACTCCGCGCTAGCTCACTGGTAAATGTGAGTGGTATCAATGCAGGTTCTGTGCAGTTAAATGGCGGAAATATTACCTTGCAAGATGGTTCATTAATTGCTGGACAGAATCTTGGTCAGCAACCTGGGGGAAACATTCAAATCATCAGTAGTGAATCTCTCTCAATTATTGGTGCTACATCTATTCTCCCCAGCCAAATTGCAACTCAAGCCTTGGGATTAGGAAAAGGTGGTGACATCAATATTTCTGCACCGCAAATCATGCTGCAAAATGGTGGGATAGTCACTGCCAACACTTTCAGCGCGGCCTCTAGTGGTACAGTCACCATTAATGCCCCACTTGCGGTTCAACTCACAGGGACTTCAGCATTCGACCCCTCTGCTTTGAGTGCATTTGCCACTTCCACCTTTAATCAGGGTAACGCTGGCTCAGTTAATCTCTCAACCGGCACACTGACTGTTCGAGGTGGCGCACAAATTACCTCCACAACTTTAGAATCTGGTGATGCAGGTCAAGTGAGTGTGACTGCAACTAAGATGATTGACTTAGCTGGAACATCTCGTGTATCTAATAGTGCGATCGTTTCTACTTCCTTTGGTGCAGGGGATGGCGGTACTACCACTGTCAATACACCTAAACTCATACTTGACAATGGTGGTGCTATTATTACTACGGCTTTTTCGAGTGGTGATGCGGGTAAAATCATCATTAATGCTGAAGATTCCATTGAGATGAGGAATTCTCAACAGTTAGACTTGAATCTTGCCAATAGCAACTTTGTTAATACTCAGATTACTTCTAGTGTGACTGCTGCACCAGCTATCCTCCGACTGATTTTAGGACTTCCTGAAAAAGCAACGGGTAATGCGGGGTCTGTGTTGATTAACACCTCAAAATTAAGTATGGACAAGAATGCTGTCATTTCCGTGGAAAACCGCCAAACCGGCCAAGGGGGACAACTAGAAATCACTGCGGATCTGGTAAATTTGTCCAATAACTCCAGAATTAGTGCTTTAACAACATCAGGGAATGGCGGTAATATCAACTTTGATGTTCAGACCGGTCTATTATTACGTCAGAGTAGTCAAATTTCAACCACAGCCGGAGGCTTGGGAAACGGTGGTAATATCATCATCAGTTCTCCAATTATTTTAGGCTTAGAAAATAGCGATATCATCGCTAATGCAGTGGGGGGTCGTGGAGGCAACATTAATATCACCACTCAAGGCATTATCGGTCTAGTATTTCGCAATACCCTGACCCCAAGAGAAGACCTCACCAATGACATCACAGCCAGTTCTGCATTTAGTGTCAATGGCACAGTCAAAATTAATAACATCGGTGTAGATCCCAATTCGGGTTTAGTAGAGTTACCAGAAAATGTGACAGATACATCACAGCAAATAGCTACGGGTTGTGCAAATACGAATGCTAGCAGTTTTGTGGCCACAGGTAGGGGTGGTGTACCGCAAAATCCTAATCAAGAAGTGAGGAGCGATCGCACTTGGTCAGATATCCGCAATCTGACAGCATTCCAAAACCAACAGCAAGTACAATCCCAAATACCTACACCTCCAGACGTACCTGTGCAAGCTACTTCTTGGTATCGCAATCGTCACGGCAAAATTGAGTTAGTTGCAGATAACTCCCATGTTCAAACCCAACCATCATTAACTTGTGCAGCCTTGACTCCCCATCATGACAAATTCAGTCGTAAGTCAGAGGGAATCTAGACAAAAGATTTTTACGCTGATCTATATAGGAATGCGACTTGATTTTTGCAACAATCAGTCGGGGATTGGGGACACTTCGACAAGCTCAGTGCATCGCTGGGGACTGGGGATTTGGATTGTTACTCAGCACTCACAACTCATACCAATTCACTAAAATTCTGATACAGATCCAAACCCAGAAAACCTTGTCAAGTCAGGATTTATCAATTGCGAATTGCGTTAGCGAAGCGGGACGAAGTCCATTGCGAATTGTGAATTGTGAATTGGTATCAGCACTTTCAACCTAATTTACACATACAACTAGGAGTGCGATCGCTTATGCCTCTCTATAAACTGGAAGACTTTGACCCCAACTATCGAGAAACCTTTGGTGGTGATGATGTTAAATCATTGGAACTATATACAGAAGGTGGGGTGCTAGTTGGCTCAATTGCTGATGCTTTGGTTGACCAAGACGGACGTTTTCGTTATCTGGTTATCTCTACTAACTTAGATACAATTCAGAAAAAAATATTATTGCCTATTGGACTTTCTCACATTAATTATCCGGCAAAACGCGTTTATGTGGATGGACTCAGTAAAGAACAAGTAGAACATCTGCCAGAATATCATGAGAATTTAGTCGTAGATGAAGATTATGAAGAGAAAGTCCGCCATGTTTTTCGACCCCCAACTAGTGATACAATCCCAGGTAATGAAAGTTACAGCTATCAAAAAGAAGCAGATTTATACAATTTAAATGGTCAATATCATCAAACATTTAGACTCTACGAAGAACGCTTGATTGCGAATAAACAACGCGTGAAAACTGGAGAAGTAGCTGTTGGTAAGCACATTGAAACAGAAACTACAAGAGTTAGAGTACCTGTTCAAAAAGAACGTGTTGTGATTGAAAGAGTAACTCCAACAGTTGCAGACACCATAGTAGACCCGAAAGAGGTTAAATTCCAATCTGGAGAAGTGGCACGCATAGAAGTGTATGAAGAAACCCCGGAAATCCGCAAGCAAGCTTTTGTGAGAGAGGAAGTCAGAGTCAAAAAAGTCATCGAGCAAGAAACAGTAGAAGCTCAAGATACCATTCGGCGGGAAGAATTAGATATTGACACCACAGGTGAAACTACCTTGCGATCGTCATAAATTCCGTATACATAATTTCTTGTCTGTAGTCAGAGCTTTAGACATCAGTCTCAATCTAAAGTTCTGGCTATAAATCACATAAATATAACCTTTGATGTTTTTAGAAGCCAATAATTATTTCAAACGAAAGATACAATAAATACCCTAAATTTGTAACTTAGTAATTAAGAAATACTTTATTAAGCATCTGAGGTAAACACACATGGTACTGTATAAATTAGAAGATTTTGATCCCGATTACCGCGACACAATACAAGGTGATGATATTAAGGGTTTGGGTGTATACACAGAAAGTAATAACGAAAAAATCGGTACTGTTAATGATGTTTTGGTAGATGATGATGGACATTTTCGTTATTTAATTGTTGATTTAGGTTTTTGGATTTTTGGGAAAAAGGTATTGTTACCAGTGGGACGCACTCGCATTGACCACGGTACAGACCGCGTTTACGCCGTCGGTATGACCAGAGAGCAGGCTGAAAACTTACCAGAGTTCAACGAACGTTTAAATCTAGATCAAGATTATGAAGAACGGGTGCGCGGTGTGTATCGTCAACCAACATATGGTACCCAACCTCTAGACACGTCAACACCTCTAGATACATCAACCCCCGTAGAAACATCACGCACTACTGACACCAGAACCACAACATCTACACCAGCTTTTAACCGCGATACCTATAAATACGAACAAGAACCTAGTTTGTATCAACTAGATGAACCGCATCATCAAACTTTGAGATTATACGAAGAACGGTTGATTGCCAATAAACGTCGGCAAAAAACTGGAGAAGTTGCTGTTGGTAAGCGCGTTGAAACGGAAACTGCAAGAGTTGCTGTTCCAGTGGAAAGAGAACGGGTAGTAATTGAACGTGTGACACCAGAGGATGCGGGTAAAGTTGTTCCTCCTGGGGAAGCAAACTTCCGTGAAGGTGAAGTAGCTCGTGTTGAAATTCATGAAGAAACGCCTGATATTCGCAAGGAAGCTGTATTGCGAGAAGAAGTCAGAGTCAAGAAAATTGTCGAGCAAGATACAGTCCAAGCTGAAGATACCATTCGCCGTGAAGAATTAGATGTGAATGCTCCTAATCTTCCCATTGAAGAGCGTTAATCGTTCATAGTTCATATAAGTGCAGGTATAGCTGATGCTTTACCTGTACTTGTAAAGCATTACAGAAAATGAATAAAGAAATTTTGTTATATGACTGAATATTTAACATCTGAAACACCGAATCACACTCATGATGAAGAAAAACTGATTCGCTTATTGGAAGAAAGATTAACTATTAATCACAATAAGCAAAAAATTGGGGAAGTAATTGTGCGGAAAGTGATTGAAACGCAGATGATACAAGTTCCTGTCCGACGAGAAAAACTAATTGTCGAACAAATTACCCCCAATCATCAACAATTAGCCGAAATTGATTTAAAGGGTGGAGATATTAGTGGCGTTGAGTTACAAGAGCGCGACAGACCAGAATTGACATTTCAAATCAGTGGTTTAAGTGTCAATGGTTGCTTTGTTTCGCCTAAAATTGCTAGCTTATTATTAAATGCGATCGCGCTAGAACACAACCACGGTTGTCAGCAAATTTGTATATCTATTGCTGTCGAAACTGAAGCACAACAGAAAAAATACCAAGAGTGGTTTGACCGTTGTTCTCAAGAACCCCCTTCATCTGAAAAATAATCTTCACTTTCACCACCTTATACCAATTTGAAAAAAGAATGCGACAGATGTACAGCCCCAAATGCTTGCTCGGTCTTGATTCTTAATTTTGAATTTTGAATTTTGAATTGGTATTAGAACCCCGCTTTTGCCAGAAAGTGGGGTTTTTGATGTAAAAAACTAGGAATTGCTTTTAGGAATATATTTTTGACGATTAACAACAGCGAATAACAGCACTATAAAAGTGAGAACGCCAGCTAGATATAAAGGATAACTATAACTAATGGGGTTAGCTTGATTCACTATCAGACCGGCAATGACAGGGCCGATTCCATTAGACATACTTAAATAAGATGAGTTTAAACCTAAAGCCATTCCTTGTTCGTCTGGCTTGGCATTTAATGAAATTAGGGTATTGACCATCGGTTGCACCAAGGAATTAAATAGAGAAAATACTACACTCACAACGACAAAATAACTAACTATCGGCACAACAGGCATTAAAATAAACGAGGAACTTCTAACAAATATTGCTAAAAGTAATATCTTGGATTCATTTAAATATTTAGTAAGAATCTTGACTCCCCAAGTTTGCATGATTACACCCAAGACTCCAAATGTCAGAAACATGAGCGTTAAGGACTCTTTATTTTGCTCTAATACCTTTAAAAAGTAGGGTTGAAAAGCATAAGTAAAGATTGTAAAAGTTGTCCCAATTAAAAAATTGATGATTAATAAAATCCCCACTCCAGGAATCATCAAACCTTTAATTAATGTATCTAAACCTAAATCAAAGATATTCTGCACTTGATGCTCTTTATTTTTGATAGTCTCAGGTAAGAAAAATATCGTAATGATGAGAGCTATCAACGCTACAGCACCGGAAACTAAAAACGCTGCGCCTAAAGATATCTGCTGTGCGATTAAACTGGTGGCTGGCCCTAAGACAAATCCTAAACCCATTGCTGCCCCATAGATACCAAAACCTTGGGCGCGGCGTTCAGTTCCCGTAACATCAGAAATCATCGCCTGAGCTACAGCATTATTCCCGCCGGTAATACCGTCTAGAAAACGTGCCAAAAATAGGGTGATAGCGCCTGTAGCTGTACCAGCAAAGAAATTAGCAATCACAGTCCCCGCTAAACTAATAATCAGTAAAGGCTTACGTCCAAAGCGGTCTGAGAGTTTACCAATGACTGGTGTGGCTAAAAATTGTGCGATCGCATAAATCGAAAAGAGTAGACTAGTTTGGAAATCACTTAAGCCAAATTGCTTGCCATAAAGATAGATAATAGGGATTAAAATCGTAAAACTCAAGGAATTAATAAATGCCACTAAAGCAATAATCCAAAAAACTCTATTCATAAGCAAGACCATACTATCTATTTAGTACGTTTCAAGTGTACTAGAAATGGACATACTAGCTTTTAAGTTCTAGTTAAATCACCACTGGTATTTTTTGTGAATATTACCAATGAAATCTCCCATCAAAAAACCTACTAAACCCAAAAAACAACGCCCATCACCACGAATTCACATCAAATTCAACAATGGACAATTTGAAATCCTGGGTATGGGTGCTTGGTATTCCTATTGGCGCGATCCTTATCATCTCCTATTGACGATTCCTTGGAGTGGCTTCATCATCGTTTTATGTAGTGTTTATGTAGCCATTAATACTTTCTTTGCATTGCTCTACTTGGCAGGCGGAGACTGCATTGCTAACGCACAACCAGGCTCTTTTTTAGACAAATTTTTCTTCAGTGTGCAGACTCTAGCTTCCATTGGCTACGGTGCAATGTATCCTAAAACAACCTATGCCAATATTATTGTCACCATAGAAGCAATGATTGGTTTGATAGGAATTGCTGTCATGACGGGACTAGCATTTGCACGCTTTTCCCGTCCTACAGCGCGTGTAATATTTAGTAGTGTGGCAGTAATCACACCCTATGAAGGTGTCCCAACTTTCATGTTTCGTACTGCTAATCAGAGGCGTAATTTCATTTTAGAAGCACATATGCGGGTGTATTTAATGCGGGACGAAATCACAGCAGAAGGGACTGCTATTCGGCGATTTCATGATTTAAAACTAGTGAGAAATCAAACACCTAGTTTTTCATTGAGTTGGTTATTGATGCACCCTATTGATGAATTCAGCCCTTTTTATGGGATGACAGCAGAACAGCTATTGCAGACTAATACTAGTATTGTGATTTCTTTAAGTGGTATTGATGAAACAGTCTCACAAGTTGTTCATGCTAGACATATCTATGCAGCCGATAACATCATTTGGAACAGTCGCTTTGTAGATATTTTCCATCATACAAAGGATGGACATCGCTATATCGATTACAAACATTTTCATGATGTCTTGCCTTTAGATTAACAGTAGCCAGAAACAGCGTTAAGTATTGAAATATCAGGGTTTGATACTGTTCTCTAATTCAGTTCTGATTTCTCACGGGTAATTTTTGAGACTATTCTTCTATACTCTTGCTGATTTTATTGTAAGATTACTTAATGAAGACTTGTAAAGATTATTCCAAATCATCATGTCTTCATCTATGGTTATCAGTCTAGTGAGTATCCTGAAGTTCAAGTGCATGAAAAGAATCATTTTGTATCCTCTCATGACTGTTTTATTTGTAGGAATAGCAGGAAAAATGGCAATGACTCAAGTTGCCAAAAATCAGTCAGATAAACAGCTAGCAAAAACACAACTAGTAGCTGCTTTAGAACCAGTTTCAGTCATCAATATTGCTCAAAATACTAAAAATATTGATGAAAAAACAGCCTTAAACTTAGTGTGGAAACTACCATTAGTACAGCGTAAGGCAAAAGAAATTGAACAACTATCCAAAAGAACAATTAAGGTTTCTGCAATTGTAGAAAGTGTTCCTAACCCTAATAACCCATACTACACAGTGCGGGTTTTTGAAGACGACCCAAACAACTACAACTTTACAATTTACTGGTTTCGCGTCTTTCAGGAAACTGGTGTAATTGAAGCTTTAGATGTGGTTGAGAATAGATATGTCTCTTTAGATGAATGGCGAGATCAAATTAGAAGGAGGAACTAGTCAAAAAGGAAAAAGAATAATTGGTAAATAAGCTTTTTGGGTATTTTAGATAATGGTTTGATAGAAGATGTATTGTAGTATGTACAGTAGGAAACAAAGAAATATTCTATGGAGCAAGACTTAGAATCCAAAATCCAAAATCCAAAATCCGAAATTGCTGTAAGTCCCTGGAAATATAAGCCTTGGTGGTGTCAACCTTGGTCAATTTTACTCACTGGTACTACCATTATTACTGGTAGTTGGTTGTTATTTAAGATTATCTGGTTAACAGCGATTGTCTCTATACCTGTGTTAGTGTGGATGGGATTTTTTATTTTGATCTGGCCACAACTAATGATTCGTAGTGGCGTTTTGGAAGCATATCAACAAGAGAAAACACAACCGTAGATAGCTGCATAAAACTGCGACGCAAAACTATAGCAAAAGTGTGTTTTTATGACCTCAACACCTGTCATTAAGAAAGCTAGACTTAACTCTGCGTTTAAACAACTCATGTCTGTACACTGGGTTATGGCCACCTGTTATTTAGTCTTGTTCACCACAGGTTCAGGTATGGCGCGTTTATCCCGTGGTACTCCATTTAGATCAGAATTGTATGATTTTCATAAATCAATTGGAGCTTTAGTTGTAGCTTTACTGACTTGGCGGATTTTAGTTTTATTGCGGGTATGGTGGCGAAAATACACCAAGAATTTACCAAAGTTTACTGCTGATTGGACTCGGAAATTTGCACTACATACTTTTCTCTACATCTTTATGTTTGCAGTTCCGGTTAGTGGGTTCTTTTTCTCTAATTCTTTTAAAAGTAATAATGTAAAATTGTTTGGTTTGACTTTACCAGACTTGTTTCCACAGAACTCTAGTTTAGTAGACTTGGGTAGAAACATTCATTTTGGATAGCGTATACATTTTTGGCTTTTATTATTCTGCACACACTACAACAGTGGAAGGTAGTCAAAGCTAATTGGCGACGGTTACAAGGCTTTTTGCAAAAGAAGTAGAAGTGCGTGATTTTTGCTGAGGGAGAAGCGGAGTTTTAATTTCTCCCTTAGCTAATTGAATCGAATTCTAATTAACTACCTGACTACCGTGGCTACGGGGATCGTCTTGGGTAGTATTAGGCTTGGCTTGTGTTGAAAATGGAGATACCTTACCGCTAGTTTGAGCGTAGGGTAAAGCCTCACCTGTCACCAAAGCTTCTAAGTTACTAGCCATGACTGTACGGGGTTGATCTCCTATTGCCTGGGCGACACTTTCCCCAGTTTTGTTTAAAAATACAAAGTGGGGAATACCATCAACTCGATATTTCAGCATTTCTGGCAACCACTTGTTATTATCTACGTTTAGCATGACAAAATTTACTTTGTCTGCATACTGTTGCTCTAGTTCGGCAATATCAGGTGCCATTTTTTGACAGACTGTACACCAGTCAGCGTAAAATTCAATAATTGATGGCTTATCGTTGGTGGCTGCTACTTCTAGGGATGTGGATGCGGCGGCTAGGTTGGCTAAAGATGCAGAACTAGTTTCACTCCTGAGTCCCAAGAATAAAGCAACGCTGAGGGCGATCGCTACTATCACAATCAAAAAGTTTCTCAATCTCGTCGCCACAGTGGTTTCTGGCTTGACAGGTGCATTTGTACTCATAACAATTTATTAAAACTTATTAACTAATCTCTCTTTATAGTATATGGCGGTGCTTTGGGTTGAAGCCTGAATGTGTCTGAATTCAAATTGCATTGACCCATCGAAAAACTAATCATCACCATCGTCAACAAACCCACTCAATGCCCAAAAGCTGGGAATTTAGGGGTAAAATTGTAGTTACGCTCGTAATTACATTGGGGTAAGTTTAGTGATTCAGACCTTAAAGTTACGCAAAATTGGTAATTCACTAGGTGTGACATTTTCTAAGGAGTTGTTAGAAAAGCTCAACCTTTCTGAAGGAGATACCATATTTGTCACAGAAACAGAACATGGACTCCAACTTAGTCCTTATGATCCTGAGTTTGAGAAAGCGATGGCTATTTATCGAGAAGGTAGCCAGAAGTTTCGTAATGCGTTAAAAGAACTTGCCAAGTGAATGAACCAACTTGGTTGACAGCACAGATGCTGCTTGCTGTCCATGAGGATTTAATTTCTCAGTATGGCGGTTTATCTGGGGTAAGAGATCCGGCGTTATTAGAAGCGAGTTTAGCCCGTCCCCGGCATAAATTTTCCTATCAGCCGGAGGTTTCGCTCATGGAATTAGCGGCGGCTTATGGTTTTGCTTTGTCTAAAAATCATCCCTTTGTGGATGGCAATAAGCGTACAGCTTTTATGGCGATGTATGTTTTCTTGGGGTTGAATGCTTATAGTTTCGATACACCGGAGCCGGAAATAGTATTAGTGATGGAGAGTTTAGCATCTGGGGATATTGACGAAAATGCTTTGCAGGTGTGGTTAGCAAAATATGCTGATCAATAACTGTCTTCTTGACATTAACATCAATGTCAAGGTTTAGCGTGAGATTAGTTGTCACTGAATCTACTCTCATGCTTTATCCCCAACGATTTAACCAATTCACCCAAGAACACCCAGATACTTTAGCAGCAATGCTTTGTGGACTGCTGTTATTTTTAGGCTGGTTGGCTTTGTCTTTTGGCTGGTTAGGCTTTGCTTTGCTGCTGTTACCTGCGGCTTATATCATCGGTGGCTACGAAAGCGCGCGTGAGGGGCTGACGACGCTAATTAAAGAAAAAGAACTTGATGTGGATTTGTTGATGATTGTGGCGGCTTTGGGTGCGGCTACGTTGGGTTTATGGCGCAGGGAATATCACTTAATTATTGATGGTGCAATTTTAATTCTCATTTTTGCCATTAGTGGCGCGCTAGAAGGTTACGCCATGCGGCGCACGGAAAGAAGTATCCGCAGTTTGATGAGTTTGACACCAGATACAGCTACGGTGTTACAGAAGGGAGAAGAAACCACTGTTCCCATTAACCAGTTGCAAGTCGGTGATGAAATCATTGTGAAACCTGGTGAATTGATTCCCACCGATGGGATGATTGTTTCTGGTTACAGCACCATCAACCAAGCTGCAATTACTGGGGAATCTTTACCTGTAGAAAAAACGGTAGGAGAGGAAGTGTTTGCGGGAACACTTAACGGTTACGGTGCATTGCAACTGAAGTTACATAAACCCGCTTCTAGCAGTTTAATTCAGCGTGTGATTCGCTTGGTGGAACAAGCCCAAACGGAAGCACCCCCTTCTCAGGAATTTATAGAACGCTTAGAGAAAGGATATGCCAAGGTAATTGTGATAGCTGGGTTATTATTGGCGACTTTACCGCCGTTTGTGTGGGGTTGGGACTGGGAAACTACTATTTACCGCGCACTGACTTTTCTGGTGGTGGCTTCTCCTTGTGCATTAATGGCGGCGATTATGCCCACTTTATTATCAGGGATTGCCAACGGTGCAAAACAAGGGATTTTATTTAAAAATGGCGCGCAGTTGGAGAAAATGGGGAAAGTTAGAGCGATCGCCTTCGATAAAACTGGTACTCTAACTACAGGACAAGTCCAGGTATCTCAAGTTTTGACGACTGGTGAATATTCCCCAGAAAACGTCTTAACAGCCGCCGCAGCTTTGGAATCTTCCTCCGAACACCCCATTGCCCAAGCAATTGTACAAGCAGCTAATAATTACAACTGGGTGCGCGCCACTGAAGTGCAAGCCATCCCTGGACAGGGTATTTTTGGTACAGTTAGTAACCAAACTGTGATTGTGGGGAATGTGTCTTTCCTACAGCAATATGTAACTCAGTTACCAGAGGAATTACAAGCAAAAGCTACATTTTGGGAAGAACAGGGTAATACTGTAGTTTGGGTAGCACAAGCCCAGGAAGTAGGTTATGCGGTGATGGGTGCGATCGCTCTAGCTGATACCATTAGACCAGAAGCAGCTAATACAATTGCCCAATTGCGGCAAATGGGTATAGAACAAATTGTGATGATTACCGGTGATAATGAACGTACAGCCCGTAGTGTCGCTCAACAAATAGGCATTGATCAAGTATTTGCCGGACTTTTACCTGAAGATAAATTAGATGTAATTCGCAGTTTGCAGAAAAAATATCACACAGTAGCGATGGTAGGGGATGGGATTAATGATGCACCAGCTTTAGCACAAGCTTCTGTAGGGGTAGCGATGGGTGCAGTGGGTAGTGATGTCGCCTTAGAAACCGCAGATATAGTATTAATGGCAGACAGACTAGAGAAAATGACCACAGCAATTAAATTAGGCAGGCGATCGCAAAGTATAGTTAAACAAAATGTGGTCATTGCTTTAGGCTTTATCGGCTTACTTTTGGCGGGTAACTTCCTCGGAAACGTTAACCTCCCCATCGGTGTAATTGGTCATGAAGGTTCTACAGTGTTAGTAACGCTGAGTGGATTACGACTACTGAAATGAAAACCTATGATTGGATTGTAGTTGGTGGGGGAATTACAGGCGCGACACTCGCCTACGAATTAGTCAAAGTCGGCTTGAGTGTACTGCTATTAGAAAAAGACACAATACCAGACAATGCTACTCGCTACAGTTATGGAGGATTGGCTTATTGGTCTGGTAGTACACCACTTACTCGTCAATTATGCCAAGAAGCGATCGCACGTTATCAAGTTTTGTCGTCTGAGTTAGACGCTGATATTGAGTTGCGAGAGTTAGATTTATTACTCACCATCACAGCCGATAGTGACCCCCAAGCCACGGCTGCATTGTATACTCATTGTGCCACACCACCGCGTTTAATTAGTGTCTCAGAGGCTTGTGAGTTAGAACCATTACTCAATCAAGATGCAATTTCCGGTGCTTTAACAGTTAAACACGGACATATCCATCCCGAAAAAACCGCACAAGCTTATATTCAGGCATTTTTACGGCGTGGTGGAGAAATGCAAATCGCTGAAGTTGTGCAAATTTTCTCAGGTGGTGTCAAAACAACTACTACAAGTTACTACGGTGCAAATGTCGTGGTGTGCGCGGGAGGAATTAGCCGTCAGTTATTAAAAAATGCCGGCATATCGATAAAAATCTATTTTACCCATGCCGAAATTATCGCAACCCCACCCGTAGATTTGCAGTTAAATACTTTAGTAATGCCCGCAAGTCTCCAAAGATTTAAATTAGAATCTACCTCTACAAAAGATGATCAATTATGGGATGAATTAGGGAATCAACTATTACCACCGATATTAGACGCAGGCGCAGTACAATTTCTCGATGGGAGTTTTCGCTTAGGTCAAATTAGCCGCGCCCTGACAAATCCTCATGCTGATATAGACACACAAGATAGCGAAAATTGGTTAAGAGAAAGTATTACTAAAATTTTACCACAATTGGGTAATTTACCAGGAACTTGGCATCATTGTTTAGTAGCTTTTAGCAGTAATAGTTTACCTTTAATTGGGGCAATTCCAGGGAATGAAAACATTCATATTTTTTCAGGTTTTAGTAATCCTTTAGTTCTCGTTCCGCCCTTAGCACAGCGATTTGCTAAATTTATTCATGGGCAAACAGATGAGGTAATTTTGCAATTAAGTAGAATTTTAAGTAATGTAAAAAAACTAGGATTGCGTTCGTAGTAAGGACTTTAGTCCTTGTCTCATTAGCTCCAAGCATAGGCTATTTTTTAGATATAAAAGGTTTCCTAATTCACATCAGGCATATATTATGAATTACGAATTACATCTGGGATGTTGAAGTCCATACTATCCTGAGCGATTAAAGTAGAAGCTTCTTGTAAAAGCTCTTTTTGTTCTTGTTGAATAGCTTCTAATCTCAGGACAATTTCCGCTAACCTTTGCTGTTTTATTTCATAAATAATGGGAGAGTCTTGACTAGTTAGGACTATATTATCTGTGATATTTTGATGATGGCTGGCTTTATTAAAAGCTAAATTAAAAATTTTCACTAAAGAGAAAAAGCCAAATTTTAGTGCAGTTTCAATTAATTTTAATGGTACTTGCAAAAGTGACCAACTCGCCTTTTCAATCAGGCGCATCATGGCTTTAACCATGCTCCAAATCAGAGTTAAAATTAATAATAATCCTATTAAACTAAGAATAGGGTGATTTGTAGCCCAATCTAGTATTTGCACTAACCGCCACAATGTCGGGTGTTGTAGCAACCAATCATTAAAAGCAGAGGTAATACCTTCTGTGGGATTTAACAAAGCTGTTTGCATATTTTTTGCTGTCATCGCCTGAAAGTCTTCAGCAGTTTGCCAACTCTGATGAATTTTTTGTGTCACTGCATCAATAGTATAATTAGTTTTACTTTGAGCAGTTTCTTGGAGAGATTTTCCCCACATCTGTACTGAACTATGCCAAGATGTGATGTTTTGATTCACAGTATCTTTTGCTGTTTGCCACTGTTGCCAAACACTATCCGATAATTTGGTATATATTGTCAGTTCCATAAGCAATTGAAGTTTCAAACTGCAAAATTACCCAAGATTTGCTGAGGTTGAATTATACTTGTTTAGGCTACGATGTGGCATAAGTATTTATTCGCTGACTTATGTTTAAAAAATTGCCAGTTGTATTAGTAGCAGCTACCCTGTTAGTAACATCATTGGGTGATTCTCATACCAGTTTAGCTGGAACTTGTGCATCTAATTGCGGCCCGCGTCCCCTTCAGTTTACACCTGGTCAGCGTATCCGCTTAGAAGTAGTTAATAACACTTCTAATATTGTAGAATTGGAAAGAATTCAAGGTTATAGACCTATTCCTCTACGACCAGGACAGAAATTACAGTTTTCACAGGAAGACAATACAGGGCAAAATCTTTCCCTGGTATTCTGGAATGAGAGGGGTTCAGCTTTGCAGGCTGTTGTCTCTAAACCGAATTTAGCGACATTACGCGTAG
>NZ_PJIZ01000061.1 GCF_021596505.1 Nostoc sp. CMAA1605 | reverse complement strand
TCACAATTGTCGGTTTTGTCGGAACTCCCGTTTTCCCAACGCGAGATTTACCAGCTTGGGGCGATATTTTTTCAGAATTTTGTCTGTTTGTCCGTCCAGGAACCCCTGATGAAGAAGATATGTTTCTTAATCGGGTGCGGGATTTTCTCACTATCCATTGTCAAATTGCTAGTACAGAAACACCCCTAACCTCAAATCTCGACATCTCTAAGGTGTTAGCAGGACAACGCCACTACTGTACAAAGCAGCAACAAAATGATAAAACTCGGCGCGTACTAGAGAAATCTTTTGGTACAGAGTGGGCAGATCGCTACATGACTACTATGCTTTTCGATTATGTAGCCTGAGATTATCCCCAATGAATTTTTTTCATACCAGGGTGGCTATCACGTTTGAGGATAGCTCATCGCCATCCTGGTAATTTTGCTTGGTGAGATTAATAAAATAGTTGTATATGAGTAGTAACTTGAATGACACTCTAGTAGAAAAAACAGTAACCTACACACTTGAGATGAATGGTAAATTTTACCTAATCGAAAATGTCCCTGCACGCATAAATCCAGAAACAGGGGAACAATTTTTTTCCCCATCTACGGTAGAGAGATTACAGCAGATTATTTACGACCAACAAGAACCTATCCGCATTGTGGAAACGCCAGTGTATAATTTTGCAGCTTAATATCAGGCAACAGGTCGTAACCCTATATTGAAATCAAATTACATTTAAATTAAATAGACATAACACAGCCATATACCCAAATACTCACAGCATTTTTTAATCGAGTCAGATAAAAATCATCACAAGGGTGCAAGATATTGCGTCCCTATTTGTGTATCTCATTACCACGAGAACTGCTTATTGAGCATTTCAGTCAGTCAAAACTCTGTACTTTTTAGACACAGAGTGAAATTGACATGATTTTACAAATTCATATATAAATATGACTAAATGTAACGATATTTTAAGTCTAAAAACTCCTTTAAAAATAGCAACTCTAAGCATCAAATCAAAATTGTGTCTAAATATTGCCAATTGTAACGATAATTAAAGTCTGAAGACAAAATGAAAATAAAAACAATCCTTGAAATATAAGGCTTTCAGACTTTACTTAATATTTTTTAACCTATTCTCTGGCGATACTTTAGAAATTGCACAAAATTTGCACAAATGTATTGCTTTAATCAAATTCAGGTTCAAACGACTTCTGAACTCGTTGCCCCTGATGGAAAAAGTTCAGTGTCTTGAAACTTGATGAACAACTATTTCATTATCTGGGATTGTGAGTCTTAGGGAAATAGTTGTGAAAAAGCTTCGCAATATTGATTTATAGCTGTGCTGTAAGTTAATGGGAATAGCTAAAAGTTAAATGGTGAATTCTGCCCTAATTCGCCGACTGTTTAACTTGCTAATAACTTTTGGCCTGCTGATTTTCGACGAATGACGAAGCTGAAGTACCATCAAGAACTCAGACTTTGAACCGACATGGAATAAACAGCATACTAAATAGTGATTAGGAGAAGCTGGAATGCTTGACGCTTTTACCAAGGTAGTTTCCCAAGCTGATACTAGAGGCTCATACGTTAGCGATGCAGAAATCGATGCTCTCAAAGATATGGTAGCTGCTGGTGCTAAACGCATGGACGTAGTAAACCGGATTACAGGCAATGCCTCTACAATCGTTGCCAATGCTGCACGGACATTGTTTGAAGAGCAACCCCAGTTGATTCAACCAGGTGGTAATGCTTACACAAACCGCCGTATGGCTGCTTGCTTACGCGACATGGAAATCATCTTACGCTATGTAACCTACGCTGTATTCACAGGTGATGCTAGCGTTCTAGACGATCGCTGTTTGAACGGTCTGCGGGAAACATATCAAGCATTGGGTGTTCCTGGCCCCTCTGTAGCGACCGGTGTAGTCAAGATGAAAGAAGCTGCGATCGCAATTGCAAATGACCCCAGTGGCGTTACCCGTGGTGACTGTAGCTCCTTAATGGCTGAATTGAGCAGCTACTTCGATCGCGCTGCTGCCGCAGTTGGCTAAATACCAATTCAAAATACCCTTACGGGAAGCAAGCTACAAAATTCAAAATGATTGCTGAATTTTGAAGAATTGGGAAACAACGCCGACCACTCAATCTTTTGTCTGACGCATAACTTTACATATTTGTTGAAAGGATCATCAGCATGAAAACACCTTTAACCGAAGCAGTCGCTACCGCAGATTCTCAAGGACGCTTTCTCAGCTCCACAGAACTTCAAGTTGCCTTTGGTCGTTTCCGTCAAGCATCCGCTAGCTTAGATGCCGCTAAAGCATTGAGTAGCAAAGCTAGTAGTTTGGCTTCTGGTGCTGCTAACGCAGTTTACCAAAAGTTCCCCTACACCACCCAAATGCAAGGTAAAAACTTCGCTGCTGATCAGCGTGGTAAAGACAAGTGTGTACGTGACATCGGTTACTACATTCGCATCATCACCTACTGTCTAATTGCTGGTGGTACAGGCCCATTAGATGACTACTTAATTGGTGGTTTGACAGAAATCAACCGCACCTTTGATTTGTCTCCTAGCTGGTACGTTGAAGCTCTCAAATACATCAAAGCTAATCATGGTTTGAGTGGCGACCCTGCTGTAGAAGCTAACTCCTACATTGACTACGCTATCAACGCTCTGAGCTAGATTTTTCTTTCTGCCCAGAACAACTTAAAGCTGTGAATGCTGATTTGCTAGCAAGGGCAGTTTTTTGGGGTTCTGGGTATGTTTTTTTCCTTGCAAAAATTAAGGAGATTGACTCATGACTAGTTCTACCGCAGCCAGTCAGCTAGGATTTGAGCCATTTGCCAGCACACCCCCCACAGAGTTGCGGTCAAATGAAGATGTCAAAGCAGTAATTCATGCTGCTTATCGCCAGGTGTTTGGTAATGAACACTTGATGCAAAGCGAACGTCTCACCAGTGCAGAATCGTTATTGCAGCAAGGTAATATTAGCGTTCGAGATTTTGTCCGATTGCTGGCACAGTCTGAACTGTATCGCAATAAGTTTTTTTACTCCACGCCCCAAGTTCGCTTCATTGAATTGAACTATAAGCATTTACTTGGTCGTGCGCCCTACGATGAATCAGAGATTACCTACCACGTTAATCTCTATATAGAAAAAGGGTACGAAGCCGAAATTGATTCTTATATAGATTCATTGGAATATCAAGAAAACTTTGGAGAATCAATAGTTCCCCATTATCGCGGTTTTGCTACTCAAGCAGGACAAAAGACTGTAGGCTTTAACCGGATGTTTCAGATTTATCGGGGATATGCCAACAGCGATCGCTCCCAAGGTAAAAATAAATCTGCGTGGTTAACAAAGGATTTAGCTCAGAATTTAGCTAATCCCGTGCAGACTCCTAACTTTGGTCGGGGACTGACAGGTACAATTGCAGGCGATCGCGGCCAGCTTTACCGCATCAGATTTACCCAAGCAGATAGAGGAAGAAACCCCCAAATTCGTCGCAGTATTCAAGAGTCTTTAGTCAGCTATGACCAACTCTCACCTACTCTGCAAAGACTAAATCAGAGAGGTAGTCGAGTGGTCAATATTTCTCCCGCCTGATTGAAAGAGGCAGGGGGCATAGGAGGCAGGGGGGCAGGGTGCAGGTTGCAGGGGGAGAATGATTTTGATTTAATCCCCAGTCCCCAGTCCCCAGTCCCCAGTCTCCAATAATTTTGCAACATTCAAGGAGTCCTATTCGTGCCAATTACAACCGCCGCATCTCGTTTGGGAACGACAGCTTTTGACCAAACACGCCCTGTGGAACTGCGTCCTAATTGGACAGCAGAAGATGCCAAAGCTGTTATTTGGGCTGTTTATCGTCAGGTTTTAGGTAATGACCACCTGATGCAATCAGAACGCCTCACCAGCTTAGAATCCTTGCTGACCAATGGACAAATCAGTGTCCGGGATTTTGTGCGTGGAGTAGCTAAGTCTGAACTATACAAAACCAAGTTTTTGTATCCCCATTTTCAAACTAGGGTAATCGAATTAAACTTTAAACACCTGTTGGGGCGCGCTCCCTACGATGAAGCTGAGGTGATTGAGCATCTTGATCGCTACCAAAATCAGGGCTTTGATGCAGACATCGATTCTTATATCGATTCTGTGGAATATGATAGCTATTTCGGAGATGCGATTGTTCCTTATTATCGGGACTTTGTCACCACAGGAATAGGTCAAAAAACCGTTGGCTTTACGCGGATGTTCCGTTTGTACCGTGGCTATGCAAATAGCGATCGCTCTCAGTTAGCTGGTTCAAGTTCTCGCCTAGCCACCGACTTAGCTAGAAATAGTGCTTCTGCGATCATTGCACCTTCCGGTGGGACTGACGGTTGGGCTTACCAAGCTGCGAAAAAAGGTACTGCACCCACTCGCACCTTTGGCAGATCCTCTCAAGGCTCTACTCCCCGACTTTACCGTATTGAAGTTGCCGGAATTAGTCTGCCTAGATATCCCAAAGTACGTCGCAGCAATAAAGAGTTTATCGTCCCCTACGAACAACTATCCAGCACTTTACAGCAAATCAATAAACTAGGCGGTAAGGTTGCTAGCATCACCATCGCACAATAGGAGGTCAAGCATCATGTTGGTACAGCCACGGATGAAAGCATCAACTTCCACTTCAGATAGTCGTGTTTTTATCTATGAAGTAGAAGGGTTAAAACAGAACGAGCAAACCGAAAACAATAAATATCAAGTTCGCAACAGCAGCACTGTTTTAATTCAAGTCCCCTACAGTCGCATGAATGATGAAATGCGACGCATTACCCGCTTGGGTGGCAAGATTGTCAACATTCGTCCCCTAAGTGAAAGTGAAACAGCAGCTGAATCAGAAAATTAACGGCTAAACGGCAAGATTAGCCACAAAGTTTAGCCGTATATCATGCTCCTTTGATATTTGCGATTTTTATAGGTGCCGGTGCAGAAAAGTAAAATTTTCTGCACCTTTTTTATTTGACGAAAGCAAGTATTAGAAGTCCCTTACCCATGCCCAATGCCCAATGCCCAATGCCCCATTCCCTCCCATTAAGGAATTTTTGCTTGTTGGAAGATTTGTTGAGGCGTAAGTTCTAGTCCTTCGAGGAGGGAATCTGCCAAACTATCATTACCGCGTTTAGTTTCAGGAAGTGCGTCTGGATAAAAAATAGTGATTGTTTTCGCTTTAGTATCAATAATCAACACTCGTTGAACTTGAGCCTTTAAATAATCAGTGGCTTTTTCGGTCATTTCTCCAAAAGTTTGCCCAGGAGAAATAATTTCAATGACTAATTCTGGTGCGACTGGAAAAGCTGTATCTTCCATCCAATCGGCCGGAAGACGGTCATAGGAAATATAAGTTAGATCAGCTACAGGAATCCAGTCTTGTTGATTGCGTGTGAGCTTCATAGCTCATTCAATTACGACTCTTCCCTTGGCTTGCGACCATGTAGACAGTAGTAAAAATAACGCACCTGTTACTGAGCTATGAAAAAATTTTGGCGACATTTCATCGTTTTTAAATTTAGGAATTGCTTCACCGTCAATTAATTCGTAGATGATATCTCCTTGGGGAAGTGCGAGAAATTCTTCCCAGGTAAGCGGCGTTTTTAACTGGGTCATAGTTGCTTTGGCAGCAGGGGGATAACTCTATGTTAAATTTTTAAGAATGAATAGGGCTAACACCCGATTTTTGCCGAAATGAATCAACACAGTTTAGAACAAATTGCCGCACAGTTAAATAGCTCAAATGTGAGCGATCGCATTTTAGCGATGATTGAACTGCAAAAAGAGACTATGCCAGCACAAGATGCCTATCCATTAATTAAACAGGCGATTTATGATGAGAATGTGCAGGTTCGTGGTATGGCTGCTTTCTCGTTAGGTGTGAAACAAACTCCTGAAAATCGCGCAATTTTGGTGAATGTGCTGGAATCTGACCCTGACTATAATGTGAGAGCAATGGCAGCCGGGGCTTTAGGATATTTAGAGGATCAGCAAGCTTTAGCTCCTCTAACTCATGCTTTCTATGAAGATACTAGTTGGTTAGTTCAATTTAGTGCGGCTGTGGCTTTGGGTAACTTAAAGGATATCCAAGCTCAAGCAGTTTTACTAGAAGCCCTGAATAGTAAAAATCCCCTATTGCAAGAAGCTGCAATTATGGCTCTAGGTGAGATTGGTGCTATCAGTGTGATTGATCGTCTGTTGCAATATGTAAATGCCGACGATTGGATGCTACGGAAACGGTTAGCAGAAGCTTTGGGTAATCTTCCCGTTCCCCAAAGCCAAGCCGCATTGAACGACTTACAGCAAGATAGTAATCCCTTAGTGGTCGAAGCTGCTGTGCGATCGCAGCAAAAGTTAGCGAAATTGCTTTAATTGCTCAATCAAATGCTCAAAATAAGGCGCAAGGGTTGCTTGCTGCGCTGGTTCTGTGCGCTTGAGGCTAGCGGCTTTAATTCCTTCTAATCCGACAACCATTGCATCTAAAGGTACTTGCAATTCTTTATACAGTAACTGCATATAATGTAAACCTTCGGGGCTTGTGTAGTCGGTATGTTGCCCCGTAATACCATAAGTAATACAGCGTAGAAAGTGCCAAAAATCACGCCAACAGGCATCTGCCCTAACTGCTGGGTAGAGTCCACCACCTGGTTGAGTAATATCGGGAAATTTAGCTAAGACATCATTTCTGGCTTCATCAACGATTTCCGTGACGCGATCGCGCAGATTTTGAGTAACTGTGATCAATGGTGTAGTTGCAGGTGCTAGCTGTTGTATTTGCTGCAAATCTTCATCAGTGAGGTAACGTCCCTCATTATCTGCGGTCTGAAAAAGCTCAATCGCCTCTGGTGGATGGGTAGTTGTCCAAGTAGCAAAACTGACAATCCGCGACTTCTGGATGAGTTCGCGTACTTTGTCACTCAATTGTGGCTGAGTCATAGAATATAAATCGACTTACTAAAAGTTGAAACCCCTGGCAAATTTGAGGAGTATGGAAATAGTTCTGTTGGTTTAAGTAACCTATTATTAACACTGTAGCGGTAGTTTCTTGAGAAACGATGAGCAATTCAGAAGACTACACATTTAATAATCTAGATTTTTATAGAAAAAATCATGGTCAACAACTTTACTATCGATGGGAAGGGAAAGTCTGGTGGCAACAATCGAGCCAGAGCGAATGGCAGAAGTTATTTTCTATCATCGGGATGAATGCAACCAAGGTTTTCATTCGTCCTGATTCTGAGTTTGCACAAGTAGGTTATCGGATTAATCGAGAATTGGGTTTATTTTGTCATCCACAGACACAAGAAATCCTGCACACATGGCAACCCGACGCAACCCGTCCGGCTGTACCCATCGTACATATAGCCAACCGCATAGTACAAGGTTCTGTCAAACCAAGGCTGACGGTAATTCCTCAAGGGCAAGACTATGTTACCTCTGTTGTAGAAATCCCCTTAACTTATCCTCATCCATTAGCAGGAGATCCCCAATACCGAGACTATTGTCCTGGTGAAACCTTTAATGGTACAGAATATTTCACCAGCCACATTAGTCGTCCAGAAGTCAAGGATCTTCCTCCCGCCACCTGGGCGCGAAACTGTCCTTGGCTACCGTGGATGAAACTAGGGTACGGTCATCCAGCACGCTTAAGATTTGAGACGACAACAGCTCGCGTTGACTCCTTTGAACAATTACATCCGAATTTAATACAACTAATTCGTCAAAAAGTGCCGATTTATGAATTTACTCCCGACCACAGTGATGAAGCAAATATGACAAGTACGTTATATTTTAAGCAACACTTTGACGCTTACTTACGAGGAGAAAGTTTTCCAGTTGCAGAATAGTCAATGGTCAATAGTCATTAGTCAATAGTCATTAGTCATTAGTTTTTGTCCCTTACACCCCTATACCCCTAAACCCTTACACCCCTATACCCTTACACCCCTATTTCTTACTCTTATGGATCTCAGCCAAATTGAAACTAATCTGCAAAACGCTGATTTTCAATATCGTCTCAAGGCTATCTCTGCTCTTCAAGATTATCCTACTGATGTTGCTGTACCTTTACTCAGTCGCCATGTCCAAGACCCTGAGTTTTTGGTGCGAACTTTTGTTGCTAGGGAGTTGGGTAAGCAGAAAACGTCTGAATCTTTTGCGGCTTTGTTGCAAATCATGAAGTTAGATAACACGCCTAATGTCAGGGCAGAGGCGGCTAATTCTCTCTCGTTGTTTGGGCGGATTTCTGTGTCTCATCTAGTGCAGACGTTTGCCCGTGATGACCATTGGTTGGTACGGCGCAGTATTTTGGCTGCTTTGGTAGAAATGGATTGTCCTGAAGAGGTTTTAGAGACTTGTGTGATTGGATTAGCAGGGGATGATGCAGCAGTACAAGAAGCCTCTGTGGATGCGTTAGGAGCATTAGTAAATTCCCGTCAGTCAGAGGCTGCTTTATCTCAACTCCTGATTCTCAAAAATTCTGAGTTTGAATATATTCGGGTTAGGGTTGCCTATGCTCTGAAAAATTTTGAGGACTCTACGGCTAAGGCGGCTCTTGCAGAACTGAGAAATGATCCAGACTACCGTGTAGTAGGGGCTGCAATGGAAGATTTAATCCATTAGGGGTGTAAGGGTATGAGGGTATGAGGGTATAGGGGTGGAAAATGTTGGGCGAGGATAGAAAAAGAACCCAACACGGTTGCCCCAATGGGCAAGGCTTTTAACCCTTGGATTGTTGGCTGTTCTTTCTTCCCCTACACCCTTACACCCGCCCCAACGGGCTTGGTAATAGGTTTTTCTCCTCTGCTTCCTCTGCTTCTCCCGTCACTCCGTAATTGCGCGCCATCGCAAAAAATACGCCTCTTAGTCATGTCTAGCTGAGTTAGATGTCTCTATAATGTATCTAGGCTTGACAACAAAAAACACAAAGGTCTAGATATACAGGCTGACAGAATTGGACAATACCTAATTTATACCGAGTAGTTATATTTGCTCGACAGGAGAAAAATATGGCGGAAATTCCCAGTGGTGGTCAGATGCTCTGGAAATTGGAAGGATCTGATCGGGTTCTGCACCTGCGACATGATTCGTCAGAGCCGTGGCTTCCCTATGAAGAGTTCCCACAGTATGTACTACCCGATCCTCCTGGATTTTCTAAAGGAATTGCCACTTTTCTAGCGTTGCTCAAAAAAGAGTGGACGGTAATTAAATCTTAAGCAGTTAACTTTCTAGGCTGGCTCTTGTAGTTTTGCGAGTTAAGGCGTGGGGTGTATCTAATTCTTGTGCAGGCTGACTGAGAAGACGCGATCGCATTTCATCACTCAACCCTTGAACATGACTAAAATCAGCACCAGCAACGCTTTCTAACTGCTCAAATTCCACACCAGTCATATCTGCGGCACGCAAATCTGCTCCCGCTAAGTTAGCCCCATTGATCCGCGCATGACGTAAATAAGCCCCTGTCAACCAAGCTTTCCGCAAATCTGCTTGACTGAGGCGCGCGCCTTGGAGATTTACTAAAGTTAAATCAGCACCCCCCAAATAAGCACCTAATAAACTAGCACCCTGTAAATCCGCGTGGCGTAGGTTGGCTGTATTCAACTGCGCCCCATTTAAATTGGCCTTTGGGCCAATCGCGCCCGAAGATTTATAAGCGAAGTCTTCAGGAAATAGCGTTTGACTATCGTATCTTGCCCCTAGCAACTTAATCTCAGTTAAATTAGCTCCTCGTAAATCTGCACCACTTAAATCAGCTCGATACAAACAAGCTGCTTGTAAATTAGCATTACGTAAAATAGCTTGACTCAGATCGGCTCCTCTTAAATCGGCTTGGCTCAGATCCGCTTCCGATAGATTGGCTTGACTGAGATTGGCTCGAATCAAAGTGGCTCGATGTAGTTGCGCCTTCGATAAATCAAACCCACTGAGATTGAATTGATACAAATCTTCTTGAGCCAAAGCCAGTCCCGCTTTCAGGATAGCCAAAACGTCTTGAGGTGTCTTGTAAGTCTCCTTGCTGATCATAGATTGAAATTTAGAGATTATTTTAGGGGTATTCTACCGCGACACATCTACCGAAAATTTAGGAATTAAGTAGAACTGGGTAAATAATTAAAGGTTTGTAGTAAGAACTAAAGTTCTCTCTCCGTTCGCGTAGCGTGTCGTAGACAGATGCCCCGCCAACAGAAAAGGACTAAAGTCCTTACTACGAACTGAATCCTAAGTATTTTTATTTATGAAGACTTTTCAAAATATTTACTCAGAACAATTTCTCTAATTTTTATTAATACCTAATTTCTACAAATATCTTAAAATCCACGGCAATTTTCTCAACTCTTAGATATACTCAAAATCACAACCTCAACAGACATAAACATTATGTTAGATTGGTTAGCTGTTTGGGGCATAACTCAAGCTGTCGGGTTTGCTTTTAAGTCGATTTTTGAAGACTTAGCCAAAGACGCGGCAAAAGACTGGGCAAAAGATTTATTAAAAAGTGTTCCTGGTAACATTTTACAGCAACTCCAACCAGAAGACATTGACATTGCTGCTGGCAAAGCCTTAAAAGAATTTTTGCAACTCATGCAGCAAGAATTAGAAGATGCGGAGTTAGAAGAAACGGAACTACAAACCTATAATCAGACTTTAAAACAATTTCTCAGTCATAAATCTGTTAGACAGATTTTAGGGAAACCTTTCCTACCAGACTGTCACACACTAGATTTTCAAATCTTGACCAAAATCTGGTATGAAATGAAATTACCTAATCTTCCGCAAGAATTTGATTGGGAAAGATTAGCTAAACGTTATCTCAAAAAGGTGAAAGCGATTATTCGAGAATCTGATCAACTACGACCTATTTTAGATTCTCAGCATTTAGAATCAATCAATCATAACTTACTAGAAATTCAAGGCATTACCCCTGATTTTGACTTAAAAAAATACCAAGAAGGAATACGTGAAAGATACGGAAACCTGAAATTAGATAGTCTGGATACTACGGGTTACGCCTATAATGAATTAAGACTATGGCGGATGTTTATTCCTCAACACGTCCGGGAAGTTCATCAAGTGTTAGCACAGGTGCATGAACTACCTAAAGAACATCTCAAACAGCTACGAGAAAGTCAACAGCTAGATGAAGAAATTACTCCAGAAGCTCTAGAATACTACAAACAAATTTACTTTGAACAGCCTACTATTTCTGTTTTAGATATTATTAACGATACGCAATGTCATAAATATGTAGTTATTTTAGGAGATCCAGGTTCGGGGAAATCGACTTTGCTGCAATTTTTAGCTTTAAACTGGGCAGAAACTCCCTTAAATAATGTCATCTCTTCGCAAATTCCATTATTAATTGAACTGCGGACATATATCCGGCGCAGAGAAAATAATGAATGTCATAATTTCTTAGAATTTTTTCATAAATGTAGTGGTATAGTTCATCATCTCAACCAAAATAAGCTCCATGAACAACTCAAAGCTGGCAATGCTTTAGTTATGTTTGATGGTTTGGATGAAGTGTTTGATATTGGGAAAAGAGATGATGTGATCACCGATATTCATCGTTTTACTAATGAATATCCTGATGTGAGGGTAATTGTTACCTCTCGCGTGATTGGCTATAAACCACAAAGATTGAGAGACGCAGAATTTCGCCATTTCATGCTGCAAGATTTAGAGCTAGAACAAATTCAAGACTTTGTGCATCGTTGGCATGAGTTAAACTTTAAAGAACTGGGAGATAGACTGCGGAAAAAGGAGAGATTGCAAAGAGCAATTGACACATCAAAAGCGATTTCTGAATTGGCAGGGAATCCCCTTTTATTAACCATGATGGCAATTCTCAATCGTAACCAAGAATTACCTAGAGATAGAGCAACTTTGTACGAACAAGCATCACGAGTATTGTTACATCAATGGGATGTGGAAAGGGCTTTAGTAGAAGATTATCGGCTAGATCCTAAAATTATTGACTATAAAGATAAGCAGGCGATGTTGCGACAAGTCGCTTATCATATGCAAACTAGTGATAAGGGTTTAGTAGGTAATTTAATTAGTGCCAAGGATTTAGAAAAGATTTTAACCCGTTATCTGAAAAATCTGGAGTTTGAACAACCAACTAAAGTTGCTAGGGTGATGATGAATCAACTACGGATTCGCAATTTTATGTTGTGTTTTGTAGGTGCAGATTACTATGCGTTTGTACATCGGACTTTTTTGGAATATTTTTGTGCTTGGGAATTTGTCTGGCAATTTAAAGAAATGCAGACTTTATCAATTCAGTCACTAGATTGTGAAGTTTTTGGTAAACACTGGCAAGATGAAACTTGGCATGAGGTGTTACGTTTAATTATTGGGATGATTGAGCCAAGATTTGTCTGTGAAATTCTCGATTACTTAATGAATGAAAATGGTGAATCAGAAAAATTTATTAACTTGTTTTTAGCTGCTAAATGTCTAGCAGAGGTGAGAAATCGTCTGTTAGTCGCTTCTGTATCAACTAAATTATTAGAGAAAATTAAAGCTTTAACTAAATATGACCTCTCCTATTATTACAAACCTTATTTAGATGCAGAAGAAACTCAACTAGTACAAGAAATTCGCACAAAAGCAGTCATTTGTGTGGGAACAACTTGGAAGGATGATCCTGATACTCTCCCTTGGCTACAACAACTAGCCACAGCTGATAATAGCGATTATGTGCGCCGTGCGGCTTTACAAGAGTTAGCTAGAGGGTTTAAAGATGATCCTGATACTCTCCCTTGGCTCAAGCAACGTGCTACTAGTGATAATGATTGGACTGTCAGACAAGCCGCAGTACAAGAATTAGCTAGGGGTTTTAAGGATGATTCTGACACTTTAATTATTCTCCAAAAAAGTGCGATCGCTGATCATAGTGAATATGTCAGACAAGTCGCAATTCAGGAATTAGCCAGAAGTTTTAAAGATAATCCCAATACATTGTTTTGGCTGAAAAAACGTGCCACAGTTGATCAATATGGGACTGTGCGTCAGGTAGCGATTCAAGAATTGGCCAGGGGGTTTAAAGATGACTGCAATATTTTGCAATGGTTGAAAAATTTCGCCACCAGTGAAGACTGGATGGTACGCCAAGCTGTGATTCAGGAATTAGCTAGAGGGTTTAAAGATGACTCTGATACCTTAAGTATTCTCCAACAAGCTATCACTAGCGATGAAAATGAATATGTGCGTCAAGCCGCAGTGCAGGAGTTAGCTAGAGGGTTTAAAGATGAGCCTCATACTCTCCCCATTTTAAAACAAAGTGCGATCGCTGACCCCTATTCCGATGTCCGCCAAACTGCTGTGCAAGAATTAGCTAGGGTATTCAAAGATGATCCTCATACACTTCCCTGGCTCAAACAACACGCCAGTGCTAGCGAGGATAAATATTTGCGTCGTGCTGTCGTCCAAGAATTAGCTAGAGTATTCAAAGATGATCCCGATACCCCCATCATCCTCAAACAGCGTGCTGTCATCGATACCTATTCTGATGTGCGTCGCGCAGTTATCCAAGAATTAGCCAGACATTTCCAAGATGACCCAGATACATTAAGTATTCTCAAACAAAGTGCGATCGCTGACAATAATGAATCTGTGAGACGTACAGCTTTACAAGAATTAGCTAGGGGTTTTCACAATCACCCTGATACTCTCCCTATCCTGAAAAAATGTGCTAAATCGGAAAAATATGCAGATGTCCGCCAAGCAGCGTTACAGGAATTAGCCACAGGGTTTGCTGATGATCCTGAAACTTTCACCATTTTAAAAAAACGTGCCATTTCTGATAAATATGCAGATGTCCGTCAAGTCGCACTGCAACAATTAGCACAAGGGTTTGTAGATCACCCAGAAATATTGGAAGTGTTCTACCATTGTGCAGTGCATGACCCCTTTACGCGAGAGTACAATTTTCAACAAAATCCGCGACAGGTAGCACTAGAAATTATCATCGAAAATTATCTTAATCATCCCCAAACGCTACCATTATTACGCGATAGAGCCGAACTTGATCCAGATGAGCAATTGCGTGAGTTTTTGCAGAAAAAGTTGCTAGATTTTACTTCGTGAAAAACAAGAGAGTAATGCAGGAGATTCGATTTCTGGAATAGATGCAAATATATCTATAGGAATCCGCTTTGATTCGGTGAAATTATTTGCGTAGGGAGGGAACAGGGAACAGGAAAGAAGGAATCAAAGTGTACCCAGCTTCGCAAAAATCAAATAGGAATCCTATAATTTATCGACGATGCTTAAATCGAAGTTTAAAGTAATTTATTGAGCCACATAAAAGAAGAAATTTGAACACTCTTAATAAGGCTAAATAGGATCATGATAGGAATATACAGCATTTTGTTGACTAGGATGTTCTTGACGCACATCAAGTCCCGACTTTCAAAAACACAAGATTTATTATTTACTTTCTTCAAACCAGTACCGATCTCACCAAATCGAGTTGGTTTTTTCTGTTTAAATGCTTCTTCAAGTACATTGAGAGATTGATTTTGTGTTCTTCGAGAAACGAATTTACTCCAAGTATTTCGCCAGAATGCTTCAGGAAGATATTGGGCGCGTACTAGAATTTCTTTGCACTCTTTTCTAGGATAATTCTGTTCTCGTCTTGTGGGACGTAGAGAAAATTCTGCTGAGGTTTGGGATGTTCTCCTGAACTTAACAATGTGATATTCCCAACTTGCACCTCCTGCGATCGCAGCATGAGGCATAAACACCCAAAGCCAGCATAGCAGAGTGAAAGTAACCTTTTTCATAAAACCGTTTTAAATAATTAAAAAAGTAAAGCACTAGAATCAGGACTTTTGAATAAAGTCTATTGTTCCCCTTTTCAAGTACCTGGAAACTCCTTTATGGCTGCGTATAAAAAATAAAAATCAAAAGGTGGGCAATGCCCACCCTAAATTAACCGAAGATACCAGCAAAAAAGTCGATGGTTTCCTTAAGTGCTTTGATGAACACATCAATTTCCTCACGGGTATTGTAGAAAGATAAACTGACTCGTGCGGTGGCTGGTAAACCTAAATGACGGTGTAATGGTTGTGTACAATGGTGTCCAGAACGAATAGCTACGCCTTCTTGATCTAATAATGTAGATAAGTCGTTGGCGTGGATACCTTCAACGGTAAATGCTGCTAAAGCGGCTCTACCTTCACCTTTCGCATCAGGTTTTGTCCCGTAGATTCTAACTTGGGGAATTTTAGCTAATTCTTGGAACAAATAAGCGGTTAATTCTGCTTCATAGGCGTGGATTTTATCCATACCTATGTTAGTAAGATAATCTATGGCTGCACCGAGAGCGATCGCTTCTCCAATTGCAGGCGTTCCTGCTTCAAATTTATGGGGTAATTCGGCATAGGTGGAATGATCTAAATAGACTTCCGCAATCATTTCACCACCACCGAAAAACGGTGGCATTGCTTCTAGTAATTCCAACTTACCATACAAGAAACCTATGCCTGTGGTAGCACACATTTTATGCCCAGATGCTACCAACCAATCACAGTCGATTTCTTGGACATCGACAGGCATATGGGGAACACTTTGACAAGCATCAACTAAGAATTTCGCGCCGTATCTGTGAGCAATTTTCGCAATCTCTGCCACTGGGTTTATACAACCCAATGTATTAGAAACATGAACTATAGAAACTAATTTAGTTTTTTCGGAAATCAGTTGTTTAAACTGTTCTAAATCAAAGGTTTCTTCTGGTGTTAATTCTACAAATTTGAGAACTGCACCAGTTTTTTGCGCCACAAATTGCCAAGGCACAATGTTACTGTGGTGTTCCATTACCGACAGAATAATTTCGTCCCCAGCTTGTAAATTGTTCATTCCCCAGCTATAAGCTACCAAGTTAATGGCTTCGCTGGCGTTGCGGGTGTAGACAATTTCTTGACGGGAAGCTGCATTAATAAATTTCGCTATTTTATCCCGTGCGCCTTCATAAGCATCGGTAGCTTTTGCACTGAGGGTATGCGCTCCCCGATGCACGTTGGCGTTATATTGTTCGTAATAATCCCTGAGTGCATTTAAAACGAACAAGGGTTTTTGCGATGTCGCCGCATTGTCTAAATAAACCAGGGGTTTATCGTTGATTTCCTGATGCAATATCGGGAAATCAGCGCGGACTTTATCAGCTAGGGTTTTGGTAGGAGTATAAGTCATTGGTTGTTAGTCAATAGTCATTAGTCAATAGTCATTAGTCAACAGTCATTAGTCATTAGTCATTAGTCATTAGTCATTAGCTAAGAACTCATTACTTTCTCTTCTCACTCAGCACTCAGCACTCAGCACTCAGCACTCATCACTCATCACTCAGCACTACTTCTGACTGTGTTTAACAATGAGTCTCTTAAGGAGGCGACTGGAATTTGATTGATGATTTCGGCGGCGAAGGCGTTAACTAATAACTTGCGCGAGTCGTTGGCATCAATACCCCGACTTTGCAGATAGAATATTTCATCATCTTCTAGTTGGCTAACTGTTGCACCGTGGGCGCATTTGACGTTATCGGCGGTGATTTCTAGTTGGGGTTTGGTGTCAACTCTAGCTTTCGATGATAGCAGCAAGTTGCGGTTTAACTGGGCTGCGTCGGTTAGCTGTGCTGGTTTGGGTACGAAAACTTTACCGTTGAAGACTGCGTGAGCGCGATCGCCGACAATACATTTATGTAATTGTTTACTTGTACCATAGGGATGATTGAGTGCGATCGCGCTGTGGGTATCCGCTACTTGATTGCCTGCTATCATGGTCAAACCGTTGAGAGTAGTTTCGGTTTGCTCACCAGTTTGCAAAATTTCTAAATTATGTCGGGATAACTTTGCACCTAAACTAATGGCGTGACAAGTATAACGGCTATAACGGGCTTGAGTCACAGCAGTTTTCCCGATGTGGAAAGCCTGTTGACTATCTCTTTCTACTCTAGTGTGAGTTACATGAGCGTTATCTGCAATGACAATTTCCGTAACAGCGTTGGTGAGGTAAACCCCAGTTTCCCCTGTGGTATTCACAAAATCTTCAATGAAGTTCACCTGTGAACCACTTTCGGCTACTACCAAACATCGGGGTTGAGCAATAGTTGCTGTTTCCCCAGCCACGGAGACAAATAATAGATGTATTGGCGTTTCCACGATGACGTTTTTCGCCACCAACACAACGGCGACATCAGATATACCCGCAGTATTGAGTGCAGTAAATACCTCTAACGCGCCCTCAGCTTGGGCTAAATGTTTTTGTACCCGTTCCTGTTCAGTTACAGGTAACGCATTTAAATTACCAACCACTACACCAGTCGGTAAATCTATAACTGCTGATAACTCTGGTGCGTAAATACCATTGACAAACACCAAGCGGCTATTGCTAGATTCTGATAGCGTGAATGCGCTGATGTCAGGAGAGGTTGCTTGCAATGTTTGGAATTTGACTCGGCGTAACTCCGACAAATCAGTAAACCGCCATTCTTCCTCACGGGTAGTAGGAATAGTAGAATGACGTACCCAATTTGCAGCACGTTCTCTGATTTCCTGTAACCACCCTGTAGAAGCTGGTACAGTCACCTGATTTAACAAAGCCACTAACTCAGCGTCTCTATCCAACAAAGTAGATGTCAAACTCGCCACATCCGAGTTAGGAACTGCACTAGGAGAAACTTGATTTGTCATTACACACCCACCCCAACCGCAGTTTCTTCCAATAGCCAATCATAACCACGGGATTCTAATTCCAGGGCTAATTCCTTACCGCCACTGGTGATAATTTGTCCCCGCGCCATCACATGGACAAAGTCAGGCACAATATAATCAAGTAATCTTTGGTAGTGGGTAATCATAATCGTGGCATTTTCTGGGCTAGTGAGTTGATTCACCCCATGTGCCACAATTTTCAGCGCGTCAATATCTAAACCCGAATCTGTCTCATCCAAAATCGCCAATTTCGGCTCTAACAAAGCCATCTGCAAAATTTCGTTACGCTTTTTCTCCCCACCAGAGAAACCTTCATTCACACTACGTTCGAGGAAAGCGGGATTCATCTTCACCACTTCCAACTTTTCCTCAATCAAATCATCAAAATCGAAAGCGTCTAACTCTTCCAAACCTTGAGCCTTGCGCCGAGAGTTATAAGCTACCCGCAAGAAATCCAAATTACTTACACCAGGAATTTCCAAAGGATATTGGAACGCCAAAAATACACCAGCCCTCGCCCGTTCCTCTGGCTCTAACTCCAGCAAATTCTGTCCTTGGAAAATCACCTCACCACCAGTCACGGTATAAGCCGGATGTCCCGACAACACCTTAGAGAAGGTACTCTTACCAGAACCATTCGGCCCCATAATCGCGTGAATTTCGCCAGCGCGCACTTCCAAATTCACACCCTTGAGGATCGGCGTACCATCAACCTCAGCCGTTAAATCCTTAACCGACAAAATCACATCACTATTTTCAACAATCATGTTCTCTCTCTCTTAATTTTTTGGTTCGTAGTAGGTGCGTCAGCACCTTTTGGTATACTACAAGCCTTAACCCACGCTACCTTCTAGTTTCAGGCTCAACAACTTATCAGCTTCTACCGCAAATTCCATAGGTAGCTGATTAAACACATCCTTACAGAAGCCGCTAATCATCATCGAAATCGCGTCTTCTGCCGAAATTCCCCGTTGAGCAAAGTAAAATAACTGATCTTCCCCAATTTTGGAAGTAGAAGCTTCATGCTCCACCTTGCCAGTATTATTCAGCACTTGAATATAAGGGAAAGTATTCGCGTGAGCATTATCCCCAATCAGCATCGAGTCGCACTGAGAATAATTCCGCGCCCCTTCAGCTTTGGGATTAATTTTCACCAAACCCCGGTAACTATTACTAGACTTACCTGCGGAAATACCCTTAGAAATAATGGTGCTGCGGGTATTTTTGCCGATGTGAATCATCTTTGTGCCGGTGTCGGCTTGCTGCATATTGTTAGTTAACGCCACCGAGTAGAATTCACCGACAGAGTTATCCCCAACTAATACACAGCTAGGATACTTCCAAGTAATCGCTGAACCAGTTTCTACCTGTGTCCAGGAAATTTTGGAGTTGACACCTTGACACAAACCGCGTTTGGTAACGAAGTTGTAAATTCCGCCTTTACCGTTAGCATCACCGGCGTACCAGTTTTGGACGGTAGAGTATTTAATTTCCGCGTTATCCAGGGCGACAAGTTCCACTACAGCCGCGTGTAATTGGTTGCTGTCATACATCGGCGCGGTGCAACCTTCCAAATAGGAAACATAGCTACCTTCTTCAGCCACAATCAAAGTCCGTTCAAATTGCCCTGTATCACCGGAGTTGATGCGGAAGTAGGTAGACAGTTCCATTGGGCATTTTACGCCTTTAGGAATATAGACAAAAGAACCGTCACTAAATACTGCCGCATTCAGGGCGGCAAAATAGTTATCAGCAATGGGGACAACGCTACCCAGATATTTTTTGATCAGTTCTGGGTGTTCCCGCAATGCTTCAGAAATTGAGCAGAAAATTACGCCGTCTTTAGCGAGTTTTTCTTTGAAGGTGGTAGCCACGGAAACGCTGTCAAAAATCGCGTCTACAGCGACGTTTGCCAATCGCTTCTGCTCAGATAGGGGAATACCCAATTTCTCGAAAGTTTCTAAGAGGGTGGGATCTACTTCCTCTAAGCTGTTGAGTTTTTCTTTCTTTTGCTTAGGTGCGGAATAATAGATGATATCTTGATAATCGATAGGTGGATAGGTGACGCTTGGCCATGTCGGCTCGGTCATTTTTAGCCACTGGCGGTAAGCTCTGAGACGAAATTCCAACATGAACTCCGGTTCATTCTTCTTTGCGGAGATCAGGCGAATTACGTCCTCGTTTAGTCCACGCGGAATCGTGTCGGTTTCAATGTCAGTGACGAAACCGTACTTGTAGGGCTGGTTGACTAAGGTTTTGACAGTAGCACTCATCGCTAGTGGTCTCTTATGTTCAGGAAGTAGTGGTTCTCTTTAAGGATGGAGACGGGTGAAGCTGGGTTGCTTCCCATCTTGTCTAACTGAGTAGTTAAACGGCTGTTACAATATAGATATAGACTAAAACAACAATCCTGTTGTTTAATGTAATTTCATTTTACGCTAGATTAACAACAACAATGTTGTCAAAGTCAAATTTTCTCAAAAAATTTTTTGGACTAAGATGGCGACTACTCAACAGTCCTCAACTAAGCAAGAGATCCTAGAGTATCTCCTGAAGCATTCCCAAGCCACAGCCCTTGACTTGGCGGAAATTTTGGATGTCAGCCCCCAAGCGATTCGTCGTCATCTCAAAGATTTGGAGATGGAGGAGTTGATTGTCTATTCAAATACGGTACAAGCCGGGATGGGGCGACCGCAACACGTTTATGAGTTAAGTCGCCAGGGAAGGGAACGCCTGCATAAATCAGCTAGCGATCGCCACGGTGATTTTGCCGTTTCGCTCCTTGATACTTTAGCGGAAACGGTGGGACAAGACCAATTTAAGACCATCTTACAAAAACAATGGGAACGCAAAGCCCAAGAATATCGCGATCGCGTCGGTAACGGTTCACTCGCAGAACGGGTGGCGAATTTAGTTGAACTGCGAAAAGCTGAAGGTTTCATGGCAGAATATCACCCTGTAAATTCTCCTCACCCCAGAGAGGAGCAAAGGTTTATTTTCATGGAACACAATTGTGCAATTTCTAATGTGGCGGAGTCATTCCCCAGTGTGTGTGGCCATGAACTAGAAATGTTTGCGGCTGTTCTCCCAGACTGTACAGTTGAGCGTACTCATTGGTTAATCAACGGCGAACATCGTTGCGGCTATCTAGTGCAAGCCCGTAAATAAGCAGGGGAGAAGAGGAGACAGTTTTTAGCTTGTGTTGACAATGACAATAATGTAACTTTTAGGTGGAGAAGCTAAAAAATCAAATATGCAAATCAGTTTTCACAGCTAGTTTAGGTCATCCATCCCAACTTATTGGTAAAGCGTTTTACCAATTACTGGCTAATATCACCCAAAATGAACTTTTAAGCTCTTACACCTACTACGGTTTGGTTTCTTAATTTTGAATTTTGAATTTTGAATTGTTCTATGGATTTACCATCACAACAACCATCAACTCAATTTCTCAGCTTAGAAGAGTCCGAGAAAGTAGACGCAGCCCTGCTATCATCGCCAGAAAAATTTTTAACTCGCCTGACAATTTCTTCTTTGAAACTCTTAAAACACATTGCTCAAGAATATGGTGTGGCGATTGAAGATTTAACCACACAACAAGTAATTGCTTGGTTTGAAAAAGATGGGAAGGTAAGAAGGGAAGAAGGTTTAGAATCTGCTTATTTAAAGTGGTAATATTTCGAGCCATGACTTTAAAGAAGTAAGCTAATCGTCATTCATTTTTCCACACTGATTCGCTTGTAGTAAGGGCTTTAGCCCTGGTTTTATACAGCTTAAATGCTGATTAGCCTATAACAAAAACTCGTTATTAGCTATCACTAAGTAACGAGTATAGATATAGGTTGTTTGTATTGAATTATTAAGTGTGATGATAGCCATTGGTTCGCGGACTACGAACTCCCAAAGCTGCACCCATCAAAGCTGCGGCTAAACCTAACAAAGAACCAAGAACAAACCACCACAAAGCTTTAGAAGTAGCAGAAGCAATATCGCGAGCTTGTTCAGGGGTTAATTGAGGAACGTTTTGGGGTAAAGATGCACCTCCAGGCTGTTGTACCTGATTGATAACTGCTCCAGCATTGCTCGCCGCAACACCAAAAGCACCAGATACGCCACTTGCTAGTAGCCAAGAACTCAAAGCCAAAGTAGTCGCCCACAAAATTGCGCCGTTGAGGAGGGCTGTATTACGGTTCATGGGGCCACAAGCGCGACTTGTCACCCAACCCCCACAAATAGAGAAATTAATAAAGCAATAGTTGACCAAATCCCTATATTGTTAGCAACTCCGGGGGTGATGCTTCTTGGCGCACCCGAACCTGCAATTGTACCGGCTCCAATAGCTGCAAATAAAGAACTCAATATTAACTGTGTAGCTAAAGCCACCAACACACCTGAAATAATCGGCCCCCAGCGCACACGATCATGATATTCACCGACTCTACTGGCTATGACTCCAGGCTCAGGCTGAACAACATCATCACCTACGCGATTTATGTATGACATAATCTACATTCTCCCTTGCTGTTTTATTGAGCAAAGTATTTTCAAGTTAGTTATTTTTATTGCTTACGTTTAAAATTAAATGGTGAATCTTTATTTTTAATATCTATCAGCAGAAAGAGTTATTAGCTCTATCGCCAGTAGTAACAAACAATTATGTTTATTTCCATAAATAAGGTTTATTATTGATAATTTTTAATTGCTCTAGTGCTTGCCTACTATTTTCATGATCATTTTTGTTTTTTGCTTGTCAGTAGAACAACGAGAAGAAACCCAAATATATTAAGCAATGTAAAATACTAGGATTTAGTTCGTAGTAAGGACTTTAGTCCTTTTCTAAGAACTAAAGTTCTTACTACAAACCTTTAATTATTTACCCTGTTGTACTTAATCTAATGCAGATTGTTTGGCAGGTATCTTATTCATGATTGGGTAAAAAATGCTAGTATATGGGTAACAGCACAAGAAAATTAAAAGTATAACTTCAGAGATAAATATTTAAAATATCCTATTTTAAAGTTGGCGTTATTCACACATAATTTACTGCTTGGTTAGCAAATGTATGGGGGTAAATGCAGCTGTGTTAACTAATATAAGCAAATTTAAATCTCTTTAGTAGTCAGGAATTACTACTCCAAACAATTGCTTCTGACAGGTTGCTGATCGTTCAAATCCCCGACTTTTTTAGCCGGGAATTTTGGCTATGATAATTTGTGTAGCAGACGAATACGAGCAACTCTACTAAAAGCAATTCAGACAAAAAGGCCTCAACTAACGTAATTTTACCGCCGTGCCTGTGGCAGTAATCAGTAATAAAACTCCTGATTGATCAACATTAATCGTACCTGTGTCAATTTCAATGCCAATAACAGCATTAGCACCTAAACGCGAGGCTCGTTGTCCTAATTCTTCTATGGCTTTTTTTTGTCCTTGCTCAAATAGGCGTTCATAACTACCAGTGCGTCCACCAATAACATCTCGAATACTAGCTAAAAAATCCCGCAGAAAATTACTGCCATAAACTACTTCTGCCGTCACAATACCTAAGTATGCGTCAATTACTCCGCCTTGAATCACATCAGTGGTAGTTAGAATCATCATTAAATCCTCATATATGGGATATTGGTTTGCATCTATGTATTATTACCATCAGTGTTTTCTATAACACACACTGTTATTTTCGTTACTGTCTACTGTAGGGGTGGATTTTAACTAAAAAATAGCAACAAAATTATGAGAAATTTGGAAACGATCGCCAGAGAAATTTGATATATCCTTGAGTAATCCCCCGATGCTAGTATAGCAGTTGATTTTGCTAGAACAGTGGTGTGACAAACTTGATAGCTGATTTCGCTTTTATTTATCCCCAATAAAATATAACTGATTAAAGCAGATTTAATTTGAGCTTTGAATTGATTTATACAGTATATTTCATCGTCAAATATTTATGATTGAGCTACGTATAATTTCTAGACTTTGACAGATGTAATTGCTAAGTAATATACTGATTATTAATATTTTATGAAGGTAGACAAATACAGTTTTCAAAAAGTAAAATTTTTGTTTTAATGAACAAGAAAAAAGTTCACCATAATTTAGGGGATTTTACTGTGTACAAACGCATATCACTTATAGTGGGAATTTTATTGTTAGGATGTAGTGCTTGGAGTATGCCATCTGTAGCACAGGCGCAAACTTTGGTTGTGCAAGCTAATAGAGCAGAATTAAAGCAGCTTTTAGAGGAAGGAAAGCGGCTGGTGGATTCTGGGGATTACAATGGCGCGATCGCAGTTTATCAACGAGCCGCCGCCATAGATAATCGCAATGCTAAAATCCACTCTGGTATAGGTTATCTCTACGCTCAACAAGGAAATTTTCAAGCAGCATTAGGAGCATACCGTCGTGCGATCGCCATCGACTCCAACAACAGCGATTTTTACTACGCTGTCGGTTACATCAAAGGCAATATGGGTGATACTGCTGGAGCTAAGGAAGCCTACCGCCGCGCCATCCAACTCAACCGCAATCATATCAACGCTTACATAGGCTTAGGTGTGACCCAATCCCGCATGGGAGACTTTACAGCCGCTAATTGGGCTTTTGAGCAAGCACTTAGTATAGATAAAAACTATGCTCAAACCTATGAATTTATGGCTCTCATGTACAAACAACGCCGACAAACCAAACAAGCCAGCAGTGTATTGCAAAAAGCGCGTGACTTGTATCGGCGACGCAATGACGCTGATGGAGTAGCCAGAGTGGAAGCGATGTTACAAGAATTAGGCGGTTAAATCACTCTAATTGTCGTCCTGTGAGTTCAACAAAAATATCTTCTAAATTAGAAGGACGCACCATCATTCCCGTCTTATTTGTCTGTTGATTTAAATAAGTATTGGCTTCTGCAAGAGAAGGGAAAAATAAATATTCCCAACGCCGCGCACTATCTGCTCCAGATGCGCTAACATCCAATTGCTTCATCACCAAACCTTCACCGTGAACCGAACGCAACTGTTGTAACGTGCCTAAAGAAATCAGTTTACCTCCATCCATAATGCCGATACGTCCGGGTTGATTAGAGCCAAAAGCATCACAGAGAAACTCGACCTCATCCATATAATGAGTTGTCAGTAATATTGTCATCCCCTGCTTATTTAAATCTCGAATCATCTCCCACAGTCGCCGCCTAGTTTGGGGGTCGAGTCCTACTGTGGGTTCATCTAAAAATAAAATTTGTGGTTGATGTAACAAAGCTCTCGCTATCTGTAATCTTCGTTTCATTCCTCCAGACAGGGTTTTTACCAAACTATCCCGTCTATTTGCTAGTTCTACATACTCCAACCATTGATTAATTAATCGCTGTCTTTGGGGATTAGCAATATGGCGTAATCTAGCGTACAACTCCAGATTTTCCCAGACAGTTAACTGTCCATCCACACTGATTGACTGTAATACTACACCAATATTTTGTTTAGCTTGCATGGGTTGACGCACCACATCATACCCAGCCACCTCTACCCGGCCTTGGGACGGTTTTGTTAATGTCGTCAACATCCTAATTGTGGTGGATTTTCCGGCACCGTTGGGGCCGAGGAGCGCGAAGATTTCTCCTGGTTTGATGGTGAAAGATAAATCATTAACTACAGGAACTTGATTGTAAAATTTGTAGACGTTTTCTAACAGAACAGCAGCAGTCATGAACCAATTGATGACACAGTTTCAATACATACACTACCATTCATTAGGGAATAGTAACTGGGGTTCAAGCTGGCACTCAGGAATTAATTCCTGATGTTTCTTGACAAACAAGGGCTATGGAAAAACCTTTACAATTAAGCTTTAAAAATGGGCAAATAGCATCTGCTATTTATGTACAACAAATCACAGATTTACCCCAAGCTGTCGCCGCAATGGGTTTGCCGATGGCTCGTCCTTCGCTAGTAGTTGTAGGGGGTGCAAGCAGGATGAGTGAAGCAGATTTCCTGCAAATCCAACGGTTGTTTCGGGAAATTTTAGCTCCTATTGCCGAAAATTTGGGTGTTTATGTTGTCGATGGGGGTACTGATGCGGGAGTCATGCGCCTCATGGGTAAAGCACGTACCCAAATCGGAGGAAAATTTGCTTTAGTGGGTGTTGCACCTGCAAGTAAAGTTGCTTTACCCGATTGTTTAGAACCATCTGCTGATGCTACGCCTCTAGAACCAAACCACAATTATTTTGTGTTGGTTCCTGGTGATAATTGGGGGGATGAATCTCCCTGGTTAGCTCAATTGGCAACTGTTTTGGCTAATGACGCACCTTCTCTCACTATATTGATCAATGGTGGTGAGATTACTTTTGAGGATGCTTACCAGAATGTGAAGGCAAAAAGATTAGTGATTGTGGTGGGTGGTAGTGGTAGAACCGCAGATATGATCATCCGTGCCTTACATGGAGAAAAGACAGATTCTAGAGCTACGGAACTAGCTAAATCTGGTATGATACACTACGTTAATTTATTTGATTCCACAACAGGATTTGAGAGTTTAGCCGCAATAATGAAGAGTGTGCTGTCTACCTCAAAATGAAAAATGGCGAAGCAAAAGGATACTTACCAGGAATTTTTAAAGCAAGATTTTAATCAGTTATTTGAAATTATTAAACTGCGTGATGAGCAGAGACATTTTTTGCGATCGCGCTGGTTAGATCAAATCCTCTGGATGGAAGGTAAAGCTAATCAAGCACGCGATCGCTACTATAAATTAAGAATCACCACCATTATTGGCGGCATAATTCTTCCTGCTTTGGTGAGTATCAATAGTATTAATAATCCCTCTCTAGGAAATAATAAAAATTTTCCCCTCAAAGAAATTATCGTTTGGTCAACTTTTGGTTTAAGTCAAGTAGTCGCAATTAGTGCGGCTGTGGAAGAATTCTTTCATTACGGAGAACGTTGGCGGCATTATCGTCGCACAGTTGAATCTTTAAAAACCCAAGGCTGGCAATTTTCTCAACTAGCAGGAATTTATCATCAATATCCCAACCATGAGCAGGCATTTAACACTTTTGCCAGTCAAGTAGAAGATATCATTCAACGAGATGTAGAAATATATTCTACTCAAGTTGTTCAAGAAAAAACAGACGAAAAACAGCAACAAATGCCAGAAAATATCCAGATACCGCAGACAAACAAGATTAATTCAGCAACACAAGAAGAGGAAACAGTCAATCCAGAAAATGATAGTAATGCTAACATTTAATAGCAGTCTAATTAGAACAACTTGACTCTAGTTCGTAGTAAGGACTTTAGTCCTGATTTGTTCGCAGAGAGTCTCGTAAAGAGAACTAAAGTTCCCACTACAAACCCTAAATTATAGCTAATTACTAATTTCTTGCCGCTTCATATCAACAAACTCAATCATTTGAGAGAAATTTTTCTGCCACACATCTTTTAACTCCTGACTATATCCCGCTACAACCCACGGTACATAGGTAATAACTTGTTCAATAATACTATTGACTTCTTGCTCTTTACAGGGAATTTCCAATAGTCTTCCTTGACGATTATAGATAACGACGGAATAAGTTTTACCGACGGGAATAAAGTATTTATAATGAGTAGTCACGCTTTTATATATCCAAACAATCTCATTTAAATTGAGTATTTCTAACCCAAAGAAATGAGACCTTAGTATCCAAGAAGGTGTAATTTGAGCAGGCCCAATAGTAGATTTATCACCTGCTATCTGTAATTCAGAATCTATTTTAAATGCTACATCATTAGGAGAACCAAACCTTTTTAAATCATTCATGATCGGATGATTCTCTATGTTCTCTTTCCTTTTAACTACGTTAAATAAATTCCACACTCCCAACAGGAAAAGAGGAATTCCTACACCTAGTCCTATATATCCAGAGTTCCGAAAATTCGTAGCATCCAGCATTAAAGGTAGAAAAACGCCACGCAAAGCCGGAAATTCGGCTTCGGCTTCATTGACAATTTTTTCACGAGCATCATTTGGTAAAGTTATCAATGCACCAGTAAATTCCTTAGAATCGTTAGCATTAGGTGTTTTAACTAGGAGTAATTTTTGTTCAATCACTAAAGCCAAATAATGTGCTTTGACTGTCTCGCTTTTAGTCTGTCCTGTAGATTTACTCACCTCTCTTTCTACTTCCTGAACACCAGTATTTAAAGATTCACTACCACGAATTTTGAAGAAATACTGTAATCTACCGTCTGGTGTGGTGTTGGATAAAAGTGTCTGATTATCTATAGGAAAAGGCCCAAAGAAGAAGTTGTATAAATATCGCCTATTCATCCCAGCTATAGCAATCACAGATAAGACTAAACAGACGTTGACAGCCAAAAGATTGCGATTGCTGCGCTGAATGTGTTTATAAATTCCTGTATTTTGCATAGTTGTCAATTATGGAACATCTTGATTTTGAACTGACGTAGGAATTTATAAACTAACCTAAAATAAATTACGATGGCATATAATTATACAAAAATTTGCTAAATTTAGTATAATTACTGATAAAATATCTGGCTACGTTAAACTACTGGATGCTGACCGTAGTAAGGTAAAGTTTCTGACCAATGAGGACGCTGTCCTAGTTGCCAATCAAAATGAGCTAGTTGTAAAATACTCGTCACCGTGGCTGCTAACCCAGATTTAGCTGTAACAAGCTGATAGTCAGTTTCCCAGTTAGCAAGGGTTTCTTGCCATGCTTCTGGTGTCAACACCGTATCAGGTAATAAATTGATTAAGCCGGAATTCTGGGAAGCAACTTGATAAATCGCGCCAAAAACCTGTCCCCGTTGGGCTGGCATTTCTACGGCGATCGCTCTACCTTCCTGATGTTTGCTACCATAAGACCAAGCCACTGCTGCTAAAGTAGACACCCCCAACACCGGAATATCTAATTGTTGCCCCAATGTGCGAGCCAGAACCAACCCAATTCGAGTTCCCGTAAAGCCTCCAGGCCCCTTAGCCACCGCCACAAATGCCAAATCTTGCCATGTTTGTGGTTTGATGAATTCTATTAAATATTGATGTACATAACTAGATAAATCACGCCCTAAATCCCAAATCTGAAAACGAGTATTGCCAGCGAAATTACTAATGGCTAAACCTAGTTGGGGTGTAGTTGTGTGCAGTGATAAACCGTACTTCGCCAATGTTAAGTTTTCTAATTGTGTAATCAAAGCCAATTAATCTACTATTTGTTCTAAAGTTGACAAGACATACTTATTGAACTACATCATATTTGCCTACACATCTTGTTTGCAAGCATTAAGGTAGTATTGCCAATAAAAATAGCTATTTTGAAACAAAATTATACTTTAGCGTAAAGTATACACTCACAAAAATATTAACTTTAGTTAAATTATATGTTCACGGAAGAATAATTTAGCAAATACTCAAAATCTATCTACAAAATTAACCATAATATAATACATAATCAAGTCAGATAGTCATCAACATAGCTCTGCAATTAGCCAGAAGTTTAGCTCTATTACATCAAAATCATATCATTCATCAAGATATTCAGCCTCACAACATCTTGATTAATTACCAAACATATCAAGTTAAAATTCTGGTTTTAGTCTAGGGACTTCCAAAAAATAAATTATCCAATTTCCAAGAGAGAATATTGTGATTTCCCCCTGCTCCCGTTCGGCTGACGCTCACGGCAGCAGCCTGTCCCCCTGCTTACCACAGCAATTGTATATTTTTTTAGTTAGAAGTCCCCTAATATCTCATCTAGCAAAACAAAATGATTATGTTTATAACTCTCATTTATTATTAGGGGTATACCCCTGGGTAAAAACTGGCGACTACAAACTCCATCGTCTGATGAATTAACAGTTTTGCTAGATTTAGCAATGTAGGGTACTCTAAGAGCTATTGCTCAAAGAGTTGAACAACTAGAGGAATTAGACAAAAAACTAATTCTATTTGCTATTATTTACGTCAACTTGTCAAAGCTTTTAAAGGCAAGCAAAGTGTAGATTTTTTTAAACAATTTTAAACTTTTTTTAAAAAATTAAACATACCAAATATATGCCTAGTGATTCACTTGATCAAGGTGTCATCCTCATAGTTGATGACACTCCCATCAATTTAGAAATACTGTTTGATGTTCTAGCCAATGCTGGATATACAGTATTAGTTGCAGAAGACGGTGAAAGTGCTTTAGCAAGAGCTGAATATGCTTCCCCCGATTTAATCCTTTTAGATATTCTTATGCCCGGAATAGATGGCTTTGAAACTTGTCACCGCTTGAAGAACAATGAATTAACTAAAGATATTCCGGTTATTTTTATGACTGCCCTTTCAGAAATAGGAGAAAAAGTTAAAGGCTTAAATCTAGGTGCAGTAGACTACATCACCAAACCATTACAACACGAAGAAGTATTAGCCCGTGTAAAAATTCACCTCAAACTATGTAATCTGACAAAACAACTAAAAGGACAAAATCAACTTTTAGCCGATGAAATTCAAGAGCGAATCCAAGCAGAAAACAAATTAAGAGAACAAGCAGCTTTATTAGATAAAATCACCGATGCTGTGCTGGTAATAGACTTAAATCAGCATATATGTTTCTGGAATCAGGGGGCAGAAAATTTATATGGCTGGCAAGCTCAAGAAGTAATTGGTAAAAATGTTAGTCAATTAATATATGCACAAGAAAATTTTCCTCAATTGCAGCATATCATTGATAGTTTAGCCACGGATGATTCTTGGCAAGGTGAACTGCATCAAGTAACTCAACAAGGCAAAAAAATTATTGTTGCTAGTCGTTGGAATGTGATGCGTGATCCAAATGGAACCCCGCAATCAATTCTGACAGTTTACACTGATATTACAGAGAAAAAGCAATTGGAAAGTCAGTTTCTCCGCGCTCAAAGATTAGAGAGTATTGGCACATTAGCAGGTGGTATTGCTCACGACTTAAATAATATCCTGACCCCGATTTTAACAGCTGCCCAACTATTACAAATCAAACTTCCCGATGTTGACGATCGCTCTCAACGAATGTTTCAAACTATCGAGTCTAACGCTAAACGTGGTGCAGCCTTAGTTAAGCAAGTATTGCAGTTTACCCGTGGCGTTGAAGGGAAGCGCACAATTGTTCAAATTAACTACTTGTTTTCCGAAATTAACCAAATTGTCCAAGAAACATTTCCCAAATCGATTAAATTTTCGACAAAAATTCAACCAGAACTTTGGACAGTCATTGGTGATGCTACTAACTTACATCAGGTACTCATGAATTTAGTAGTTAATGCCCGTGATGCCATGCCAAAAGGTGGTAATTTAAGTCTGTGTGCAGATAATTTATTTATTGATGAACACTATGCCCGCATGAATCTTGATGCTAATGTTGGCTCTTACATCGTCATTTCTATCACAGATACAGGTATAGGCATAGAACCAGAAATTCTCGATAGAATATTTGAGCCATTTTTCACCACTAAAGATGTAGGTAAAGGTACAGGACTAGGATTATCAACTGTACAAGGTATTATCAAAAGTCATCATGGTTTTATTAAAGTTAATAGCGAACAGGGGAAAGGTACACAATTTCAAATATTTCTACCAGCAGTAGAAGCGGCAGTTAGCTCATTAACAGAAGACTTAGAACTATTTAAAGGTAACGGTGAATTAATTTTAGTTGTTGATGACGAAACCCAAATTCTCGAAACAACAGCCATCTCACTGGAAGCTTACAACTATCAAGTCTTGACTGCTAGTGATGGAGTAGAGGCGATCGCACTCTATGCCCAACACCAAGATAAAATCAACTTAGTCCTCATAGACATGATGATGCCCGCTATGGATGGTAACGCCACAATTCAAGCTTTACAAAAAATCAATCCCCACGTCAAAATTGTGGCTGTCAGTGGTTTAGTAAACAGTCATCAACTAGCGCAAAATTTACAAGTTAAAAAATTACTTGCCAAACCATATACACAAAAAGAATTGTTAACAACGTTACACAGTATACTTAAGCAGGAATCAAAAAATACTGCTAAGAATTTGTTAAATAAGAGAGGTTAGGGATTGGGGATTGGGGATTGGGGAATTGTTTATTCTTCTCAGCTTCCTCGTCTCCCTTGTCTCTCTTGTCTCCCTGCCCCCTGCCCCCTGCCCCTCTGCCTCCGGTACTCTGCCTACAAAGCGATTGATTATTTTTTAGTTATAAGTCCCTAATGAGAGCCAAAATTGACAATCAAGTATTGTTTTTATACCATGAAGACCTACCAGAATTCAAAAAAGGCGGTTCTGTAGTCAGAAATTCCTATTTTTGGGCATTGCGTTCAATTGCTGGTCGTTCTACTCGTTACCGTGATTGGGAATATGAACCAGAAGTCTGGCTAGCATTAGTGAGAATGCTATCATCATTTGCCGAATCTGGATACTTAGGTTATCGAGAAACTATCTTAGAATTTCCCCTCTCCCAAGGAGAAATTCCTGGTGTCTTGCGTGATGTTTCAACGTGGGAATAGGGATTGGGAATTGGGGAGACAAGGTAGAAGTAATGAGTAATGAGTAATGAGTAATGAGTAATGAGTAATGAGTAATGAGTAATGACTAATGACTAATGACTAATGACTAATGACTAATGACTAATGACTAAAATTAAACGCCGTCAATTTTTGCAAACTTTTAGTTTAGCTACCTTGGCTACCCAAATTCCTCAACTTACTGTTTATGGACAATTGTCACCCAACGATATTATTAAACCACAACGCCTAAAGGTGGGTGATACAGTGGGATTAGTCGCTCCGGCGGGGATTTTTGACCATAAATATATTGCAAAAGTACAGCAATATTTAACCCAATTAGGATTAAAAACCAAGCAAGGTAAACATATTTTTGATCGCTACGGCTATTTAGCTGGGAAAGATAGCGATCGCGCCCAAGATTTAAATGATATGTTTGCAGATAATTCAGTCGCAGCTATTCTCGCTATCCGTGGCGGTTGGGGTTGTAATCGAATTTTACCTTTACTCAACTATCCCTTAATTCGCTCCCACGCAAAAATTCTCATGGGCTATAGCGATATCACTGCTTTATTATTAGCTATTAATGCCCGTAGTCGAATTATGACTTTTCACGGCCCAGTTGCTACATCAACTTGGACTCCCTTTATGTTGGACTATCTCCAGCGCATTTTCTTTGATGCTCAAGCCGTCACACTCAAAAATACTAACTCGCCAGAAGGACAAGTACAAACAATCACACCAGGAAAAGCCAAAGGTAAGCTTGTCGGTGGTAACTTATCAGTCTTGTGTGCAATGGTAGGTTCACCCTACCTACCCTCTTGGTACAACAGTATTTTGTTCGTAGAAGATACTAACGAAGACATCTACCGGGTAGACCGGATGTTAACACAACTCAAAAACGCTGGTATACTCAACCAAATCGCCGGCTTTATTTTTGGTCAATGTAGTGATTGTAGCCTGGGTGATGAACCATCACTGACATTAATGCAGGTATTGCAAGACCACATCCTCCCTTTAGGAATTCCAGCTTGGTACGGGTCAATGATAGGTCATATTCAGGACAAATTTATTTTACCAGTGGGAACACCAGTAGAAATTGATGCCTCCTTGGGAACAATTGAGCTATTAGAAGCTGCCGTCTCATAAATTACAAAAACTATTTCTTCTGTTTCCCGTTCCCGATTCCCGATTCCCTGTTAAGAGTTCCCTTCCTACACAAAGAATTTCGCAAATCAAAGCGGATTGCTATAGTTAAATCAGAATATGTCAAGTTAATATAAGCATCGTTTGCAATTTCTAATATAGCGGTTAGTATAGTTGAGACACTAAGCAATTACTGAAAAAATATATTTTTTGAGCAAAAAAGATTGGCTTTTGTTTAAGAAACACTAACTATCGCTAGCGAGTCTGTTCTTTCACAGAAGTGAAGTATGGTTATTAATTGCTATGACTATTGCAGATTATCCCCGAACTTCTCAAAAAAATTTACTGTCTAGCAACATCAAAGGAGATACATCAAACAATCATCAACTGATCAATCTATTTATTGGCTTGTGTGCGGTTTTCCCTGTGAGTTTTTCCTTACCTGTCGCAGCTTTAGAAGTACAGATAAGTCCCGCTAAACCTCGCTTGGGAGATACTATATCTATATTAATCAATGTAGATAATGCAGAAAATTCAACTACTCCAGAAGTAGTTGTGGGACAAAAAACTTATCCAGCTTACCCAATTGCAGCCAACCAATACCGTTCTTTTATCCCCACGACTCCCTTAGAAAAACCAGGTACTAGAACAGTCAAAGTTGTGGGTGATGGACAAGTCAAAAACCTGGCTATCTGGGTAAGTAATCGGAAGTTTAATGTACAGCGTATTACCTTACCTCCTGGGAAATCTGCTGGCGGGGCTACTGAATATGAACTCAATCGTGTAGCTGCCTTTAAAGCCCTACAAACACCGCAAAAGTTTTGGAATGGTAAATTTATTGCCCCAAACAAAGGACGACTCAGCACTCCTTATGGTGTACGTCGTTACTATAACGGTGAATTCGCCAATGATTACTACCATCGAGGTTTAGACTACGCTGGTGCAGCAGGTTCTCCTGTCATCGCCCCCGCCGCAGGTAAAGTGGCGTTAGTTGGTACAGTATCTCAGGGATTTCGGGTGCATGGAAATGTAGTTGGGGTGGATCACGGACAAGGAGTTGTCAGTATTTTTATGCACCTTAGTCGTATCAATGTCAAAGAGGGTGATATAGTCAAGGCTGGACAGTTAATTGGTGCAGTTGGCTCAACAGGTGCGTCTACCGGGCCTCATTTACATTGGGGTTTGTATGTCAATGGACAGTCTGTTGATCCGACATCTTGGCGGACTCAAACTAAGGAATAGTAACAGCGTAACTCATCACTGTTGCTGTTAATTTAGTATATTTTTTGTCGATAATATAGGCAGCATAAGTTTGTTTAGTATCGTCCTTACCTTGCTTGGGTGGATTAAATTAAGATGAGCCTTATGAGTATTGAAAAAATTGTAGAACAAGCTCTCCAGGATGGTTATCTCACGCCAGCAATGGAAGCAGAAGTTGGACGTATCTGTGATAACGCCTCAGAACTCTCAATTGAAGAGTATATGGCGTTAGATAAATTGATGGGAGCATTATTAACTGGTGAGGTAGTGGCTGTACCTCGCAAACAATTTATCAACGTCATGGAAGAGTTGGTGTTAACGGAAGCGATCGCTCGTGTGGCGGAAATTGAAGCTACTAGCGAAAGTTCCATCGATGTAGGTGATATCGCCGCCTACGCCCTCAACCGTCTCCCACCCCTATACGCCACCACTGAAGAAGGTGCTAATTACCAGCGTCAACGCGCTAGGGCTGAACTGCAAGAGTTAATCTCTCAGCAAGTCCATGAAGCTATTAACCGTAACCTTGTTCAGCCTAACGACAACAGAACCCCCATTCCCTCTAAAACTACTGGTAATGAGGTTTTACGCCAAGTTAGTAGTTTACTGCAAGTCTATGCACCTAGCTTTGAGCAGAAGTCTTCACTGTAGTCATTAGTCATTGGATTGGACAAATTGCCAAGTTCAATCTCCACATTTCCCTTTGCTTGGAGGGACGATACCACATAGCTTGCTTCTCTTTACATATCCCGATTTTGGATTTTAGATTTTGTGGAAAGTCTGTAGTTTACTTCCCGCATAGTGCGGGAATACTACCTATCCCAATTCGGTATCAGTCCTGATTCACAGGATATTCCAGGGGCTTGAGACAACACTACTCATCCCGATTTGGTATGACTCTTTTAGGGAAGCAAGCGACTCCTGTCAAAAGTTGACATTCAACTTTCAACATCATCTACTTGATCAATAAAACCAATTCGCAATTCGCAATTCGCAATTAAACTAAGCCACCCACAAGGGGTGGGGTTTTTACCTACCTTGCGATACGAGGACTGTTTCGCCCACTAGGGGCGTTAGCGTAGCGGGACGCAAGTCTGGTTTTGAACCTTCACTTTTTGATAAACAGTATTTTTCTTTAATTAATCTATAAGTAGTTGCCGTTTCGTCACCTCAGTATTATACGATGGACGGAGTGTTGCAAGGTGTGGGGCTATTATGGCTCGCTATACGTGTTCATTTATTCTTGCTATTAACTTAGAAAATCTTCAGCCCTTGATGCTCGACCTATTACAAAACTGTGATTTGGAGATTCAGTATTACTCGTCCGATTACATCTTGGCGCGTGAGATTCCTGGGAATGTTTCGGTTTCCCAATTAGTGAAAGCAGAAGTGCTAATTGATAAGTCAACGGCGACAGAGACGGAAACTCGTATGACAATTGTTGTCAAAAATGAAGAACTACCTCTGCGCCTAGAGAACCACTGCCGAAAAGTTTTTGATTTTCTTAAGAAAGAAATCGAGATTAGTCGCTACTGGCACTTAATTGAAAGTCTAGCAGGTTGAAAACTCCTTGCCTGGGAACGGCAAAGATGCTTCCTGTACCCAACCCAGGAAGAACAGCCCAAATATTCCCCGACGCGATCGCGAAACGTGTCACAAACAAGCGTCTTGTTGGCGTAGCTTCTCGTAGAGAAGGAAAGCACTCCGGCGGACATAGAGGTATAGGGAAAGACACCTGAAAATTATTGTATGAGGAATGGTTTAAATTTCCTCCATATCCTCAGCCATACTGGGGTTAATCAGTGTAATATCATACTCACTAGCATCCGTTTGTCCAGAACGCTGAGTGTTTTTTAACAAATAATAGATGGCACGGACTTTAGGCCCAAACACAATTTCATCTTCATTTTGCAAATCATGGGCTGGCATTTTCCGCCCATTAATCATGAAGCCATTAGCACTAGGTCTCCCTTTGCCATCACCATCTACAATCCGGTAATAGTAGCTTTGAGAGTTATGCTGTCTGGGCAGTCTCACCAATGTGGCATGACGACGAGAGACAAATTGAGACACCAAACGGATATTTGAATCACGGTCTCTACCAATAGAGTAGATAGTATTTTCTAGGGTAAATTCTTTACGACCTTGATCATCTTCCAAAATTAGTAGATGACTTTCCTGGATTTCTGCTGCCATTGATAAACTGTTACCAAAATCGTGGAAATTTTGATTAGTTCTAATTTTGTGAGTATCGTTACCTATCATTCTCGCCCACTACAGACTGTGATGTTGGATGTTTAGCATGACAACATAGCTGTACTGGCTAACACAAAGTAGAATACATAGATTTTACTCTGTGTTTACAGTTAGAATGAGACGCTTAACATCTACTTATCGCTTTAGTTTAACCTGAGATGATGAAAACTACATTGATGTCGTAATGTTACCTAATAATGGGTAAAACGTCGTAATAATACGGAATTAGTGACCACGCTCACAGAACTAAAAGCCATAAGAGCCGCAGCACCAGAGGGACTGAGAACAAAACCCCAGTGTGGTAATAATACCCCGGCTGCCAAAGGAATACCGATGGTATTGTAAGCAAATGCCCAAAATAAATTCTGGCGAATTTTATTGAAAGTGGCACGGCTCAGGGAAATTGCTTGTACTACATCACTTAAGCGATCGCTCATCAAGACAATTTGGGCAGTTTCCATTGCGACATCTGTACCGGAATGCAAAGCGATGCCGACATCGGCTTGGGATAATGCAGGTGCATCATTAATACCATCACCAATCATAGCAATGGGATGCTGAGATTGACTTTGCAGTTCTTGAATAACGGCAGCTTTTTTACTAGGGGGAACACCAGCGATCGCGTCATTTTGTTCTATACCTAATTTTTGGGCGATCGCACTGGCGGCTTCTGGGCGATCGCCACTCAAAAGCATCACCCGCAAACCCATGTGGCGTAACTGTTTGACGGTGCTATGAGCATCGGCTCTCAGGCTATCTTGCACCCCAATCACACCAGCCAAACTCCCAGCCACAGCCACGCCCACAACGGTTTTACCTGCTGTTGCTAGCTGATTAGCTGTCTGTTGTGCAGCTTCATCAATGACAACTCCATGCCAACTCAACCATTCCCAGTTGCCCAACAGGACAGTTTCATCATTTACCAGTGCCGATACACCCAACCCTGGCTCAGTGTGGAAATCTTTAGCCTCTGGAATCTCTAAATTTAAACGCTGTGCTTCCTGCTGAATAGCTTTAGCTAAGGGATGGTAAGTGCCACTTTCCACGGCTGCTGCTAGTTGTATCAGGGAATGGGGCATGGGGCATGGGGGAGGCAGTGCGGTCTTGGGGTCTCCCCAAGAGGAGCAACTGCCGTCATGGGGGAGGCAGTGCGGTCTTGGGGTCTCCCCAAGAGGAGCAACTGCCGTCATGGAAGTAAGGTTTCTCTTGTCTACCTTGTCCACCTTGTCTTCCATTCCCAATTCCCCATTCCCAATTCCCCATTCCCAATTCCCCAAAACAATACAATCGGTAACTTGGGGATTCCCTGTGGTGAGTGTACCGGTTTTATCAAAGACTACGGTGTTGAGTTTGTGGACTTTTTCTAAAACGTCGCCACCTTTGATTAATAAACCTTTTTCTGCACCTATGCCTGTACCAACTAAAATGGCTGTGGGTGTGGCGAGTCCTAAAGCACAGGGACAGGCGACAACCATAACGGCGATCGCGAGTTTTAAACTAATCAGCAGTGGAGAATAGGGGGTAGGGAGTGGAGAATGGTGGGCGGTATGGGTGGCGTGACTCATAATTTCTATGCCACTGCTGATAGTGACATCAGGCCAAATATGAGTACCGAAGCAGTACCAAAAAACAAAAGTCAAGGCTGAGGCGGTTAATACGCCGTAGGTAAAGTAGCCTGCTACGGTGTCGGCTAATTTCTGGACTGGAGCTTTGCGGGTTTGGGCTGCTTCTACCAGGGCAACGATGTGGGCTAAAGTAGTGTCAGCACCAGTACGGGTGGCTTGGATAGCGATCGCGCCTGATTGGTTAATTGTGCCTGCGGTGACTGTATCTCCTGGTTGTTTGATCACCGGCACAGATTCCCCAGTCAGCATCGCCTCATCTATGGTTGTCTGTCCAAAACGTATTTCCCCATCGACGGGGATTTTATCTCCTGGTAAAACTTGTATCCATTCCCCAACTTTGACTTGTTCGGCGGGAATTTCAACGGTGTTTGTTCCCAGACTGAGATTTTCTGGATCTGGGTTGGGGATCAATCTGGCTGTTTGGGGTTGGAGTGCTAGCAGTTGTCTAAAGGCGGCGGCGGCTTTACCTCTGGCTTGCTGTTCTAAGGTTCTTCCCAAGAGGATAAAGCCCAGCATCATCACTGGTTCATCAAAAAAGCACTCCCAACCTAATTGGGGAAAAAACAACGCCACTACACTGGCTGTATAGGCGGTAAGCGTTCCCAACCCTACTAAAGTATTCATGTTGGGTGCATTGCGCCGCCAACCCAACCAGCCATCAATGAAAATCGGGCGGCCCGGAATTAATAATGCGAGGGTAGCCAAACCAAAGTGCCACCAAATGTTATTCAGTGCGATTAATATAGGGCTACCGAAATTACCCAAATGTCCGATACCTGAAAACAACAATAACACCGCCGCGATCGCTAACTGTCCCCAAGCCGAACGCATTTGTTGGCGGTGTCGTTCTGTGGAATCTTGTAATGTGGATTTGCCTGCTACTTTGTCGCCAGCGTTGCGGGGTTGAGTAGGGAATCCGCTTGCAGTCAGTTTCTCGGCCAGTTTTTCTGGATCTACAACACCAGTTTCCGACTCTACAACAGCTACCTCTGTAGCCAGATTCACACAAGCACTCACGACTCCTGGGTATTGAGTGAGTTGTTTTTCTACTGCACTCACACAACCAGCACACTTCATACCCCCAACATCTAACAGAATTTTTTCTCTGGTTGGGGGTGTTTCTGGGTTAAGCTGAGTTTTCGGGACAAGTTGCATGGCAAGTGTTGAGATTCGCTATGGGAATTCTGAGGTTTATATAAAAGCATCTCTAATTTGAGGGTAGCGAAATCTGTAACTTTGACTCAATAGCCAAGACATTAAATTTTAGCCAGTAGAGGCGGTTTCTGTGAGATATTCACGCTCTCAGACAAATATTGTGGTTAAATCCGCCTGTACATTAGTCAGCAGTTACCGAGTTTCTCCCTCTATTCCTCCCACCAATCCCCCAAATTTTAGCAGTTGCATAAATTAAAGCTACAAGCTGAATCGGGAGAAAAATAATCAAACTCTTCCAGAAATAGTGGATATCAATATTAGACATAACACTAACGTAGCTCATGCCCACTATTAAACATAGTATCCAAGTTAAATACTTACTTTTGTAATTCAACATACTGCTCATCCATAATTGCAAACATCAAGATAACTATAGAAATCCGACTTAATTAGTAATGAGTGCTGAGTGCTGAGTAATGAGTGCTGAGTAATGAGTGCTGAGTGCTGAGTGCTGAGTGCTGAGTAATGAGTAATGAGTAATGAGTGCTGAGTAATGAGTGCTGAGTAATGAGTAATGAGTAATGAGTAATGAGTAATGAGTAATGAGTAATGAGTGCTGAGTAATGAGTGCTGAGTAATGAGTAATGAGTTGAGAAATAAATTCTACCTTGTCCCCAGTCCCCAGCGATGCACTGAGCTTGTCGAAGTGTCCCCAGTCCCCAGTCCCCAGTCCCCAGCGAAGCACTGAGCTTGTCGAAGTGTCCCCAATCCCCAATCCCCAATCCCCAACTTTCCTAAAACCAACCCTGCTTATTAATTATGTAAGTTTTCACAAACTGTTCAGGGGTTTTGTTTAAGTAAATCATCCCTTCAATTAACCCAATTATTTGCATAATCAATAAAGTCATGCCGTAGGAGAACGTACCACCTACCAAAGAAATCACTAACATAATAAAACCTTCGGGAGCATAACCTAAAATGAATTTATGCACTCCGAAACCACCGAAAATGATCCCGCAATAGCTAGCTAATAATTGTTTGTTAGTTTGTTCAGTAGGATGAAGATTCGCCATAGGGTTTATGCTCCTTGAAATTATTATTGTCCGAAATTTGAATAAATATATTTTTGCTGAATTGATATGATCAGCTTTCCCACATGAACACTCATGTGGGTGGTACTATTGGCTAATAAGCATGGCAAGATAAGCTACTAAAATTTAGATGAAATATTTCATCTGATTGTGCCTAGAATTATTTTGTTTCTTTATGGCTAATTAGTCACATCTGATTGGCAACAGTGGCAAAACTTTTTAGAGTTTGCCGCGCTCACAAATAATTCAGGAGCTTGATGCTAACCATGTTTACACAATCAACGAGTACAACAGGACATAAATACTGCACAAATTCAAAATAGCAAGAATTCAAAGAAATCAGCTTTCTTTTGCCTTTTGCATGAGTGCTTTTTACCTGAGATTTTTGTACTAGGTGTGTATTATTACAGATTTTTTCAGAATTTTCCTCTTTCACAAGAATTAATTCCAAATTATCTGCTCAAGTGGCTTTAACATACCACTTTTTACTCTTACATCAGTGTTATCTCCGGATTTTTATAGGAGATGGTCACAATCTTCAAGATATCTTTAATAGAAATTACCTGTGTCAATTGAACAGGTTAGTAGTTCTTCTACTCAAATATTCTTAACTTACCTGAAGTAGAAAAGAATATTGGCAGTTGAATTTATGTGAATTTACTTGTGTTTGTGACCAATCATCACACCGGAACTCATGAATTAATTATTCCGGCTTGGAGTGCTAGAGGATGACAATCAACACAGTAGCAAAGAATTTGCATACTCAGATGATAATAAAAATTAGCCTAGAAGTTTTGTAATCTATTTAACAATATTAATAGTTACATATTTATAAATGCTATGCCAGTTATGGAATTGGCGATAGATTGGGGACTGGGGACTAGGGACTGGGGATTGGGGACTGGGGACTGGGGACACTTCGACAAGCTCAGTGCTTCGCTGGGGACTGGGGATTGGGGACTGGGGATTGGGAATTTAGATCATATCTTTTCTCCCTTCCCTGCCCCCTGCCCCTGCTCCCTGCCCCCTGCCCCCTGCCTCCCCTGCCTCCCCTGCCCCCCTGCCCCCCTGCCCTCATTAATTCCCGCTACCTAAGAGAAACAGACTAATGAGTGTGCCGCTATTCCACAGGCTGTGTAGCAGCATGGGTGCAAGCAGGTTGCGCGATCGCGTGTAGACTACTCCTAAGACGATGCCTAAAGCGGTCAATGGTAGCACTTCTGATAAACTCAAGTGAGCGATCGCAAATAATAAACCACTGGCGAGAATTGCTCCCCAGACTGGTAAGTATTTAGTTAAAGAGGGTAAGAGAAAACCACGAAATAACACTTCTTCAAATAGGGGAGCTGCGATCGCGGCTGTAACGTAAAATATCCCCAGTGCTACAAAGTCTTGGCTTTCTAGTGCTAGTTGTAAAAGTGGGTTACTCCCACCTTGTCCTTGCCATAGTTGTTGATTAATCAAGGAAACCACAATCACTATCGGTAAAGCCGCACAATATCCGCCAAATCCCCACAAAAACCAGTTATCCCGTAGTTGCAATTTAAACCACAGTCTGGGTAAAGGGAAAAACTGTTTCAGGGAGAAATACATTACCAATAACGCACCCCCCGCTACCAACAGGTAACTAACTAACACAGAAGCAGCTTGCAGACGGATATCTACGATAGGACGGGGAATTGGAAGTAGCATCAGTAAAAAGGGGACAAACAACTGTCCCATGAAGAAAAAACCGACGACAAACACCTGTAAGATAATTTCCCCATCCCAAGGAGTCGCCCAAGCTAAATCTTCGTTTTGCGCTAGTAATGACTCTTTTCCCTTGAATAAGCGTTGAGCAATTAAGAAAATCAGTATAATCACTCCCAATAAAGCTGTAAGTGCAGGGACGGTACCAATAACTGCTAACTTAAATACCGCTTGAGCCGCAATTTCTTGTTGTGCAGTCTGCACTTCAGATAACGCAGTTTCTCGTTGTTGGAGTTGGTATAACTGAATCAAGGCGGTAGAACGAAACCAACCCGATAAATTATTTTGAATTACCTGTTGAGCCTTGGGTAACAGACGCGGGGGATCACTCCATAGTCCACTTAAAACAGCCGCAGTTTCTTGACTATTGACTGTTGACTGTTGACTATTGGCTATTGACTGTTGACTATTGACTATTGACTGTTGACTATTGACTGTTGACTGTTGCAATTCACCCCAAATTTTGATTGCTGTGTCAGTCTTTCCTTGTTTAGCTTGTAAAATTCCCAACTGCAAGTCTAATTCATCAAGGAATTTTTGCATTTTTTGTTGGGATTGTTCTAACTGTTGTTGCTTTTGTGAAATCGAAATATTGGCGGTGGGTGGGGTTTCTGGTAGTGGTTTGGGTGGTGTGGAAACTTGATTGGAAGATTGCAGTTGTGCAAGTTGCTGCTGTACTTTGGCTAAGTTAGTCTGCACAGACTGACGTGTTTGTTGATATTTCTCCGTCGCACTTTCTAGGGGTTGTTCCCCAAGGATTGCGTCTCGAATTGCCCCAGAGCTATCATCTTGACTATCGCCTGGTTGCCAAGCTTGAGCTTGGAGAACAATATTTGTCTGATAGAGTTCCAAGCGACTCTGGAATTGCGGTTCTTGTAAAGTACCCAGTAAAGACGAAGCTGCAATTATAGCTGCGATGGGTGTCAGTATAAAGAATAAAAATAACCGTTTAAACGTCATCAGTCCCC
>NZ_PJIZ01000060.1 GCF_021596505.1 Nostoc sp. CMAA1605 | reverse complement strand
TGCTGCACTTTTAGGACACAGCATTGGTGAATATGTCGCCGCTTGTTTAGCAGGAGTCTTTTCTTTAGAAGATGCTTTGCAATTAGTCGTCCAACGCGGTCGCTTGATGGGAGAACTACCGCATAATGGAGCAATGGCTGCAATTTACGCTGATTATCAAACAGTGGCAGATCATCTGACTCCCTATGGGAATCAAGTCAATATTGCCGCAGATAATGGTGCAATTAATGTCATTTCTGGCTTGCGTGAAATTGTTGAACAACTAGAGAAATCATTTATAGAGCAAGGTTATAAAACTAGACGTTTGGCAGTATCTCATGCTTTTCATTCTCCTTTAATGGAGCCAATCCTTGATGAATTCGCACAGGTTTTACAGCAAGTTTCTTTCCATGAACCAAGCCTAAATATTATTAGTAATGTCACAGGTAAGCCAATTGGCAAAGAAATTGCTACTGCCGATTATTGGCTGCGCCATCTTCGCAATACTGTACATTTTGGTCAAGGATTTAAATTTTTAATTGACAGTGGTTATCGTCATTTTTTGGAGTTAGGTTCAAAGCCTGTATTATTGGGGATGGCGCGGCTAACTTATCAGAGCAAAGAAATATTGTGGCTACCCAGCATTGTACCTGGGCAAGATGAACAGGCACAGATTTACAGAAGTTTAGCAACACTTTTTGTTAATGGCTATTCTACAGAATGGACAGAAGTATTTAAGCAAGGAAAGCGGATTTCTTTACCTACTTATCCTTTTCAACGAGAACGCTATTGGCTATCTAATTCCCAATTTTCTGTAAGTGATATCAAAACTCAGCTACATCCTTTTATTCGTGAGGTTAAAAAACTAGCTACGGGAGAAATTATTGTTGAGGGAGAGATAAGTTCTGAGTATCCAGATTATCTGGAAGGACACAAGGTATTGGGAAAAATCTTGTTTCCGGCTACGGGGTTTATAGAAGCGATTTTAGTAGCAAGTCAGCAAATATTTGGTGATGGTTTTGCGATTATTGAAAATGTTTCTATTCATCAGGGGTTAGTTTTATCTCAATATCAAACTAAATTGCAAATGATTTTTAAGTCTAAGAAGTCTTCTGGCTATAGTTTTGAGATATTTAGTAGTGAGTTAGCAAAAGATAATTGGGTGCTTCATGTTACGGGTGAGATTAACGTTAATGAGAAAGATGAAAAGCTCACGCAGAGACGCGGAGACGCAAAGGAGGGAAGAAGGGAATCTGTAGATATAGCCAGATTTTATGAGTCTTATGAGCAGATGGGAATTAGCTATAGTAAGCGTTTTCAAGCTATTCAAGAACTCAGTTATTTCAGCAGTGGTTCTCAGGCTAAGATTGGTATCGATCGCAGTTTGGTAGATCGGCGATATTGTCTGCATCCTGTGCTGTTAGATGCTTGTTTACAAAGTATTGGTGCAGCTTTCCCAGAAATTCACGGACAAGAATTGCATTTACCTTATGGTTTCTCTTCATTAGAAGTATTTGGCAATCCTGGTACTCAAGCTTGGACACACATTGAGATTAAATCTAATACTGATGGTGAAATGTGCGTAGATGTGGAGGTTTACGATGAACAAGAACAGCTTTGCGCTCGGTTTACAGACTTAACAGCACGACGGATTAATCCAGCAGTTTTACAACGTTTATGGCAAGAAACTGAAAATAATTGTTTTTATCAAATTCAATGGCAAAGGCTTGATGCAGTTCCAAATATTACCGGAAAATCCCGAAATTCTTGGTTAGTGTTTGTACGTCATAGCACAGCGTTGCAGCAGTCGATTGATTTATTACAAAAAGCTGGAGAAAGAGTTATTACTGTAGAACTTGGTGATGATTATAAATGCCATTCTCCAGAAAGTTTTGTCATCAATCCATCTCGAAAATCTGATTTTCAACGTTTATATCAAGAAGCATATCCATCGGGTGAATTTCCTACGGGTGTGATTTTTGCTTGGGAAACCATACCTCATGAAGCAAGTGCGGAGACAGTTTACAACAGTTGTAATGCTGTATTGTACTTAATTCAAACTATTACTAGTAACAGGAAAAAATTACCTGATTTATGGTTAGTAACTCGCGGTGCAAATAAAGTGCTAGATGAAACGAATTTGCAACCTCAACAATCTCCGCTTTGGGGATTAGGAGCAGTAATTAATCATGAATATCCCCAAATTCGTTGTGTATGCTTAGATTTACCAGCAATTGTAGAATCTCATGAAGCTGAATTTTTGTTCAACGAATTTCACGCTACAACCAATGAGTCACGCCTAGCTTTACGCCAAGGAAACCGTTATGGAGCAAGGTTAGTATCTGCAACAATTCCCGCAGCCCAAAAACAGCAATTAGTTAGCAAAGAGGGAGCTTATTTAATTACAGGTGGTTTGGGTAAACTTGGCTTGCTCATGGCTCAGTGGTTATCACAAATGGGAGCTAGCCATTTAGTTTTGTGTAGCCGCAGTGTCAAATCTCCACCAGAAGCGATCGCCTCATTAAATAAAAATGGTACACAGATTACAATTGTCAAGGCTGATATTACCTCAGCCGCAGATACAGAACAGCTGTTTTCCCGTTTTGGCGCAGATTTACCCCCCTTACGCGGAGTCATTCACGCGGCGGCTGTCTTGGATGATGGGCTTTTAACTAATCAAAATTGGGAAAAATATCAAAATGTTATGCGTCCCAAAGTGGAAGGCACTTTATTATTAGACCGCTACACCCGCAATCTATCTTTAGACTTTTTCATAGCCTTTTCTTCTGCTGCTGTAATTCTCGGTTCACCGGGACAAAGTAGTTACGCTGCTGCTAATGCTTTTATGGATGCTTTAATGCAGCAACGACAAATTTTAGGATTACCAGGTATTAGTATTAACTGGGGCGCATGGGATACAGGAAATGAAATTGAAAAACAACGTTTTGCTAATTGGGGTATTCAAAGTATGTCTGCTGATACCGCTATCAAATATCTCAGTGACTTAATCCTCAGCAACGTTGACCAAGGAATTATTCTTGATATTGATTGGTCTACTTTTAATCAAGCTTTTAACATTAATCAACCATTCTTTGCCGAAGTAATTACAACTAAAGCAGATAGCAAAGAGGCAAAATTGTTAGAACGATTAAAATCTGTACCTATAGATGAGCGATCAGAAAAATTATCGCAAGGACTTGAGCAAATTTTACGCGAAGTTACTGGATTATCTGCTAGTAGTTTGATTCCTCACCACACCTCATTTTTAGAGTTGGGTTTAAACTCGTTAATGGTACTAGAATTTAAAAATAGGTTAGAAAGTAATTTAGCTTGCACTTTACCTACATCTATAATCTTTGATTATCCTAATATTGCAAGTCTCAATATTTATTTACAGAAAGAATTGTTAGCAGATTCTATTAATTTTGAGATGACCCCAAATGACTATAGTGAAATTTTAAATCCTTATGACAGTCTCAATGAAGATGAGTTGGCTATACTACTTAATCAAAAGTTAGCGGAGCTTGAAGAATATGGAGATTAAATATTAAAGCTAAATTTCCATGTAGCCAAAATTTTTAATTGATCAATTAGGAGAGTAAAGTCTTGGAAAATATTGGTAAAATCCCCTTCAACTATGAATGGCGCAATCGCTGGATCATCATCAAAGAATTTATCCAAAATCCACTTCAAGAACTCTGGTTTTTACGAGATAAATTTGAAGTATCTGAACTTTATACTAGGATAGCTAAACGAGAGCGTGATCTTCACGATCCCAATGTTCCCCAATGGCTCAACTTTGGCTATTGGCAAGAAGAAACGACTTATAACGGAGCCTGTGCTGCTTTAGCCCGGAAATTGGGAGAAATTGCCGAACTTAGCCCTGGAGACAAAGTTTTAGATGTCGGTTTCGGTTTTGCCGAACAAGATATGCTCTGGGTGCGTGAAAACAATGTAGATGCAATTACTGGGATAAATACTACAGAGATCCAAGTAGAAATTGCTCAAGAAAGAGTAGCTAAGGCGGGATTAGCTGAACGCATAAATCTTCAGGTTGGTTCAGCAACTAACATTCCTTGTGAGGACAATTCTTTTGATAAAGTTACAGCTTTAGAATGTGCTTTTCATTTCAATACCCGTGAAGATTTTTTTGCTGAAGCATTTCGAGTTTTGCGCCCCGGTGGAAAATTAGCATTAGCAGATTGTCTGCCGAGAGTAGGACGAGATATTAACTTTTGGTTGCGCGTCAATAGCAAGAAAATGTGTATTCCTTTTGTTAATCAATATGACCGGCATATTTATGTTGAAAAACTCAAAAAACATGGATTTATAAATATCCAAGCTGTATCAATTAGTGAATATGTTTGGCCTGCTGCTGTGCGTTACTTTGCTGAGGTTGGTAAAGGCATTAGTAAACACGATATGGTAATTAATCTCCAGAAAGATAATCCTGGACTTGAGGCTTGGTCGAGAGATAAAGGTTGGTTTATGGCTTTTGATGATTATCTTTTATTTTCAGGGGAAAAACCGGATTAGATATTGCCAGACAATCAAAAAATTGCGGACAAAAGCATGGCTCAAAATACAGATTATAAAAAATTAATAGCAACAACCCTCACAAAAATGGAGGCGATGCAGGCTCGCATTACTGAATTAGAAACTAAACAAAGTGAGCCGATTGCTGTTGTGGGAATGGGTTGTCGTTTCCCTGGAGGAATAAATTCTCCTGAAGCTTATTGGAATTTTTGTCAAGCCGGATTAGATGCAATTGTAGAAGTTCCTCAAAGCCGTTGGGATATCTCGAAATTTTATGCTCCAGAGCCTACCCCCGGCAAAATGAACACTCGTTATGGGGGATTTCTGCAAGAGGATATTACAGAATTTGATGCCCGTTTCTTCTCCATATCTTCCCGCGAAGCGACTTCAATGGATCCTCAACACAGGTTATTACTTGAGGTGACGTGGGAAGCGTTAGAAAATGCCAATTTACCACCAACTAATTTAGCAGGCGATCGCGTGGGTGTGTTTGTCGGTATCACTAGTGTTGACCACGCGATGACAGTCTACAAAAGCAAGTATGATGAAATCGATTCTTTTTTTGGTACAGGAAACGCCCTGAGTGCAGCAGCAGGTAGGTTGTCTTATTTTCTCAACCTGCGCGGCCCTTGTATGTCTATTGATGCAGCCTGTGCTTCTTCATTGGTTGCACTTCACCAAGCTATTCGCAGCTTAAGAAATCATGAGTGCGAAATAGCCTTAGTAGGTGGGGTCAATCTCATCTTAGATCCGGCAATTACAATTAACCTTTGTCAGTCGGGGATGATGTCTCCCGATGGTCGTTGTAAGACCTTTGATGCGGGTGCAAATGGATATGTGCGGGGCGAAGGATGCGGGGTTTTAGTGCTGAAACGCCTGTCTGTCGCTGAAAAAAAGGGCGATCGCATTCTCGCATTACTACGGGGGTCTGCGGTCAATCATAATGGGGCAGCCGCCGGGTTAACAGTTCCCAGTGGCCCTGCCCAACAAGATTTACTTCGTCAAGCCTTAGCTGATGCGAGAGTCAAACCCCAGGAAGTCGGATATATAGAGGCACATGGCACAGGAACTTCTTTAGGTGATCCCATCGAGATGAACGCGATCGCTGCTGTCTATGGAGAGCGATCGCAACCTCTTTACGTCGGTTCAGTGAAGACTAATATCGGTCATCTCGAAGCCGCCGCCGGGATAGCAGGCACAATCAAGACAATTCTCGCCCTCCAGCATGGTGAGATTCCGTCTCATCTCCACTTCCACGAACCCAATCCTCTGATTAATTGGCAAGGATACCCGATCAAAATTCCTACTCAAGCCATACCCTGGTCGAACAATGGCCAAGTCCGTATCGCTGGAGTCAGTTCCTTCGGTTTTTCGGGAACGAATGCTCATGTAATTATTGAACAAGCACCTACTGCCAACACACCAGAAATTAAGCTGCAACGTCCCAGCCATCTGTTGACGATTTCTGCTCATAGCGAACCAGCCTTAAAAGAACTAGCACGACGTTTTCACACCCGCTTAGAGTCTCACCCAGAGATGGGAGATATCTGTCATAGTGCGGCCATTGGTAGGTCGTCTTTACCTGAACGTTTAGCGATATTTGCAGAGACATGGCCAGAGTTACAACAAAGATTAGCCGCTTTTGCTGAGGAAAAAGATGTTGATCAGGGGATTTTCTATCGACGGTTTACAGGAGAAAAACAGCCGAAAATAGCCTTTCTTTTTACTGGTCAAGGAGCTTGTTATGCGGGTATGGGTGAGCAACTTTACCAAACCCAACCGACATTTCGCCAATATATTGATCAATGTGCAGACATTTTAGGAAATTATTTAGAGTTTCCCCTACAAGAAATATTATTTGGCGATCGCACAGATTTACTCAATCAAACTGCATACGCTCAACCAGCTATATTTGCTCTCGAATATTCACTTGCCATGTTGTGGCAATCTTGGGGAATCAAGCCTAGTTTACTAATTGGCCATAGCGTTGGCGAATATGTCGCAGCTTGTATTGCCGGAGTATTTACTTTAGAAGCCGGTCTAGCATTAATTGTTAAACGTGGGCAATTAATGCAAACTGCGCCTCTAGGAAAAATGGCTTCAGTTTTTGCAGATGAAACTACGGTATCTGCTCTCATTCAAGACTATGGTAATACAGTTTCTATTGCAGCTATTAATCATCCTCAACAAATTGTGATTTCTGGGGAAAGTAATAGTATTGATGAGATTGTCACCAACTGCAAAAGCCAAAAAATAGCAGTTCAATTACTATCAGTTAGCGGGGCTTTTCATTCTCCATTAATGGAGTCAATCTTAGATGATTTTGAAATTGCTGCTCGTGAGATTTCTTATCACCATCCTCAAATTCTACTAGTTTCAGGAATTGACGGACAACCTTTAACAACTGCGCCTGATGCCAGTTACTGGAGACAACAAAGCCGTCAAGCCGTGCAGTATTTTCAGAGTTTAATTACGGCGTTAAACAAAGGATATAACCTGTTTTTAGAAGTTGGGCCAAGACCAATACTCGCAGAACAAGGCCGTCGTTATAACGATGAAGCTATATGGCTGAGTTCTCTCAATAGAGGCTTGGATAACTGGCAGACAATACTATCAGCACTTGCACAACTCTACATTAGTGGAGTTAATTTTAATGCCGAAAAATTTAATGAAGATTACGGCTATAGAAATCTTCAATTACCAAATTATCCTTTTCAAAGAAAACGGTTTCAATTTAAATCTACTGTTGTAACAGAATCAAGTTTAATCAAAGAAGTGCCTTTAGAAAAAGAGCTAATGGAGACTAATATGACTTTAGCAAAGGTTGCAAATATCAAAAAACATCAGCAAGAAATCGGTAATCAATTAAAGTCTATCTTAGCACTGCTACTTAAAGAAGATGAAAATGACATTAGAGATGACGAGACATTATTAAATCTGGGAGCAGATTCGATTATTTTGACAGACTTTGTCCGCAAAATTGAAGAGAAGTTTGGTGTAAAAGTCAAGATAGATCAATTATTCACTGATTTACAAACAATTGCCGAAATATCTATTTATCTATCTGATTATATTAAACAAGAGCCATCAAATACATCTGATGCAGTAATTAATTATATCTTCACTAAAACCCCAGTTCAAGTATCTCATTCTGACTCAGAATTAAATAATTATCTGTGGGTGATTTCCCAACTACAACCAATTGCAGTTGCCTATATTTTGCAAGCTTTAGAAGTATTAGGTAAGAGACTAAGTATAGCAGAAAGCTGGACAACAGAAAATTTATTGAAAACTTTACCCATTGCCTCAAAATATCAGATTTTAGTTACTCGTTATTTAAAAACTTTAGAACAAACTGGAATTATTCAAAATCAAGGTAATGTCTGGATAGTAAAAAGCCTACCTACGCCTTTTTCTTTGCCAGAAGCTATAGAGAATTTGCAAACAATTTGTCCAGCAGCAAAACCTGAGTTAGAAATGCTACAACGCTGCGGAGAAAATTTAGCGGAAGTTCTCAAAGGAAATATAGATCCTTTAGAGTTAATTTTCCCAGCAGGTTCAGTTGTCCATGCAGAAAGTATATATGGCAATTCTCCTGTATCTCGTTTGATGAATCAACGAGTAGCCCAAGCAATTAACTCTATTTTAAGTAATTTTTCTAGTAGCGATCGCCCTCACCAAATTATTGAAGTGGGAGGTGGTACAGGTGCAACCTCTGAAGCAATTGTTAATAATTTAAATCTCAATCAGACAACTTATTATTTTACTGAACTTTCTCCGGTTCTCCTCAATAAAGCACGGCAAAAATTTAAAAATAGACATAATTTCAACTTCCATCAATTAGATATTGAGAAATCACCAGCTTCTCAAGGGTTAACAGCACATTCGTATCACATAGTCGTTGCTGCCAACGTGCTTCATAGTACCAGAAATATTACAGAAACACTCAATAATATTCGAGAACTACTAATACCTGGTGGTTATTTGGTACTACTAGAAACAGTAGAAAATAATTCATGGCTTGATTTAACTTTTGGACTCACACCAGGATGGTGGCGTTTTCAAGATCAAGAGTTACGTTTAGATACTCCCTTGCTAAGTGGAGAAAGTTGGTGTGCTGCTTTAAAACGTTGTGGCTTTGTCACTGCGGATAGTTTCTCTAAACAAAATAATATCAGCATCTATAATGGTCAAGAGTTAATCATTGCTTCCACCTCTCCTGAAAGTGCTATTAATCACCAATCAAAAACAGTAGCTGTATCAACACCAACCTCTGCTAAAGAAGCTTTGATGATGGCTCAACTGCAATCTTTGAAAGAACTCAAAGATATTCATGAAAAAACCATTATCAAGCAATTAGAAATCCTCCAATCTGCACCTGTTGCACCAAGTAATAAAGCAGAAGTTTTGTTAATTCAAACAGAAACTGCCCCTATTGCTAAAACAAGCAAAACAGAAACCGCACCTCCTACCCAAAAAATTAGTTCTCCAAATTTAAACCCGCTAGCTTTAAAGCTGACAGAGAGTAAATCTTTAACGGAACAACAGCAAGCTTTTATCCAGAAATTACAGATTACTTATAATCAAAGAACTGCAAAATCCAAAGCATATTCTCAAAACAGCCGGAAGACAATGGTTGATGTGAAACCTACTATTGACTTCCGTATGGCTTTAAAGGAATTTCAATATCCCATTGTTTCAGAGTCAGCCCAAGGCGCATATTTTCGTGATATCGATGGCAATGATTACATCGACTTAGCAATGGGGTTTGGAGTTAACTTTTTTGGGCATAGTCCTGATTTTGTGTTGACAGCAATTCAGCAACAAATGCAACACGGAATTGGATTAGGAATGCAGTCAAATATTGCAGCAGAAACAGCTGCTTTAATTTGTGAAATGACAGGTGTAGAACGAGTTGCTTTTAGTAATACTGGCACAGAAGCGATTATGGCAGCAGTTCGTATTGCTCGTTCTCGGACAAAACGCCAAAAAATTGTGATTTTTGCTGGTTCTTATCACGGTACTTTTGATGGCATTTTAGCGCGCGCTGGCGAGGAAGCAAGAACAGTTCAACCATTGAGTCCTGGGACACCATTAGGAATGGTTGAAGATGTTATAGTTCTTACCTATGGAGCAGAAGAAAGTCTAGAAATAATTGCAGAGCAAGCTGATAATTTAGCAGCAGTTTTAGTAGAACCTGTGCAGAGCCGTAAACCAGATTTACAGCCTCAAGAATTTATCCAAAAATTACGTAAATTGACTCAAAAAAAAGAAATTGCTCTAATTTTTGATGAGATTATTACTGGATTTCGTATTACTCCAGGAGGAGCGCAGGAATGGTTTGAGGTTGAGGCGGATATAGTAGTTTATGGTAAGGCAATTGGTGGTGGTTTGCCTATCAGTATGATCTGTGGTAAAGCAGATTTCTTAGATACAGTTGATGGCGGTTTCTGGAGTTATGGAGATGATTCCCATCCGCAAACAGAATTAACTGCTTATGGTGGTACTTTCTGCCGTCATCCATTAGCTTTGGCTGCTTGTCGCGCAGTGCTTTTACATTTACGCGAACAAGGTGCAACGCTTCAAGAAAGGGTAAATCAATTAACTAATCGATTAGCTACTGAGGTTAATCAGTTCTTTCAAGAAACAGGAATTCCTATCCGCATTGTTCATTTTGGTTCGTTGTTTCGCTTTGAATCTTCTGGTGCTTATAGTATTTTCCTCAAACCTATCGAATTACCACTTTTTTACTACTTATTAAATCTCAAAGGCTTGTATACATGGGAAAAACGAGTTTGTTTTCTCTCAACTAGTCATACGAATGAAGATATAGATAAAGTGGTAGCTGCTGTTAAAGAAGCAATTATAGAACTGCGACAAGCTGGCTTTTTCGCAAATGCTAAATCACCGCAAACAAAGAAAAGAGAAGTAAGCGACGATCACTCTGATGATGAAGACGGTAGGAATAATTTAAAACAGCAATTTCCTACCAATGAAGCGCAACGTCAGCTTTGGCTATTGGCAGAATTAGATACAACCGCTTCAGCATCATATAATGTGACTACTTCTTTAGAATTGCGTGGTGATTTAGATATTTCATCTTTGCAACAAGCTATTAATGAAGTAGTCAATCGTCATGAAGCGTTGCGAACCAAGATTATAGAACAAGGCGAACTACAAGAAGTTGTTAGTAGTGTCAAAATTGACTTACCATTAATCAATTTAATGGATGAAGATAACCCGGAAGCAACTGCTTTAGTCTTGAGAACTGAGTTATCGCAAAAGCCTTTTGATTTGGGTGTTGCTCCTTTATTTGCGGCTGTGCTGATGCGTTTAGCACCTGAACATTATCTGCTAACTTTAAAAACTCATCATATTGTTGCAGATGGTTGGTCACTAGGGCTAATTTTGAATGAAATTGGCAAACTTTATTCAGCAAAAATCGGCATTGCTACCGAATCTTTAACGCCATCAATGCAGTTTCGCAAATATTTAGCTTTGCGACAGCAAGAAGCGCAAAGCCCACAAATGCTAGAACATCGTGATTTTTGGTTAAAAACTTATGAGGGAGAAATCCCCGTATTTGAACTTCCTACAGACTTTCCTCGTCCTGCTGTCAAAACTTACACAGGCGGTAGAGAAAGTAAAATTATTGCTCCTCAACTATGGCAAAATTTGCAGATTGTAGGACGCAAAAATCAAGCAACATTATTTATGACAATGTTCGCTGCTTACACGGCTTTTTTGCGACGCATTTCCGGGCATGATGATTTAGTAATTGGCATTCCCATTTCTGGACGACAATTTGAAGGAAGTGAAAAATTAGTTGGCTTTTGTTCGCAATTTTTACCGATTCGTATCCAGACAGATGTCACTGCTTCTTTTGTTACTCATCTCCGTCACACGAAAGAAACACTCATAGCCGCTTTTAAACATCAAAGTCACGCCTTAGAAGAATTACTAGCAGCTTTACAATTACAACGAGATTTTTCTCGTTCTCCTCTGATTTCAGTCTCTTTCAATCTCGATCCTAAATTAACTTTACCTGAATTTGCAGGACTGAACGTATCGCTACCACCAGAGCCAATTGGTTACACTCCTTTCGATTTAGGCTTTAATTTCATCGAAGTCAATGATGCACTGATTATCTACTGCAACTACAATACAGAACTGTTTAAACCGGAAACTATCCAACAGTTTTTAGCAAGTTTTGAAATTTTGATGCAGGGTGTAATTAGAGATGCGAATAGTTTACTGTCTGAGTTGCCTTTATTAACACAAGTGCAACAGGAAGAATTATTTGCAGAATTAACAGGTTCAACAATAGAATTACCCCAAAATTATACAATCATTGATGACTTTATTGCTCAAGTTAACTCTACACCCGATGCACCAGCATTAATAGTTGGAGAAACGACTTTAACCTATCGAGAATTGAATGAAAAGGTAAATCGTTTAACTAATTACTTACATGAGAAATATCATATTGGATCTGGGAAGGCGATCGCACTCGCAATCGGACGCAATCAAAACTTAATTACCGCCATTCTCGCTACTTTTAAAACTGGGGCGACATACGTACCGATAGACCCCCAATATCCTAGCAATCGCATCGATTTTATTTTAAAAGATAGTGGCTGCCATCTCTGTCTTACTGAGAGTAATTTTGTCTCCCAATTACCCCAACAAATCGAAGCAATCTGCTTAGATAAAATCGACAATATTTTAGCCGACTTTGACATAAATGAGCCTAAGTTACAACCAGATACTAACCAAATTGCCTATATTTTATACACTTCTGGCTCTACCGGAAACCCTAAAGGAGTCATGGGTCGTCACATTTCTATTTTGAATGTGATTCGGAGTTTACGACTGACATTTAACTTAGATAAACATCCTGAATGGCGTTATATTTTCACAGCACCTGTCACCCATGACCCATCTTTTCGTAACATTTTCCTCCCTTTAACTATAGGTGCTGCTTTATATATGTATGAAGTACAGCATATAGGGCATTTAGTTGACTTTTTACAGGAAAATCAAATCAATGCGCTGCACACAACGCCATCTATTTACCGAGAAATTTTAGCTGTACTCGCACCTGAAGAAACTATCCCCAGCTTAAAATATATCTCTTGCGGGGGAGAGAAATTAGACCGAGAAACTGCGATCGCTTTACGAAAACGCTTTCCTGCTGAAATTATTAGTAATGTCTACGGTTCTACAGAAACTTGTGTAGGGGTATCTCAATATACAATAGATGAAAACTTAAATACAGATGTACCTCTTGGTCAAGTTTTCCATAACAATCGATTATTGGTCTTAGATGAATTCAATCACCCCGTGCCTCTACACGTAATCGGTGAAATTTGCGTAGAAGGTGCAGCATTAGCAGTTGGTTATCGTAATCTTCCTGAAATTACCAAAGAAAAATTTCAACCCAGCTTTTTAAATTCAGAAAAAGTTCTCTTTAGAACGGGAGATTTAGGTAAACAAATTGCTCCAGGTGTGATTGAATTTATAGGGCGAAAAGATAATCAAGTTAAAGTCAATGGATATCGTGTAGATCCAGGCGAAATTGAATACCAAATTAGTCGCCATGCCCAGATTGAAAAGGCGATTGTGTTACCTATAGAGGTAAATAATCAAACTCAATTATCTGCCTATTGTCAAACTGACAAAGAGATAAAAATTTCAGAAATTAGAGAATTTTTAGCTAATTATTTGCCAGTTTACATGATTCCGACTTCCTTTGTTTTCTTAAAGCAATTTCCCTTAACTAAACATGGCAAACTAGACTTGCGATCGCTCGTCGCCCTCCAGCCAACAGACCAATTAACACAAATAGCTTATACTGCACCACGTAATACTTTAGAATCAAAGCTAGTGCATATTTGGGAAAAAATTCTCACTAAACATCCCATTGGCATTTTTGATAACTTTTTTGAAATCGGCGGACACTCCCTACTACTCTCTAGAGTAGTCACTCACGTCCATAAAGAATTAAATGTATTAGTTAAATTAGCTGATTTCTTTAAAGCTCCCACAATTGTTGGATTAGCAGCTTTAATATCCAAAACTCAATCTAACTATCAAGAACCCATACCAGCAATAAATGAACAACAATCTTATCCCATGTCTCATGGGCAACGCCGTCTCTGGGCTTTAGAATTCCTCGACCATAAACATTATGCTTACGGAATGCCCAGTGCTTATCAATTCAATGGTGATTTAAATATCGCTGCTTTTGAAAATGCTTTTAAAAAATTGATAGAACGGCATGAAATTTTACGCACTACGTTTACTTTAATCAATAACGAACCGCGTCAAATAGTAAACGAGCAGATGGATTTTGCAGTCAACCAAATAGACTTAATAGATGATGAAAACCAAACAGCAAAAATTGCTGAAGCTATTCGTAACAATGCCAAAACTACTTTTGATTTAGAAACCGGGCCTCTACTCAAGATTAATGTACTCAAGCTGAGTCAGCAAAGTAATATTATTCTATTTAATATGCACCATATCATTTCAGATGGTTGGTCAGCAGGCGTTTTAATTAAAGATTTTCTGGCACATTATCATGCCTATGGAAACGAGAACGTAAAATTACCGTCACCTCTAAGAATTAATTATAAAGACTATACTTCATGGCAAGATCAGCAACTCCAAACACCAAAATTACAAGCACAACGGGATTACTGGCTGGCTAAGTTGACTCCTGCACCGACACGCCTTGATTTACCTTTAGATTATATGCGTCCATCAGTGCAGAGTTTTTCTGGCTCTGCGGTTATCTGGAAGCCAAATCAAGAATTAATTAAGGATTTTGAGTTATTAGTTAAGACCCAAGAAACTAGTTTATTTATGGGCTTACTAACCTTGGTCAAAGGTTTTCTGTTCCGCTATACCGAGCAGAATGAAATTACCGTAGGCTCCCCCATTGCTGGAAGAAATCATCCCGAATTAGAGGAACAAATAGGTTTTTATGTGAATACTTTAGTTTTACGCGACCAAATAGCAGTAGACGATAGCTTTGCGACTTTACTGATAAAAGTCAAAACAACCACAATAGAGGCATATGATCACCAAGAATATCCTTTTGATAAACTAGTCTCAGATTTAAATTTTAAACGTGATCCTAGCCGTAACCCTCTATTTGATGTTGTAGTTGTTCTGCAAAATAATCAAAATGTAGACCTAGCAATAGATGGAATTACTGTTAATGCTCTGAAGCAGGAACTTGTTACTGCTAAATTTGATCTAGAATTCATTTTTGTGGACGAAGCGGAATTCTATTTGAAGTTAATCTACAACACAGATATATTCGCTAGCGAACGTATTTCATTGATGATCAAGTTGTTAGACACTCTTCTAGAAGCAGTAGTCAAATCTCCCGACACACCATTATTAAATCTGTGCGATCGCACAGATAAATCCAGTCAAGAAGATAACGGTCTTTTCGCTACAAATTTTAATTTTTAGTCATCCATACAACTAAACAATTGCAAATTTGGAGAAAAATTATGAATAAAAAACTACCAGTGTTGGGAGTTTTAGGCGGAATGGGGCCTGTCGTTACTGTTGAATTTCTCAAAACTATTTATGAATACAACCAGTATATCGACAACGAACAAGAAGCACCCAACGTTATAGTTTTCTCACTTCCTGCTGCACCAGATCGCACGACTTCAGTGCATAGCGGAAATGAAAGAGAATTCATCGATTTTGTGCAGATACATTTAGAAAAACTCAATCAATTAGTAGACCGCATAGTCATTGGTTGTTGTACTGCTCATTATGCTTTGGCTCATCTCCCAGAGCATCAGACTCATAAAGTAATCTCTTTAATTAAAATTGCCGATCAACAACTGCAAACACATAACGAGCCTGCACTTTTACTTGCAGGTTCAGGTACTTACAAGAAAAAATTGTTTGATCAAGGTTGTACTGCTGCAAATCTGATTATTTCTCCAGATGAAAACGATCATCACTTGATTCATGAGATGATTTTTAAAGTATTAAAACGAGGACAAAATCCTCTAGCAATTCTTGAAGATGTTCAAAAACTGTTAGATAAATATAATACTCGTTCCTTTATTTCTGGTTGCACAGAATTTCATATTCTCGCCAAATATCTCAAGCTTAATAGCATTGATTCTATACAAGCGATTGACCCTTTAACTACCATTGCCGAGAACTTTTTTCAGTTATTAGATTCATCCTCATCTAATTCTGATTTGCTGACAACAAAAATGAAGTTGTCTCAGCAATTTCATTCATCCAATATTGAGTCTAAAACATCGTTGTATCAAACAAATTAAGGTTAATTACCATGACCGCTATTTTCCCCCAAACTTCCCTAAGCAAGACTAAAAATCATAAAGTTCTGTTGATTGGGAAAATGTATGATGAGACAGGTGAAAAACTGCTTGCGGAATCCACTAATATCGAGATTATCAAAGAACCAACACAGCATCAAATCCATGAAGCTATTCAAGATGTATCGGGCGTATTTGTCCGTTATCCTACTAAATTAGATGCCCAAGCAATTGGATTGGCAAAAAATTTAAAAGTTATTAGTACCTCTGGATTTGGAACTGATGCAATTGATATTGCTGCTGCAACAAAACGGGGAATTGTCGTAGTTAATAATCCTGGCTTGTCAACAACGGCTGTGACAGAACACACAATTTCCATGATTTTAGCACTTGCTAAAAAACTAACTTTTCTCAATCAATCTGTCAAAGCAGGCAACTACTTAATTCGTAATCAGGTACAACCAATTCAAGTCGAAGGAAAAACTCTTGGTATTGTTGGTTTGGGAAGGATTGGTAGTGCTGTTGCGAAAATTTGTAGTACAGCATTGCAGATGCGAGTTTTAGCATATGATCCTTATGTCCCCAGCAGTAAAGCAGAAGCTGTCAGTGCAACTTTAGTACAAGATTTAGACTACCTACTTACTGAATCTGACTTTGTATCTTTGCATCCTGAGCTAACTGATGAGACTTATGAAATGTTTGCTCTAGAAGCTTTTAAGAAAATGAAGCCTACTGCTTTTTTAATCAATACATCTCGTGGAAAGGTAGTTCGCCAACCAGATTTAGTTACAGCCATACGCGAAAAATTGATAGCAGGAGCTGCTATCGATGTATTTGAACCAGAACCTCCAGCTATCGATAATCCCTTATATGAATTTGACAATGTCATTTTCTCACCTCATCTAGCTGGCGTTACACCTGAAGCCGGTATGGCTGCTGCACTTTCCGCAGCTAATCAAATACTGCAAGTGCTTCAAGGTGAGAAGCCCCCTTACATTGTCAATCCTGAAGTTTGGAATGCCTAATTTTTTAGGTTCTTCATTACCTGTTATGATAAAAACGTCTATGAATTAGCTCATATACCTCACTGGGCAAGAAAAACAGCTTTTAATCTTGACGTTTTAGCTTTTGGGAAAAAATCTAAGTTGTAAATGCCTGAAACAGTTGATTTTTTAACTGTAGTATAACACCTACGGAAGAGCCACTTTTTACCTCAAAACAAAAGCAATGGCTTGGCATTATTATTAGATAATTTTGCTGTATTTCTGTTTGAGAAATATAGCAAAATTGTTTTTTGAGATCATAAATTTGCTCAAATATATATCAATATTAATGATGTATTTTCCTGATTTTATAGCTATACCTCATGAAATGTAAAACAAAGTTTCATAATAATTTATAATACTAAAAAATTATTTTTGCAAGATGTATAATATGCAAAATCAAGTTATTTATAATAAATCTTCAAAAAATACTGCTTTCCTTGCTAATTTTACTAAGTTTTGGGAAGCTGTAAAAGCGATCGCCGCCCCATACTGGTTTCCAACAGAGTCAGGCATAAGAGCATTTTCCGATGTGATTAAAGCCTGGGGGATGCTGGCTCTCCTCATTTTATTAATAATTGGGCTTGTGGGCATAACTGCCTTTAATAGCTTTGTTGATCGCTATTTAGTCGATATTATTGTTCAAGATAAAGATGTTTCTAAATTTTTTCAGACGTTAGCACTTTATGGCTTTGGGCTGCTCTTAATCACCCTCTTAACAGGATATTCTAAATTTGTCAGAAAAAAAGTTGCTCTTGATTGGTATCAATGGCTTAACAAGCAGATTTTAGAAAAATATTTTAGCAATCGTGCCTATTATAAAATCAATTTTAGCTCCGATATTGATAACCCAGACCAACGTCTATCTCAAGAAATCGAACCTATTGCCAGGACTGCTATAACTTTTGCAGCTACTTTGTTTGAAAAAATCCTGGAAATGACAACTTTTTTAATAATTCTGTGGTCAATTTCTAAAGTAGCAGTAGCTATTTTACTTACTTATACTATTATAGGTAATCTGATTGCTGTTTTTTTGAGTCGAGAATTAGATAAAATTACTCAAGAGGAACTTGAATCTAAAGCAAGCTATAACTACAGCCTAACTCATGTACGGAATCATGCTGAATCCATAGCTTTTTTCCAAGGGGAAAACCAAGAATTAAATATAATTGAGCGCAGATTTAATAATCTCTTTAAAAATTCTGAAAGCAAAATTAACTGGGAAAAAAATAAAGATATTTTTAATAGAGGATATCGATCTGTAATCCAATTGTTTCCGTTTTTAATATTTGCGCCTGCCTATATTCGAGGTGAAATTGATTTTGGACAAGTTAACCAAGCAATTGTATCTTGTAGTATGTTTGCTAATGGTTTGGCAACATTAATTGATGAATTTGGCACTTCTGGAAGATTTTCGAGTTATGTTGAGCGTTTAGCTTATTTCTCGGATGCTTTAGAAGTTGTTACCAAACAACCAGAGAATGTCAGCACTATTAAAACCATAGAAGAAAATCGTCTGGCTTTTGAGGATGTTACCTTACAAACGCCTGACTATGAACAGGTAATCGTTGAAGACTTATCCTTGTCTGTTCAACCGGGAGAAGGTTTATTGATTGTCGGCCCTAGTGGTCGCGGTAAAAGTTCACTGTTGCGTGCGATCGCAGGTTTGTGGAATGCAGGAACTGGTCGTCTGTTGCGACCTTCCCTCAAAGACCTGCTGTTTTTACCCCAACGACCTTACATTATTTTAGGAACTTTGCGCGAACAGTTGCTTTATCCTAATAGAAATCGTCAGATGACCGATGCAGAACTCAAAGAAATATTGCAAAAAGTGAACCTGCAAAACTTGCTCAGTCGCATTGATAGTTTTGATACTGAGCTGCCTTGGGAAAACATATTATCACTAGGAGAACAACAACGCCTGGCTTTTGCACGTCTATTAGTGACTCATCCTAGTTTTACTATCTTAGATGAAGCAACTAGTGCTTTGGATTTGAATAATGAAGGGAATTTATATCAACAGTTACAAGAGACGAAAACAACATTTATTAGTGTTGGCCATAGAGAAAGTCTGCTTGATTATCATCAATGGGTTCTAGAACTTGAAGAAAATTCTAGTTGGAAGCTCCTGAGTGTCAACGATTATCGTCATCAAAAAACAATTGTTCAGAATTCTTCCCAAAATTCTGAAATTACTTCCTAATCAAGAGTCCTAAAATCTCATTTCCATGTGATTAACCAGCCACTAAAATTCAAAATCCAAAGTAGGACTAATTTTGCAGTGGTAAACTTTGTACTCATAACCGTTAATTGCTGGTAAAGACTGACTATGCTCTGTACAATTTTTGACGGCTTCGTCAACAGGAGCATGGAAATTTACCAGCCATAAATCAAAGGAACGGGGTAATTGACTGAGAGTATTTTTTAGGGTTTTAGTAGCTGTATTGACATCTTTATCTTGATGAGCTAACAAAAATAATGGTGCAGGATTGGTCACATTTTTGATTCTGAATTCCCTAGCTATACCCATCATTTCCCCGATTTGAACGTGAGTAATTTGAGTAGTAGCAATGAGTACGGGAACTTGAGATGTTTGTTGAATTAATCTCACAAATAAATCAGGGCGATAGTATTTTTGATATCCCAGATTGCAAATAACTGTAATTGCACTCAAAAATCCCATGAACCAAATCAATATCACGGCTTTTTTCTGCTGGAAATTTTGCCAAATGACAGCTAAATTCGCCCCTAGTAAAACGATCACAGCCGGGAAGTAGACAAAGTTATAACGCGCACCTCTAGTTAAGTCTATCCCCAGGAAATAGGTAAACACAAAAAATAGAGCGATCGCACCTATCACTACTCCCATTAACACCCGTGTTTCTAATTGCGTTTCTGGCGTTTGTAATTGTACTTTCAATCCCCTGACGAAAATCGGTGCCGCCCAAATTATAAAGATGAGCATCACTAAACCGGAAGCAATCACAATCCATAACTGTGGTGATTCTACTGGTAATAAGTACAACATTGTTACCCAAGCAGCAAAAGCTTGGAAAAATGGACTTATCCAGGCAAATCCTACACGGGGTTGCTGTATCCAGTCTGTTAATTTATCACCATAGCTATTCTGTAAAAAAACTGGTAGCCAAACTATACCAGTGATAAACGTACCTAAAATCACAGCATAGATGCGCCGCCAAGGGGGAGATAAGAATACTTTGGGGAATATTTTGGGGCTATTATGAATTTTGCGCCCAGCTAAAACTATTAATACTAAGCCTTCTGTAAACAGAGTCAGCACAAAGAAATAATGGGTGGCGATACCCAAGGCATTAATGATTACCCATGACAATGCTAAAGGAATGGGTAGCTGTGTTTGGTTTTGGATGTGGCGTGTGGTAATCACAAAGCAGGTGAGGGAAGCAATTACCCACAAGATGGCTAGAGTATAGTGACGGGCTTCTTGCGCCAAAAAAATCGCGTATGGTGAGACAGCCATCATCGCCGCCGCTAAATGAGCTACAATTCGGGAACGAAAAACAATCCAACCGAAGATATACATCGCCGGAATCGAAATAGCCCCGAAAATCGCCGCTAAAGATCGCGCCCCCCAAAGAGAGACTAAACCCTGTTGTGTCGGAAATAACTGCATCCACAGATGGGATAAAGCAAAGTAAATCGGGGGGTGGTTAGTTTCGTGGCTGAGGTGTTTCCAGACATCATTGAGACTGGCTGCGGCTTGTGGTTGCAGTGGTTGTAATAATATCTCAGGTGCGATCGCTTGATCTAGAGGTACTCCTAGAAAACTATTCCCTAAGCTAAACACCAATGTAGAAAATTCATCAGTCCAAGGGGGCTTGGCTGTAAGATTAGTTAAACGTAAGCCCAGGGCGATGATGAACCACAAAAGCAACATCAGAGGATGAAACCAACGAGATGTCATGGTAGAGTGCCAGTTATACAAACGCATCTATAAATTTTTGTGTCAATTTGTATATCTTAGACTTCCATCGTTGATTTAAGTTCGCCGATTATTTTACGTCAGTAACTCGCCAACTTAGTTTTAAGTTTACCCAGAAATTCCAGACAGTGGCGATCGCGATCGCAATCAGGTTAGCAATATAGCGATTGCGAATTAAGAAATTAAACACCACATTCAATACTAAAACGTTCAGCATTAACCCAGCCAAGCAAATCACGTTGAATTTTAAAAATCTTTTTAACCGTTGATGCCATTGTTGCTGTCTCATGGAGACATCCGCAAATGTCCAAGCATCATTCCACAAGAAATTATTGAAAATGGCAATTTCCCCCGCAATAATTTTACTGCGAGTCAACGGTAAGCCCAAGGTAGAAGGATCACTGAGTAAATACAGCATCGCCATATCGACAAATACCCCACTTAAGCCCACCAAGCCGAACCGCAAAAATCGCCCCATAGGAAAATTTGCTGCTAGCTGATTAATGCGTTTCAGGCGACCTGTGGATAAACGTAATCGGATTAAATGGTGAATATATTCGACATATTGCTTCCACGTTACCTTGCTTTCACCTTCTTTGCGCTCACAGAAGACATAGCCAACTTCCGCAATCTTTTGGATATTACCCCGTCCAATTACTTCTAGCAAAATTTTATAACCTACAGGGTTGAGTGTTGCCCCAGCAATGCTGCTACGTCTGACCATAAAATAACCACTCATCGGGTCAGAAACTCTCCCCAAGACTCCTGGTAAGATAATTAAACCTAATAACTGCGCGCCACGAGATAAGAAACGTCTAATAGCACTCCAACTACTCACACCGCCCCCATCCACATGACGGCTAGCGACTGCCATATCTGCTCCCTGGGAAATTTGCGACAATAGTTGTGTCAATACTTCAGGTGGATGCTGCAAATCTCCATCAATCACACCTAAAACTTGACCCCTAGCAACTTGCCAACCCCGAATCACTGCTGAGGATAATCCCCTTTCCCCTTGTCGCCGCATCACCCGCAATTGTGGATATTCCTTGGTTAAGAATTGCGCCACTTCCCACGTCAAATCAGGACTATCATCATCGACCACAATTAATTCGTAGTCTTCAGGAATATATTCATTTAATGTCTGAGTCAAAATTTGTACGACACTGTGAATATTGTCCCGTTCTTTGTAAGTGGGAATTACCAACGAAAAGAAAATATCTGATGCAATTGCTCCCTCATTAATAGGTGGTAAATCAGAAATCTGTAAAGGGCCAGTGGGGACTGCTAATAACGTGCTGGATGAGTTGACATTCATAAACTAGATTAAAAATAACACAATAGAGTTTACAAACTGATGCTTTTCTGTATCAACAGATGTGAATTCGTTATCTATGTAGCTTTTGAAACTGAACATCAGCACATTACCTTTAAGTATATTATGCACATGAGTAGTAAAATCAGCCAAAACTAAAAATCAATCATGGTGATTTTGCCAGCTTTTTACTTAATTTGAGTTCATATAGGAATCATATTTGATTTTGAAAAAAGAACTCAGTACACCTATGTTACTTCTTTTCCTATTACTTGTTTTCTTTCATTTATGGTTAGAGTGGGTGTAAAGTTTGAGAGTAAAATCGTCTATTTCCATTGTCCCTCTGAGATTTTGAGTTTGTTGGAGATTAAATTTCGGCGATAAAACTTGCTGAATATTCTGCTGTGCTGTCTGGATTTCTGCGGCTGTTTTTAACCTAGACCAAACAGGATCGGCACTGTCTAACCAAATAACTCGTTGATATTGATTTTTTTCATCGTTTAATATGTTGGCCAAGGAATCTGCTAATTTATTCGGACTGTCCGCTAATAGCATCACAGGCAGTTGTGGAGGAATATAATAAGCTAGGCGCATCACATGACCCCAAGCTTTAGAATTCATCGCAATTAGTGTTGAGTGATTGTTTTCTTGGGTAACTACATTGGCAATTTGATGGAATATGGTACGTTGTCTCAAACTAAAATCGCTAATGCCAATTCCCAGGTACAATATTAATAAACTAGCAGCTACAATGGTGCGCTTTTCCTGAGATACTGCTTGTTCTAACCACACAACAAATAATAGTAAACATCCAGGTAGAATAATAATCGTTGTTCTGCCCCAACCAAAACCCAATGTATTCTTTTTAGTGAGAATATCTACAGCTAAACTTAGTAATAAAGGGGAGATCCCTAAGATTACAGATGTAAACAAATTTTGCTGTTCATTTTTATGCCACAGATGCAAACTACAGATGAGCATAAAAACTACCACTAACACCCCAAAAGCGGCAACGCTAATCACTGGTAAACGTGTTACCCAATCACCTACCAATATATTAGTGCCGAGAGCGTAAAAGAAATCTTGTAGATGGTTGAAAAATGCGGTGATGATTCCTTGTTTAGCCGCAAACCGATTCAAGTCAGCATTACGGAATTGTTTAATGCCACCCCAGAGAAACCAAGGTATAGTGATCATGACCGCAGTAGCTAAACGTAATCCATGTTGCCACCAATGCTTTCGATCAAGATAAATTACTAAAATTGTCAGAGTAATTACCCAATAAGCATATAAATAAAATGTGAGTAACCCAGCTGCTACGGCTGTAACGAAGAGAATATTCAAGACTAACCGATGCTGTAGATTTTTGGTAGTTGGCTCTGTTTGCTGATGATTAATTATATGTATCAGCGCAACTGCACTGAGTGAAGTCCACAACACCAAAGGCGCATACATTCTCACGTTAAGAGAATGAAATAGATAAAAGGGGTTAACAGCGATAAAGGCTGCAAGTAATAAGCCGCTACGGTGGTTGAGGAGAACTTTACCTAAACTGTAACTACTAAAAATCGCTGCAATGCTAAATAGTAAATTCAAACTCCGCATCGCGGGTTCGCTGTTACCAAAAAGACGCAGCCATAAATGTTGACTCAGAAAAAATATCGGTGGGTGGGGTTCTCCATTGAGTAAATTCAAAATCAGTTTTTTGAAGGTGGAAATCAGCTCACTCAGACTCGATTCCAAAGGTAGCTGTAGTAAAGAGGTATAATCAGCTAACAGAACTGGTAAGTCTTTGGGTGTGCTATAGCTACCATTGTGTCCATTAGAAAGCAGTAATGAGAGAACTTCGTCGTACCAAAACTCTCGACTACCTAAATTTACTATTCTCAACAGTATAGCGATCGCGATCGCCGCTAAAGCTAGTTTTTCCACAGAAACCAGCTTCTTCAAATTAGTCAATGGCAAAACTGAATCCATATATTTACTGATATTAAATTGTCATCCCAATAACACATAATTTGACATTCTTTGCCAATTTAATGACTCTCTGACTATTTTCACAAGGGGATATATACTTATAGGCAAATACAATTTTTCTATCGTTCTAAGAGCTATTTAGTTAAGAAAAATATTTGCTGATTAAACAAGGCTCTAAAGGTTTGGCTAACATATTGGTAAGCCACAGCAATTACTATGATTACTTTCTTGGCATAAACAATTCAGCAGAGTTGAAGTTTCTGTATTTTTACTAGGATCGCAATAGTTAATTCCCAGATAGATATTGATATGTAAACCAATGACAAACAATGCGGTAAAGATAGCACTACTAATATATTTCAGTCCAAACTTGTTGATAGGTAGGGTGAATTGTAAAGCTAATACACTAATTAGGGTAATTAAGGGAACCAGAATTAATACAATCTGGCTACCCATCATTTACAGCCATTGGTAATAAACAAGTAAACAAAATTGCTATCAGTAATTTTTTTTGCATTTTGGCAGTGATTTTGATGCTGTCACTAAATACTGATAAGCAAATAAATAAAAAAGTAAAGTAGACTAAGGGAAAATAACTGAATCATTTGTTCCGTATACTAGCAAAAATAGTCTCAGCATCTGCTAACCGCGATCGCGGCGAAAATTCCTCTAAAACTTGCAAAGTATGAACACACAAAGGATGATGATCAACAATTTGATTGATTAGAAAGAATCAGGCGATTATTATTATGAGGCTGAGGAGAAATATTGCCTGGCGATGTTTAATCAGTGTAAATTTTCCGAAAATATGAAAGTTGTGTGATTTTCTAGTAAAATTAGATTTACAAATAATAATTGTAGATTAGCTGAATTCTTATTGATTGATTGTGCAGAAAAATCCTATTGATGCTATTGTCAGACGTTCTCTGATGGGAGATGACTTATCCCCAGATGAAGGCGTGTTATTGTTAACACAAACTGACCCAGAAGCGATCGCAGCTATTCGTGCTACGGCTGACCAACTCCGCCAGCAGCAAGTCGGTGATACTGTTACCTACGTAATTAATCGCAATATTAACTTTACTAACATTTGTGAGCAGCACTGTAGTTTTTGTGCATTCCGGCGGGATGCGGGAGACACAGCCGCTTATTGGTTAGATTGGACGCAAATTCTCGAAAAATCCCAAGATGCGGTGCGGCGTGGTGCGACAGAAATCTGTATGCAGGGGGGATTAAACCCAGAAGCCCAAATTGACGGGAAATCTCTCACCTACTACCTCAAGTTAGTAACAACCATCAAACAGGAATTTCCCCAAATTCATCTGCACGCCTTTTCCCCCCAAGAAGTGCAATTCATTGCCAGAATTGATGGCTTGACCTATGCTGAAGTGATCGCAGCTTTACGAGATGCGGGGGTAAATTCCATGCCCGGAACAGCCGCAGAGGTTTTAGATGATCAGGTGCGGCGTGTCCTGTGTCCAGAAAAAATTGACACGGCAACTTGGTTAGAAATCGTTACCACAGCCCATCAATTAGGCTTACATACCACTAGCACCATGCTATCGGGACATATTGAAACCCCATCCCAACAAATTGGACATTTAGAAAAATTGCGATCGCTCCAACAAACCGCCCTCCAAAAAGGATATCCTGCCAAAATTACCGAATTTATTCTCTTACCCTTTGTGGGACAAGAAGCCCCCAAATCCTTACGTCGTCGTGTGGGACGTGATCAACCAGTCCTAGCCGATGCTTTACACTTAAGTGCAGTAGCGCGGATTTACTTAGGTAATTGGATTTCTAACCATCAACCCAGTTGGGTAAAACTGGGATTAAGTGGTGCAACAGAGGCATTAGTTTGGGGTTGTAATGATATTGGTGGCACATTAATGGAAGAACACATCACCAGTATGGCGGGTGCTGTCGGTGGTACTTGTATGGATGTGACCAGTTTACAAACTGCGATCGCTTCCTTGGGTAGACCATACCAGCAACGAGATACTTTATATCAAAAAATCAATCAGTCTAGTCTAGCGATCGTGTGATACCAATTTGGGATTTTAGATTTTGGATTTCACAATATTATCTATCCCAAGTGGGTGTGAAAATAATTCTTTACTTAAAACCATCTCCACCCAAAACTGAGGATACTGCTACATTTCAGGGCAACTTACAACACCTAACTTGATCTTCAAGATACCAATACAAGATACGATGGACGTTGATTTACGTATAGTTTTACATAATGCTTATGAAGCGGTATTGGTCGCGTCTGCTTGCTCTCGTCTTGGTTGTTGCCATAGGCTTAGTAGGCTGTGGTAGCCCAGATAGCTTAACAGGGGATTACCGTCAAGATACCTTGGCTGTAGTTGGTGTTCTCAAGCAAGCTTTAGAAGTATCGCCTGATTCACCAGAAAAAGCGGCAATTCAAGCAGAAGCACGACAAAAAATTAATGATTTTTCGGCTCGCTATCAAAGGGTTAACTCGGTTTCAGGCCTGAGTTCCTTTACCACTATGCGAACAGCCCTCAACTCTTTGGCTGGTCACTACAGTTCTTACCCCAATAGACCTGTACCAGAAAAACTCAAAAACCGTTTAGAACAAGAATTTCAGCAGGTAGAAGCCGCACTCCGACGAGGGGCTTAACTTCGCCCTCTGCTAGATTCATCAGAGTCAAGAGTCAGCTATACTCCAGACTCTTGACCCTCCGAATTTTAGATTTTGGATTGAGCAGAACAGTCAATCTAAAATCTCAAATCCAAAATTGTTTGCTCCCAAAAATGGTAGTTTCCAGGCATTGATTAGCAAGCAACATTCCAGCCCAAATCTCAATTCCAAACTTAGTATCAGTTTTTTATCTGCTATCTTAGTGTTGAAGGCTACTCTGTATTGTGTTTAAAGTATAAAATAATAATTAAATGTTGGGTGCAGAGTAACATCGATTGGTCGAAATATGACTCATGACAGCAAAAAGCTACGGTTATAGTAGGATAGGCGATCGCCTGCCTGCCAATGAGATAAAAGATAAATTAAAATCACTCATCGAGCAGGCTGCATCGATAGATGCTAATTTAGCGAAAAAATTAGATGAAATAAATCGCTGGGTCAAAGACATTAAACCTGGTTCTTTAACCGCTAAACCGTTGGTGCTGGCTTTTTTGCTAGAGGTGATTACAGATTCGACAATCTGGCTGATTATTCAATCTCTACCATCAGAGGCAGAAAAAGCAGCTAAATTTGCACAAATGACACCGAATGAAAGATACTGGTACGGATATCTGTTTCCCAAATGGATTAATGCGACTGATGCAAAGTTCTACATTTGGAAACAAAAATTAATGGCAGGGGAGTTTAATCAAGAAGATGATGATATCATAAGAGCAATAGCGCAACAAATTGCCAGTCGCAATGGAAATGTTTGGCAGCGTTATATTGCTGATCTTTCTATGGCTACGGATTTAATAGTTAGTAATCATCAACAACAGCCACTCTGTATTCAAATTACCAGCGTGAGTGAAGAACTAAATCGGCAGAAACACCAAGCATGGGAAAATACGCTACGGTCTTGGGAAATAGAAAGAGGATTATTCCTAAGTTACAATCCTCAAAATGCGAATTTCATCAATCAACTAGTGAATGTCACTCTATACAACAGTGACTCTTTAGCTGAGGGCAAATATTTAAAATTCTCTTAATTGTTGTTGCGAATTGCGTATTTCATCAATTTGCCAATGATGGCTTAACATGGCTAACCACAAAGAAACTCATAATTATAATTACCAGATGGAAACATTTACTGAAGCTTTAGCAACAGCCAGAACAATGCAGCAAGACTGGCTCAGTTATGGTTTGAATTTTATCCATCTTTATGTTGATGATGTGGATGGAGACTGGCTAGAAACATGGGGAAATGACGAAATCTTTGCTAACCCAGTGTTAGATAAGATTAAAGAATTTCTCATCAGTGATGATGTTGTAGCTGTCCAGTTAAGAAATTATTTAGGCGATCGCTCGCTGTTTGATTTAGCAGTTAACTTAGAAGAAATGTGGCGAATTACTCCCACTAGCGATAGATTAACTACTTTAAAAAATATTTTAGCTATCGGCGAAACTCAAGATGAAGAGCTATCTAATTTAGCCGACAGCTTGTTAAAAACGCTAACAGAAATTCTGTGAGAAGTTAAACACTATCAGCAAAAATCAGTTTTTAGCGACTTCCAGAAAATAAACTATCCAATTTCTGAGTCAGACATCGTTCCTTTTCCCCCTGCCCCCTGCCCCCCTGCCTACACAGTGATAGTATATTTTTTAAGTTAGGAGTCCCCTAGCGGACAGGCACAGCTTGTAATTGCTGGACGTGCTTCTTAAAAATATACCATGTTTGTCCTTGCTGGTTACAAGCTAAAGTTTTGTCGAAGGTGACGGTGTAATAATCGCGGAGTCTCTCTACTCGATTACCGTCCTTAAATTCCGTCTGACTATTGCGATTATCGTTAATAGTAGCAACAAAAAACTTATCCCCCGTCCTGACACCACACTTTTTACTATTATCCTGAATTTGTCCAGACTGAAGAAACCAGTTTTCTTGTAACTTGAAAGTAGTACCGCCATTGGCAGTTACCCTTAAAATCCGAATTACAGGTATACTTTGAGTTTGAGAATGCACAGCTTGAGGAAACGCCACAGCCAACGCCCCAAACACCACACCTAGCCCAGCCATTACAGGTTTCTGATACAACCTAGTTTTACCAATAGCCATTGAGAATTTCCTTAATATTCAGTATGATTTACATTGCCATTGGCATGATTTTACACGAATCTTGATTCTAGGTAAATCTAGAATTTTAAATGCAGATAATGTTTACCTCTGATTGTTAAAAGTATTCATTAACACTGTATAGATTCCAGAAATCACAGAAAATTCAGTCGAGTAAAAGGGCTGAATAAGTAAGTGGATGTGCTAATGATGATCGTCTATCTAAGCGATCGCATAACAACCAACATTTCAGAATTGTTCGCCTACAGGTTAAGCTGAATGAAAGTAGCAATTTGTTGCACTTTTTAGATTAAATTCGCTATCCCTGTTAATTTTTTATTTTCCCTGCTTGAGAAACCTGGAATGCTAGACCAAATTTTTGACTCCCTGCACTTTCATCTCAGCATAGAAGCTTCTATAGTCCTGCTGATATTGGTATTTTTAGAAGCAGTTCTCTCTGCTGATAATGCGATCGCACTTGCAGCCATAGCCCAAGGACTAGACAACAAAAAACTAGAACGTCAAGCACTCAACATTGGTTTAGTTGTCGCCTATGTGCTGCGAATTACTTTATTGTTAACTGCCACGGAAGTCCAAAAGTTTTGGCAATTTGAACTCTTGGGTGCGGCCTACCTGTTGTGGTTGGTATTCCAACACTTTACCTCCGCAGAGTCAGAAAACGACCATCATCACGGGCCACGTTTCAATTCATTGTGGCAAGCTATACCAGTAATTGCCTTCACCGACTTAGCCTTTTCTTTAGATAGCGTGACAACTGCGATCGCCGTATCTCAAGAAAAGTGGTTAGTCCTCACCGGAACTACCATCGGTATTATTACCCTGCGCTTCATGGCTGGTTTATTTATCCGTTGGTTAGATGAATTTGAAAACTTAGAAGACGCGGGATATATTACCGTTTCCTTAGTGGGTTTGCGCCTGTTATTAAAAGTCATCAACGATGATTTAGTCCCACCAGAATGGCTAATGATTACCGCGATCGCCCTAATTTTAGCTTGGGGATTCTCCAAACGCACCGTTACAGAAACACCCCAAATAGAACCGGAAAAAGTGAAGTGACGAAATAACGATTGGGGAATGGGGAATTGGGAATTGGGAATGGAAGACAAGGGGGACAAGGTAGATTGTATGTCCCATGCCCAATGCCCCATGCCCAATTCCCCATGCCCTATGAAATTACTCGTGCAACCAAGGTGTTAAATGAGGTTGCCAGTTGACTAATTCTTCGTCTTTAAACCACAGACTAACTTCGCGCACAGCAGTTTCTGGTGCGTCAGAACCGTGAATCAGGTTACGGCCGATGTTAATGCCGAAATCACCCCGAATTGTTCCTGGTTCTGCGGTTAAGGGATTAGTCGCACCGATGATTTTTCTGGCAGCAGCAATCACACCATCACCTTCCCACACCATCGCCACTACGGGGCCAGATGTGATAAATTCAACTAGGCTGGGAAAGAATGGTCTTTCGCGGTGTACATCATAGTGTTGTTCAGCCAATTCCCGGCTGACTTGCAAAAATTTCAACCCAACTAGGGTAAAACCTTTTGTTTCAAAGCGACGGATAATTTCGCCTATTAGTCCACGTTGTACGCCGTCTGGCTTAATTGCTAAGAATGTGCGTTCCAAAGCTATCTCCCAAGAAGCAATAAAATTTGCAAACTGTCAAGAGTCAAAAGTCAAAAATCTACAGTTTAAAGTCTCAGAGTTTCACTATTGACCATTGACTGTGGCCTATTGACTATTGACTATCAACCAATCAGAGTTTATCTCAAGAGTGCATATACGTTGCTAAGTGAATGCGTTAAATTGTTTATTCGTGGGTGAAACACAGAGGTCAGACATGGGTGTTGAGTCAACTGCTACATCGGATGAAGTGGTGAAAGTGCCATCTAACGGCAATAAACTAGAAGGAAAAGGTCATAAACACAAGAAGCTATTACCACCAAGTACAGGGGATGTTTCTCGTGCTTGGAAGATTGAGGATAGCGAAGCCTTGTACCGCATTGAAGGTTGGGGACAACCTTATTTCTCAATTAATGCGGCTGGTCATGTGACTGTTTCTCCCAAAGGCGATCGCGGTGGTTCTCTAGATTTATTTGAATTAGTGAACGCTTTAAAGCAACGTAATTTGGGATTACCCCTATTAATTCGCTTTTCCGATATTTTGGAAGACAGAATTGAACGGTTGAATGCTTGTTTTGCCAAAGCGATCGCCCGATACAATTACCCTGGGGTATATCGTGGTGTCTTCCCTGTCAAATGTAACCAGCAACGGCATTTGATTGAAGATTTGGTTAGATTCGGCAAACCCCATCAGTTTGGTCTAGAAGCCGGTTCTAAACCAGAATTAATGATTGCCTTAGCGATATTGGATACCCCAGGCGCATTACTGATTTGCAACGGCTACAAAGACCGAGAATACATCGAAACAGCGATGTTAGCCCAAAGACTAGGGCAAACCCCCATCATCGTTTTAGAACAAGTTGAAGAAGTCGATTTGGTGATTGCCGCTAGTCATCAACTAGGAATTAGACCGATTTTGGGTGTACGGGCAAAATTAAGTACCCAAGGTATGGGACGCTGGGGAACATCCACAGGCGATCGCGCCAAATTTGGACTGACAATCCCCGAAATTATCCAAGCCGTTGACAAATTGCGCGAAGCCGATTTATTAGGATCTTTGCAGTTGATGCACTTCCATATCGGTTCGCAAATTTCTGCCATTAACGTGATTAAAGATGCCATCCAAGAAGCTAGCCGGATTTACGTAGAATTAGCTTCTCAGGGTGCAGATATGAAATATCTCGATGTCGGTGGTGGCTTGGGTGTAGATTACGACGGTTCTCAGACCAACTTCTACGCCTCGAAAAACTACAATATGCAAAACTATGCTAACGATATCGTGGCAGAGTTGAAAGATACCTGTGCGGAAAAGCAAATCCCCGTACCGACCTTAATTAGTGAAAGTGGAAGGGCGATCGCTTCCCACCAATCAGTGTTGATTTTTGATGTTCTCAGTACCAGTGAAGTCCCCTTAGATTTACCAGAACCACCACAAGAAGGCGAATCACCGGTGATCAATTACCTCTGGGAAACCTATCAATCGATTAACAAAGAGAACTATCAAGAGTTCTACCACGACGCAACCCAATTTAAAGAAGAAGCCATCAGCCGCTTTAACTTAGGCATTTTACGACTGCGGGAACGCGCCAAAGCTGAACGATTGTACTGGGCTTGCTGCCGCAAAATATTAAACATTATTCGTCAGCATGATTACGTACCAGACGAATTGGAAGACCTGGAAAAAATTATGGCTTCCATTTACTACGTCAATTTATCAGTGTTTCAATCAGCACCAGATTGCTGGGCGATCGATCAGCTATTCCCCATTATGCCCATCCATCGCCTCGGTGAAGAACCGACCCAGCGAGGAATTTTAGCAGACCTCACCTGTGATAGTGACGGCAAAATTGACCGCTTTATCGACCTGCGTGATGTCAAATCCGTGCTAGAACTGCATCCCTTCCAACCAGGAGAACCCTATTATCTAGGAATGTTCCTCAATGGTGCTTACCAAGAAATCATGGGTAACTTACACAACCTCTTTGGCGACACCAACGCAGTGCATATCCAGCTAACACCCAAAGGCTACCAAATTGAACACGTAGTCAAAGGTGACACCATGAGCGAAGTAGTCAGTTACGTACAATATGACTCTGAGGATATGGTAGAGAACATTCGTCAGCGTTGTGAAAAAGCCTTAGAAGAAAAGCGCATCACCCTAGCTGAATCCCAAAGACTCCTGCAAACCTACGAGCAAAGTCTCAGAAGATACACATATCTTAATAGTTAAGATGGGGCATGGGGCATTGGGCATTGGGCATTGGGCATTGGGCATTGGGCATTGGGCATTGGGCATTGGGCATTGGGCATTGGGCATTGGGCATTGGGCATGGAAGTAAAATCTCCCTTGTCGCCATTCCCCATTCCCCATTCCCCATTCCCCATTCCCCATTCCCCATTCCCCATTCCCTAAATTACATTCGTCCCCAACAACTCCTCAATAGCTTGTCTTTCCAAGGGTGTGGTTTGTGGTGGAGTCTGACGTGCATCGGTAATCAACCAGTCTAAAGCCGCAGCTTGCACATCAATGGCTGCGCCTGTCTTATCAACGCAGTAACGCCCAAACACTAGCTTATCGACTAATCTGACTCCCGCACCTAAACGTGACCATTCAAAAATGACGCTGTTATCAACAGTCGCACCACTACAAATCCAGCAGTTAGGGCCAATCATCGCCGGGCCTACGATTTTCGCCCCATCTTCAATTCTGGTCATCCCGCCGATGTAAACTGGCCCTGTAATGTCTACCTTGTCCCAATTGATAGCCACATTTAAACCAGTGTAGATACCTGGTGCGACTTCGTGTCCAGGGATTTGGACGTTTTTAATTTCACCCAACAACACACCCCGAATCGCCCGCCAGTAGTCTGGAACTTTACCGATATCTACCCATTCAAAATCCATAGGAATGGCGTAGAAAGGCGCACCAATTTCTACCAATTTGGGGAATAATTGACTACCAATGTCATATTCCACCCCAGAGGGGATATATTTAAATACTTCTGGCTCAAAAATGTAAATACCTGTATTGATGTTGGTGCTGAGTGCTTCTTCTACTGAAGGTTTTTCTTGGAAGGCTTTGACGCGATTATCTGCATCAGTCACCACTACACCGTAACTAGAGACTTCTTCCAAGGGAACGGATTTGGAAATGATGGTAGCAATTGAACCTTTGGATTTATGCCACTTGACGGCGGCCGTCAAATCTAAGTCAATCAACGCGTCACCGCATAAAACTACAAAGGTATCATCAAAAAACGGTGAGAAGTCTTGAATACGCCTCATTCCACCAGCTGATCCAATCGCTTCCCCGATCAGTTTACCCTCATCGTCAATTTTTCCTTCAAAGGAATAAGCAATTTGTACCCCAAATCTTTGACCGTCACGGAAATAGTTTTCAATTTCTTCCGCTAAATGGCTAACATTGACCATAATTTGGTCAAAACCATGTTGACGCAGAAGTTCCACCAAAAATTCCATGACTGGCTTTTGCAGGATGGGAATCATCGGTTTGGGAGTCGTGTAGGTAATCGGACGAACACGAGTACCTTTACCTGCTGCGAGAATCATCGCTTTCATAATATTTATTCCTCAACCACAAGCCAGTTTAGTTTCATTGAATGATACTTAATCATCAGTTTTTATTTATTCTTTAGGTAGCCCCTCACAACAGGGATAACAGGAATTGACTGATTATCGCAACTGATGGACGGCTAGATTAAATCTCATCGGATTTTTGCTCTGACCCCACTACAAACACGTTGGTGTGGTCAAGTCACCGAATATTCTATCTTGCTTTGGCTGGGAATTCTTTCAGCTCATCGGTTGTGGTAATCCTGAATTGGTGTGATTTACATTCGTAATTAGGCGGATCTTAATATCTTCGTAGAATTCCTCCTGCAATAGCTCTACTTTAGATTGGGCTGACAGCAACAGCAACGCCCAGAAAACACTGACTACGTGAGTATTTTCTGATTCATGGTGAGCAGGGTTTGCAGTTGGTGGCTTTGTCTGTGTCCACAATTGTACGAGCTGTTGTAAATTTAGGTAGTTTTGCTCTAAGAGTAATTCTTGGGCAGCAGAATGTAAAACTTGTTCTAGTTCACCGGCTACTTCAGTTAAGTTTTCTTGGTGTGCTAACTCCAGTGCTTCTCGCATACTTTTGACACTGGGTTGTCTTTTGATGCGCGCTGGTTTGTCAACTTTTTGTACCAGTTTGAGCTGGTTCGCCATGATTTGCAATTGTGTGATTAACTCTTGCAATGTCACACGGCGTTTAGGAGGAGGCATGGCCGCCGGACGACGACGCAAATGTCGCTCTAATTGTAAACGATGACCTTGTTGTAATAGTCCTAGTTCGCCATCTAATAAGGCATCATCTATGACTTCTTCTAGTTCATCTGTGGCTGTTGATAATTGCATTAAAGTATTAGCTTTAAATAAAACTAACATTGATGCAGAAAGAAAAGCCTGTCCAGATTGGGATAAGTCAGCTTCGTAACCTCTGGCTGTTGTTTTGGGTGTCATTAGTTCTAAATAACGGTCAATCACATCAATGACTTGGACATCCCAAGGATCTATTTCCCCTTGTTCGGCTTGCTCAATTAGGAGTGTGATTGTTTCTAATAGCTCGGAGGCATCCATAAGTAAATTATTTTAGATTTTGGATTGAAAAAGCTCAAATTTAAAATTGCAAATCCAAAATTACAGGTTTAGGAGGAAAAAAGACAGTTTTTACAGGCTTTGGAAAATTTCAGTGAGAGTATAGTTCTTGAACAGTTGAGGAATTTTAACTTAATAATGGTCACAAATTAAATTCGAGACATAAAATATTTATCTTTCTAGGGAAAGGTGGATATAGAGGAAAATCTTATCAAAAGAAAGATGATTTTTACTCAATCAACTCTTGAAATAAAACTACACAATCTAGATTTATTTCATCGAGCTAGGAAGTTCATCCTATGACATTACTATATATTGATGAGTTAAAGAATCTCATTGATACTGTGCAAACACCTTGTATTTCTTTGTATATTGCGATGCAAAAGTCAGGGGCGGAGATTCGAGAAAATCCGATTCGCTTTAAAAATGCGATACGAGAGGCAGAAAAACGCTTAGATGCGATCGCAATGCGCCATACAGAAGCCCTGAAGTTGCTACAACCAGCAATGGAACTGGATCGAAATGATTTTTGGGAACATCAGGAACAGGGTTAGCGGTGTTTATTTCCCCTGGAATATTTCGGTATTACTGTTTGCCGATGCCAGTACCAGAGTTAGTAGTGGTAGGGAAGCAATTTCATGTGAAGCCATTACTGCATTTAATTAATAGCGATCGCAAATTTTACCTCCTGACGTTGGCTCAACAAAATGTCCGTTTCTTTGAGGGCAATCACTATGATATGCAAGAAGTGACGGTAGAAAATATGCCGCCCAATTTAGAAGCAGTGCTGCTGATACAGGATAACTCAGAAAAAGGTGTCCAGCACCGCATTGCTACAACTAGAGGCGGAACTGCTAATCCTTTTCAACATCCAGGGGAGTTTCATGGACAGGGAAGTCCTGAGCATGATAGACATCAAGTGGGTATTTTACAATTTTCCTACGCCATTGATCAGGCATTACAAGAAAAATTGCGGGACGAACAAGCACCGTTAATTTTAGCGGGGGTGGAATATCTGCACCCAATTTACCGAGAAGCAAACACCTATCCCATTTGCTACCAGAGGGAATCACAGGCAATCAAGAACTGACAGACCTTAAAGAGTTACACCATCAAGCTTGGTCAATTGTGGCACCAATGCTAGAACAACAACAACAGCAGGCAAACTCACTTTATCAACAACTAACCGAAGAAAATCAGCATCAAACTTCTGCTGATATCAAAGAAATCGTCCCAGCCGCCTATTACCAAAAAGTTGATACCCTCTTCATTTCTCTCAGACAGCAGATTTGGGGTAAATTTAACCCCGATAACATGACTGTAGATTTACACCCCGAACCACAGCCAGACGATGTAGATATGTT
>NZ_PJIZ01000059.1 GCF_021596505.1 Nostoc sp. CMAA1605 | reverse complement strand
AATAATTTCAATATTTCTTTACAGAACATGGGAACTAAAGGACTTCCAACTTAAAAAATATATTATCACTGTGTAGGCAGAGGGGCAGGGGGGCAGAGAGAACTCTGAGCGGAGGTTTCCTCCGTAGACGCGCAAGCGGCTTGCCGCAGGCATCATACCAATTCTCCAAAATTAAGCAACAGATGCAAAGCTTGAAACCCAGATGGTATCTGACTTTCTTAATTGCGAATTGCGAATTGCGAATTGCGAATTGCGAATTGGTATCAGAAGTTCGGAGGTGCAGGGGGAAAAGAACGATGTCTGACTCGGAAATTGGATAATTTATTTTCTGGAAGTCCCTAATAAAAATTAATCCTGAGTACGGTATTTTACTCAGGATTAGGATTGAGAATTTGGTAAGTGTTAATTAAGGAGTAAGAGAGAAACAAAGGTTGCTGCACTAAGGTGACAGACTAAGTTTCTTTTACTCAGGATTGGACTCAGGATAGTGGTTGCGGATACGTTCGGCTTCTGGACAGTCTTCAGTCAGGAGCGGTTCTACGTTCCCGCGTGGGACTGAAGCTAGTTTCTGAGTGACAGCACCGATACTTTCGAGGCGCACCATCTCTTCCCAAGAACAAACCTCGTCTTCCTCCTCTGTTTCATAGCGCAAGGTCACTAAATCTCCCTCTATGTCGATGATGCGGGCGCGTTCTATCCAGCGTTGCTGGTCCCGCAAGAATACGCATACCTCCCGCCCATCGCAACACAGTTGATAAATCTTGCGGTGTAGCATGTACTGCTTCTGCCTTTTTAAACAACGTAGTTAAACTTTTCAAATTTTGGGTTTTACCCCAAGCAAATGACAACCTGAAGAGGTGAGCTTCACGGTTCAGAATCAGTGTGTCAGTTGACCCCGCCCAAGGATTTGCTATTGGTTGTGAGAAGCTAGGGAATTTGTGGGTCATAAACTGGTAGTTACTGCACCAAGATTCTATCTCTTTCAGGGTCATTCAGTGAATGTCTACTTCTTCATAGAAGTCAGAAAATTCGGTAATTGTCCTCACCTGCTGACTATTGGCTGGTAAGTCCTTCCTACCATTATGTAATAATAAATACTCAAAAACAAGTGGTGATTGCGGTTGTTTAATTTGCCTACTTGTGATCATTGGCATTGCTGAGAAGCCTGGGGCTTCGGCTTGACTGTTACCCCTATGTATTTGATCTTAACTCATTCTTTTGCTGACCTTCACGGTTTTCCACAACAAAAGCATAATAGTTTTGATTTTAAGAATTTTCCCTGACACAGCTTGAGGATATCTGCTTGATAAGAGGCAGGGGCAGGGGGCAGGGGGCAGGGGGCAGGGAGAAGAGGAGACTGTAGGTACAAAACAAAACTTCTCTTGTTTATTTGTGGGTGGCTTTTCTCCCCTGCCTCTTTCGTAAAAGGCAGTTTTAGTGAGATTTATCGGATGCGAAAGACTCTAGACTCAGTTGAGAAGAACCTTCTCGTTTAATTTTCCCTGTACGCACTGCATCATATAAATCAGCCAAGGCTGTCAAATCTTCTGGCTGATAACATTTACTCGCTAACACCTGATGGAGTAGACCTTCAGATTCAACGCTGAGATATCCAGTTTGAAAAGCAGATTCAACAAGTGCGCGAATCATTTTAGTTCTGGTAGAGTACGGGGTTTATTATCTCTAGTTTGGAATACTTTACGCTTTTGCTGATTGATATAAAACAGCATATAATGGTGATTTTGGTTACAAAAGTTTGTGATCTATGTCACAATAGTCAACCCCTATTATTCAAAATTCAAACAAAATTCATCAAAAGCTTATAAAAGGGACTGGGGATTGGGGATTGGGGACTGGGGACTGGGGACTGGGGACATGGTAGACAAGGTAGGAGATGAGAAAACTATTGACTATTGACTACGATTGAAAAATTGGCGGAAGTCTTCGTCTTTGGTGCTGAGTTGCACCCAATCTAGGTTTAAGGACTGGAATTTCTGGACTAGCCGATCGCAGGCGGGGCGTTCTGTGGCATAGTGTCCGGCATCAATTAAAATAAGATGGCGATCGCGGCTTTCTTGGAATTGATGGAATTTACAATCGGCTGTTAGATAGGCTTGTGCGCCGGTTTTCACTACTGCACTAATAAAGCTAGCCCCTGAACCCCCTAAAACCGCTACTTTGGAAATTGTCTTTTGTAAGTCAGCAGTGGGGGAAAAGATTAAATCTGGGGGGGTAAGGCGGGTTTGAATGATTGTGAGTAGTTCTTGTAGTGTCAAGAATGGTGCTAATAATCCCACGCGCCCATAACCTAAACCGTTTTGGGTGGGAACGATGGGGGAGACATCTTTAAGTTCTAAGATTTGCGCTAGTACGTCAGCTGTACCGTCTGCGACTTGATCAAAATTGGTGTGGGCTGTATAGATTCCGATGTTGTGGGTGAAGGCTAACCGCACCATTTCGGTAATTGGTTCACCTGTGCGGAAAGATTTGGGAGGGCTAAAAATGAGGGGATGATGGGCAAAAATTAGATTAGCATTTAAGGCGATCGCTTCTTCCATTACCGCCAATGTTGGTGTTAAACATACCAACACCCTTGCGGACTCTTGTAATACACCTGGTTCAACCTGCCAGCCACAGTTATCCCAACTTTCGCACCAAGTGGGATTTGCCCATGCTTCAAACCAAGTAATTAAATCAGCAATTTTCATTAGTGTTTTTGGGGTTGAATATTCAACTCTAATGCTAATTGTTCACGCTTTTCCTGAAAAGGTTTGTTCCACATGGGGACAGCATTCCAAACCCAAGCAGCCACCGGAATAAGTTGGGCTTTGGCTAAGTGAGTTAATAACCGATATTCATCTTCTGGTTCACGGGAGAATGTGAAAGGGTTGCGGAAGCCGTTATCACATATTTTATATGATTGAGATTTACCACGACGAATCCGTTGGATTAGTTCTTGGTGTTTTGCTAGTAAATAATCCAGAAAAGTTAAGCTAAAAGGCTCGATATTGGCACGATTTATTGGGTCTTTTTGTACCCATTTTGCCCATTCAAAACCATAGATGAAATCGTGTACATAACGAAATCTAATTTCACTATTAATGCCGAATAAATCTGTTAGCGAAACCATTTTATTAGCAAAATTTTCTAGAAATACAGCCGCTTCACCTTTCGCTGATAACGCTTGGCGCAACATACTGCTAACCATAAAATCGAAATCCCAGAAGACATTTTCTGGAAAGTTGTTTAATTGAGATTTAACTATGTTTTCTAAAACGTTTTGTATATTATGAATTAAGCGATTATCGGTAATATTTTCTCTAATTAATGCTTCTAATTCTACAAAGCTAGTGATTTTTATTTGATCAGGATTAAGAGTTAAAGGATTAACATGATGTTGCGACAGGATTTCATCAATAAGTTGAAAACTGTTGTTGGGTACAGTATTTTGCTGCATCTGTATTGAGATAGCCTAGAAGCTACAAATAAATCTAATTATATGACAAAAAATCACTGAAATAAAATTAATATAAATAAATGTTAAATTTTGTTATGTAATATTTAAAATTTAGTTTGTTGAGACGCGAGAATTCGCGTCTAGATAGCAAGACTATCCTGAAATATGAACTACTAATTCTCTGGAGTGAGTGCGTTGGCGATGTTCCCAAATATAGATTCCTTGCCAAGTTCCTAGCACTAAATGACCACGATTAATAGGTATATGTTCTGATGTGTGTGTTAGTGCTGTGCGGATATGGGCTGGCATATCATCTGCGCCTTCGGCATCATGAATATATTGTCCTGATTCTGGTACGAGTTTTGCCATAAAGTTAGCTAAGTCAACAAGTACATCAGGATCGGCGTTTTCTTGGATGACTAAACTAGCAGAAGTGTGGCGTAGAAATAAAGTGCAAAGTCCGGTTTCTACTCCTGATTCAGCAACTATCGCTGCGATTTTCGAGGTGATGTTGTGAAAGGATTTGCCGTTAGTAGTAATTCTTAGTAGTTTTTGGAAGTGTGTCATAGAGGAATCCGATTGAAGTTTTGAAATCACTTAAGAGTGGCGTGTCAAGGTCTTTGGTGCGTTACGGCTAACGCCTAAAACACTCTACATATACTACATATACTTAAATTTTTTCTCTAAATCAAATCAGATTCCCATCGCTTCCACCTGAATTATTATGTATTTAACTGTGAATTTTGAGATAGTGGAGATGAATTTTCTGGCGTGGAAATAAGTTGGGACTTTGTCGATAAACCCATTGTTTTGAGTAAGCGTTTGATATGACAATCACTCAACTGAAAGCCGAATTCTTTAGCTAAATGCTTGCTTAACCAGTTTGCTGTCCACCGTCGAAAACCATAACCATAATTACGAGGACTATCACTAACTAGTGTTTTTAAACGCTCTAAATATTCTTCATTTACCGCTTTCGGACGGCCAATGGGGGAAGTTTGCCATTGATGCGCCATTCCACTGCGAGCAATATGTATCCAATGTCTGGCTGTAGCGTGACAGCATCCCAAGGTACGACAGATGTTTGTTTGGGATTTACCTTCATCTGCCAACAACATAATTTGAATACGTTGGCGATATAATTCTGGTAAATCTTCTGTCAAATTTTTCAGTAATAATTGGCGTTGAAAAGGTGTCAATAATTGACCATTGGGGATATTTAAATCTTTGATTTCTGCTTCCATGATATTTTATGGCTATCAAATTAGATTGTGAGGCTCAATATCGGCTGGAAATTCGTATTCATGAAGCAGATCATCGAAATATTGTATATAGCCTTTCTCAGTCTAGTGAAGTACAATAACAACAATGAGTAAACCAATTAAAAATATCATCTAAAGAGACTTGGCTAAAAGCAGTTTCAATTGCTATTACTAAATCTGGATAACTCCTAGCACCGATAGAACGGAGTGCATTCTTAATCTTTGACCAACAATTTTCAATGGGTGAAAAATCAGGAGAATACGGTGGTAAATAAATCAACTTAGCTCCAGCAGATTCGATGAGTTTTTCAATATCCCCACCTTTATGAATTGAGCAATTGTCCATGATTACATAATCACCTTTCTTCAGTTTCGGAACTAGTTTTTGCGAAATATAAGCCTCAAATGTTAGACCATCAGTCGCTCCTAAAATACTGTATTGGCTAACGACTCCTCTCAAACCAATTGCACCAATTATCGAAACATTTTTACTACGTTTTTGCGGTCTTTGACCATGCGCTCTTTCACCTTTTTTGGCACGAGCAGACTGTCTGTCCAAAGATAGATTCGCTCCGGCTTCATCTAGAAATATCAGCTTTTGGGCTGGTATTCCTCGTATTTGTAGCCAAAACTGTAATCTTAACGATTGAACTCTTGGAGTATCTTTTTCTGCGGCGTGCAATGTTTTTTTTTAAGCTAATTTCCATCCTCTTTAACATTCTGTCTACTGTCGAAATTCCAATGGTTATTCCTGTTTTTTGTTTGAGTAGCTCCCGAATTTCTGATAAAGTGGCATCATTTTTGGCTTCTACTATTTCCTGAAGCACATTCAATTGCTGAGAGTTTAGCTTTGGTGGCGTTTGTTGTGTTCTGACTTTCGGTGCGATATTTCCTGTTTCTCTATACTGTTTCAGTAATTTCTCTATAAATCCTAAAGTTACACCAAATCTTTCTGCTAACTTTCGTTGTGATATTCCATCTTTTAAATATGTATCCAGTATCTTTTGACGCAAATCGAGGGAATATGCTTTCATTTTTACCCTAGACTAGTATGTACAGCTTTATTTGCTCAATTGTACTTCAGCAGACTGGGAAAGGCTATATGTCGGTTGATTCCACCTTCGACGGCTGTGATGATGTGCTGTTGTTTGGTTGCATCCCCATCGTAGTGAATTAGTACCGGACGAATAGAATCTTGAAAATGATTCACCTCTAATTTTGCGTGTAAGCTTAACCAAGTCGGATGCTTCAGACCATGAGCATCAAAGTAAGATTGGAGAATTCTGGCATTTCTGATTGATACGCACAGTTCCCGACCACTCAAAGCAGCCAGTGCTTCGTAAAAGTTATCGCTTCCGTGGCCGAATTCATCAAAAAATGAACGTTCGTAGGATGCAGTTGCAGCACTTCGTTGACTTGCCATCATGTCAGCATCGCTCAATCCTAAATCGTGAAGAAATTCCACGTACATCTCACTGTGACCATCTTGCAAGTCGCTAAAGATGTGATCTGCTAAAGACATAATTGCAGATTTTTGGTCTGGGTTAGTACAACTGTCAGCTTTGACGATGCACAAGCCGAACCATCTATGCAGCCGATCGCGCCAATGATGGTACTGGAGAAAAGCATATTGGATGATTGGTGGAGTAATCGCACCTGCTTTGAGTAGGCAAAAAAAGCGACTGCGATCAAGGACTTCATGACAATAAGTGATGATTTGAGAAGAGATTGCTGATTCTTGAGCTTTTACCGCAGGCGTTAGTTCTATGTCTCGATTTAAGCGGCTAGATGTCATAAACAATCTTTTAGTTGCAGGTTATGAGTTGATGAAAGCCAGCTTAGGAAATTATGAATATGTTAGTAAGGTAATTTTAATCATATTAATATGATGTTTTAATTATATTATTGTGGGAAAATGACCCCAAAAATCTGGAAACATCTGGAAATGCGCCAGCTACAGTATTTTATGGAACTGGTTGCAGAACCAGGTGAGCAGAAAAGCTTTAGTAAAGCGGCTGTGCGTTTAAATGTGGAGCAATCCTACCTCAGCAAAACGATCGCAGCTTTGGAAGCGGCGTTGAGTGTGGAATTGTTTGATCGTTCTCGTCGTCCTCCGGTGCTATCGGTGGCAGGAAAGGTGTTTTTTACTGAGCTAAGAATTGCCATGACTGCGCTGGAACAGGCGGTAACGAACTCCCAGGAAGCCAGTCGCGGCGAAATTGGCAAACTGGTTGTGGTAGTCAACACGGCGATCGCCAATAGTTTACTTCCCGATATTCTCAAAACTTTTCGCGATCGCTATCCGAAAGTGGAATTGGAACTGCGCGCCATGACGATTGAGGAAATGATCCAAGGACTACGAGATACTTCCATCAATGTTGGGTTTGAACATTTGCCTAATCCTTATTCAGATGATTCCACTCTGAACTTTCTCCCGATTATGCAAGAGTCTTTTGTGGTTGCATTGCCAGAATCTCATCCCTTGGCGGCACTTAATTACATTCCGCTTGCTGCACTCAAGCACGAACATCTGATTTTGCCCCCGCTTGAGGCTGTACCTTCCTACAAAGTCCTGTTATCACAATTTGAGATGCAGGGATTTAAGCCCACATTGCTAGAAACTGTCAAAGCCACCTGGATGGTAATTAATCTCAGCTTAGTTGCAGCAGGCGCAGGGGTGTCGATTCTACCGGACAACGTACAAACGCTTCAACGTCAAGGAGTGGTGTACCGAGAACTACAAGATGTCCCCTTTGCTCGACAAATAGCAGTGATGTGGCGGCGGGCGGATCTCAAGGATTTGTTAGAGCCTGCACCAAATGATGCGATTTTGCTGCGTCAATTTCTCTTAGTAGTTCAAGAGGTAGCAAAACGTTGTGCAAGCTAAGGTTTATTCCTCATATTGACTTAACTTTCTCAGTTTTGGGCTTGATAACTCTACGCCGAGCATTAAGAAAAGGCGGAATCGGACAGTCCAATGTCATCGCGATCGCTCTTAACAAATCAGCTTCACCATCAGTAACTTGATTATCTAGTAGTACGGTGTGGGCGCAAGCATCAACAATGGCTTGTTTCAGTTTAGGGGTTGTCAGACGCAAACGCTCAATACTCTTTTTGACTACCGATAAATTACAGGCTACAGGTGTATAAGTTTCTCCCTTTTGTCCTGCGCCTGGTAGACGAAAGACTCCCGAACGAAAAGCGTAGGCGATATCTTCGGGTTGAGACTGTCCTACCCTAGCGATCGCGGATAGAACATTAATACTGTCTGGCCAAATCTCTTCTATGGTGGTAAATTCTACCTTGGTTGTGGCTGATGGATCTATACAAGATTGGAGGCGATGCCACATGACTATTTGTACAACAAAGTGCCATAGAGAAAAACTGTCTGTGGCCACAATTAAGCCTTGGATACATTTACATAGTCTCAGACAGTCTTGAGCAGAAAATGTGCGTAATGCTGGTATTGTTAAATCAACTAATGGTAGACGTAAATTGGGATCTAACTGACTAATTTCGTTGCCTAATGTCAGCGTTTGTTCCACAATCTCCTCTGGTTGGACTTTCCGCAACCAAGCAATTTGGCGTGCTTGAATCTGAGGATTTTCAGTATCTAAAACGAAGGCAAAAGCGATCGCCATTGCACTTTGCTGTTCCCTGACACCTGAACGCAGGGATTCTGGCAACTTTGATAATAATGCTTGAGCGTGGGCGAAATGCTCTGGTGCAACAGTACCTACTTGGTTAACTACTTGCTCTGGGGTGATTGTGGTGTTACCACCAGCAAAACCCATTGTGCGGGAATCTGCTGTATGGGAATGACGCACTGGAGATGGGGCTGGAGCTAAATCACGAATCCTCAAACCTCTGACACGGCGGATGCGTTCCTTGAGGGGTGGGTGTGTGGAAAACATCCCTTCCCAGAACGAAGAATTGAGGGGATTGCCAAAAAACATATGACTGGAGGCTTCTGCATGGGGAGAAATGAGGCGTGAGTCGAGTCTTTGCAGTTTTTCAAATGCTCCAGCAATACCATCGGGATTGCGAGTAAATTGGACAGCAGAAGCATCAGCCAGAAATTCTCGTTGGCGAGAGACAGCAGCTTTGATGAGACGACCGCAGATTAAGCCAATTGAGCCAATGAGCATCAGTGCTAGCCCAAAAGACCACAAAGGTAAACCTTTTTCTTCACGGGAAGCACTCCGAAATCTCCACAAGATTCTCCCAGTTATATAGATGAATAAAATTCCGTGCAGCATCCCTACTAAATGCAAGTTTAGCCGCATATCTCCATTGAGAATGTGACTAAATTCGTGACCGATGATTCCTTGTAGCTCATCTCGGTTCAGAGCCAGTATGCTACCACGGGTAACTCCAATGACGGCATCATTAATAGTGAACCCAGCTGCAAAGGCATTAATGCTCATTTCTTGATCGAGGATATAAACTGATGGCACAGGAATTCCAGAAGCGATCGCCATTTCCTCGACAATATTTAATAGTTGCTTTTCTTGGGGATTAGCTAGTTCAGTAATCAGAAACCGTCCCCCCAACTCTTGAGCAATCACTGCTCCCCCTGACCGCAAAGAGTAGACTTTATACAAGCTACCCAAAGCGATCGCTAAAATTGTCAGGCTAGCCACACTCAAAAACAACTGTGGTTCCCACCAAATCCGAGGAGCTATACGGAATAAAAACAGCGCAGCTATATAAATTGCTGTAATCATCACAGCGATTGATAAAGTAAATAACCCTAATAGCTGCTGTGTATTTTGCCGCGCTCTATCTTGATGTTCAAAAAAATTCATAGCTTGGTATTAAAAAGACACACGGGGCGCGTTCTTGACTTCGGGTGGTGCATCTGGTAGTAGTTGTGCCAAGGCAAAGTTGAAGTTGTTCGCTATTAAATTACTGGGGAAAGTTTCACTTTTAGTGTTGTATAGTGTGACCGCATCATTAAAAGCTTGACGAGCAAAAGCAATGCGGTTTTCTGTGGAAGATAGTTCTTCCATGAGTTGGCTCATAGTGCGATCGGCTTTTAATTCTGGATATGACTCGGAAATTACCATCAAGCGACCTAATGCACCTGTCAGGGCGGTTTCTGCACTACCTAACTGCTGCATGGCTTGGGGATCACCAGGATTTTGTGCTGCACGGGTACTAGCATTAATTGCCGAGTTCCGGGCGGCGATGACGGCTTCTAAAGTTTCTCGCTCATGTTTCATATACCCTTTGGCAGTTTCTACCAAATTGGGAATTAAGTCATAGCGACGCTGTAATTGCACATCTATCTGAGAATAAGCATTTTTGTAGCGGTTGCGAAGCTTAACTAAATCGTTGTAGCTACTAATAATGACGACAGTAATAATTGCAACTATAGTTACAAAAAATATGAACAATCCTATAGGATTCATACATTTACATCCAATACGGAATTATTTTTTCAGAGAAAAATTTGCAGTGTAAATCTATCTATTTCCGGCGGCAAATATATAAATGTCAGTCTAATCTAGAATATACTTAATGTCTTCTGTAAAAATAATTACGAATATTTGCTGATGTGTAAGTTCTATTTAAGTAGAACAGGGTCAATAATTAAATGTTAGTAGTGAGAACTTTAGTTCTCATCAAAGGACTAAAGTCCTTACTACAAACCGCATCCTAGTATTTTGATATTAATTAACGTAGTTCGTTTTTTTCCACTTGTTCTACATATATTGATGAGCCTGGAGGTAATTAATCATAGCTTGGGCGATCGCTTGATTTCCATCCTTAGCTAGTGGGTGTGTTTTTTGTGGTGGTTGTAATGGTTGATTTAAGAAATCCCATTTACCTTGAAAGAACTCCTCCGGCTGCACAATTTGATGATAGTTGTAGTTGACTAAGCCTTCTAAAAGAAAAGCTGCTTCCGCAAAATCATCACGGGGGATTGTAACTAGAGGTACATCTAATAAAGTAGCTTCCGAAAATGTGCCGTAACCAGGCTTAGAAATTACTCTCCCACAGATAGGCATAAAATCAACTGGGCGAAATTTGCGGTCATTAATTTTGATTAAATTCGGTAAATCAGGGGCAGACTGATCAAAGACAATAAATTGCCATTTGGGAAAATGGCGCAAATTATCGTAAGGAATTTGTTGTAAACCTAAGCCGCCGAAGGTGAGTAAGATAGTTTTCTCTGGAGGTGCGGTGATTCCCCAAATAGTACGAATTGCTTCGGCTGTGTAACGGGGAGTACCACCAGTTAAGCCGACATCTATAATATTGGGGAAAGCTGGCATAGGTTCGTGAAAGGGTAAACGAAACAAGCGATCGCACTTTTGATAACATTCACTTATCCAATCAGCAATAGCCACAAATTCCCCACCCCAGTCACGATAGATAAAGTCCCAGCCAAAATTACTCATCATCCAGCAAGGTATACCTGCTTTTTGGGCGAATAATGGTGCTAGAAACGGAATATCTGCAAATATCAACTGCACTCGATTTTGACGGATAAAATTCACTTCTGAAGCAATTAAGGAGTTTTGCTGCTTTTTAATCTCCAGCAACCTCGCCAAAGTCGCCTCCTTATCCATATTTAAGCTATCAGCTTGCACCACACCCAAATCAAAAGCGCGGGGACGATGAATAAAATCACCCTCGATGTAACACTCAAGTAACCACCGAGGCGCAGTAGTCACCATAATTAACAGCACTTCTGGACACAACTTTTGAATTGTCGCCGCTACAGATGCGGTGCGTGTAGCATGGCCGAAGCCGTGATTGGTAATGGCTACGTATAGGATGGGACGTTGCATTTTGGGGATTGGGGGTTGGGGATTGGGGACTAGGTAGAAGTAATGAGTAATGAGTAATGAGTAATGAGTAGTGAGTAGTGACTAATGACTAATGACTATTGACTATTGACTATTGACTATTGACTATTGACCAAAAATTTTTCTACTGCTTCAACTAAGTAGTCGATTTCTGACTCTAAGGTTAAATAATGGACGGTGGTGCGGATACAACTGGGATCGGCAAGGGTGCGGGTTAATATTTTTTGAGTATCGAGAAACTGCAACAATTTTAGAGGTTGATGATTTGTTAATTGAAAGGAGACTATACCGCATTCTGGAGGTGCTGTGCGGAGACATTTCACATGGGGTAATGCGGTTAAACGTCGCCATAAATATTCGCTGTTGTGGCGAATTTGGGTGTACCGTTCTTGTGGTGTTCCCCATTTTTGATGAGTTGCGATCGCCTCTCGCAAACCTAAATATAATGGGTAAGGTGGGGTAGATACTTCATAGCGTCTTGCATCTGGTTTCCAGTTCACTGGTCGAGATTGGCTATCCACCATAATTCCATACAACCCGATAAAAGTCGGATGCAGATTTTCTAGACTTTCTGGACGCACATACAAACCCCCCACACCTTCGGGGCCGCATAACCATTTGTGACCGGTAAAGGCATAGAAATCTACTCCTAATTCTGCTAAGTTCAAAGGTAAAGCCCCAACGGATTGGGCTGCATCTATTAATAAGAGAGAATTATTGTTTTTACATACCTCTACGATTTTATCTAGAGGTAGCACTTGACCGGTGTTCCAAAAAATGTGACTGAGTACGACTAGGCGCGTCTGAGGACGCAAATTTTGAGCAACAATGGCTACGGGATCGCCTTCATTTAAAGTTGCTTGTAAAGGACAAGTTGTAACTTCCACCCCAAAGCGACGACTAATTTCTTGACTAGCAGCCACAACCCCAGGATGTTCACAGTCTGAGAGTAAAAGATGGTCGCCTGCTTGCCAGTTTATTCCCCACAAAGCAATATTGCAACCTACGGTGACATTATCCGTAAAAGAGATTGTATCAGGTGTAACGCTTAATTCAGAGGCGATCGCGTTTCTGACGGTGGGCATTTGCGCTGTTAACCAAGCACCAGCCTCACTTCCAAAGGGGCCAATCTGCTGAATATAAGATATAGTTTGTGCGATCGTGTCTATTGTGGCTTGAGGCATTGGCCCCTGTCCACCATAGTTAAAATAACGCTTATTCGCTAAAGCTGGGAATTGTTCTCGATGTTGTTGTAGCTTAACCTGTGCAGTGGAAATACTAGTCATAAATAATTAAAAGTGAATACATAACATTTTCCCTCTTAGTCTCTCACTCCCTCAACCCAAAAAATAGGGAATAATGTTGCCGAAGAGATAGCGGCGAGTATTTTGCTACTGGTAGGACTTCACCCCTTAGATTTTGACAGGTTGCTCATTCTTAATGAAATAATCAGTCTTAAGCTTTCTCTACCGCAGCAAATCTAGGCATTACTTCTACTTTTCGGCTAATATAGCTACAAAGCGATTATCAATATCATGGCAGAAACGGGTAGAATCAGGGTTGCTAAAGATAAAGCTGAGTTAGTGAAAGCGTTAACCTCTTCAGATGGTAGTACAGGGCCTTTTCAAACATTTGCTGATGTCATTGTCTTTGCTGCTGCGTTAGGTGCAAAGCATAAAAAGCGTGTACCCTTGGGCGAAATTTCTAAACGAGAACCATCACCAATCCGATTAGAATACTTTGCTTCAGTCGGAAGCGATGTAGTCATTAAATTACTAGGGATGACTGAAACTCAGAATATCAATATATTATCGATTTATGAAGAAGAATATGAAACTCAACGCAACAGTATATTTGAAGAATATGCTAATGGAGGGCTAGAAATACTGCAAACTGAGTTGAGGGGAGCAGTTGATTACACCGAGAGAATTTTATTATTTCTCTGTTACGAAAGAACTTCTAAAGATGAACAGGAAGAGGAATTTGATCTCAGCAAATTCCTCTTTTAATCAAATTGAGTGAGACTATAAACAATAATCTCTTACATCCATTGCAATTCACTTACTACCATCTTGACCGCATCGTTAACTGCATTCGCCGCAGTTGATAATTTATAGGGTTTATCAGGATTCTTTGGTTTCGTGTCTATTCTTACTACATTGTCTCTCCACAATGGATTCTCTCTTGACCAATTAATCTGCGACAGTTGCAAGACTTTCCCTTCATGAAAATAGTTATCTGCTTGAGAATAGGTGTAATATAACAAACGTCCTAAAATTTCTAAGCCCACACTTACACCTAAAAGACAGTCGTCTTTAAATTCAGCCACTTCGTTTTCTGTCAATTCTTCTGCACTTGTATCGAAAATATACTCTGTATTGCTGCATTGTGAAAAGAATTGATTTAGACAAATCACTAAAGCATCCGAGGCTTCATAAACGTCATGATCTCGCAGTTGGTTATTGGGATCGTTAGTAAAAACACAACTGACAAATCTAGCTATAAAGTTAGTTGTATAAATGAGCTTTTGTTTAGTAGCAGGAGAAGATTTAATCTTTTCTGTCTTACCTTGAAACATTGGCACTCTTTGTATTAATTCTTTAGTAATGCCAACTCTGCCAGAAAAGTCTCCAAATGATAATAACAATGATTTATCCAACTGTCTAGTTTGTGCCATGTCTCTAAAATCTGTCTGACATTGACGAAAGTCACCCTCTAAAACTAGAGTAATTGGAAAATCATCGTCACTAATCAAATTACTTTCTGCACCCTCTATGAGTTCATGAATTGCACGTTTGCGATGTTGTCCATCAGTAATATCTAATTTAACTCCACGCCGAATTACAACTAGACAAATACCTCTACCTAATTCAATAACTGTGATATCTTTCGGATTAACATTTGCTGTCAAAGTTCCTACGATCCAAGGTTTATCTTTTTTAGCACGTTCAACTATATAATGTTTAATTTCTTCAGCATGACCTTTTACTTCTGGACGATTTTTACCAGAATCAGGATCATTTCCAGTAGATGGTTTTGCTTGAAGCAATCCAGAAAAATCACTTGCAGGTACATTAATCTGTAGCATTGTGCGCTTACCCTGCTTAAATATTAGCCCAGGATAGCAACGCTCACGATGATATTTAGAAAAAAAAGGTTCAAGAAAGCTATTAAACTCAGCTTGAACTTTTGGGGAAATGGTATTAGCACTATCCTGGTTTATGTTGACCATAAAATCGGTAGTATAATTGTAGTGAATGTATTAATTATACTAAACCGTGTTTAAGAGTGATGAAATCAGTGAAAACTCTAAGGGAGATATATATTTAAAGCTGTCCCTTATATAAGCGGTGGAAGACCTACTTCTTTAGGTTCGACAAACTCACCATTAAAACCTATGGTTCTGTCTTCTACTGTTCTAGCATTGGCTAAAGCTTTACGAAGTCCTGCAATTTCCATTGGGTCTGAAATTCCCCCCAACAGATAAATTAATAACTTAGCAGCTAAATCTTTTCCAGAAACTTGCACCCGCTTTTTATTGGGATCATATAAAATCCCATACCAAAGAGACTGGGGATACTCCATACCAGTAAAACCGCCTTGCTGGTCAAACTTACGTAATTTCTTAAAAATGCTAGCTAAGGAGAACCCTTTTTTAAACACTAGAAATCCTAAAGCCTGCGCTATAGCAACTTGAGCAACGGGACGGAAAAGAATATTAGCTTCACCACCACCTTTTTCAAAACTAAATCTTCTTAAAACTGGTGTATCTTCATGTTCCAAAATTTTATAACTAGGTAGGCTTGCCAAACTATCAAAAAGTTTTTTGAATTCCTCAATTCCCTGCTCAATTTCTTCATTTTCTGGACGCATAGGAATCAAACCTTTCTCAAAGGGTTTCCAATGAGGAAACTTATGACCCAAGTATCTCTCTGACATATCCTGTAATGCTTGTAGTGTCGTCAAAACTGTGGAATTTGTCGCCACTGTTGCACTATTCCAATTAACGCGCGGGTTACGATTTGGTTTTTGTTCTAAAAGTGGATGAGTAACTGCAATTTTACGCGCCACAATAGCAAAACCATCATCTTCATTTAGCTGTGCTAATTGACCTTTAGTTAAAGGCGCAGCCATTAAGTTAACATGAACAAAAACTGACCTTACCCTCCGCCTAGCTTCGGTGCGTGTCTCCCCAGCGTTCACCGTACAAATGAATTCAATCCCAATTTTTTCTTTAGGTAAGCTTTGTAAATAAGCAGGGTCTACTTCATATTGTTCTGTTAAATCTGCAAGGGTGATTAAACTATCATCTGCTGTTTTATCTTTCTTATATCGCTGGAGTTTACTAGTTTTAATTAACTCTATCAACCCTTGCACACCCATTAAACGGTGCTGACCATCTAGTGCATAAATGGTGACGTTATCTTCAGAAACATTCAGCAAACCGACTTTCTCATCTTTATCTAAAGGGGTAAAGTCAGTGGTAGATTTTTTCGCACGCCCCTCACTATCCCATTCTGGTGCTTTGGGGTTATCTACCCAAGGTTGATTAATTACTACTAGCACTGGGGGAAACTTATGATTTTTTCTCGCAGCTAAATATTGAACTAAGGGTGCTTGGCGCGACCAGTCAAGGGGACGCTGCTGAATTTCGTCGATACTATCAGCATCAATTTCAATATTGTCCGTCTCTGGATTGTGCTTTTTTTGGAGTAGGGGCAAACCAGATGCGAAGTGAACCCTACCAGCAAACCATTCTAAAGTCACAGAACCAATATAAGCTTCTGTTCCGCCCATTTCAGTCTTTTGAACTAAAATATGATCTTTTTTGTCTAAAAAATTACTTAAAAGTAGAGATAATACTTGTTTTTCCTTGTTTTCCCTTTCTAAATACTCTTTAGCTAGCTCGGTTGTTGGATCAAATGTACTATCATTCATGTTAGTTTTTGAAAACTCCAATCTATAAAATAAAAATTTTCTAAAAAAAATACGCAGTAATTGTAAATTTTTTAAAAATTGCAGTAAATATATATAAGAAGAAAGATCAAAAATTTGCTGTTTCCAGCAGGCTCATCAAGTTTTGCACCTCAAATTGAGAGGAATTCAGCCTACACGGATTTATATCTGTGTGGGCTAATCTTGCCTGTCTTGTCATAAATTGCATTTGACTTGGTGTAATAAATGAGGTGACAATCTTGTTTTCAGAAGGAGGGAGAAATGAGTACAGCACAAAAACCAGAAACTAAAGGTCAGCAAACACGTACTGTATCAGAGTTTGTGGAAGATATCCAAGCTCTCACAACTGAAATTCAAGAATTGTATTGTTTGGATGCGATTCCCTGGGTTATCGGTTATTCGGGTGGAAAGGATAGCACTGCGACTTTACAGTTGGTTTGGAATGCGATCGCAGCTCTTCCCCCAGAAAAACGCACTAAGACGATATATGTGATCACTACAGACACATTAGTAGAAAATCCTATCGTTGCGGCTTGGGTACGTAATTCGATTAAACAGATGAAATCTGAAGCACAAGCGCAAGGATTACCATTTGAACCTCATTTGTTACAGCCAGATTTTAAAGAAACTTTTTGGGTGGGTTTAATTGGTAAAGGTTATCCAGCACCAAGAGGGAAATTTCGTTGGTGTACAGAACGCCTGAAAATTAACCCGTCAAATCGCTTTATTCGGGATGTGATCCGAGCCAGTGGAGAAGCAATTGTTATCTTAGGTACGCGCAAAGCCGAAAGCACAAAACGTGCTAACAGAATGAAAAAATTAGAAGCTAAACGGGTGCGTGATCATCTTAGCCCTAATATGAATTTACCCAATTCTTTAGTTTATAGCCCGATTGAAGATTGGCAAAATGATGAGGTTTGGATTTATTTAATGCAGTGGGAAAATTCTTGGAAATATAGCAATAAAGACTTATTTGCTATGTATCGAGGTGCGTCTGCTGATAATGAATGTCCCTTGGTTGTGGATACAACTACACCTAGTTGTGGAAGCTCTCGTTTTGGTTGTTGGGTCTGTACTTTGGTCAGTCAAGACAAATCATTAGCTGCGATGATTCAGAATGACGAAGAAAAAGAATGGATGCAACCTCTATTGGATTTTCGCAAAGAATTGGATGCGGAAGAAACCCGCGATCGCCGAGATTTCCGCCGCAGAAATGGATTAGTGCAATTATATGATCGTAACCTAGAAGGAGAAATATCTGTTGAGCCTATTCCTGGCCCTTATATTAAAGAAGCGAGAGAAGATTGGCTAAGAAAACTACTAACAATCGAAAAACAACTACGTCAAACAGCACCAGAAAATATGTGTGATATTACTCTCATAACTTTAGAAGAATTGAGTGAAATCCGCCGCATTTGGTTAGAAGAGCGACACGAATTTGATGATAGTCTACCCCGCATATATCAAGAAGTGACGGGTGAAGAATTCAAAGATCCTCGTCCTGGTGCTGATCACAAACTACTAGGTAGTGATGAATGGTCTGTGTTAGAAGAAATTTGTGTATCTGATGATATGCACTTGGAATTAATGGCGAAACTTTTAGATACAGAACGCCAGTTCAAAAAGAAAAGTAAACGTGTAGGAATCTACGATAGTTTAGAGAAATGTTTTGATACTAGTTCACGTTCCCCAGAGGAAGCTATTAAGAATGCTCATTTAAAACGCGACTTGCGAGAAGCCGTGATTCAAGGTGATATCGCCACAGTAAAGGAGAAAGTGAAGCAGTTAACTTTGGGTGATGCTGTGGATGAAGGTAAAGCAGAAAGTGATAAGCCTGTAACTTGGGGAAAGATGAAATTTAAAAAGTAATTATTTCTCTGCTTAATATCTGACAATGAAAAGTTAATGCTTGCTTTTTCTTCTCCTGAGAATCAGGCAAATTATACTTGCTGGTAAACAAACAAAACCCCCAATAAGGGTTACATTATAGATTAATGATATTCCTAGAACTGGTATTACAAAACTTTGGGCCTTACTCTGGTAAACAAGTGATTAACCTTGATACTAGAAGTGAAGAAAACTACCGTCCAATTATTTTATTAGGTGGCATGAATGGTGGGGGTAAAACCACTCTCATGGATGCTATTCGCCTAGCTTTGTATGGACAACGCGCCCAGTGTTCTACGCGTGGTAATTTGAGTTATAGTGATTTTTTGACTCAATGCGTTAATAGTAAAGCCACACCTACAGATAAAACTCGTATTGAATTACTTTTTGAACATATTGAAGATGATAAGCCAGTTAAATATCGGATTGTCAGGACTTGGGATAAAAATCCTAAAGATGGTAAGGATACGTTAGGAATTTTAGGTGATGATGATACCTGGCCTGTTGATTCTCTGGTAAATATTTGGGATGATTATATAGAAAATTTACTCCCGTTAGGTATTTCTAATCTATTTTTGTTTGATGGGGAACAAGTTAAAGAACTCGCAGAACAGGAAACACCACCACCAATTGTAGTCGAAGCTATTCGGGGACTTTTGGGTTTAGAATTGGCTGATAGGTTAGCTGTAGATTTGGAAATTTTAGTTAACCGTAAACGTAAGGAAATTGCTGATACTAAGGATTTAGCTAATTTAGAAGAAATTGAAGCTAAATTAACGCAATATCAGGAAAACCATCAAGCAATTCAAGCAGAATTAGCAACGCTGAATGATTTAATTGCAGAACTAGAAAATAAGCAGCGAGAAGCTTTAGATAAGTTTATGTCTGAGGGTGGTAAAATTGCTAGCGATCGCAGTCATTTAGAACAACAGCAAAAAGATAAAATATCGACAGTAGAAACCCTCAGACAGTCTATGTGTGAATTAGCTGCTGATGTTTTACCTTTAGCACTCATCCCCCATTTACTTAACCAAGTTCAAGTGCAGGGAGCAAAGGAATTTCGCTATCAACAAATTCAATTATCTAAGGATGTTTTAATTGAACGAGATAGACGTTTAATTAATTGGCTAAGTCAACTAACTATTGATTTAGAACAAGTAGAAAAAATTCAATATTTTCTGAAAGAAGATACGGAGAATTTATATACAAGTAACTCCCCATCAGAAGCACCTTGGTTATTAGCCGATGAAGAAAGTTTGAGTCAATTGGATAATGTCAGTTATCATCTACAGAATGACCAAAAATTAGCTCAACAGCAGTTAACTAATTTGAAATCTGTAGAAGAAGAAATTATTACTTTAGAAAGACAAGTACAAACAGCCGCAGAACCAGAAGCATATCAAAAACTCAGGGATGCGGTAGAAGATGCACAAAAGCAGGTGATTCAATCTAAGGCTAAAGCTGAAATTACCCAACGTAAATTAACAGAATTAGATGATGTAATTGCACAAACAAAGAAAGAGTTAAAGGAATATACTGATACAAATATTGATAGAAAAAATCGAGAACATATCATTGCATCCGTTGGGAAGGTGCAAGCAACCCTCAAACTATTTCGTGAAAAATTAACTTTGAGAAAACTGAATAAATTAGAGGAGGAAGTCAAGCATTGTTTCCTCTATCTGCTACATAAATCTGATTTGGTGCGTACCATTACCATTGACACTAAAACCTTTAGCCTATCTTTATATGATTTCAAAGGTAAACCAGTCCCGAAACATCGCCTGTCTGCTGGGGAAAAACAACTACTAGCGATCGCTTTCCTCTGGGGACTCGCCAAAGTATCAGGCTTTCGTCTACCAGTAGCAATTGACACACCCCTTGGTAGACTCGACTCCTCACACCGCAACAACCTAGTGGAAAAATACTTTCCCTCAGCTAGTCATCAAGTTATTTTGCTTTCCACGGATACAGAAATCGGTAAAAAAGAAGTCGAAACACTACGCAAAAATGAAGCGATCGCCCGTGAATACCTCCTCAAATACGATTCTTCCACCCGCGAAACCACGGTTCTGGAAGACCAATATTTTTGGTAGCAGATGGGGATTGGAGACTGGGGACTGGGGACTGGGGATTGGGGAAGCAGGGGGAGAAAACCGATCACTAATAACTAGTACACTCCCCACTCCCCACTTAGCACTCAACACTCACAACTCAGCACTCAGCACTCAGCACTCAGCACTCAGCACTCACTTTGCTGCAAGCTGTTGCAGTGTTTTCAACGCTTCGTCAACGTGTCCTTTAAAATTCAACATGGAGTCAAATACATACTGTACAGTTCCTTGCTGGTCGATGACGTAAGTTACCCGACCAGGGAACAAGCCGAAAGCCGCAGTTGCACCATATAGCTTGCGTACTTTGTCGCCTTTATCGCTTAAGAGTGTAAAAGGGAGGTTATATTTAGCTGCAAATCGCTGGTGAGATTCGCTAGAATCGCCACTCACACCAATTACCTCAGCACCGACACCTTGAAAAACCTCATATTGGTCACGGAAAGCGCAGGATTCTGCTGTACATCCTGGTGTTTCGTCTTTGGGGTAAAAGTACAACACTACGGATTTTTTACCTCGAAAATCGCTCAGACTAACTGTTGAGCCATTTTGATTCGGTAAAGTAAAATCTGGGGCAGTGTCTCCAACTTTAATAGACATAGATACTAACTAAATAGAATTTGTGTACATTTATTAATTATTTGCTAAAGTGTCCTGAATCAGACACCAACCGTATGTACGGTTATCTGTAAATATTCTGTTGAGAGCATAACAGGACTAAGTGCGATCGCTAGCTAACAATGAAGCTTCAAAACCCCGCTAAACTGCCGAAGTGTATGATTTTTAGTTCTGAGGAAGGTAAATTTTATATTTTTTTAAGTATTTTCAGGGATGACAAATCCTGATTGATGGTATGGCTACAGTCTAATATTTAGATTTCTCAGTAGATAACGAGAATGAAGCAGTTATAAAGAACTGATGAAAATCATATTAATTCTACTTATTATAGTGGTCAAAGAGGGATTTAGGTTTTAGAATCGAATCGTAATCAACTATACAGAACAAATTATAGTCTACCATCTATAGTTACCCCCTGATCGCTGAAGCAACGCCATCAGGGGGTATTAATTTTTTGGTCAATAGTCAATAGTCAATAGTCAATAGTCATTAGTCAATAGTCATTAGTCAATAAGACTTCTTCTCCCTTGTCTTCCCCTCACACCCCTACACCCCTACACCCCTACACCCCTAATTCCTATTGATTCTCTTCAAAAGCGGGACAATAACCTTCTAGTGTAACTCTAAAGTTATATAAAGGAGAGGCGGGATTCCAGCAGCGTTGTCCTCTTTGGTGTCGGCAGGTTCCGCAGCAGTCAACGTCGGGGATGATATAGCGATCGCTGTTTTGATTTAAGAGTTCTCTGGGTGTTAATCCCCTCAATACTAATTCTTCTCCTTGCCAACGGGCTTCGATTAATCCAGTATCGGCAAATTGTCGCCAACGGGGATCGCCGGTAACGGCATCAGGTAGGCTAATGTTGATGACTGTATCTAATTCGGTGACTTCACCTTGATAATTTGCTTCTGGGGCGGCTGGTTGTAAAAAGGTATCGCCAATGGGCAGTTCTACCGTTGTACCAGCTAGGGGGGAATGCAAATGATAGCGGTTTTGTAACTCTTCTAAACTGGTTAAGTCTGCTAAATAGGCGGCTGAACCATGTACAAAAACGACGTGTTGCGGGCGTAAGTTATGAATTAACTGGGTTGTTCCAGGCCCGTCGCTATGCTGTGCTAGTAAGTAGCTTTCTATGGTTGTGGGTGCGGCATATTTTTTTCTGACGCTGACATCAATTTTTTCTGGTAGTAATATTAGCCAATTGCCTGTTTCGGCTCGGCAGTATTGGCTCAAGTCTGCTGTGATATCTGTGAGAATAATGCAGGGTGATTTGCCTATCTGATTTCGATGTTCTGTTTGTAACCGCCGCACACGGGGACGGACTCTCTCATCCCAAAATAAGGGTTGATGACGGGCAAAGTTTTGGACTGATGATGGTAAGTAAGGTAATAGTTCCAGATAAGCATCACATCCTCTAGCTACAGCACCATCTACCCAAATATCTAAATCTCTGCCTGTGAAATGGTGATGAGAACGTAATAACATTAATAGTTCTTGCCCCAAACCTAATGCGGGTGTGGGTAACAGTACAGAATTACCATTCGCGATCGCGCGATTGATGCGTTCGGCGAGTTGGTTTTCTTGATGACGGCGGTGGGGATGGCGAGATGTGCCGTATGTCCCTTCCACAATCAGCACGTTGACATCTGAACCCCGCAATTCTTCTAATCGTAAACCTTCTACTAATCGAGAGTTGGATAGGAAAAAATCTCCTGTGTATAGGACTTTATATACACGCTGGGCTGTGGTGTATGTGAGGAGAATTGCTACAGCCCCTGGTAAATGTCCGGCGGGAAAGAGTTCTACGACTAGCCCTTTTTGTAATTCAATGGGCGATCGCAATGGTAAGGCTTGGCAAAACTGGGGGATTTTTTCTTGTTCTAACCAATTTAAAGGCAGCAGCTTGCTGGTTACTTCACTGGCGCAAATGGGTAAACTAGGGAAGACTTGGTGTAATGACAGTAACCCCCTAGCATGGTCTGGGTGGGCATGAGAGACTAAAACTAAATCTGCTGGTAGCTTTGACGATGGCGATACATTTTTTTGTAAGGACGAAATGTCCGCTAAACCACAGTCTAGCAGGATGCGATGTGGCCCCATCCGCACCAACAGGCATACACCCTCATCTTGATGCTGAACACTGTAAGGAAAGCACTCCAATTCTGTTGTTGTTTCCTCAGTGTCAGCTTGGGAGTACGCTGACAAATTATCCCTCATTTTTTTCTCCCATCCAATCTCATTATCTTTGACATTTCCCAAAAGCCAACATTGCTAAGAGTTTTGCTTTTGTAGCTTAGGGGTAAGTTTGACATTTTGCCTCTCAACCCTAAAGAAATGGATTGTTGATTGGGGAGGATAGCTTCTGCAAACGCTCACTGGTTGGGAAACCCTGATTAAAATAAACCTCAGTTTAAAGGCGCAGAGGAACTGGCCTTTAACCTTGAGTGATCAATGGGCAGAGCCATTACCGTGATAGTTATCAGAATCATAAAACCCATTTTTCGTCCCAAAGAATAGGCACGAGATACTAAATATAACGGTTAACCCAACGAGAATCAGCTTTACATCCATTGGTTTATTACCCTCTCATCAAGACTTTCTTATATTAATAGCGCGATTTTGTGATCTAGCTGAATCACTAGAAAATCTTTAACTATGCTTGGGTTGATGAAGCAATAAGTAGATTTACTACTTTCAGTCAAATTGTAAAACTTTTCAGATCCCCTGTCTATCAACGTAATACGCCTTTACAAAGCCGTCTTGGCTTTAGAGATTTATCTACTTAGTAATTTATTGTATTAATTTAATTTACACACTACATTTTACTGAATAAATTTTAAGTATTAAATATCTATACATGAAATATCAGTAGTTAAATATTTTATTTACTGTTATTTTAACTACAAAACATCTAAAAATTTAAATATCTAGATGTTTAAACGCTTAGATGTGCGACAATCAGAAAATTATTTCCATTGCAGAATGAAATGATTATTACGGTGGCGGCTTTCAAAGGTGGTGTGGGTAAGTCAACAACCGCCTTACACTTAGCTACATATTTCCAAAATCAAGCTGATACCCTTCTGATAGACGGTGATTTAAACCGTATCGCGTTAGATTGGTCAAATCGCGGTTCTTTACCATTTAAGGTGGCTGATGAGCAGCAAGGGGTAAGTTTAGCTAGGCTTTATGAGCATATAGTCATTGACACCCCAGCGCGTCCAGATATAGATGAGGTAACAACCCTAGCTAAAGGATGCGATTTATTAGTTATTCCGACTACTCCAGATGCGATCGCTTTAGCTGCAACGTTACAAATGGTAGATTTGCTGAGAAATTTAAAAGTAAAGTATAAAATATTGCTAAATATCATTCCACCACATCCCAATAAAGCCGGAGAAGAAGCAAGAACAACCTTATTAAATGCAGGCTTACCTGTGTTTAAATCTGGAATTCGACGATTAGCTGTCTTTCAACGTGCGGCTTTAGAAGGTGTGCCGGTGAATTTAGTCAAAGATGCTTACTCACAAATAGCTTGGCGGTGTTACACCGCAGTAGGGAAGGAGATTTTACCGTGAATAATAAGAAAAAAACTAGTCGTTTTGACGATTTAATTGATGCGGCGCGCAGTCGTCAACAGCGAGATCAGCCACAGCCAACATCAGATACACCCACTTCTACCACTAAAAGCACAGATCCAGCTTATGCGCGGACAACTATCTACTTACCTAAGCAACTCCATCGCCAATTAAAAGCGGCGGCGGTAGCGCAGGAGAGACAAATGAGTGATATTGTGGCTGAACTTGTAGAACAGTGGTTAAAAAAGACGGGAAGTGAGGATACAGGCGGATGAATGAAAAAGCAGAGGAGCAGGGAGCAAGGGAGCAGGGGGGAGAAGCAAGCTATAAAATTCAAAATAAAACAAGGCTTTTTTCAGACTTTTCACGGGATCTGGAAAACCCCTCTCCAAACCTCTCCCCGTGTCGGGGAGAGGCTTTAACTTTTCCCCCTTCCCTACTAGGGAAGGGGGCTAGGGGGTTAGGTTTTGCGTTAACTTCTCCACATAACGTGAAAAGTCAGAGGCTTTTTTAGATGATTTAACCCGCATCATCACATTTTTCAATCTATGCCAATTTAAACAGAATGACGCGCTTTATACATGACAAATTCGCAAAAGACTATCTTGAGGAACTACTCAAAGAGTATGGAGAAATCAAGACATCAGAAAAAGTTGCAGGCGAAATCAAAGAAATCGATGTTTTATTCGTTCCTAATCAACAGCTAAACGCTAATTTACAAATTCTAGGTTTACTAGGAAGATTTGCTCAAAATCCTGCAATTATAGAACCATTCCGCAATCCAGCATCCACCGATGAAATCTGTGATTGTATTCTCAAATTGTTGGAAATTAAAGCTTTGCTAAGACGAGAAGCTAAGGCCAATAAAACCAAACTTCAAGACTCAGAAATTCCTCAATTGTGGGTTCTCACTCCCACAGTCTCGGAAATGAGATTATCCAGCTTTGGAACGGTACAAAAATCAGATTGGTTAACAGGAGTACATTTTCTTCCAGATGCGCTAAGAACGGCAATTGTCGCCATACATCAACTACCACAAATACCGGAAACACTATGGTTGAGGCTTTTGGGTAGGGGAAACGTGCAATCACAGGCAATTATAGAACTGCAAGCGTTACCATTAAATCATCCATACCAGAGAGCAACACTGGAACTAGTTTATAACTTGCGCGAAAATTTAAAAGTCAATCAAGAATTAGAAGCGGATGATAGGGAGTTAATTATGCGATTAGAACCACTGTATCAAAGAGATAGAGAACAAGCCAAAGAAGAAGGAAGACAAGAAGGAAAGCAAGAAGGAAAACGAGAAGGAAGACAAGAAGGAAAGCAAGAAGGAAAGCAAGATTTAATACTACGCCAACTTAATCGCCGGATTGGTGAAATTGATGCTTCATTCATCGAGCAAATTCACGAATTATCGCTTGAACAGTTAGAGAATCTGGGAGAAGCGTTACTAGATTTTGCTACTGTTGCTGATTTAGCAGCTTGGTTTAACCAAAAATAACTAAAGTACAATTTCTTCGCCCTTATTGGTAAAGCGAACTTCTTGAATTTTCCATTGAGAATTACTAGTAAGTGTTTTGCGGAGACTACCAAAAAGGGCAAATTGTTCACAGCTAGAAAGAGAGGCGAATTGACGTTTAGATTGGGGTGCAAGTCTTAAATCAATGGTAGCAACACCATTTTTAACTCTGACACGATAACCAGATACGCTAAAATCAGCCGTGTCTTGTTCTTCTATAATTCTACCTACGGCATTAGTTAAGGGTTCTGTGGCTGGTACTGTGACTTTTTGCGGGACAAATTCCTGGCACTGGACATCACTAGTATATAAAGTGACATTTACTGTCTTACTAGAGATAGCTTTTGAGGTGTCGTTGGGAGATTGAACGCCGTTGGATTTGGCTCTTAGTTGAGCCATGCTTTGGTTTGGGGTGCTAGATATACTATTTGGTGTTGTGCTGGCTTCTGGGAGGTTGTTGGTGCAGCTAGAGGTGGTAGCTGCGATCGCGGCGATGATTAATGGTAAAAAATATCTGGAACTCATAATCTATAACTTTAATTGTGTATCTTCTTTCTTAACTTCAGTTTTACTACTATCTATTCCGCAGAAAATCCCATACTTTCTATCTTAATTTTACTACTTTAATATTAGTAAGAATGTAAAAATAATCTTATTCTAGAATATAGAATATACATAATTTGAGTATGGTGTGACACACTCTCAAGTGTTCTACGCACTGAAATCTCTATCTTATCTAATGTTTTCTAGTCTCTATTATGCCTGCAAATACTTTTAACCCCCGCAATTCTGAATGGGAAGGTATACCGATTGAACAATGGGATGCTTCTAAGTGGAAGCTATGGAAACCTAAACATTCAAGTGCTGATGAACTAGCTAAGTTAGAACGTGAATATCTCCGCATTAAATACGCTGTTCAACAAGCTAATACAGCCTTGTATTTAGATAGAGTCAAGATTAAATTAAAACTCACCAGTCCTAAAACTATCGGACTACAGGGTACTTTCCCTTGTAAACCTGGAGACATTGGTAAACAAGGTAGTCCTAATAAACAATACACAATCTCTTGTGGTTTGACTGCTAACGATGCAGGCGTAAAAATGGCAGTATTAAAGGCTAGAGAATTAGATTTATTATTAATTACCAAACAATTTCAATGGACTCCAGAGTTACTGGGTAAGCAAGCGCAGAGAATAGAACCCGTAAATCAGGGTATATCAACAAAAATGATTGCGGAGTTAATTCAAGACTATGAGCGAGAATTCTGGAAGACTCACGAACAGAATAGGCGTGGTATTAAAACTTGGGAAAGTCATTATCTCCGACATCTAAAAAAACTCCCTCCAGATGTTCCGTTATCGACACAAGCCTTAGAAGAAGCTTTAGAAAAAACTCGTCCCAATACATCATCACGGTTTTTCTTAGTATGGCAACTCAAAAAATTCTGTGATTTTTGTGGTTTTGACGAATCTAAAACTATTTATGCCTATGCTACTGCTAAACCCCAGCCAACTATCCGCAAAATTCCTTCAGATGACGAAATCATTCAAGGCTATTTACAAATAGGTATGCCGTTATCAGTATACACAAGTAAAGATAATCTGACACAGCCAGAACAATGGCAATGGGCTTATGGAATGTTAGCGACTTATGGCTTAAGACCTCATGAACTTTTTGCCGTTGATGTAGAGGCATTTATCAACCCCAATAATACATTTAATTTAGTGAATTTGAACCCCAGTTTGACGGAAGGAACAAAAACAGGTGAACGCAGTTGTGGGATTCCTCCCTTGCATCCTCAGTGGGTGGAATTATTTCAGCTAAAGAATATTAGATTACCTTTTAATGAAGGTAAGTTGAGTAATCGAACAGCAAAACTTTACGTCCGATTTAGGAATAGTAATTTAAATTTTAGACCTTATGATTTGCGCCACGCCTATGCTATTCGTGGGCATCGCTTACGTGTGCCAATTAAAACTATGGCCGATTACATGGGGCATAGTGTGCAAGAGCATACCAAGACTTACCAAAGATGGATGAATGAAGATACCAATTTAGAAATTTATAAGGAGGTAGTGATTCATCGACAAGGTACTTCTAAGGAAGCTCTGAAGGAAAGAATTAGCGAATTAGAAGCTGAAATTTTAACTTTGAAAGCCGAAAACGCGACATTAAAACAGTTGTTAATTAAACATCAAATAGGAGAAATATTAAGTTAGAAATAGTGTTTAGTCTTGCAGCAACAGGAAAAAGAGGTACTGTATCTTGAATTTTATGGCTATTTGCAAACTGCTGTATAGCTTTCTAATAACTAATGACTATTGACTATTGACTTGATGCTATGAGCCAGAGATTGGGAAACATAGATAGTGATGTTACCAGCAAACTCTGAATCAGGAAGTGGCGCAACTATGGCTGATCATCTGATAACCGTAGATAGAAATACGTATGAAGCTCTACAGGAGGAGTTAAAACAGCTACGCCAACTAGTAGCAGATGAGGAGCAGAAAGTCAGCCAAGAACAGATGCGCTTATTTATGGAATATACACCGGCAGCGATCGCAGTTTTTGACCGAGAAATGCGCTACTTGTTGGCTAGCCGTCGTTGGCGGGAAAATTTAGGCTTAGGTAATCAAGATATTATTGGCCATTCCCATTATGAATTCTGCTCGGAAGTCTCCTCATTTTGGCAGACAATTCACCAACGTTGTTTGAGTGGCGCGATCGAAAAATGCGATGAAGATGCTTTTATTCGCCTGGATGGCACCACTGACTGGGTGAGGTGGGAAATACATCCTTGGTACGAACATTCGGGCGCGGTGGGCGGTACAGTGATGTTTACGGAAGTGATTACTAAACGTAAACAAGCAGAGATAGCTTTAGCCAATAGTGAACGACGGTTGCAGGATATTGCCAATAATTTACCAGGAGCAATTTATCAATTTACATATTGTGATGGTGTTTGGCGAATAGATTATGTTAGTGATTTTATTTGGGAATTGGCTGGAATTACTGCTTTAGAAATGATGGAGGATATAGACTGCTTTTTTGCTCTTATCCATCCAGAAGATATTCAAAGCACGATTGCTTCTATTATGGAGGCTATCGAAAATGTGACTCCGTGGCATTATGAGGGACGCTTGGTAAAGCCTAATGGTGAGATTCGTTGGTGGCAAGGCGACTCAACTCCTACGAAAAATCATCAAGGGGAAGTCATCTTTTGTGGTGTCATGTTAGATATCACGGAACGCAAACAAGCAGAAGCCGAACTCAAACGCTTAAATGAAGAATTAGAAACCAGAGTTGAGGAACGAACAAAGGCTTTATTGGAGAGTGAAGCAAGATTTCAAAGATTAGCAGACAATGTGCCAGGAATGCTCTATGAATTTCATCTCCAACCTGATGGTACACAGTTTTTTTCCTATGTTTCATCTGGATGTCAAGAAATTACGGGTAGAAGTGCAGAAGAGTTAGAAAATGATTCATCTATATCTCTTGCAGATATTCACCCTGAAGATTTGCCTGATGTTCAAATTGCAATGTCTCTTTCTGCTCAGACTCTGCAAAAGTTTGAACATGAGTGGCGTGTCATTACTACTACTGGCGAACAGAAATGGGTGAGGGCAGTTTCTAAACCAGAACGCCGCCCAGAGGGAGAAGTGGTTTGGTATGGTTATCTTCTAGATATTACCGCACAACAAGCTGCGCTACGCGATCGCCAACAAGCAGAACAAAAGCTACAACAGCAGGCGCAATTCTTACAAAGTATCTGGGAAGGTGTAGATTACGGTATTTGTGTTTTGGATGTTTTGGATGATGGCGCAGACTTTCGGTTGGTGAAATTTAATCCTGCCATGTTAAAAAATAGCCTCATGCCTTTAGAAGCTTGCTTGGATAAAAAAATTACTGAGGTGTTCCCTGAAGAAATGGCTAATCGCTATCTTCAACACTACAAAGATTGTATTCAATCGAAAAAAAGCATATTCTTTGAGGAATCTTTCTGCTATGAAGAAGTAGATACTTGGTGGTTGATTAATGCTACACCTCTTTGGGATGATAATTCTCGCATCTCTCAAATTGTTGTCACATCAACAGAAATTACCGAACCTAAAAAAGCTGAACAAGAACGCCAATTATTTGTCTCAGTCATTGAAAATAGTAGCGATTTTATTGGTTTTGCAACTCTTGCAGGCAAACCTATATTTCTGAATGAAGCTGGTAGGAGAATGGTGGGTTTAGAACATCCATCATTCCCTGAAGACTTAAAAATCTCGGAATTCTTTTTTCCAGAAGATAGAGAATATGTCCAGCAATCTATAATTCCTAAAGTTATAAAATATGGTATGTGGGAAGAAGAGATTCGCTTCCGACACTTTCAAACCGGAGCAGTGATTAATGTTGATTACAATATGTTCATTCTGAGGAATCCAGAAACGAACGAACCTTTGTATTTTGCTACTATTACTCGTGATATTCGAGAACGTAAACAAGCTGAAGCCGCACTGCGAGAAAGTCAACATTTAATTCAGCGCATTGCTAATTCTACGCCTAATCTGATCTATATTTTTGATTTAGAAGAACAACGTAATGTTTACGCCAACAGAGAACTTTATAGTCTGGTTGGCTATTCTGTGGAAGAAGTGCAGGAGATGGGAGACAAGTTACTCTTCAATATTCTACACCCAGAAGACTTAGGCAAAATCGCCATTTATCACCAAAAATTCCTCACTGCTAATGACGGTGAGATTGTAGAATTTGAATTTCGTGTTCAAGATAAGAATAATGAATGGTGTTGGTTATACAGTCGAGAAACACCTTTTAATCGCAATGCTGATGGTAGAGTTAAGCAAATTTTAGGGGTATCAACTAACATCACAGAACGTAAACGAGCCGAAATAAAATTGCAACAACAAGCTGAAAGTTTAGAAAATACTGTGCGGGAATTGCAACTTACCCAAGCTCAACTGATCCAAAGTGAGAAAATGTCTTCATTGGGTAATATGGTTGCAGGTGTAGCTCATGAGATTAATAATCCTGTTAACTTCATTCATGGTAATTTAATTCCTGCTAGTGAATACGCCCAAGATTTGCTGCGCTTAGTGGCACTGTATCAAATATATTATCCTTATCCCCCAGAAGAAATTCAAGAAACATTAATTGATATTGAATTTGATTTTTTAAAGGAAGATTTAGTTAAACTTCTGAAATCTATGCGTGTCGGAACTCAGCGCATACGTGAAATTGTTCTATCACTCCGTAATTTCTCTCGTTTAGATGAAGCAGAATTTAAAGACGTGGATATTCATGAAGGCATTGATAGCACTTTGATGATTTTACATAATCGCTTGAAATCTAAACCAGACCATCCAGAAATTTTGGTAATTAAGGAGTATGGTGAATTACCTCTAGTGGAATGCTACCCTGGACAGCTTAATCAGGTATTTATGAATATTTTGAGCAATGCTATTGATGCTTTGGAAAGCTTATGTATGAGTGAACAGGGACAAATTACAATTCGGACTGAAGTTATTTATAGTAATTGGGTGAGAATTAGTATTGCAGATAATGGTACGGGAATTCCTTCCACAGTGGTTTCCAAGTTATTTGACCCTTTCTTCACTACTAAAAGTGTAGGTAAAGGTACAGGTTTGGGTTTATCTATTAGTTATCAAATTGTGGTTGATAAACATAAGGGCAAATTATATTGTCATTCAGAACCAGGAAATGGTGCAGAGTTTGTGATTGAAATCCCCATCACTCAAGCAGCAGGTTAATTCCAAACTATCCCCAAATCTAAAATAAATCCTGGTAGGATATCTTCTCCTGATAGTTGGGTAGGGCTATCAAGAATTTCTACTGGCTGATTTTGACGATAAATTTCTACTTGTTTGGTTTGGGGATTAATTAACCACCCTAACTTTACTTGGTTATCCATATATTCCCGCATTTTGGCTTGAATTTCTTCTAAGTCGTCGCTGGGTGACATTAACTCCAATACAAAATCTGGTGCTATTGGGGGGAATTTCTTTTGTTGTTGTGGTGTGAGTGCATCCCATCTAGCTTTTTTTATCCACGCTACATCAGGAGAACGATTTGCACCGTTGGGTAATTTAAAACAGGTGGAAGAATCGAAACATACACCTAATTTGGCTTGGCGATTCCATATACCAAATTCAACATCAATTTCAAAATTACGGTTTCCTGTTTCTCCGCCTGTGGGTGGCATAACTATGATTTCTCCTTTAGCATTGCGCTCAAATTTAACTCCAGGATTTTCTTGACATATTTGGTAAAACTGCTCGTCATTTAGTTGAATAATCCGGTTGAGGTTGAATGTAATTGCTGTCATTTAACTTTGCTCCTAGTCTAAATTTTTACCTCAATTAAGCTTAGTCTCTGGAGTGGTTTTATTAAAAATTATTGTAAATATTATACATAATTTATTTCTCAAAAAATGGATAATTCCTAACAGAAATTATTGACTTTATGTTTGACAAGTATAAATTTATACTTTATTATTTAAGCATGATAAAGGCGATCGCCCAATCCGGTCAAGAAGAAAGCGATCGCCGTTATCTAGCCCCTCTAACAAGGAGATAATTACAATGATGGCACAGTTCACACAATACTTGCAGAGTGCAGATATAGATACACTCAACCTCAATCAATCTTCTACACAGCCAGTTCCCCAAAGAGACAAGATTAAGCATCTGCTCATCGGTTCTCCCCAAGCCGTTACTAGTACAATTCGCTATTTGCAGGTAATTGGTTACGCTAGTGTGGGTGATTGGAGTCCACTGTTACCGATGGCTAACCAAGGTGAGGTGATGAGTATTTTAATCCGGCAAATTTTCATCTAATAACTTAGATTTAGAGGCGTTGCATTGCAACGTCTCTACAGTGCTTTTTCACTTCCTAACCACAAATTCAAAGTCTCTCTCGTTGCAGGCTACCGTGTACACAAGTTTATTTCATCATAGTCCGGTTTCTTTAGGAGATTCTACAAATAGACGGTAACTGTCTAATGAAACAAAGTGCTGCAAAACTTTATCACTTTTGATGATTTCATGATTGTGAGGCACTATATATTCTGAATAGCTGGAAAATTCCCAGTCTTGAGGACTTTTCACTAAATTAGCATTAACTGGGTTTAAATGAATGTATCGAGATAGGTGTAATAAATATTCGTTACTATCTATGTGTATAGATTGAAAACGCCCTTGAAATAACGAACCAACTCTCTTAAACCGTTTATTTATAGCTTTTGTATAAGCCAACATAAATGGCTGCATTAAGTTTGATAAATTATCTATGTTTAGGTAAACCAATAAGTGATAATGATTTGGCATCAAGCAGTAAGCAACTATTTCTACACCCTTATTTACAAGGTGTCTTTCCATGAGACGTAGGAAGTATAGGTAATTTTGACGCTCAAAGAATATCGCTTCGCGGTTATTACCTCGATTGTAAATGTGGTAGTAGTTGCCCGCTTGAAACTTTACATCCCGAATTGGCATTTGATTATATAGTTCTTCTCACTACATTTATATCTTTGCCAATTAGCGATCGTCATCCGCGATACCCGCGAGAAACCAGAACTTTTAGGTTCCCGCGCGAAGCCAGAAACCGGGTTTCTTTTAGGTTCGCTGCAACAATATCGGGTTTCTTAGCGAGAAATCCGGTTTCTTAAGGCCTCGCGATTAAATTTGGTGTATAATAGTTTTGATATCTAGACACCAGATTTTGAAAAAAAATATTTTTCCGCCTGACGGCGGGGGAGTAAGAAGGGAAAAGAATAAGAAGTGCAGAGGGCTAAAGGTCAAAAGTGTAAAGTGCTAAGAATTCCTCGCCGCAGCACCAACGCACACCACCCGAAAACCGCCGTCGCTGTTGACGTAACCGGGGTTGATCCTGTTGCGATTAGCAGAACGGCAATCCCCAGGAAAGCTGTACGACGAACCACCGCGCAGCACTCGCAAGTTATTATTGCTACCTGTCAACCACGCACTACCATCTGTCGGCGCGCCCTGGTAGCTATTATTATAGAAATCTTGACACCATTCCCATATATTACCACACATATCATATAATCCGAAAGCGTTCGGCGGAAATATTCCGACATTTGTTGTTTCTTTACGATATTCACCTTTAGGTGCTGCACCGTAAGGATAGTTACCATCATAGTTAACTAAATCTGTAGTGATGGTTTCCCCAAAATAAAACGGTGTGGTTGTTCCTGCACGACAGGCGTATTCCCATTCCGCTTCGCTGGGTAGCCTGTAGGTTTTTCCTGTCTTCTGACTCAATTTCTGACAAAATTCTACTGCATCATCCCAACTGACTTGCTCTACAGGTCTTTTATCACCTTTGAAGTTGGAAGGATTTGTTCCCATAATGGCTTGATACTGTTCCTGGGTAACTGGATACTTCCCCATGAAGAAGCCGGGAACTCTCACCTGATGTTGGGGACTTTCATCTAAGCCTTGGTCTTTCTCGCTTTTCGGTGAACCCATCATAAATGTTCCCCCTGGTATCTGCACCATTTCTAAGGTGACACCATTCCCCAAGTTTTCTGCAAAATATTTTGCTGTCCGGTTTTGGCGGTTGGTGATTTTCCCTTGTGCGTTTACTGTCACTACTTCAAATGAAAAGGTTTGTAAGGTGTCTTTTGGTTCTGGTTCTGGCGGTTCTGGAACTGTACCTGACTTAGACTGTTGTTGAATTGTAATAGGTTGAGGTTGAAACGGCTTCTTAATTTCATCTAGCTGATTCTCAATTTCATCTAGCTGATTCTCGGTATGCTGTAGCTCAGTTTCCTCCTGCTGAAGTTGCTTTTCTAATTGAAACTTTCTACTAGGATCAGTCTCAATAGCTAAAGCTTTTCTAATCGCGTCAACTTTCTCACTCCGAGTTTCCCATTCTTGCTCAAGTCTATTTCGTTTGTTTTCCAGTCGGCGTTGTTTACCTGGAATTGTGGGATTTTGGGGTTCTTGTGGGGTTGGTTCTGGCGTTGGTTGTGGAGTTTGAGAATTCATCGGACTATGTTGCTGTTGTGCAATTCTTTTGAACGCATTCACCGCTTCCATATCATTTCCTAAAGCAGCCGCTGACACCCGAATCCATAATTTTTCTGCTAAATCTAGATTTCTGTTGACTTCGGCTTGGTAAGCATCATTTTTCAGTGTGGCGATATCTGCTAGGGTGGCGTGTTGCGGTACAAGTATGAGATGAGATTTAGTTACAGGTTCAGCAATAATATAAGGTGTTTGCTTCTTATTTATATGCTGACGCACCAATTCCGGCACACGAAAACTGAGATACTGATTTAACCTCTCAACCGTGGCACATTTACCCTGAATTCCCAACCCTTCCAATAACGCACAGGTAAAAGCACCTTGCTCTAATGCTGAAATCTCATAAGAATACTCCTGGGGACTACAGGAAAATATACTAATAACTCCTTGTTGACGCGCTTCCTCTGCTGTTTGTCTCCCGATACCTTCGCCAGCACGAGTTCCCAAACTGCGACAAGCATCTAAAATCAAGACAACATTATCCGCACCACACCGACGCAGGCGTTCAGTCACTAAGTTAATAGAAATGGCTGTATTTTCAATATCTTCTGGGTCGCCATCACTAGGCATGAGATAATCTCTTCCAGCATGGCGGATACCATGTCCACTGAAGAAAAACCAAAAGTTATCACCCGCACCCAAACAAGGAGTGTCAAATAACTGGCGCAAGATTCGCAGTAAATTAGTGCGGGTGGGACGAGTTGATTTACCGCTAACATCAGGGGAATCATCAGAGAAGAAGTAGACTTTCTCAAACCCCGCCTCGTTGCGGAGAAAATTCTGCATTAACATTGCATCCCGCTTGGCATAATTTAGCGGTTGCAAATAATCATACTGGTTAACACCGATCGCGATCGCTAAATTCTTCGCCATTCTATTTTGGTTCTTGTCGCCTAAATACTAGCTTAATCGCGCCTTTTCCGCCTGCTTTGGCACCGTTACCGATTAGTTTAACTTCACCTTCAGCACTAATTTCTACGGATAACTCAATCTCGTCTAGCTGCATTCCGTTGTTCGTTTTGGCTTGCTGTTCTGCACGACTAAACAAGCGTCCGACTACTTCTAGGAAGTGTGTCATTTCTTGTTCTAATTTCTGGGTGCTGACTTTGACTGCATCGCCTACGCTTTTGGTGGTTTCTGTGGTTTCTTCTCGCCAACTGCGGGTATTACCAGTTATACCTTTAGTCCCTTCGGTAACTGTAATTTGCGGTGCTTCGTCGGTGACTATCCAAATGCTGTCTGAGGATGTGTCTGTCATTTTTTTAGTATTTTTGCATAGTAATTATGTGTAGGATTTTCTCACGCAGAGGCGCAAAGACGCAAAGAGGGAGAGGAAGGGCGATCGCTGGTGAGGCATATTCTAGTAGGATGAGTGATTAGCGATCGCTGCAATTGACTATAAATTATGCAAGAGCCAACGGCAGAACAAGCAAAAGAGCTTTTTAGGGTCTGCTACCATTTGACTAATATGTACTGCTCAATTCACTTGGTGAGAATAGATGAAACTACTAACCGTATTTACATCCTAGCTGGAGATGAAACTCAATTAGAAATACTCCCTAATGGTAGTGTGAGGTATTTATGACCAAGCCAAATTTTGCAGCGATGACGAAGCAAGAGTTAAGAGCTTATGTTTTAGAACATCGGGACGATAATGAAGCTTTCTATGCGTTAACTCGCAAGCTCAGAGAAGAACCAGGAATTGAAATAAATTCAATGGAACATTTGCAGCAGTTGATTGCAGCCAAGCGTGACAAAATCGATATACAGGATGCTCACGCAGCTTTAGAGTCAGCATCAGTCAACACCATATCTTTTGAAGACCTGAAAAGGCAATTAGGATAGTGAGCTATCAAGTACAAGTTTTATCGACAGTTGTGCAGCAGATTCAGAGACTCAATTCTCAAGTGCAACAACAGGTGATGAAAAAATTAGAAGAGTTAGCATTTAACCCAATTCCAGAAGGAGCGAGAAATTTGGCGGTTGGGGAAAATTTATATTTAGTTGTTATCAATGAGTATCGAATTGTTTATCACATCCAAGAACCAGCTTTATTAATTACCGTCACTAAGGTTGCTCATTCTCAAGATTATTAAATTTACTGTTGTGGTATAGCTCCCAATTTGCTTGCAGGTTCACCCAAAAATCTGCACTATTTCCCCATAGTGCTGCTAACTTTAATGCAGTGTTAGATGTGATTCTAAGCTGTTCATTTATCTGCACATTGGGAATATCAATTATTTGAGCAAGTTCATCTGGTAATATTCCCAAAGGCTCTAAAAAATCTTTGACTAAAATTTCCCCAGGATGGGTAGGAGGACGATATTTTGGTAGTCTCATTGCTCGTTAATTTCAGGCGATCGCATCAAATTTCATATCACATAAAATACTTAATGTCAATACTAAAATCAACAAAAAGCCCGAAAAACTGCCCTAACAAAGTAAGCAAAAAGTAAGAAATGGCTTTTTAGTCAAATGCTAAGATTTAGATGTAGCAAGGAAAAATAATGGTTCGACCGCGCAAGCTATTTGCTCAACATTGGCTCAAAAGTGATAAGGTTTTGGATGCGATCGTCAAGGCGGCTGATTGTAGTACAAATGACCGTATCCTAGAAATCGGCCCCGGTACAGGTATTCTCACCCGCCGTTTACTACCTTTAGTACAGTCTTTATTAGCTGTCGAAATTGACCGCGATTTGTGTAAATTATTAGTGAAACAATTAGGGAGTAAAGACAACTTTATCCTACTGCAAGGTGACTTTCTCACATTAGATTTAGCCACCAACTTAACAGCATTTACCAACTTTCAAAATCAAAATAAAGTTGTGGCGAATATACCCTACAATATTACCGGGCCAATTATTGAAAAACTCTTAGGTACAATCGCCAATCCAAACCCCACACCTTTTGAGTCAATCGTGTTACTAATTCAAAAGGAAGTCGCGGAAAGATTATATGCTAAAGCCGGCTCAAAAACCTTTGGTGCATTGTCAGTGAGAGTTCAATATCTAGCTGAGTGTGAGTTAGTTTGTCACGTCCCCGCCAGCGCATTTTATCCACCACCAAAAGTAGATTCCGCCGTTGTTAGGTTACGTCCCCGACAAATAGAAACACCCGCCAACGACCCCAAAAAATTAGAGAATTTACTTAAGTTGGGCTTTGGTGCAAAACGCAAAATGCTCAGGAATAACCTGCAATCTGTCATCGACCGCGATCGCCTGAGCCAATTACTGGAACAATTAAATATAAACCCCCAAGCCAGAGCTGAAGACATCAGCACACAGCAATGGGTAGAATTAGCCAACTTGTTGACGGTTGACAGTTGACTGGGAAACCCAAAAGTAGTCCCCACTCTTGAATTTTGAATTGATCATGCGTAGTTACAGTTTAATTGCTCCCGCCAAAATCAACTTGTATTTAGAAATCATCGGCGACAGACCAGATGGTTATCATGAGTTAGTCATGATTATGCAGAGTATCGACCTCGCCGACAAAATTGAACTAAAATCCATCAGCAGTGACACGATTCAAGTACATTGCAACCATCCCCAAGTCCCAACAGATAAAAGTAATCTCGTATATCGCGCCGCCGAACTCATGGCGAAAAAATTTCCCGAAGCTTTCGCTAAATACGGCGGAGTCGATATCACCCTCCACAAGCACATACCAGTAGCAGCCGGCTTGGCGGGAGGTTCAACCAATGCAGCAGCAGTTCTAGTTGGAATAGATTTACTCTGGAACTTGGGACTAACTCAATCAGAACTTGAAGAACTCGGCGCGACACTCGGCTCAGATATCCCATTTTGCATCGCAGGCGGGACAGTCATTGCCACAGGAAGAGGAGAAAAACTTTCACCCCTGCCGAGTTTAGATCATATATATATAGTATTGGCTAAATATCGTAGTCTCGAAGTATCCACAGCTTGGGCATATAAAACCTATCGTCAAGAGTATGGTAGTGGCTATCTCAAAGATACCAACGACTTAGCAGCACGAGCCGCCGCCGTTCATTCCAGTGCAATGGTTAAAGCTATCTTAGATAAAAATGCCACAGAAATATCTCAACAACTGCACAATGATTTAGAGCGTGTAGTCTTACCCGCCTATCCCCAAGTTACACAACTACGAGAACTATTTGCAGCTCAAGCCGGTGTTATCGGAACAATGATGTCTGGTTCTGGCCCTTCAGTCTTTGCTATCTGTGCATCTCAAACAGAAGCAGAACAAGTTAAGTTACAAATTAGAGAAGCAATTCCCGACGAAGATTTAGAATTATTCGTGACTCGCACAATTGCACAGGGAATTCAGGTGGCTTGAGTGCTGAGTAATGAGTAATGAGTAATGAGTAATGAGTAATGAGTAATGAGTAATGACTATTGACTATTGACTATTGACTATTGACTATTGACTATTGACTATTGACTATTGACTATTGACTATTGACTATTGACTGATGACTATTGACTATTGACTAATAACTAACCTATGACAGAACAAAACACGACACCAACCACAGATACAAACACACAAGTTACAGCTAGTCCGTTACGCTGTCTTACAGGGTCAATTATTTCTGGCGTAATGGGATATGGCTCGTATTCTCTCATGATTGCGATCGCTACAACCTTCGCACAAAAACCAGTCCATTCCGACAACCAACTAGTCATCAAAATTACCTCCGCCGTTCGTACTCTAGTAGTGGGTATCGTCGCCTTGGGATCTGGGGTATTTGCTATAGTAGCCATTGGTTTACTTGCTTTAGGAATACAATTACTATTCCAAAGCTTCACCAAAGAAAAACGACTAATGACTAATGACTAATGACTAATGACTAATGACTAATGACTAATGACTAATGACTAATGACTAATGACTAATGACTAATGACTAATGACTAATGACTAATGACTAATGACTAATGACTAATGACTAAAGGTAAACACTTCCCCCACTGAGCTTTTTTCTCATATTGAGAAGATTGTTGCTGCTTTCTCCACGCCTTGGGGGTAAACCATGATGTTGGCGAAATTGACGAGAAAAATGACAGGCATTTTGATAACCTAATGCTGTAGCCACCTGCTCAATCGTCTTATCAGTATTTTTGAGTAGGGGACGCGCTGCGGCCATGCGACGCTGGAGAATCCAACCGTTGACAGTATCTCCTGTTTCCTTCGCAACACGATTAGTTAAATAAGCTGCTGAATAACCAACCGCTTCTGCTACATCCGATAGCGTAATTCCTTCATGATAATGAGCCTCTATATAATCAAACACTTCCTTGAGATGAGGTATTGATGGGAAAACAAACTCAGGCTCAAGCACCAGAGACTCAGAATTTAGTTGAGATTTACCCGCATACAAGTATTTAAATAAAGCTTGCTTTTCTAAACGAACTGCGATCGCTCTTAGTAACTCTTCTATGGTCGAGGGTTTGGTAATATAGTCGTCAGCACCTAATTCCATTCCCTTACGGATAGCTGCCTTATCATCACTACCAGTCAGAAAAATAAAGGGAATAATTGCTGTTACAGGTTCTTGACGCAGATTGTTTAAAACATCATATCCGTCCATGTCCGGCATGATAATGTCACAAATAATGAGGTCTGGTAAATGTTTTTGTGCTTCCTTAATTCCCTCAGCACCGTTTTCAGCACCAATTGTTTCAAAACCTTCCGACTCTAAAATATTTAAAAACAGATTGCGAGTATCAGTTTCATCTTCAATTACAAGGATTATTATCGATGACTCTTGTATCATTTTTTCATCACCAATAGTTGTGGTCGGTAACAAGTTACTAAAACCTACTAAAGTTTTGATAACAAAGAAAAATAATTATCTTAGAAATACATCTATGTCAATTTTGCCATTTCGATGAGACAAAAATGTCAATACCTTTACCAAAGTTTAATGAATACTTGAAATATATATGGTGAAATCATTTTTATTTTTAAATTTAAAATTTATTGATTATATTGTTTGCTAATCAATTTTACTTTCTCTCTTTTCAAGAGACAATCAACAAATCTGAAAATAAATTTAGCATATCATTTCAAATAATAAAGATAATAACCTCTGTGTGTTTACAGATTACAAAGAATGACAATTTCATCAATCATAGATGAGTTTTAGAAGATACAAAAGAGTGTTAATTTCTTCTTCATAGGGATTAAACTACATAAGAATATACCCAGTCATCTGCCGATGGAAGTACATTTTTTAGAGTATATACCTGAGTTAGAGTGAGGTATCTACCTTAAGAAATAAAAAATATTAAGACAAAAGGTATTTTGCTATACATAAAATATTCATTATTAAATTTGAGAAAAATTTAGCCTAAAAAAAATAGTAATGAATTACTAAATAGATGGAAATGAAAGTAACAAAATATTCAAGATATTCAATCTCAGCCATATTTTTTTACTGATGTTAAAAATACAAGATTTTTTATTGTGATAAATAATGGTATAATTGCTTGTCGCGCATATTTACTTTCAATTAGAGACAAAAATTAACGGTAATCCAAAACCGAAAAAAAAGATATATCTAGCAAAATAATAATCATATATCTACTGCACAAGATTGAGTAATCTTAGCAAAGAAGCTGCTTCTGCAAAACGGTTCATTTTTAGGAGTCGGGTTAGCTATATAGATATTTATTCAGCAGATAAAAATACTAACTAGTGAAATCCACTCCTATTTTTAAGAACTATTTGCAGCAATTTGCTGATTCAACTGTGCTGTAGTGTCAAAATTTTTGAGTTGAGATAGGGAAACAAGCCAAATCAGGAAGCTCTCAAGCAACACCTCCGGTAAGGTATGTTAATACTCCATACGCCCTCCCACATACCACAACAAATCATCCTATGATTTGCAAATTCACGTTCTCATCTAAACTTTGGGGATATTCTATATATCTCTCCAGACACTACACTCAATGATAGACAGGAATGCTGACCGTGAAAAATGCTCTTTATCCATCTACTTACAATCATCAAAAGTCAGCCAAAATCATCATCAAACTACAGGTTGTATTCAGCTAACAAGATAATCCTTCACCTAAAAGCAGCACCCAATTAATGGGAATAAGCATCTACCATCAATTCCATAAATTTCAAACATCCTCTAACAGCACTTTATCTGACCATCTTTTAAAAAAGTCTTGTAATCAAGACTGAATCATCATCAGGGAAAAATATGTATCAACAAAACACCAGTTGTCATTCACAGAATGTCAAAAAAATAAATAACGAACAAATAGAACAGATTATCAAAGCTATTATCGCTGGAAAGTATTCCTGGGCTTGCGTTTTACTGCTACGGTTCTTCGGCTATAATCCTATGGAATATATGCCATATCGCACTTATATCCGATTACTGAAAAACAACTGTTTAAACAAAAAAGCAACCACCCAAACTTCAGAGAATCAAGAAATTTTTCGTCTGCAATCAAACTGGATGCCAAATCAAAGGGTAGTGGATATAGAACACTATGTTTAACAACAGGAGGTAAGGAGAAAAATCAAAAGTAAAGGGTAAAAAGATTATTATTTACTTTTGATTCAACTTCTGTACACTTCAAACCTAGTTCGTCAGAGTTCTGCTATTTTAAATTTGGAAAATGTACCCAGTTAGTGCCGTTAACATCACCAGTTTACAACCAATGCTCAGAGAGATTGTTTGGCAGAAAAAGCAAGAAGTATCTCAGCTACACCAACAAATGTCTTTAGCTTCACTACAACGCCAGTTAACAGCTGCGCCAACCGTGCGAGACTTCTGCACTGCTTTACAACAAAATCTCCATAAACCCAGCCTGATTGCAGAAATTCAAAAAGCTTCACCCAGACGTGGAATCATCCGTACAGACTTTGATCCTATCGCGATCGCCCAAGCCTATGAAAGAGGTGGTGCAGGTTGTATTTCCGTAATTACCGACAGATCCTTTTTTCATGGCAGCTTTGAAATTTTACGCATCCTTCGTAAACGTATTGCATTACCCTTACTATGTAAAGAATTTGTCATTGATCCCTGCCAAATTTATTTAGCACGCGCCGCCGGTGCAGATGCAATCTTGCTAATGGCTTCCATCCTCACAGATAGGGAAATACAGGACTTTTTACGCATCATTCACTATTTGGGAATGAATGCTGTAGTAGAAGTACATACCTTAGTAGAACTAGATAGAGTGCTGAAGCTAGAAGATGTCCGCATCATCAGTATTAACAACCAAAGCCTCGCAGACTTCTCCATTGATTTGAGTACAACTCAAAACATACTTGCCCAAAGGCGATCGCAATTACAAGACTTAGGTATCATCGTAGTCGTAGAATCGGGACTATACACACACGCTGACTTATCACTCGTAAAGCAAGCAGGTGCTAATACAGTCATCGTAGGAGAATCTTTGATGAAAGAAACAGATATCGAAAAAGCTGTGCAGCTTTTATTGAAAGGGGTGTAGAACTATGGGGTTGCTGTGAAATCGAAAAATGACGGAAAATTTTTGCGGCTGAATCAGGAATTACTTCTAGACAAATTGTAGTAACCATTACTTATCTCAGCGAAACCCTGACCCCTGGAACACCCAGGGGTTTTTATTTAGGTAGTCAATAGTCGTTATACCAATTCACTAAAATTCTGATATAGATCCAAACCCAGAAACCTTTGTCGAGTCAGGATTTATCAATTGCGTTAGCGTCTCGGAGAGAAGTCCATTGCGTTAGCGGAGCGGGGCTTTAGCCCATTGCGTTAGCGTAGCGGGACGTTAGTTCATTGCGAATTGCGAATTGCGAATTGCGAATTGCGAATTGGTATTAGTTCTGCCCCCAATTTCCCAATTTAATTAAACGTAATATAAAGATTGAGGAAAGTTTGTGAAAATCTATGTAGTCTAAACTATAGTCAGCATCAGTATATTTAACAAGCATTCAAGGTAAAAGAAGATGAAGTGGCGAAATTGGTCATTACATCAAACATTAATTCTCAGTGCATTACTCACCTACAGTTGGATAAACCCAGGTTTAGCCCAAACAGATAAACCACTGACTCGCGCAGAAGTTTATAAAGTTATTAAAATTGTTGAACTCATCCTGCACAATCAAACTCACCGACGTGCAGAACTTAAGGATGTCATCGTTCCTAAAGATGCAGTTAAAACCGGAGCCAGTTCAGAAGCCCAATTATTTTTTAATGATCAATCTTTAATTAGGGTAGACCAAAGCAGTGTATTTCGTTTTGAGCCTGGATTACGTCGCTTTAAACTGCGTA